>JAZUEP010000097.1:0-60902 GCA_045640225.1 Bacteroidales bacterium | reverse complement strand
TGAGACTAATGCTTCGGCAGAATCACTCAACTCCAAAATCAAAGCTTTCCGAGCTCAACTTCATGGTGTAGTCGATGTCAAATTCTTTCTATATCGGCTCTTTACCATTTGGGGCTAAACACAGGGTTTTGCAGATGCGCCTTTTAATGTTGGACAATTTGCGTTTCCAAATCTCTGCTAAAGCTGGCATTTTCTTTGCTGTATAAAGCTCAACTAACAACATCATCAGAACTGTGTCCGATTGGTAATTGCCTCCCATGATACGCTTTTCAGCCTCTCTAAGATCTTGGTCTACGAATAAACCTCTTATGTAGAAATATGCCAGATAAGAGCCAGCCTTGCCATTGCCTTTTGATGCCTGCTCCAACAAAAACTTATAAACAGACATCTGTTCTGTGGCAGTTTTATCCTTCAAGCTAAACAACAAAGACGGATTTGAAAGTACATCTTCTTGCTTCTTTTTTGATTCAGTGACAGAAGGAACCTTCTTAGTTTGTTCTGCTGCTGCCTTTTGGGCATTCTCTTCCTTCATACGAGCCTCTTCTTCAAGACGCTTTTCTTCTGCTAAGCGGCGCTTTTCAGATTCCTGTCTTTGTTTTTCTTCCTCAGCAGCTTTGTGTTTTGCTTCTGCTTCCTTCTGAAGTCGCATTTCTTCCTGCTGGCGTGCTCGCTCGTTTTCTTGCTCCTTGAAACCTGCAAACAAATTATTTGTATAAAACTGGCTATCTTTTTGCATCTGCTTCAAATCCTCAGCCTCTAGCATGTCGCTATAAAGCAAAGTATAAAGACTAGTAGCAAGATTTGACAAAAGGGGGGAATGTTCGCCTGTAATATTGTCATAAAGAGACTTAGCTGATTCAATGTCATTATCAATCATAGCATTGACAGACGCTAAGATCCAGACATTATCCTGTGGAATGGTATCAATCCATTTGTCACCTACATCGGCTACAAGCAGCTCTGATTTCTCAATATTACCTTTTCGACGATAAGCAATGGATGACCAGAATGACTGCCAATACTTATCTTCATGATGGCTTTCAAATTCAGATATACAAACCTCAGGATGCAAAATTGACTGCAACATATAGTAAGTATATTGAATTTCCTCAGCAGAATAGCGTTGAACCATCGCCTTCAACTGCATCAACAAACGATTTACAATATCAAGACGATTTGCTAAAATGGCAGTCTTAATATTGTTATATGTTATTTGGTGTACTGGAGACAATGTTGATGACTTTCTTTCTGATCGTTTTGAAACTTCAGAAATAATTCGGGCAGCAGTTGTCTCATCAATACCAAGACGATACTGAAGATCTTCTAACTTCCGTTTACCTTCTGAAGTCAAAATGCCATTACTGATTGTCTCAATACATGATTCTCGGAACGCAAGTTCACGTTCATGCTTGAGTTCTTCTGGAGTCTTTTCTCTTTCAACTTGTGTGATATTATTTGTAATCACATTGTGAGAGTCAATATTACTAACAGAATTGTTACTTACCGAATGATTGTCTGACATATTGACTCCTCCAGAGATGGCATTTGCATCACCGAGGTTCAAACTGAATCCCGCTGGTTGCTGTGGTTTTGCAACCAGCGGAGTTCCATCTAAAGGACAAGCCATAAATTCGTCAGGCCATTCTTTATTACATTTTGGACAATTTTTTGGCATTATGTTGAGTATCTATATGTTATATTGTTTTGCTAAGATGAGAATTATTATAATAATCTACATTTGTTGCTCTATTTTATTTAGTCTATCTTCTGGCTGTATCTGAAATTGAGCCTTTATTTTTTGTAATCCTGATAGCAGTTCTCTGCCCAATCCCAAATTTAGAGCGAAGTTGTCTGCATTATATTCTCTTTCTACAGAAGGCATAACATTTCCATATTTATCGACACCGGTAGAATCGACAAAATGACCTATTTCATGAGCAAACAGTGCAATCAGCTCATCTGTAGATAAATTTAATTGCTCTACAGATGCAGGATAGTAGAAAACAATCTTACAGCTGTAATTGCTTGTCATTGGACCTTCATCTGTCTTGTCCATAAAGACGCATATTTTGTAGCTATCCCATTCGATCGATAAATCCTCAAATCTCTCGTGAAAATTTGAAAAAAACTGAATCACAAAAGAATCAGATACGGCATTTAATCTCTTAGGTATACACATATTACATGCCTTGAGGATTCATATCCGCATCTATTGCAAATAATGATGCAACATCACACGTATTTATATTATGTGAGATGCCAGAATTGACAAAACCAGTTACATACTTAGAATTTCCGCCATTGCGACCTAACAAATTACTACGCATTTCTTCAATAATACTATTTTCAATTTCGGCATTGCGTAAAGACCATTGTCTTTTTAGTTCTTGAAATTCTTGGTTTATCATGTTCTTTTTTATCTTGATTTTAATACTTCTTTTATCTCTCCATTCTCATCCGTTTGCACAATATAGAACTCAGGATAAAACTTGTTCTTTTTGGCATAGGTGAGATTGTATGATTGTTGACCATTATATTCTACACGCTCAATACGCGTGAGATTATCTTCTGCAAGACCAAGCGATCCGTATAATTCAGTACGAATTTTTTCGTCGAGAGCTTTAAGGTTGTTATTGACAAGCGTACGGGCACGATTAAGTACAGCATCAATTCCTTGCTCAAAGCGATCGTATTCGGTATGGTAATCGACGTCAGGCAAATCTTTTGCAGGAATACGGACAGACTTAAACGATTCTCTTAGCTGATGGGTAGCGTCTTGCGCCGTAGCATATAGTATAGGGCAACCAAACAGATTGAACTGGTTGATTGTCAAAAATACCAGATCTTTGTTTTCGTATTTTGCACGAAAATTAAGATAATCTATCTTGGCATGAAGCATCGCATATCCCGCAGGCTCACCCTTGTACAGATAGCAAGCATACAGTTTCAGCATAGCTTCGGCATAGCCTGCGGGCATCAGCAGGTCTACTGCAGAGCTACTTTCGTAAAGATGATCTACAACCGTTCCGTTACCAATAACATTGCTGCACATACTGCTTGTGCATGAACCGGCGAACAGCAAGACGTTGCCTTCATAAAAAGATGTCAGTAGCATCGAATCTTCACGGTCATAAACCTGGTATTCGGGCATACTGCCGTCATTATTATCAAAATAGTAAAGACCATAACGAGCGCCATAGCATGGGAATGCGTTAACGATAGGCACATTAAGTTGCTTCATTAATTCAATCGTCATACCCCAATAGGCTGTATTATCTTCCATTCCCAGATAACCAGAATATTCTATGTCGGGGGAGCCATGCAGATTGATGAAAAGCATATCTGTCTTAGCAAGACACTTCTTATATTGGTTCACATCAGCGTTGCTGTCATACTCTTCACCCAGTACATCAAGGGATGGGCAAAGGAACATATTGTCGCGAGTAAGTATTCCTTCATTCGTGAGTTGCTGCTGAGGGAGCTTTGCCATTACATCGGCTGATGTCCATGTCCAATCATTATTGTCATTCTTACCGGCATTGGCTGTCATCATTGCATAATTCAAAGGAATGCCATTTGCCATTGTATTGACTGCACGATCGAAATAACGGCCCAAATCTTCTTGAATTGTTGAGGCGAGAGATCCACACTCTACATAGTCCAAGGGGAGACGTGCGACATTGAATATCGCATCGTTTATGGATACTCGTTTCCAGGCATAATCTATAGGGAAACAATATAGCAAGTCTGAGTCTTCAATGGTCTTGACATCATGGCCTACGCTGGCATAAAATTCGGGCATTGGAATAACCTCACTTCCACCGATTATAAATAAAGGAGTATTTGCAGACTTTGTTATGCCGACACCCTCTGCATAGTCGGAGAGCAATTGTGCATAATCCATCCAAGAAGAATCTTCGCTAACTGCCCCTGCCATTTCGTCAGAACCAAGATCGACCAAATCCCAGGTGAAGTCCATCTCATTCTCAGTTTTTCTCATGAAATCGAAAATGAGATTCCGGACTTCTGTGGAACTTGTATACTTGTACTTTCGGGCAATAATCGACGTATTGGTAAAAATGATACCAGCAGGATTCTTCATATTTCTATTGCCTCGATAGTTCTCCTCTTGTTGTTGTTGGACGGCTTCCTTCGAACCGGATGGCTTCTGAGCGACAGGCGTTTTTCCACCTCTGGCACGAAGCAGATACTCATCCAATTTGCTCAAGGGTTGAGGTTTTTCAATCGATGCCCGGACACCATGTTGAATATTCAGATGTCCCATCATGCATTGACTGCATTTGAAGCCTCCGTTTCCATAAGGACCTGAGTGTTTATCGAAGCAGTTCATGCAAATGCGAAAGCCACATTCGTCACAGACATACCATGTCCAATCTTCTGTGTATTGCTGATGACAGCATTGACAAGGAATCCAAGCCATAACTTAAAAATTAAATTAAGCCTTTCTTCTTAGCTAAAGCATTAAGGAAGGGGAAGAATTCTTCCATTTCAGCAACAGACAGTGTCACACCATTTTTTTCCAACTCAGTTTCTGCGTCAATCACTTCGTCAAGAATAAAATTACCTATCTCTTTTAGTGTGTACTTAGAACTGAACACGGGATAGAAATACATCTGTTCTTCGTTACTAAGAGCTGACTCTCCCGCTTTTGCAGTAGCTTTGATTTCCTCTTGCGTAACCTTGGTTGTATAATTGAGTGCCTTGTCTTGTGCTGCATCTGTTCGCTTCTGCTCATGTTCCATCTGCTTGCGATACTCTTCTTTCATCGCTTCTGTCTGTGACATGCGAGCACCTGCAATATTTTGGATAGCATCAAGATTGGCCTGCTGCTGAGCCGCCTGGCCTGTAGCCATGTTTGTTGCCATATTAGCATTCATCTGCATTGCGCCTTGCATCATTGCCATCATTTGTTTCATCCAGTCTGTTTGCTGAGCCTGGCTTGAAGCATTACCTTCAGCCTGCATCTTCAACAAACGCTCATACATATCAGCATTCTTGTTAGCACTGAATGACTCTGCAAATGCTTTTTGAGCACTTGCATCCATGCCCGCCATTCCAGAAGCCATCAACTGCTCAGCCGACATATTCTGCTGTGCGGCGATTCGTGCCATCTCTTCCTTATGTTTCTTCTCTGCCATTTCCTGCTCATGCTGCTGTTTTTGAGCGTCCATAGCGAGTGTTGCTTGGAGTGCGGCTTGTTGCATTTTAAGCTTGCGCTCCATCTCGGTATCAGCACGTTGGTTCTCTATGTTGAGTTTGTCTTTTTCTTCGCGTAGTGCTCGATTGTATTCAGCATCCTTTTGACGCTGTTCAAAATCGAAATCTTTCTCACGACGAGAATCTGAATAATCATCCTGACGACGTGTTGCGGCCAAGTCATGCTCCTGCTCGGCATCATCAAGTTGGAATTGGCGAGCTTGATTCTTTCTTAATTCTTCAAAACGAATATCATTGAGTTCTGCCTCGGCAAGAAGTTGGTTCTTCTGAAGTTCTGACTCAAGTTTGACACGAGTCATCTCCGTTCGATGGGCAGAATTCAATTGGAATGTGGCTGATACCTGGTCGCGATCGAATTTCTTGTCACGAATACTGCTCTCCAGTGCGTCTAACTCATCCTCGCTGACTAAGCGATTCCCCTTGAGCTTAAGCAGTTCGGCTAATTCCTCGTTCTCCGTACGTGCTTCACGAATGCGCTTCTGACTCTGAAGGAGCTGAACAAATGACTCCATCTCATCTTCATGGATAAGCTGGTCATTATTTATCCGATCAAGCTCCTTGCGTAAATCCAGCTCGATCTTTGCCTCGTCAATTCTTTGCTGGTTCTCTACAGTTTGTAGTCGATTCTTGAACTCGTTGGTTCTGGTAACAGCTTCAATCTCTTTCTCTGCACAGAAAAACCTTTCTGCCAGCATTCGGAAGCGGTCAAAATTCTCATTACTTGTAGTAATATCAAATACATTAGTAATGGCGACTCCATGCAGATACTCACGGCTTAAATTCATCAATTCATAGCTGATTGATGCCATCAACTCAGCAGGTAGAAGATTTCCATCTGCTTCGTAATTCTGTAGTATTCGCTGTATGCTTGTTCGCATCATATTGTTAAGCGACAAGCAAAGATCATTTGACGAATACGAGTTCTTGTCCATCAAATAGGTTGTACGGAACTCTCGGAAGTCAACAATACGTGCTTCAAATTCAACTGCTACATTTATGGTTAGAGTTTTCGTGTGAACCTCGTAAGGAGTAAACTCCATTCGCATTCCTCCATCATTAGTTGGAATAGGACGAATACCCATAACGATAGGACTAACCACTCCGTCGCGCTTCAGTACAACCGAGATCACGGAATTTCCAGAAATCTTCTTTGCTATCTCTTTGATGGATTCACGACGCTTTTTGTTATCTTCGTGACGCGCTTTGTCGCTCTTGCCAAACACCAAATTAAGCAAACTACGACCTGCACGTCCGATTTTTCTGATAATGCCTTCGTGTGCTCGCTTGTCCTCTTCATCTTCGGCATATTGCAAGGCTGCTTCTGAGTACACCTGACTAGAGGCAAATTTGTATAAGCCACCTCCCTCAAGCTCAGAGACAATCACACCGTCAACAAAGATGATTGCTGTTACTCCTTCTTGAACGTACACACCATCTGCATCTGACATATTCGTCACTTCTTGCGCTGAGACATTTCGTGCGAACTGTCCCTGTGCAATAGTCCATGTTATATAGCTATTGGATCTATTTCTTGTTGTGGTGGATCCAATGTCATTTCTGGAAGTATGGGAAGCAGGATCTGTACTGTTTTCTGTTTCTCGTGCTGTCTCAACGGTCGACTGATTGGATTGGATACTAGTTGTTGAAGTCGTGGTATTCATGGGATGGGAATCTACCAATTCACTTACGTCTAGTCCCTGTCCCTTCCATTTGATGAGCAGTCGTGCGCTATCGTTAGGATTCTTGCTAGCATATTCCTTGAAGGCAACTGGGTCTTTCATTGCCTTAGGGTATGACCAAAAGATACCAGTAAACAATTTTGTGTTTGGTTCTGGCTGAGGTTCTGCACTCTTTGGGGCTTCCGTTGAAGCAGAAGCATTCAATGGCTGTTTGCACTTAGGACAAACCTTGTACATGGGAAGGATTCTGTCGAATCCACAGTTAGGACAATTCATAAGATTATATTTGCTATTTGATTATTATAATTTTTCAACGTTATCTGTAGAGGTGCAAATAATTGTATCTCCGTGGAACCAATTTTTTTGGTAGCTAATTGCAAATGACAATTTTGAGCGATTCAAACATTTATTGTCATAATATAGTTCAAAAATACAGTAGAGATTTATTCTTTGGCCCTCTTTAATGAAAGAATGGCAATCTTTTACTTCTAATAAGCATGACACATCCGAACATAATGTTTGTTTATAAGGACAGTTAAGCTGATTGTATTTTTCGACAATAATAGGAGAACAATACCCTTTCATAAGGGATTGAGAGGAAGAGTCATCTACATAGAAGGTGGTCTTCAATGTGCAATTCTTGTTTTCAAGATTATTAATGTTTAGATTGGCATGAATCGCTATTGAAAATTGTCCTTCATTGGTCACCCATGCTCTTGTTATTTCACCGTATGGATTTAACGACTCATGGCATTTGTCAATCCTGTTTTTAATCCACTCATCCATTTGATACCCATTGTCAAGAGCTTTTTGATACCATTTTAAAGCTTTGTTTACATCTGCTTGAGTACCCTTTCCGTTCTCATAACACCATCCCACATTCGCCATGGCACTTTGGTGTCCACTATCGGCCAGTTCTTTATATAAAGAGAATCCTTCCTTTAGATTTACAAACTTGTTTTTATTTCCGACATTGGGACCATCTATCAAAATGAAAGCTAACCAAAACTTTGACAACTGGGACTCTGTATTTGCAAAAGGACGAAGTATTTTTATAGCTTTGCTTAATTCTTTCTTTTTACAGTGGTCTATTGCCTTTTCGACCGTAGTGTTCATCAGGGTTATAGCTTGTCCCAAATAGTCTTCATCACAGTCTTCCCACTCTGATACCTCTCGCAAAGCTTTATAATAAATTACAGCCTTTTCATATTCTTCGATAGCTATTATACGTTCAAGCTTTTCCCAAAATATTTTACTCCAATCTTCAAAAGACTCTTTTATTTCAACTATTGCACCACTATGTATAAAAGAAGAGAACGCCAAATGGACTTTTAACGATTCTTCATCTTGCATTAGTTCGAATGGGATTTTATTCAATTCTTCTTTAGCCTCTTTCTTATCAATCTCTAAATTTTCTACTATACTTTTGATGGTTTTTTGGGGAGTGGGACCGGCAGACAATAAATATAAGCAATAAGTTGATTCTTCATCGTCCTCACTTTCAACTTTCACTTCGTTTTTATTGGCATTCCTTTCATCTATTATTTTTTGTGCGTGCTCATTACCATTTTCTGCGGCTTTCGCTAACCATTTTTCAGCCAACGACATATCTTTCTCGCATCCAACGCCATTATTATACGAAACGGCAAGGTTGTACATTCCATCATCATCCCCTGCTTCGGCAGCCTTCTTGAACCATTCAAAAGCTTTGACATAGTCAACACCAACTTCTTTTGAAGAACGATAGATAACACCTAAGCTATTCATAGATACAGCATCCCCCTTTTCTGCGGCTCTGCTATACCAAACAAGAGCTTGCTTTAGATCCTGTTTTGTGCCTCTTCCGTAAACGTACATCCATCCAAGCATTCTTTCGGCCTCATCATTTTGATAAATAGTTGCACACTTCATTGCCCATTTGAATGCTTCCTCTGGCTTTATTGGGTCACTGTCACAAAACTCTTGAAGATATAATTTTGACAGATAAAGCATCGCCATCTCATTGCCTTCGTTTGCAGAAGCGAGTAATTCTGTCTCTCCCTTCAAATAATCTCTTGCAATTAATTGTTCCATATTTTCCTCGATTTCAATGTGAAGAAACAATGCCGCTAAAGCAAGATGCGCAAGACTATGTTTTTGAGAGGCTGCTTTCTCTAACCATTTGGTTGCTTCGAAAATGTTCTTGGTACAACCATATTCTTCATTTCCTTCTGCTATTGCGCATGCTACCTCGAATTGAGCTTGTGCATGCCCCAATTCTGCAGCCTTCAATAATAAGCCGAAACGATCTTTGCCAACCGACAATAATGAACTATTATAAAGTCCTTCTAAATCAATGGTAAGCTTTGTATCTGAGGGTTGTACATCCTCTGGTAATTTGTCAATAGTCTTCGCTGTTGAGCTATCTTCATTTATTTTGTCAATCGTTTCTCCTTCTATATTAGGTTTTACAATCACATGGTCGATATAGAACTGCACATGAGCTTCTCCAGATTCTTTTTGGTACAACACGCTTTCTATAGCACACAGAATAGGCTTTGAATAAGGTGATACTTCGTCTATTAGTAAATCCAGAAAGTCTTTTGCTCCTTCCTTATCACCTTGTATCAAGAGGAGTAATGCTTCAAGCATGTTTCTGTCTTCATCCGATTTATTATATCGTGTTGGATCAAAATACGTCAATATTCGTTCCGCTTCTCGAAATCTTCCATTTCGAATATATGAAATAATTGTCCAAAAACTTCTCCAATAGTTTTCATCAATCTGATTTTCATAAAGTTCAATGCACTTTGATGGATTAAATATGGAAAGACAAAGATAATGCAAATACAGGACGCTTTCGTCCTGTGTTATTTCTGCCATTGCTTCCAGTCGAAGTGCAAATCTGGACAAACTCTCAATATCATTCGATTGTACTGCTTGTTCAGCTAGAAGCCGGTATCGCTCATTTGCAAGACTTAGTCCAAGTGCCGAAGTGTCGTGATTTGCACGAACTTCTTTAATAATGCTTCTGAATGTCTCATTATCAATACCTCGCTCAATACCCATCGATCTTAAATGAGCTATGGCAGAAGAATCTATATGCCCATATTGGGCCATTATTTCATTTGCCTTGGCTCTCACCTGGTTTGCAGCTTCAAGTTTGAGTTCGGAATCACTCTTTACACGTTCATGAACTGTGGTAGAATGATAATGCATATTGTGTGAGGTGATATTTTTAGATTGATTGATATTCACTCCTCCACTAATAGCGTTGCCATCACCCAAATTCAATGCAGTGGCTTTTTTTTGAATTAATGTTGAGCCACATAATAGGCAATAGGATACAGTGTCGTCGTACTCTTTTTCTGAAGCAGAGCAATTGGGATTAGAACAAATTTTACTCATAATGATATGTCAAATAACTTTCATTCACGGGTTATTTCTAAATACGCACTAGGCACATAAGCCGTGGCAATCGTGCACAATCCACTAATGGTGATTCCCACACGTTGCTGGCCATGCCACCGAGCTACAATGCCTTCAAGACCTGCGAAAGAACCATTTATCACCCGGACTCGTTGTCCAACTTCAAAATTGTGTATGTGTGGCGGTACGATGAGGATGTCTTCTTCTTGCGATTGACACAGGATACGAAGATTCTCAATTTGATAATCCGGAATTATGAGCGGTTCCTTCGTCCCATCATGATGCCGATTGTAATAGAAGCGAAGATAGTGGAGATCTTTCTTATCGTAGGCATACGACTTGGCAACCTCCTCAGTGGTATGTATAAAGAAGATATTGGGAAGACGACTCACCGTTTGGCGAATCATCTTCCCATCTTTGTCTTTCTTTTCTACAATTGATGTTGGGAGGAACGCTTCCGTTCCTTTTTCTATTATATACTCGTAAGCTTTCTTCTCTCTGCCGTATGTGGTGCGCATTGCATACCAATGAGAATCGCTTTGAATTCCTTCATCGCCAGAATCGCTTACAGTCTGGACACAATTGGTGGACACCCCATCTGTTGCAGATTTGGGGAGAGCAACGGATGTCGCTCCATCGCAAAGAGGAGAACTCATGTCTCCATGGCTAAGATTCACATTAAGCAATGTGTCCATGGCCGATTTTGTGTAACAATCTTGTTGTCGTTGAACAACGCTGCAAATATACGCGATTTTTCAATACGACGGTTCGGATGTGGCTGTATTTTTTCGTTTTTGTGTACGTTTTTTTATTTTTTGCTGCAAAAGTAAGGCTTTTCGCCCAAAAAACATCTGTCCAAATTGTCCAAATAAGAAAAATGAAGGTTTAGGCGCTGAAAATTTGCTAATTTGAAAATAAAGCCGTATTTTTGCACCGTAAGATTCACCGAAAACATTATGTACAAGCTACCACAACAGATCATACAGATGGTCGAGCAACGGTATGGCAAGCCGATCGTCTATCCTGCCGACTGCGACAACCTCGCCCTGACAATAAGCCAAGAAACGCGACAGAACATCAGCCGCAACACCGTGAAACGACTGATGGGTTTTCTGGCTTCCGATTCTGAGCCTCGTGACTACACGCTCGACATCGTGGCACATTACCTGGGCTTTACCCATTGGTACGCGCTGGAATCGCTCGTCGTGCTGCAGGAGAATTCGGGGTTCGAAATGGACGAGCTGGATGTGATGAAGAATCTTTCGGTCGATCAGAAACTGGTCCTGACCTACGACCCCAAGCGCACCATCGAAGCAATTTATACCGGCGGACGATGGCTGAAGGTGATTAATAGCCAGAACAGTAAGTTGCTGGCCGGCGACGATGTCTGTGTCAGGGTGCTGGTAAAAGGCATGGCCATGATTGCCGACCAAGTGATACGCGACGGGCAGGAACTGGGCACGTTCGTGGCTGGCAAGATTGGCGGAATAACGGATATTATTATTTAAAAGGTATGGAGAGTTCTGAGTTCCTTTCCGATGGTGCACAGACAGCGGCTCGTCCTGATATCGAAGTGCTGGATTTCCCTGTGCAACGAGGCTCGATGTGCGAGGTGTGCCGTGTTCGCCAGTATGGGAAGCTACTGCTGATGAAGCGCCTCCTACCCCATCACGCCGACACACCTCAATACCAGCAGGCACTACGCAAGGAGTTCGAGACGGGGTATCTGCTCGAACATCCCAACCTTGTACGCTACATGGGATGGGGCGAAGACGACAAAGGTCCCTTCTTGCTGCAGGAGTATGTAGATGGCAAGACATTGGGAGAGTTCCTTGCGGAGAATCGCGGGTATTTCGACAATCAGGACAACGAACAGAAATTTATCACCCAGATACTGTCGGTGTTAGGTTTTCTGCATTCACATCAGGTTGTCCACCTCGACCTGAAGCCAGACAATATCCTGATTACACGCATTGGTCAGGAGGTAAAACTGATCGACCTTGGATGCTGCTACAGCGACACATTTGCCGATACTGCGGGCCTGAACCGCGATTTTGCTGCTCCCGAGCAGCTACATTCGTCCGAAAGATTTCAGCCTGCGCCTCAAACCGATCTCTATGCCTTGGGCAAAGTGCTGGAATGGTTGGCGATGAAGAAAGGCTGCCGCCTGACAAAGGCAGCACATCGACTGACGAAGGCCTTGCTGAAAGCCAGGGTTGAAGACCGTCCGCAATCGGCCGATGATGCCCTATTACTCTATCAGCAGAGGCCGGGGTCTCTCCGCTACGCAATCATCGCTCTGGCTGGTGTATCCATCGTCGCATTATACCTTTTTGCAACACGCACAAAGGATAATGCAGTCATGACCGACGTATTAACCGAAGCACCGACAATAGTCGAGGCTGTCGATACTATTGAGGCGATTGTAGATAGTAAGCCCAAGCCTGCAACTGCAGAACTCTCTGTGCGCGAAGATACTCCGTCACAAACCTCTCAGTTGGAGTGCGAACAGGAGGAAGACACCATTGTCTACTCCACTCCTACCTGCAAGATATACGACCTTGAAACCGTAAGGAAATTTATTGCCGAGGATATTGACGACGGACGACCAGAAACCCGGCGCTTTATCTATGAAGTAGATTCCATGTTGCAAGACTTCTACAGCAAGTTGTCAGAAAAATATACGCCACTGACTCTCGACAACTATAATGAATACATCTCTCGACGCATAGATTTCGGATTTGAATTCAGACATTTTGTGGAGGAAGCCAGCTCAAGGAACGGCATTTCTTCTTCTGTTACCTATGGAGTATCACAAAGCCTGTATGAAGCCCGAGAAAGTTTTGAATCAGACCGTCTATTTCTGTTCCTAGACAAAAATGGGTTGGTTAAAGAATAACCGAGCTTGCTGAATGATGCGCGGCAGTCACGATTGGAGATTCTACAAGAGAAGAATACACAGCGTGAATCAGCGAAAGGGTTCCAGCAGCTGCAGATTTGCTTTTGCACGTTTGCGCATGTCCGTCGCGGAACCGGGAGGGACATGCGCAAAATTGTGCTGGTATGTTACGGAGCCGAGAGGGACTTCCGCAAAATGCGGAAAGGCTACGGCGGGAGCGGAATGAACGTCTGAAAAAAACGCATGTCCGTCATGGGACCAGGAGAGACATCTGCAAAAATGCGCATGTCCGTCACGGTTCCATGGCGGACATCTGTAATTCCGCGCATATCCGTCACGGTTCCGGGACGGATATGCGCAATTCTATGCATGTACCTCGCGGAACCAAGACGGACATCCTTAATTCTGCCTGAGCTCGTTGGCTTGTTTGAGCAACTCCTTGCGGGTATTGGAGTCCTGATTCAGCTTGTAATTGCCGTTCCGGAAGAGCGTGCCCGTCCTCAACGCGAATGGAGTAGTCTTCCAGCGACGCTTACAGGCAAAGATCAGGCTCTTATAGCAGCCAAAACCACACAGCGAGGCCACTTTGTGTAGCGGCAGCTCGGTATTGACACAAAGATCGCGCGCCTGCAGCATGCGCCATTCGTCGATGAAATCTTTCAACGACTCTCCCACCAGCAGTTCGATGGCATGAGTCAGTTTCCGCTGGTCAGCATTCACCATCGAGGCAATATCCTGTGCCTCGCGCGTATGGCTGTGCATGATAGCCCATATCGTGGCATCGACAATCATCTCTCCCGTCGGTTCTCCTTTCCGGTTGTAAAGTTCTTCCACCGAAGCAATCGGCTTGATTTCAGTAATCATCAGTAATTAGTTTTTTTTGAGGTCAGTAATTATCGGCTCCATCCACGAGGGACAGAACATCGCCACGAATATAGGATTATGCATCGGCAAGACCAAATTCTCGGACAAGAATCTCTCGTCGCGCACTAGTTTTTGCACGAAACCGGACACAATTGACAGTTTGGCATAGCAGGTCGGTCATCCTTCGGCGCTAAGGACGGAGGAATCGTTTCAAGTATGATATGCGATGCAATCATTCGTGCACCATTATAATAATATTGCACCATAAAAAACAAAAAAGACGGGAAAAAGATACATAGTATGAACAAAAATGTGTATCTTTGCGCCGCAATAAAAGACTCAACTTTCGCAAGCTCCAGTTGAAAAGGATATTAGGGGCTTGCGAAACATCAGTAAAAGACAATACACCCCAACAAATGAAAGACTTTGCTGCCATCGACTTCGAAACAGCCAATAACGAACCTACCAGCGTCTGCGCGGTGGGCATCGTCGTGGTGCGCGATGGCGTGATGGTCGATTCGTTCTATTCGCTCATCAAGCCGGAACCCGAATACTATAATTATTGGTGCAGCCGGGTTCACGGGCTTTCGATGAAGGATACGTGCAAAGCGCCGGTCTTCCCCGAGGTCTGGAAGCAGGTGGAGCCGTTGATCGAAGGATTGCCGCTGGTTGCGCATAACAAGGCGTTCGACGAGAAGTGTCTGAAGGCCGTGTTCCGTTGCTACCAGATGGATTATCCTGACTACGAATTCCATTGTACGCTGCTGAAATCGAGACGCGTCTGGCCCGAGGGGCATCATAATCTGGACATCATCGCCGCAAGATGTGGCTACGATCTGACCAATCATCACAACGCATTGGCCGATGCCGAAGCCTGTGCGGCCATAGCAATCAAATTGTTTTACGAAAACGAAAAGTAATATGTTCTGGGACAAGGCTGCCAGCTTGTACGACCTATTCGAGACGGTGGACAACGGCAAGGTTTATAAAGGATTAGCCCTGAAAGTGGCAGAGTTTATCAATTCGGACGATGAGGTACTGGAATGCGCCTGCGGCACGGGTATGATCAGCCGGCACATGGCTCCCCGCTGCAAGCATCTGACGGCCACCGACGTCTCGGAGGGAATGATGAAGCAGGCAAGGAAGCATTGCCGCAAGTTCGCCAACGTCAAGATACAGAAAGCGGACATCATGGCGCTGGAATGGGCCGACGAGAGCTTCAGCAAGGTGGTGGCCGGCAATGTCATACATCTGCTTGACGATCCGAAGGGCGCCGTGACGGAGCTGCTGCGTGTCTGCAAGACAGGTGGACAGGTAATTATCCCTACCTACATCAACATTGAGACTGCCGGTAAGGTCAGTCTTGCGGCTCGGGCATTGGAGATACTTGGTGTCAGCTTCAAACGACAGTTCAATTTCGATTCGTATAGGCAATTCTTTGCAAATGCCGGATTCTCAGATGTTGAATATCTCGTCGTAGAAGGAAGGATGCCTTGTGCCATTGCCGTAATTACCAAATAAGCGACAAGGAGATAATACCAAGTTATTCTTTTACTAAATATCAATATGAAAAGGCTCTTTTATTCATTCATTGGACTTTGGCTGGCAATGACTACCGTCTTTGCTCAGAATGAAAACGAAAATGACACGGACAACGAGGCAGAAGATGTAATCAACGTCATCGCCTACTTTGCCAAGAACGATACGATGCGCTACCGGTTTACGGACATCGAAATGAAAATCAAGGGCACCGATACAACCCAGATACACAGCATCGCCGAGGAATTCATGCTGGTTGTGACCGATTCCACCAGCGAGGGATACCGCATGGAAGTGACTCCGCTCAATTATTCGATAGAAGAAGGAGGCGCAGACGACGACCTCGAGATGATGATGGCCGAACCGCTGTGGCAACTGACCAAGGATCTGAAATGCATCTTCACTACCGACGAGCTGGGCACCATACAGCACATCGAGAACTGGCGCGAGATACGTGACACGATGAAACAGGGCATCGCGCCCATCTTCGACTCGCTCTACGTCCAGACGCCAGGGCTGGATTCCATCATGCCACGCCAGCAGTTCGAGTCGCTGATGATGCTGCAACTCTCGACCGAAGCCGGAATCATGGAAGGTTATGAGGAGCTGTCCCTGCTGTTCGGTATGCACGGCAAGGCCTGCGATATGGAGCAGAAGACCGTAAGCGGCACCAGCGAGGCGGGTTATCCCACCGAGACGTGGATCAATGCCGGCTATACCAAGCAGCAGGACGAATACGACCTGGAGGACGACTACGGCATCATAGCCAGTACCACGACCACCATTCCGGCCGACGATGCCATCGAGATGGCCAAGAATGCCCTGGGCGTAGTCTTATCGGCCCAAGCCAACAACACCATGAGCGAGTCAGGCGTGATGGAAGAGTTGCGCAAAGAGATGAAAGACGATATGACGGCCAAGGTGGACGAGGTCTACATGTACTTCTTCAACGGATGGCCCAAGGACTGCTATAAGGTGGAGGATATACGCTTTGCCGGCAGCGAGAAACGCTCCATCAAGGAAGTGGAATGGCTTTCGCGCAAGTGGCAATAAAGGCGGTCATTCGTTCTTCCGGTAACTGCCGATGGCCCAAAGGCTCAATACCACAGCAAAGCCCGAGAGATAGCAGAACGACTGCCAAAGGTCGGACAAGGTGCTGCCCTTGATATAGATTCCACGGAAGGCTTCGATCAGATGTCGCATCGGATTGAACAACGTGAGCCATTGCGCCCACTCGGGCATCGAGCGGATAGGCGTCAGCAAGCCGGACATCAGGATGAAGATGACGAGGAAGAAGTACATGGTCAGCGCGGCCTGTTGCGTATTGCTGCTATAGTTGCTCACTACCAAACCTGCCGCCGAAACCAGCAGGCAATAAAGGCTGATGAAGAGGAAGAATAGGGCGATGCTGCCAACGGGCAGGAATCCCCAGATGCCACGCGCCGCTCCCAGGCCGATCAAGGCCATCAGCAGGCCTACCACCCAATAGGGAATCAGCTTGGAAAGAATGAATTCGAGCTTGCTGATGGGCGTGACATTGATCTGTTCGATGGTGCCACGTTCCTTTTCGCCCACGATGTTAAGCGCGGGCAGAAAGCCTACTATCAGCGTGAGGATCAAGGCAAAGATGGCCGGAATCATGTAGAGGCGATAGTCGAGGTACGGATTGAAGAGGAAACGCGACGACAGCATAGGACGCTGTGGCTGTGCGGCTCCCTGTTCGGCCATGAAGTCTAAGAGCGCATCCTGCGCGATGGCCGTCACATAGCTGGTGGACATCGAGCCTTTCATGCCATTGGTGGCATTGGCCGACAATCCTAACTGCGGCCCTTGGCCGAGCATTACGTTGCGCTCGTATTGCCGCGGTATCTCGACGATGAGATCGGCCCTCCCCCGCTCCACTTCGGTCAACGCTTCGCGATAGGTGGAACAGGCGGCCGTGAGCGACAGGTAGGTACTGGCATCGATACGCTGTATCAGCCGACGCGACAACGTCGACCGGTCGTTATCGACCACAGCGAACGTCAGTCCTTTGACCTCCTGGGTGGCGATACGTGGCACCATGTTCATCAGCGCCAGCGGCAGCAACAGGAACACGATGGGCAGGATGCGCGTACGGAGCATCTGCTTGAACTCTTTGATGATGAGGTATGGGAGGGACATCTATGAAGGTAAAAAGGTAAAGAGGTAAAGAGGTTCGTGCGAAACACAAATGCTACAATCGCTTCTTGAACAGCTTGAAGCTGACGGTAATGAGCACCAAGGCTTCGAGGCCGAGGATGGCGATGTTACGAGCCAGATATTGCACAGGTACGCCCTGAATCAGCAGCTTGCGGGCAGCATCGACAAACCAGGTAGTAGGTACGACCCGGGTAGGGCGCTGCAGGGCGGCAGGCAACGATTCGATCGGGAACACCAAGCCCGAAAGGTAAATGGCCGGCACAATCAGCAGCAGCGAGAGCAGCAAGGCGGCCATCTGACTGCTGACCGCACACGAGATGAGCAGACCTATGGCCAGGGCTACAACCAGATAGAGCAACGAGATGATCGTAAAGCCTACGAGCGAGCCGGCAATCGGTATCCCCATGACGAAATGTGCCAGCAGGAGGATGGTAATCAGATTGACCACCGATACCAGGAAGTACGGCACGAGCTTGGCCAGGATGATGGTCAGCGGGCGCAACGGCGACGCCAGCAGCACCTCCATCGTACCCATCTCCTTCTCGCGCACGATACTTACCGACGTCATCATCGAGCAGATGAGCAGGATGATCAGACCCATGATGCCCGGCACGAAGTTGTATTCCGACAGGAGTTGCGGATTGTAGAGGAAGCGACTGCTGACCACGGGTCGGGCCGCGACGTACGCCTGTGCGACGAGCTGCTGCAGATACAAGGTACGCATCTGGGCCTGATTGGGTTCGCTGCCATCGGCCAGGAGCTGTATTCCCTCGTTACGCGTGATGATGACCACCACGTCCACCGCTCCGCTACGGATCAGCTGTTCGCCCTCGGCATTATCGTAGTGCTGGGCAGAACGGGCCACGTCGAAGTAACGGCTGGCGACGAATGCCTGCACCAGGGCATGGCTCTGGGGCGTCTGCTGTTCGTCGTAAACGGCCAGCTGCGTGCCTCGCACCTCGGTCGATACGGCAAAGCCGAAGATCAGGATCATGATGATCGGGGTTGCCAGCAGGATGAGCAACGTGCGCGAATCGCGGAAAATATGGAGAAACTCCTTATGTACAAAGCTATAGAACTGTTTCATGAGCGCTTGGCCTGTCGGGCAAGGTAGAGGAAGACGTCGTACATCGTCTCCTTATGATAGATTTCTCTCAGTCGGTCGGGCGTGTCCATGGCCGCAATCTCGCCATCGACCATGATGCTGACGCGGTCGCAGTATTCAGCCTCGTCCATATAGTGCGTCGTGACGAAGACGGTAATTCCGCGGTCGGCCGCACGATAGATCAGCTGCCAGAACTGACGACGCGTCGTGGCATCGACGCCACCCGTAGGCTCGTCGAGGAAGACGATTTCGGGCGAATGGAAGATGCTGACGGCAAAGGCTAGCTTCTGCTTCCAGCCGAGGGGCAAAGACTTGACGAGCGCGTGACGGATGTCGGCGGCTCCCAGTTCGGCCAGCATCGCGTCGGTCTGCTGCCGGATCCTTGCCCGATCCATGCCGTAGATGCCACCGTAGAGCGTCATATTCTCCTCGACCGTCAGATCCTCGTAGAGCGAGAACTTCTGGCTCATGTATCCGATGTGGCGCTTGATCTGCTCATATTCGGTCGCGCAGTCGAAGCCCGCTACACGTGCCTCGCCGCCCGATGGCTGGCTCAATCCGCACAGGATACGCATGGCCGTGGTCTTGCCGGCGCCATTGGCTCCGAGGAAGCCGAAGATCTCGCCCTGATGCACCCCGAACGTGATGCCATTGACGGCACGGAAGTCGCCGAACTGCTTGACCAGCTGCCGGGCCTCGATCACCAATGGCCGCTGCATGATAGCGTCGATTGATACCTCGTGGCGCAACTTCTCTTCGGCAGGCAGCACCTCCGCCGGACGGCCGATGGCCTGTATCCGGCCCTTGTCCATCAGGGCTATCCGATGGCAGAGCATCACCTCGTCGCGGTAGGGCGTCGAGGCCACGATGGTAATGCCTCGTTCCTCGTTCAGTTTGCGCAGCATGGTCCAGAGCTCCTTGCGCGATACCGGATCGACGCCCGTCGTCGGTTCGTCGAGGAAGAGGATGCGAGGCGCATGGATCAGCGCACACGACAGGGCCAACTTCTGCTTCATGCCGCCCGACAGCTTGCCTGCCGGACGATGCCTGAAGGGTTCGATCTGCTGATAGATGTCCTTGATCAGGGCATAATTCTCGTCCACCGTCGTGCCGAAGATCGTAGCGAAGAATTGCAGGTTCTCCTCGACGGTCAGATCCTGATAGAGCGAGAAGCGACCCGGCATGTAGCCGATGCGGCTGCGAATGGCCGTGTAGTCCTTCACGACGTCCAATCCGTCGACCGTCACCTGCCCGGCTTCGGCCAGCAACAGCGTGGTCATGATGCGGAACAGGCTGGTCTTGCCCGCACCGTCAGGCCCGATCAGGCCGAAGATCTCGCCCTCGTGGATATCGAGCGACAGATCGTCGAGCGCCTTCACCTTGCCCCGTTGGTAGACTTTATCCAGGTTGCGTATTGTAATTATCTCACCCACCTTTTTTTACCTCTTTACCTTTTTACCTCTTTACCTTCATATCTTCACCTCGCCGTACATTCCGATCTTGATCAGTCCGTCGTTCTGTACCTTCACCTTGATGGCATACACCAGGTTGGCACGCTCGTCCTTCGTCTGGATCGTCTTGGGCGTGAATTCGGCTTTCGAGGCTATCCATGTCACCTTGCCCTCGTACGTCTTGTCCTGTCCGTCGATACTCACGCTCACCTGCTGCCCCACCCGGAGCTGATTGTATTGTTCGGCCGTGATGTAGGCGCGCAACGTCATCTCGCCGAGGTCTGCAATCTTGTAGAGGGGCTTTCCGGGCGTGGCGTACTCGCCCTGTTCGCAGTAACGCTGCAGGATGGTTCCGGCCAGCGGGGTGGTGATTGCGGCATCGGCAATCTGCTCCTCGACCTGCGAGATCTGCGACCCTACGGCCAGGCTTTGTTCGCTCAGCGACCGGTTCGACGAAGCCAGCTGGTCGCGTAATGCGCGGATCTGCTTCTGTAGCACGGCAATCTGGTAACCCAGGTCGTCCACCTGCTTCTGCGAGGCGGCCTTGGCTGCCAGGAGCGACTCGAAGCGGCTCTTCTCCTGCCGAAGGTTCTCCACCTGCTGTTCGAGGGCGGCAATCTGCGCACTCACGTCTACCCGGCGGCTGTCGGTCGACAGTTGTGTCTGCTCGAGCTGCTGCTTCCTGAGCGACAGCTGGCGCGTATCGATCATTCCCAGCACGGCACCTTGCTGCACGTCGTCGCCTTCGTCGGCCGTAAGCTGCAGTATCTCGCCCTGTACGCGGGCCGAGATTACCACCTCCGTGGCCTCGAAGATGCCCGAGGCATCGTAGTCGTTCTTATCTGATTGGCAAGCGGTCAGCAACGTAGCGGCCGCAAGCAGTAGGGACAATGTCTTCTTCATTTTCCTTGTATGTGGTTAAGTTCGTAGATAGCTTTCAGGTACTCCACTTCGTGGATGCTCTGGTTGATGGTGGCCTGATGTTCGCGCGTCAGTTCCTGCAGCAGGTTGTTCGTGTCGATGATGCCTCCGTTCAGTTTGGCTTCGGCGGCCTCGCGCACGTTGCGGCGCAGGGTCACGATCTCTTCATCGTCGGCCATCAGCTTCTGGCAGCGCACGATGTTCTGCTGCTCCTGCGTCGAGAGCATCGACTGATTGAAGAGGAACGTCTCGCGTGCCGTCTCCACCTCCTGTCGCCCAATGGCCAATCGGTTGCGGTCGTTGCGGTTGGTATAGAGTGGTGCGATGTTCCAGGTCAGCCGGGCGCCGACCAGACCGTTGAGCGTGGGGGACCGATGAAACATGTCGCGATACATGTCCAGGCCGGTATATCCATAGTAGCCTTGCGCAAAGAGGCCCAGGTGCGGCATCAGCCGGGTGCGGAGGCTCTTCTCCTGAGCGTCGATCAGCTGCAACTGCTGGTCGAAGAGAATCAGCTCCGGACGTTCGCGACAGGCCGTCATCTGCACATCGGGCTTGCTCACCCCGACAATCTCCTTGCCGCAGAAGAGCGACAACACCTGGCGCAGGGCCGTACGCGAAGCCTCCAGCTCGGTTCGTTGCTGGCGTACGCTGGCCAGTTCGGCTCGCATCACATCCACGTCGCTTCCCATGGCCACGCCGTTGCGGTAGAGGGCCTCGATACGCTCTACGTTCGACGTCAGCAGCCCTACCAGTGCATCGTTCTGCTTCAGCCGTTCCTCGATCAGCAGCCACCCGAAGTAGAGGTCGTTCACACGGTCGCGCACCTGATAGAGCTCCACGTCGTTACGTGCCTCGTCCACGGCCTTCTGTGCCTTGGCCATGCTTCGGCTGGCCTGGCTCATTCCGCCGTCGTACAAGGTCTGCTGCACGTCTATGCTGCCTCGGTACTGCAGGGGCGACAGGCCTCTTACGCTCATTCCCTGAGCGGCCATCACGCCTTTCAGTGCATCGGGCAATTCGGTCACGGCGCTCTGGTAGGTAGCCTGGGCCGACACGCCTATCTGCGGCAGCCAGGTGCGCGCAATATTGCTCAGCGTGAACTGCTCGGTCTGCCGTATCAGGTCATAGCGTGCCACCAGCGGATAGTTCTGTTCGGCCAGCTGTGTGCACTCCTCGATGGTCTCGCCCCTTGCGGCCACCGCCAGGCTTATGCCGAGCATCAATAGGGTCTTCTTCAACATGATTCGTATTATCAATTGTGAATACTTCGTTTTTCCGCTGCAAAGATAGCGGGTTTCTGCCATGTAGATGTTATCTTTTGTTGTCGAAGGATATCCTTTTTGTACAATAATACCGAAAAATCGGCCATCATTTCCCCTAAACCATTATCTTTGTCCCACAAAAACACATCTTTCCATGCCCAATCCCACCCCTAAGACGCCATCGTCCGACGTGCAACGCAACTTCTTCTCCAGCCTGAAGGAGATTGGCAACGTCAGACTTCCGGAACTGAGCTACCGCCCCGTCGTCACCTCCGATTTTGCGGTAGCGTATAGCGTGTGCCCCTACCCTTTTGCCAAGCAATGGCTGCAGAAAGGCTTGTCCTATCAGGTCGACGACTATCGCTTCGTCCTCTTCCACAAGGCCGGGTTCGACGTCTCGGCCAACCTGCAGCAATACCACATCGCCGAGGGCACATTTGTCTTTGTAGGCAATGGCAGCATACTGCAGTTCGAGAGCGAAATACCTGTCGATGTGCAGGTCTCGGCCGTGATGCTCAATTACGACTACATGCGCTACATCATGCACGATCGCTTGCCCAATATGAAGCTCGGCAATGTGCGTAATGCCATGTTGCAGCTCGATGCCACCCAGTTTGCCGTCGTCTCGCAGATGATCGGAACGTTGCATCTGCTGGTCAGCCAGCCCGATTACGACCGCCGGACGGTCGAGTCGCTGATGGCGGCTATGATCAGCTACGTCGTCGACCTCTATCAGCGCAATGTCCAGCAGCATGTCTCGTCGCACACGCGTGCCGAGACGATCTTTGCCTCCTTCATCGACCTTGTCAACCAGCATTATGCCGAGCAGCATCAGCTCCACTTCTATGCCGATCGCCTCTGCGTCACCGACCGTTACCTCAGCTCGCTGGTCAGCCAGGTCAGTCAAGTCGGAGCCAAGGAATGGATCGACCGTGCGCTGATCGCCAAGGCCAAGGTCGTTCTGCGCCATAGCGACGTCACCACCTCGCAGCTGTCCGATCAGCTCAACTTCCCCAACACGGCCTTCTTCTGCAAGTTCTTCAAGCGGCTGGTCGGCTGCACGCCTACCGAATACCGGCAGGGCCGACACGTGCGTTAATTATATATAAAAATGTGAGGAATATTTTTTAATATTGCAGAATAGCACTATCTTTGCACAATAAACCGACACTATTTTTATGACAACTAAGACACTCACCCTCCTGGCAGGAATCGTATGGTTGATAGCAGGCATCAACGTCTGCAAGATCGGTATCGAGACGTGGGCTACGCTCCCGTCCACCACGTTGCTGATGGTCGTAGGCTGTGCGCTGACGCTGGCCGCCTTTTCCGCCATGTTTGTCCGTATGGTATTCAAGAACATCCGCCGCATCGAGCAGATACCCGTCGGTCAGCGACGCGCGTGGCACATGATGTCGCTCAAGTCGTATGCCATCATGGCCTTCATGATCACCCTGGGCCTGCTGCTCCGCCAGTCGCCGGCCGTTCCCGCCTCGTTCATCGCCTGGTTCTACGTCGGCCTGGGTACCGCCCTTGCCACGGCCGGTATTGTCTACACCTACATGGCGCTGTTCTCGGCCAGGAGCAGGCAATAAAGACAAGCCAGCCGACTCTCGCGAGCGGGCTGGCTTTATAATTATAAAAATGTTTACAGGTTATATAAAACTTGGCGCAAATATAGCGATTATGCGCAACATTTCCAAATAAACGCTCCGAAAAAGTAATATTCTTTCCACTTTTTCATGCAATTACGCCAAATTTGTATAGTCGGTTGCGCAATCTGTACACATCTTGGTGTATCGACTCTACTGCAACCCTCGCCGCTTACATAGCGGGCTTGATGTTGAGGTTGACGCCCAGCGACTGCTCGGTGTCGATGATCGTCCAGCTGCCACCCGGGTAGAAGTGCTCGACGCGCTTGGGATAGCCACGCTCGATGAGCTCGTTGACCACGGCATCGCGACGGTCGCCTACGGCAAAGCCCAGGTGATGCACGCCATAGCCGTGTTCCTTGATGAACTCGTTGTAGGTGCTGGGATTATCGTCGATAATCTGGTGCAGCTCGATGATGAAGCCCTGTGGCGCCATGATCGAGGCGAGCTTCAGGCCGTACTTGTAGTTCTTGCCGTAGTACATCAGGTTAGGGTCGGTGGTGTCGACGGTCTGATGCAGCTTGATCTCGGGCATGGGCACGTTGAGCAGCTGCGACCACTCGCGGGCAGCGGCCTCGATGTCCTCAACGATGATGGCAATCTGGATGAACTTGTCGAGCTCAATGGGGTTGGCCATCACGCCACGGTCGGGCTTGAGGTTGAGCTTCTGGTTCTGGGCGGCCCAGAGTTCGGGATCGGTAATCTGCAGCGAGTCGATGACCTCGGGGGCCTCGGCAGTCTGTGGGGCATTGGTGGTGCACGATGTGACGAGCATACCAGCCAGCATGCCGGCAAAAAGGAGTATCTTCTTCATAACGAGTCGGGTATTAAGCCTTGGCCTGGGGTGAATCGGGGTCAATCATCATAAGTTCGACCTTGTTGCCGTCGGGGTCGTGGATCCATGCCTGCCAGTTCTTGTCGGACGAGGTCTTGGGCTCCTGGTCGATCTCTACGCCGATGGCACGCAGACGCTCGACGTCGGCCATGAGGTCGTCGGTCTCGAGGCAGAGGTGCTGGAAGCCGCGCGAGTTCCATCCGGTGTTGGGGTTCTCGCCCTCGCCGTTGGGGATGAGCTCGAGGTAGACGCCGTCGGCCATGCGGACGTAGTGCAGCCAGGGCTTACCTTCGTCGTTGTTCTGGATGGCTACGAGCTTCATGCCCAACTTGTTGCAATAGAAGTCGAGCGAAGCGTCAAGGTCCTTCACCACGAAGCATGCGTGGCCGATGCCGACGTAGCCTTCGCGGCCGAATTCATAGGGTGCCTCGTTGCTCTGCATCTGGGTCGAGGCGGGGGTATACTCCTGCAGCTCGATGCCGTTGCCGTCCGGGTCGTACAGCCAGAGGTTCAGGCAGCCGCTTGCCTCCTGCTCGGGTTCGGGCGACGCGATGTAGCCCTTCTCGTAGATCTGCTGCAAC
This sequence comes from Bacteroidales bacterium, assembly GCA_045640225.1. Taxonomy (GTDB): domain Bacteria; phylum Bacteroidota; class Bacteroidia; order Bacteroidales; family UBA3663; genus Liminaster. Next base: position 35,284 of record JAZUEP010000097.1, on the reverse strand, counting down.
ACCTGGCGGATGTTGCCTACGGTGACGCACAGGTGGTTGTAGCCGGTCTTCTTGAAGTCGAAGGCGTAGTCGCGGTCGTTCTGGCCGCCATAGAACAGTTCGAGGAAGTGTCCCTTGCAGATCTTGAGATAGACGATCCATGGGTCGCCGTTCTCCTTGTGGAGCTCGAAGACCTTCTTCCAGCCGAATACGTTGTCGAAATAAGCGACTGTCTTGTCCATATCCAATGGATTCAAGGCAATGTGAGCAATGTCCTTAATCATTGTGGTATTAATTTGGTAATTGTATTTGAGTTTCTGTGCCAAAGATAGGCATTTATCCACGAACTGGGGCCTACGGCGGGCAACAATAATCGGTTTCGGCCCGTATTTGCGCCGAAAGTGGCCGTAGTGGCAAGTATGATTGGCAGTTTGGGCCGATGGCGCAGGCCGTCATGCTACCAGACGTCGCATTGCTGACGCTCCGCATCGTGGGGCAGGACACGGGGCAAGGTCTGGCCGTTGACCAGGCAGTCGACAAAGCTGCAGTCCTCGGTGTGGTAGAGGTAATGGGGCCGACGGGCTTGGTCGACCACCAGCCGCTCGACGTGGATGTCCGAGATGGGCTGATCGGGGTTGCCGTCGTAGTAGATGGCGTAGGCATCGGCCGACAGGGCGTGGACGTCGCGGATGTTGAAGTGCTGGTAGCGGGCGGGATAGTGGCCACCGCGGTAGCCGAAGTAGTTGGTCTCGAACCGCAGGACGGCACCCGCTACGTGGCCGATACGGATGGAGTCGACCGTCACGTGCTCGATATAGCCGCCACGATCGAGGTTCGACTTGAAGAGCAGGGCGTTCTTGACGTCGCCTATCTCGATGTCGCTCATCCGCACATGGCGCACGCCGCCCGACATCTCCGAGCCGATGCAGAGGCCGTTGCACTTGCTGTAGAAGCGGCAATGGCGGATGGTGATATGCTCGGACGGACGGCCCACGCGGCGCCCGTCGGCATCGCGGCCCGACTTGATGGCCACGGCATCATCGCCCGTGCGGAAGGTACAGTCCTCGATCAGGACGTTCGTGCACGACTCGGGGTCGCAGCCGTCGTTGTTAGGGAAGTTCGAGTCGATCGTCACGCCACGGATCACTACGTCGCGGCAGTACAGGGGATGAATGCACCAGAAGGGGCTATTGGTGAGCGTGATACCCTCGATACGCACCTGCTGGCAGTCGTTCAGCTCGATGGCGCAGGGACGCAGGTGGGTACCCTGGCCGAAGATGCGCTGGTCGACGGGTGTGAGGTCGTCGCCCATCTGGCGCAGGCGCTCTACGTCGGGTGTCTCGGGCGTAAGGCCATGCGTGCCGTGGACGTTCTCCTCGAAGTCGGTAGTCCCTACCGGCATGCCCCATCGGGCCATCACATAGCCGTTCGCATCGATCGTGGCCGTACCGTCGCCGGTGATGGCTACGTCGGTCTGCCCCATGGCGTGGATCATCGACGAGCGGCCGTACAGCTCGGTACCCTCCCAGCGGGTGAGCACCACGGGCAGGTAGGCATCAGGGTCGGACGTGAAGCGGAGGGTGGCTCCGTCGCACAGATGCAGGCGTACGTGGCTCTTCAGCTCGAGGGGACCGTCCATCTGATGCACGCCCGGAGGCACTACCACTACCCCACCGCCCGACGCGTGGCAGCGGTCGATGAGCGCCTGCAGGGCCTGACGGCTATCGTCCTGTCCCAGGCGGAAAGGCTCTTCGCCGGCGGGTGCCGAACCGGGCAGACCCAGCAGACCCTCCCAGCGGACGTCCCAACGGCCATCGGCCGGGAAGCCGGGGTTCGACCTACGGCCACGGTCCTCTCCGCCAGCGCACATCAGGGCTATGGCCGTGAGCAGGCCTCCGTTGCCCGGCAGGTAGATGCGGAGTCTGTCGTCCTGATAGTTATGGCCCGAAACGAGATACGTATTGGTGCGATGCTGTGCCAGCAGGGCATCGACGGCCAGCTGCGGTTCGCCCAGGCGGGCGGCACACATGGCGGTCATCGGATGATCCCAGCCCCACGTCTTCTGCCAATGCCAATGGTCGAGCACCCAGCGCAGGGTATTGCGCATCGTGGCCGCATCGACCAGCGGCGAGGCCGGGAAGATGCCCAAGGCGCCCAGCACGGCCATGTGGTCGGACGTCAGGCGTTCGTCGTGGAAGGTATGGACGGCATCGGCCGAAGCCGGATAGAGCGGACCATAGGCGGGCGAATATTCGGCATCGCTGACGGCATGCAGGGGCGACAGATGGCGGCGCACCTCGTTCCAGCCTGGATGGCTGTCGTCGCCCATACGCTGGGCCCATTGGCTGGCAATACCCAGGGCAAAGTGCCATTGTGCCAGCTCGAAGGGCGGGTTGACGGTGGTGGCGGCCTTGAGCGTCTCCTGGGCCGGAATCAGGCCTTGCAGGCCGTACTGCTGACGCACGCTGTCGTAGCTGACGACATCGCACATGAAGTCGGCCGACTGGCGGATCAGCTCGTAGTAATACCGCTCCTGGGCAGGGTCGAGACGTTCGCCACGGGCCTCGCGGGCGCGACGCACCAGCTCGGCCAGGTAGATGAAGTGGGGCTGTTGCCACAGCAGGTACGAACCGACATTCGAGGGCGCTTCGGCTCCGGTGGGATCGGTCATCTTCATCCAGCGCACGCCACGGAATCCCTGACGCCGGGCTATCTGCTGCGCCATGGGCCGGGACTCGGCGTACCAGCGCAACGAACGTTCCAGCAGCTCGGGATGGCCGAAGAGGGCAAACTGGGCCTGATGCCACCAGATCATCTCGAGGTGGAACTTGCCGAACCACGAGTTGTAGGTCAGGCCGGTCTCCTGCGGCGGGATGCGGCCCGCGCAATTGACGGCCAGCAGGTATTGCGACAGCACCACGCGACGCTCCAGCTCGCGGGCCTCGGGGGCCGTGCAATGGCTGAAGTCCACGATGCCGCCATGGTGCCAGTAGTCGTGCCAGTAGCGACGGGCAGCCGCCGCCGTAGCCTCGAAGCTTCCGGCCTCGGCCATAGGCTGAGCGGGGGCCTGGAACATGCGGTTGTAGCTATTGTCGGCCACGGGTTCCCAGCGGCAGGTAAAGGCGAAGTCGGCCGAACGGGGCGTGATGATGACCGAGTCGGCCCCACGTTGCTCGACGCTCACATCACCCAGCGCCCGATGATCCCACGTCAGCAGCAGGCGGTATGAATACTCGGCCTCGGCAAACACATGCGTCACCTGCAGGCTGCGCATCGCGTCGTCGAGTGAGGCGGGTTCGAGGCGCCGGCACTCGGTATGGTGCAACGTCGTATCGCTCGTCCAGCGGCAGGCGTCGTCGGTATGCTGGCCCGTAGGATAAGGCATCCTGAGAACGATGGGCTTAGGCTGGTGTGCCTCGACGCGGACGGCAATCATGTCGGCATCGGGGTGTACGCAGGTACGGATGGTGACGGGCTCGCGGTCCAGACAGAAGGTCGAGGTGATGAGTCCGGCTTCGAGGTCGAGCTGCTGGCGGACGTCGGTAAACGAGGCCATGGTGATGCCCGGGCGCAAGGCCAGGCCCACGGTGCCCAGATGCAGGCGATGCGGATTCATGCGGAACCAGTCGGCAGCCGGCTTGTTGAGCGACGTCTGGCTGGAGTACACCTCGTCGTGGCCACGGCCGAAGTCGTTGGTCACCAGGGTCTGGTCGAACGTATAGCCCACGGTATCGCGAAACGCGTGCCAACCCCAGTCGCTCATCGTACCGAGCGGCACACCCGGGGCGTACACCTCGGGGAAGGTCTGCAGGCCGGTGGCATCGACCGTGAAGGCGAAGCTGCCGTTGCCCACGCTGAGCGACTGCAGCGGGTCGAACCCTGTGACTACGGGCGCATTACGTTGCAACAGGGCCGACCTGTCGATAGCGGCCGCCCATGCCGTCATGCAGCACAAAAGGGCGAGGAGGGAGAGAAAGATGCGTTTCATAATCCTTTATTTTTTATCGCCAAACAGCAGTTTCAGCTGCAGATCAAAGTCTGACATGATCTCACGGTCTTGGATGACTCGGAATTTATCATATTCATTGAGTGCCTTTTCTACGGCTTGTTCATGGGTCACACTCCCTGCATCTGGCAGTACTGGACGATTATTCAAGTCCATATATCGTTGCAATAAGCTTGACCAATCTGCCATAGTCATCAGTATGTGGTCTGCGGCTCTTTGTTCAGCAATGTCTATGAATGCATTACTCAGTCGGTTGAGTGAATCAATCTCCTTCTCGCTGAGATAATTCTTGGCGATGGTAACATCAGACTTGATTACTCTTCCGTCGGGAGCATTCTTCCACGTAGTCAAACCCATGTGTGGTCGCTCGGCATCCGCACGGTCATAAATGATTTCCGCAGCTGTCTGTTTGGTAACTGCATAGTGCATCATGTTCTGAACTGTCTTGAAGAAAGTCTTAGTCTCTTCCGAATCCTTGTCATAGTCAGAGCTGCACTCGCTATAGATGTCCGTAATCTTCTGATAATAGCGACGCTCGCTGAGTCGAATCTCACGAATACGGTCAAGCAAGTCATCGAAGTAATCCGCTCCGAATACATTCTTTCCTTTCAGCCGTTCATCATCCAAGACAAAGCCCTTAGTCAGATACTCCTTCAAAACTTGTGTCGCCCAGATTCTGAACTGCGTGGCCTCGTAACTATTCACGCGATAACCTACGGCGATGACTACATCAAGGTTATACATCATCACTTCGCCCGACCATTTGTCCGAAGGTATCCTAATTTTTCGGATAGTGTCGGACAAATGGATCTCTCCGCTCTCTTCTATCTGTTTTAAGTGATAATTAATTGTGCGGACATCGACCCCAAACAGCTCAGCCATTCTCTGCTGCGAAAGCCAGAAAGTATCAGTGTCAAAGATTACCTGTACCTGCACATTTCCCCGAGCTCCCCTATACATCAGGACAGAAGATTCCATGCTCCTTACAGCCACATCTGACGTGATGGTTGCGCTGAAACACTTCTGAGCCACTTTCACCATCTCCTTCTTTGGGTCAGCGTTCATGGCTACGGCCATACAAGCCGCACGCGAGAGGCGTATGCTGGTCACTTCCCTCACGGCGCCACTTCCCAGTTCCGCCATCTCGGTTATCTCCACGAAGTGTTCGCCCAAATGGTACCCTTTCCGTGATGTCCAAGCCTGCGCCTTGGCTATGACACGCTCAAAGTTCCAGTACTTGCCATAGCCCATTACTCGCGCCAGCTTACGCGAGTTCCACCACTCACGGCCCTCGGCATCCACCTCCCGAAGTTGATCGAAAGGGGATTGGAGTTCGGGGATGTCTGTCAGATTATTTTGTATTATTTCGGTCATTCCTATCTGTATCTGTCAACTAATCAGCAAAGCCATTTATTTCAGGCAGGTGCCGGAATCGGATCGTATCGTCCTCTCCCGCGCTGCAAATATACATATTTCCTAGCAATTTAGCAAGGATTTACGCGAAAAACCATCTGCCTGACACATTTTTTGGGACGATGCGGCGTAAACATCAGAAATTTTCCGTATATTTGCGCAACGAAAACCAACCAATGAGCATTCAGTCATCATATCGCCCCCACAACCCTGGCCACGACTATCATGGCGAGGGCGTATACCATATCACCCTGGTAGTAGGCGGCCGCGACCGCCTACTTGGCCGGCTGAATATGGACCTGAAGCAACCGCGGGTGGAGATGACGGAGCTGGGCCATGCTGTGCAGGAGGAATGGAACAAGACTGCCGAAATCCAAGCACTATAGGGGCACAAGATAAAGATCCATACTCAATGCGGCCCGATCATTGGCATGGTGTGATCGAGGTAGAAGAGCGCATGGATGTTAGCTTCGGTTATATCATCCAGTTATTTAAGACCGCATGCACCAGTCGATGGCGAAAACTGACCGGCTACAAGGAATCGCCGAGCAAAGGCGGCCATGATACACTATGTGGACGATAACCCTCGCCGAGCCATCATGATGAAGCTGCAGCCAGGCTTCTTCGAGCGAAGGCTGCACCTGGTCATCAAAGGCATGGACCGACAGGGCAACGATATCGAGCGGCATTATGCGGCCTTCGGCAACCTGTACCTGCTGCGATGGGCCAGGAAGGCGCAGGTGATGTGCCATAGGAAGGCCCGCTTCGGCATGCTGACCGATGCGGAGAAGGCTACCCATGGCGTGACCTACGATGCCGTACCCGATTACGTGACCAAGGTACCCTACGAGCAGATGCCCATCACCAGAACGACCGCGCCGTCATGTAGGCCTACGGCAACGGCGGAAGCGGCTCGACGGACGGTGGAATTGGCAACGTGACTGACTTCTAAGACAATCCTCCACCAAGGAAGTCATAGTGAATCAGGATTATCGCCTTACGATGTGATGTACTATGATTTCGCTTGATGGAGGACTTTTCGTGCCAGAAGGCATCGACGCATCAGAACACGATCTTGCGGGCTTCGCCATTGCCCATGACCACGATGTTGTGGCCGCGGACCAGGCGGTCGTGACGGATGCCGTTGACGTCGTAGATGGCGGTGGGGACCGAGGCATCGTCGGCCTCGACCTGATGGATGGCCTGCACCTCGCCTACGATGGCGTTGATTTCGAGGCGCGAGCATTCGGGCATGCTAAGCTGGCAGACGGGGCCGTCCACCTGGCTGGTGGTAACCTGGCCGGAGTTGGATATCTGGCGGACGGTCCAGCCGGTGACGCCACGTCCGGCCTCGGTAGCGCCGCCTTCGAGGGTGAGTTCGTGGTCCTGGAAGAACTTGCCGTCGAACTTATTGGCCGAAAGGAGCACACCGTTGAAGCGCACGGGGGCATCGGATCGCTCGACGTCGGTGAGCCCGAGGTTGACCTGCAGGGCGCGCGGGGTGCCGAGCTTGTAGTAGTTGGCCACCATGGTGTAGAAGTGGTTGGTGCGCTGTCGGAGCCAGTTCTTGGCCGAGTTGATCTCGTCGTTGTAGTTGGGCCACCACTGGTTGATGAGCTTGCGATGGTTGGGGTACTCGTAGCGGATGGCTTCGTACATAGGCTGCCAGATGGCCCACGTGCCGTCGAAGTTCATGAAGTCGCCCATGTAGATGGCGCAACGGTCCTCGAAGCGGCGGGCGAAGGTCTCGTCCTCCATCAGGCGGCGGAACAGGCGGGTCTGCTCGGAGTTGTTGGCCCAGTTGTTGTTCCAGTCGTAGTTGGGGTTGTTGATCCACTCGATGGTGTTGTAGCTGCTGGAGCGGCCGTAGAGGCCCAGGCCGAAGTCGGTATCCTTTGAGATGAATCGCCAGCGACCGCCCTCGACGGCTGGGCGCCACATCACGAAGTTGTTGCCCGGGAAGTCGAGGTTGCAGTAGTATAGGTTCATGATCATGAGGTTGATGTACTCGTCGAGGTCCATCCACTCGGCGTATTCGTCCCAGGTGTGTCCGTGCTCGTTGTAGAAGGCGGCGAACTGGTTGTAGTTGTCCCAGGTGCCGGCTTTCAGGTCGTGCCAGTTCTCGATGAGGTCGATGTCCTCGAGGCCGTCGTAGTTGGTGTAGACGTTGTGCTCGTTGCCACGCTCGCGCAGGTTGAGCATGCCCTTGTACTCGCCGTTGAGGTAGAAGATGGCGGGCTGATAGGCCTGATGGTCGAGGTCGGTATAGGTGGCCATGGTGCGCTGGATGATGGCGTCGCGCATGTAGAGGTAGTCGAAGTCGTTGCCGGCGTTGCGCAGCACGATGGAGCGGTAGTCCTGCAGGCCGGGACGCTCGTCGGGGAAGAGCTCGTAGTCGAAGCGCTTGTGGCCGAAGCGCTTATGGGCATAGAGGGCCAGGGACTTGAGCTGGCAGTCGCGCGAGGCGGCTCCGGCTACACGCGTCTCGCACAGCTGATTGAGCTGGCTGGGCTCGTCGGGGGCGGTGAAGTACTCGAAGTTGACGGGACGTCGCCAGTTGAAGCGGTAGTTGTTGGTGCCGCCCTGGTAACTGCCCGATACGTAGATGCCTATCTTGCTGTCGGTGAAGTACTTCTTGTTGGTGACGAGCGAGACGACGGGGATGGTGAAGTCGCGCGGCAGGAAGATGTAGGACTGCGTGGTGCTGCGCGGCGAGAGGTAGCCCTGGCAGAAGGGTTTTACACGGACGACGCGCGTCGAGCTGAAGGTAAGGCCTGCCTGGGGGAAGAGGGTGCTCGTGGCGGTAGGCTCCGAGCCGTCGAGGGTGTAGCGCAACTCGGTGCCGGCGGGGGCATCGTCGGGCAGGGTGACGTAGAGGGTGCGCTGGTCGCTACCGGTGATGACGCTGCCGGGCATGGAGAAGACGGGGTCGGGCAAGACGTCGGCACAGAGCTGTCCGCAGTTGCTGGCTCCGGGCGTAGGCTCGGCCTGATAGCCCCAGACGCCGGCGCCGTCGGTCTGGCGGCCATAGGCCACGTTCGGGGCGGGCTGCTTCTTCAGGGGGCCGATGCTGTCGACCAGCTCCGTGCCGCGGAACAGGTAGACGGCACAGTCCTTGCCGGACTCGAGGCGGAAGTTGGTGTGCAGGCTGCGGGCCTCCTTGTCGCAGTAGACCAACTTGTGCAGGTGGGCGCCCAGCATACCTCCAGTCAGGGTCCAGGCCTCGGCGGGATCGGCCGTGATGCCCAGGCGGTAGTTGCTGAGGTTGACGCCCGTCGAGTTGGGGTTATAGAGCTCTACCCACGAGTCGGGGAACTCGTTCAGATCGTCCATCGTAGCGTCGATGTTGGACTGCATGATCTCGTTGAGCATCAGGGGCTCGGTATCGGGCGCATCGGCCTGTACGACCAGCGTGATCTTGGTGACGATGCAGTTGTCGCCATTGCCTACGAAGGCGCCGCCCCAGCCGTAGCGCTTGTAGGCCTGCTGGAGCATGGCATCGGTGAGGAAGAGCGAGACGTAGCCGCCCGACTGCTCGAGGTCGACCACGATGTAGTCCTTATGCGACTCGCTGACGAAGGAGGCGTACTTCTCCTCCCAATGGCCCTCAAAGATCTGCAGTATCCACCAGTCCTCGGTGGGCGTCACGTAGAAGCGGACTTCCTGCCCGGCCTGGGCATCGGCATCGCGCAGTTCGTCGCCGCCGTCGCTCAGCAGGTTGGGCTGGTTGGTAAAGTCGTCGCACAGGGCCTGTCCCTGCCAGAGGACGAGTTCGGTCTCGGTGGCAGCCTGCGCCAATAGGCAAAGGGCCATGGCCAGAAAGGTGGTAAACAAGTATCGCATCGGGCTTTGTTTTTACTAAGGGATATACAAAAAAACTTTGTCAAAAAAAACTATAGACAATAAAGAAGAAATTAAAGGAATTAAAGGAATTAAAAGAAATATAAGAGTTTAGAATCTTCCTTGCATTCCTCTTAATTTCTTGTTCTTAATACCAAGTTATTGTTCTCTTGTACTAAAAAGAAAAGTGATTGATCTTCGTTAGAAAACCAACCACTCGGATAATGTCGGGATGACCTGACTCGAACAGGCGACCTCGCGCCCCCCAGACGTGTACTCTAACCAACTGAGCTACATCCCGAACATTGCGCAAACAGACGAGGATTCGTTGTTTTTGCGGGTGCAAATATAGCGGATAAAAACGGGCTGGCCAAATAAATTGTGTGAAAAAATGTAAAACCGCACGTTTTTAGCGGGCTATGGCCGACAAATTGTCATATATGGTCTGCAGATAAGCCTTGCCGAAATGCTCGGCGCGACCGGTAGGATCGTCCGAACCGGGCAGCGGATGGCCGTCGTAATAGTTGTCCTGCACGTAGCGGCACGAATCGGTAAGGAGGCCGAAGCCATCGGGCCAGGCGTAGAAGGCGAAATGGGGCGAACGGGCATCGAACACGTCATGGCTGTAGGCCAGGCTGTCGGCCGGCAAATTGAGGCGACGGAGCAAGGTAGCAGCCAGGTCGGTCTGCTGGCAGTAGGTATCGACGTCGAGGTGACCACGCACGGCGCCGCCCGTCCAGAACATGGGGATGTGGTAGCGCTCGGGGTCGTGCTGGGCGATGCCCTCGGGATAGTTGGCATAGCCATGGTCGGACAGACCCACGACGAGCAGGTGGTTCCAGATCACGGTATCAGCCCGCAGCTGGTCGAGGAAGGCGCCGAGGCACGAGTCTGCATAGGCCACGCTGTTGAGGTACGGATCGGCATGGCGCTGCATGGGCACGTCGAAGGGTTCGTGGCTGCTGACGGACAGGAAGACCTTCAGATACGGGCTGGCGGCATCGGCCACGTCGGCCGAGTCGTTGGCCGCAATCCATTCCTGCTGCAGACGGTCCATCAGGTAGGGATACATCTGGCCATCGTGCAGGCCCCAGCGGCAGTCGTGCGACTCGGACGGGAACAGCGAACGGTCGGTAACCGTGGTGAAGCCGGAATGGTCGAGGTAGAGCGGCAGGTTGCAGAACTCGCCGTCGCCACCGGTCAGGAACTCGAGCGAGTAGCCGGCATCGGCAAACGGACGGGTGAGCGAAGGCAACGAGGCCAGGCAGTCGCGGTTGGTGACCACCGAATAGGTAGGCTGACCGGGGAAGGCCGAGAGGACCGAAACGAGGCCACGCTCGGTACGGAACGAGTTGGCATAGCAGCGGGTGAAGGCAATACCTTCGGCCATGGCGCGGTTGACGGCAGGCATGAGGGCGGGATCGGCCGATGGATTGAGGTAGTTGCAGGCCGCGCCGCTGAAGCTTTCGAGCAGCAGCACAAGGACGTTGGCCTTAGGGTCGACCAGCGTGCGGAGGGTATCGTCGCGCAGGGCCAGCATCGGACCCAGCACCGAATCGGCCATGGCGGCATCGGCCGTACGCACGGCCAGCTGGTCGAGGTCGTTGAGGGCGGCCAGGCGCTCGTCGTCGGACATGAAGCGATACTGACCATCGAAGGGCGTACGTTGCTGACGGACGGAATGGAAGAAGCTGTAGATGGGGCTGGTGGCCGCATGGTTGAGGGGCTGCTGATCGGTATGATAGGCCGACCAGATACCCATCAGGCCGAAGCATCCGCTGCCCACGATGGCCATGAGGACGGCCAGCAACAGGTTGTACAGGCCCTCGCGCTGCTGGGCGGCGCCGTGGTTCATACGCGTGATGCTGCCACTACGACGGGGCGGATAGACCAGACGCATGAGGGCGTGGATGAGCCACGTGAAGAAGGCTACGACGCAGAGCGTAAGGGGAATACCCCACCAGGGCGACTCCTTGATGGCCTCGAGCGGATCGTCGAACAGGTAGACGAAGGGCGTGGCGTCGAGCCGGAAGCCCCAGTAGCCGTAGAGTATCCAGTCGAGGCAGCACAGCAGGAGCAGGGGCACCATGACGAGCGTGATGTAGCCGATCATGAAGCGACGATGCCAGTCGCCACGGATCCAGACATAGACAAAGCCCACGACGAAGGCCGGCACCATGACCCACGAAGCCACCATGAGCGACTGCGGCACGGCATAGATGAGGGCCAGCAGACACTGGGCAAAACTGTAGGGCTCGAAGCGGTCGCCGTACGCCAGCATGAATATCACGGCCTGAAGCACTCCTAAAACGACAAAAGCAAGGAGTAAAAGAAGTTTTTTCTTCATTTATGGTAGATTTTTGGGGCAAAGATAATGAATTTTCGTAAAAAATACCTATCTTTGCACCGAAAAATGTGCATTTGGCACTCGAAATATTACATTTAGTATGGAAAAACTCGAAAGAATCAACAAATATTTGAGCGAGTCGGGCGTATGCAGCCGCCGCGAGGTGGACGGCCTGATAGCCGACGGCCGCGTGGAAGTGAACGGTCAGCCGGCCCGCGTAGGCATGCAGATCGATACGGAACGCGACGTGGTGAAGGTGGACGGACAGAAGGTGGATCCGTCGAACCCGTACAACAACGCCATCTCGAAGGACGCCCTGCTGGAACTGGAGGAACGCCAGAACCCCTGGTGGAAGGAACACAACGAATACAAGCGTCAGCGCGACGAAGCCCTGATGCAGAACCCTAAGAGCAAGCTGCTGCGTAAGTTGCGCAAGAGCGGCACGGCCGGCGAGAAGCGCGTACTGCGTACCAACGAGGCGGCCATGTCGATGGACACCCGCGAGCTGAAGAAGGCCGTACGCCAGGAGAACCGCAAGGCCAAGTCGTTCAGCGACGTGTTTGCCAACGACAAGCAGGGCCTGATGAACGTGAAGACCAAGCGCGTGGAGGGTGTCAACCCCAAGGCCAAGGCCCTGCACAAGCCAGCCCCTTCGAAGAAGCGCCGCCCGTCGGCCCCGACACGTCATACCCCGAAACGGAAATAACCCTCCTACCCCATGGCAAAGAAAGCATCCCGAATAATGCCGGACTACGGCCTGCTGCGCGTAGCCACCGCGATACCTACGGTCAGACTGGCCGACGTGGAACACAACCTGAGACAGCACATCCAGCTGATACGCGAGGCACACCAGCACGGCGTGCAGCTGCTGGCCTTTCCCGAGCTGTCGCTGACGGGCTATTCGTGCCAGGACTTGTTCCGCCACGAACCGCTGCTGCAGACCGCCCGCGAGGCCCTGAAACACCTGGCCGAGGCTACCCGCGGCATAGACATGGCCGTAGTGGTGGGCGCGCCGCTGGCCTATCAGAACCACCTGTACAACTGCGCCGTGCTGCTGGGCGACGGCAAGATCGTAGGCATCGTGCCCAAGGTCTACCTGCCCAACTACTGCGAGTTCTACGAGGCACGCTGGTTTGCGTCGGGTGCTGAGGTACAGCCAGGTGCGAAGATCAGCCTCGGGCAGCTGGCCGACCAGACGTACGACAACATCCTGTTCGGGCAGAACCTGCTGTTCGACTTCGAAGGCTTCACGCTCGGCATCGAGATCTGCGAGGACCTGTGGGTACCGATCCCGCCATCGTCGCGCATGGCCCTGGCCGGAGCCAACGTAATCGTGAACCTGTCGTGCTCGGACGAGGTACTGGGCAAGCACGCCTACCTGCGCCGCATGATCGAGGCCCAGTCGGGCCGTCTGGTGTGTGCCTATGTGTACGCCAGCGCCGGCTTCGGCGAGTCGACCACCGACCTGGTATTTGCCGGCAAGGGACTGATAGCCGAGAATGGCGCGTTGCTGGGCGAATCGGAACGCTTCAGCCTGGAGCCGAGCCTGCTGATACGTGATGTGGACGTCGAGAAGCTGAACGTGCTGCGCCGTACGCAGACCACCTTTCTGGCCCTGCAAGGACAGCAGCGACAGGACGAGCAGCAGGTGTACGGCGAGTTCCGCCGCATCTACGAACCTACCCAGCACGGATACTACACGGTGGGCATCTCGCGCCTGCCCTCGCCCGACTATAGCCAGGACCTGCGCCGCTACGTGGCTCCGCGCCCCTTCGTGCCCAGCAACGACGACGACATGGAGGCCCGCTGCTCGGAGATCTTCAACATACAGGTACAAGGCCTGGTGACACGCCTGAACCACATCAACGCACGCACGGCCGTCATCGGCATCTCGGGCGGCCTGGATTCGACGCTGGCCCTGCTGGTAACCGTCCGCGCCTTCGACAAGCTGGGCTGGGACCGACAGCGCATCATCGGCATCACGATGCCGGGCTTCGGCACATCGGGCCGCACGTACAAGAACTCGATGGGCCTGATGCAGGCCCTGGGCATCACGATACGCGAGATATCGATCGTCAAGTCGGTGAACCAGCACTTCCAGGACCTGGGCATCGACCCGAGCGTACACGACGTGACGTATGAGAACTGTCAGGCCCGCGAGCGCACACAGATCCTGATGGACGCCTCGAACCAGACAGGCGGCATCGTAGTAGGCACCGGCGACCTGTCGGAGCTCTGCCTGGGCTGGTGTACCTACAACGGCGACCACATGTCGATGTACGCCGTGAACACGTCGATCCCGAAGACGCTGGTGAAGTACCTGGTACGCTACGTGGCCGAGAAGTATCGGGCTGAGGACGCCACCCTGGGCAACACGAGGGGCACCAAGGCCCTGGATGGACGTTCGGCCAGCGAGATACTGTTCGACGTGATCGACACGCCGATCTCGCCCGAGCTGATACCCCTGGACAAACAAGGCAACATCGCCCAGAAGACCGAGGACCTGGTGGGCCCGTACGAGCTGCACGACTTCTTCCTGTACCACTCGTTCCGCTTCGGAGCCTCGCCCCGCAAGATCTTCATGCTGGCCAAGCACGCCTTCCAGGACGAAGAATATAATAATGTACGCGAGGCCACGTACGACGACGAGACGATCAAGAAGTGGATGCGGACGTTCTTCCGCCGCTTCTTCCAGCAGCAGTTCAAGCGCTCGTGTCTGCCCGACGGCCCTAAGGTGGGTACGGTCAGCATCTCGCCCCGCGGCGACTGGCGCATGCCGAGCGATGCCTGTGCGACAATTTGGCTGAACGAGTGCGACAAGCTTTGATGTGGCACGGGTTTTGCACGGGAAAAGCGAAAAACAAGCGAGACGTCGATGCTTCGATTATTCGATAACTCGATATTTCGATATCTCGACACCTCGATAATCAGATAATCAGATAAAAAACTATAAATACATGACATTCGAAGAATTCAAGTCGTCACTCGATGCCGACATGTTGGCCAAGGTGAAGGCTGTATGTGAGAAAGATAAAGATGTGAACGAAGCAGACGCCAAGGTGCTGTATGACTTCGTGATGGACGTCGTGGCTCCTGCCCTGGGCGAGGACCAGGTGGCCGAACCCTTCCGCTACCTGATCAGCGCCGTAAACGGTCTGCGCGCCAAGGACCTCGAGGCTGTAATCGGCGAGGACTTCGACGCTGCCCTCTTCGAGGAGTTGCGCACGGGACTGGGCTTCGAGCTGCTGGTGATGCGACAGATTGCTCCAGGCGTCGAGCTGATGGACTTCAACTTCCCTCCTATCCGCATGATGATGCAGAAGCTGATGGGCGAAGGCGCCTATCGTGCCTGTGCCAGCGACCTAGGCTACTACCTGCTGGAGAAGTGCGAGGCTTCGGACCCCGTACGCGGCGTGCAGACCATGCACCTGCTGCTGGACGGCAACGAGGCCGCTGCTGCAGCCGAATACGTAAGCCAGGCTGAAGGCGAGCCCCTGCGTCTGGCCGTCATGACCATGGGCAACGCCCTGAAGGACGGTCCGGAGTACGTACAGCAATGCGTGCTGGACATGCCGCTGGTACAGAGCGAGAAGGTGAACCACCAGAAGCTGATGACCCTGCTGCTGAACGACTGCGTAGCCATCATCGGCATCGCCGACCGCCAGAAGCCTGTGATCGAGAAGCTGCACCAGCTGACCGGAGCCCTGATACAGCAGGGCCAGAGCGACATCACCGTGCTGTTCGGCATCGCCAAGCTCCGCCTGGCCCAGAACGCCCGTCTACGCGCCCAGCAGGCTCATCAGAAGAAGGAAGAAGAAGTGGCCAAGCAATGTGAGCAGGAGGCTCAGCAGTCGTTCATCGCTGCCCTCAACTACCTGATGCCACCGCTGCAGCAAGCCGATCCGGCTACGATCTCGGACGAGCAGATCCGCCAGTACTGGCTCTGCCTCAAGATCTGCCAGGAGATGGGTCAGCCCAAGGCCATCAGCCTCATCTTCGAGGCCATCGTCAAGGTCGAGCAGGCACAGATCGTAGCCCTTGCCAACCAGCACGCCGACGAGGGCGAGGAAGGCAGCGAGGCCCTGAATGCCGACAACGACCGCGCCAAGCGCATCTCGAACAGCATCATCGACCAGCACATCGACATGTCGAAGCTGTACTACCAGCTGCCTGAACAGTTGCGCGAACAGTTCACCAACTACTCGGAGGGCTGTATCGCCCTGATCAAGGCCTTCCTGGAGGGCATCGACAGCGAGGGCGAGGAAGAGATGAGCCTGGACGACGAGCTGCGCCTCTGCAACTACCATCAGACCCTGGGCGAGCTGCTGAACCACCTGGGCAAGACCGACGAGAGCTACGAGGCCTACACCGAGGCACAGATTCGCCAGATGCGTTACCTGGCCGCCGTCAAGAAGAGCGACGAGGAGTCGGGCCGCATGTCACAGCGTGGCCTCATCGCCCGCCTGACGCTTTCGGTCACCAACCACATGCTGGGCATGCACTACCGCAAGCAGGGCAAGGCACAGCGCGACCTGTCGGTACTGCTGCGCTCGAACTACGACATGGCACAGGACTGCTTCAAGGCCTATCCACGCGACGGCCGCGTGATCCACTTTGCCATCAACGCCGCCCTCGAGCTGGGCGACCTGCTTCACAAGGGCAAGGGCCTGAAGGCCGAGTGCGACGTCTACACCCGCGTAATCAGCCAGTTCGGCGTGCTGAACAACATGCGCCTGGATACCCAGCTCTGCGTAGACATGGCCATGATCCACACCAAGTGCGGACAATGCCAGGCCGATCCGGCCAACCGTCGCTTCAAGGATGCCCTGCGCAACCTGAACGTCGCCAAGCAGCTGTGGGAGTCGATGGCCAAGAATACGCACAACCCTGAGTTCCAGAAAAATGCCGAGGCTGTCAGCAAGATGATACAGCAGATAGGCGGCGCCGCCGGCAAGTAAGCCCGTCGCAGCCAAGGTACAGATTATAAATTCGCAAAACAGAGAAACGAAGATATGACCTCCTTTCACGAACTGATGCGCAACCGCCGCAGCATACGCAAGTACACGGGCGAGCTGATCGATCCGGACCAGGTACGCCTGATCCTCGAGGCCGGCCTGATGGCTCCGGCTGGCAAGCGTCGCAACCCATGGCACTTCGTCGTGGTTGACGATCCGGAGATACTGAAGCAGCTGAGCCAGGTGCGCGACATGGGTACCAGCCAGATAGCCTCGTGCGCCATGGCCATCGCCGTGGTGGCCAATCCGGCCGACTCGGACACCTGGATCGAAGACCTCTCGATCGCCACCATCCAGATGCAACTGCAATGTACGGACCTCGGGCTGGGCTCGGTATGGTGCCAGATGCGCATGCGCGAGAATGGCGAGGGCGTCCCTGCGCCCTACTCGGTACGCCAGCTGCTGGGAATCCCGGCCGAATATGAAGTGCTGAACGTGCTGGCCATCGGCCACATAGGCGAGGAACGCAAGCCTTACGACACCGAAAAGCTCCAGTGGGAGAAAGTCCATGTCGGTAAGTGGTGATCAGCAACCCCTCGCCCACTCTTTCAGCCGCGAGGCCATCGAGACAGCCTACTGCCTGATGCACCAGAAGCTGAGGGTCTACGAATACTCGACCATGGAGTGGCAACGCGATGACATCGAATACGCCATCGCCCAATACGTCGACCAAATGCCGCCCTTGCTCTACGCCGCCCTGGCGCAGGGCAAGAGCGACTTCTTGCTTGACCATACGACCTTCGAAGCCGACATGCGCCAAAGCGTGGAGCGCCTCGAACGCGAGCTGAACATATAAACCTCTCCCACCAACAAGCATTCCCTGAACCCATGATACAGATCGTCGCAGGCCTGGCTCCTGCCCTATTGCTGATGCTATACATCTACTATGCCGACCATCTGCAGCGCGAGCCTATGCGCCAGCTGTGGAGGGCCTTCTTCTTCGGCGTAGGCTCGATCGCGGTATCGCTGATGTTCTCGACGTTGCTCGAGATCTTCGGACTGGACCATGCAGGCGGAGGCTTGTGGGGCGTCCTGAACCAGGCTTTCTGGGGGGCTGCCATCCCCGAGGAGTCGGCCAAGCTGCTGATGCTGTGGTTCGTGGTGCGCAGGAACCCATACTTCGACGAGCGGATGGACGGCATCGTCTACGCCGTATGCGTAGGCATGGGATTTGCCGGCCTCGAGAACGTGATGTATCTGGACGAAGCCGCCGGCGACTGGATCACCGTGGGCATCATGCGTGCGCTGATGGCCGTGCCCTGTCACTACTACAACGCCGTCGCGATGGGTTACTTCTTCTCGCTCTACTGGCTGGGTAAGAAGGAACATCGCACACGCAACCTGGTGCTGGCCCTGCTGGTACCGATCCTGATGCATGGTGTCTACGACACGATAGCCATGGCCCTCGCCGTGACCGACTCGTTCGGGCTGGTATGCGTGCTGTTCGTGGCCCTGATCTACGTCTGCACCAAATGCTACAAGTGGGCACGTAAAAAGATATCGCAGCACATCGAAAGCGATGGCCGCGACATTATGAAGGAATAGGAAAACGAATCGGGAGGAAAGAGAGATCAATCCTGCTGCAGGGCACGCGCCTTGATATAGGGTGCCAGCAGCGAGTCAATACATTCGGCAACGGTGGGCTGTACAGGTACGTCAGTAATGTGCAGCCCATGTTCGTCGCGTACCACTTCGATACGGCACATCTGGTTCTGCGCATTGCGGTAGAAGTCGTTACGCGAGATCTTGACACCCTCCTTGCCCAGCAGACGATGAATGGTCTGGGCGTAGGTCGTATCGCTGTTGTTCAGCATGCGGATGGCAAACTGGCCCGCAGCGGCCGGAGTGTCGAAGTTCTGCATCTCCCAGGCATGGAACTCCAGGCCGACCTGCAGCGAGTCCCAGGCGCCGTCGGTTGTGCCGTCGGTAGGTACGATGTAGCGATCGTCGGGCATCTGCAGCCAGGCATGCATACCGGCAGCCACGCCCTTGCGGAAGGTAGCGAAAAGATATTCGCCCGAGGCTGTAGGATCGGGCAGGAAGAGGAAGTTGAACCATTCGATCTGGGGCTGCTTGCACAGTTCGCGCAACTGCTGACCGAGGGCCGTGCCACGATACATCTCGTCATTCCAACGGTCCATCAGGTCGAAGTAGAAGTCGGAGAATTCGAGCTGCTTCAGGATGGCATTGGCCGTCTTATGATGTACGTTGAGGTTGATGGTAACCGGAGGTTGCTCGTTGGCCTGCTCAACAGGAGCGGCCTGCTCATCGCGGATGTGAAAACGCCGATTTCCGTCGATCAGGTCGATACCCACAACGATTTTCTGCTCATCGTCCGAGAGGATGATTTCGTATTTGTCACCTGTCGACTTACTGATCCATTGCAAGCTACCGATACGACGAAAGCCGGACTGTGTAAGTTCGCCACGCAGTTCGGCATTATAAGCACGGTCCTTGAGCATGCTCAAAAGGTTTTGCCCTTCCATTTACTGAGTTGAATGATAGATTGAGATGTAGGGGATGATATTCCCATGGTTTACATCAAAAAGTGCTGCAAAAGTACGTCTTTTTTGTGATATTGCCAAATAATCTTTGATTTTTTTTCAAATAATATTAAAAAAAACATACAAACAAACGTTTTGTCATGTAGAATTTGGACAATTCGCAAAAAAGCCGTATCTTTGCAGCGTTATAATATACAATATGAAATTATGAAGATAGAACATGGCATGCACGTGGCCCTGCATTACAAGCTGACCGGCTACGACACCCCCGAGACACCAGACGAGACTCCAGAACTCGAAGAAATAGAAGAGACCAAGGAAGGACATCCCTTCGAATTCATCTTCGGCGTCGGCCAGCTGATTGCCGGCTTCGAACGCAACATCGAAGGCCTGCAGGAAGGCGATACCTTCGACTTCACGCTGGCTCCGGAGGATGCATACGGCGAATATCGCGACGAGGACGTACACGAAGTGCCCATCCGCATGGAGGACCTGCGTCGCGGCGGATTCCCGATGGAGTTTGTCAAGGTAGGCTCGGAACTGCCCCTTCAGAACGCCAACGGCGAGATTATGCAGAGCGAGATTGTCCGCATCGAGAAGCAGCAGGTAATCTGTCGCGTGGACCTGAACCACCCCATGGCCGGCATGACCCTGCACTTTGTTGGCACCATCGGCGAGGTACGCCTGGCTACCGAGCAGGACAAGATTGAATACATGCGCCAGATGACCGGTTCGGCCTCGGGATGCGGCGGCGGTGGCTGTGGCGGCGGCAACTGTGGCGGCGAAGGTGGCTGTGGCGGCTGCGGTGGCAACTGCGGCGAAGGAGGCTGCGGCGGCTGTGGCAAATAATCCGTTGCACCACTCCCCCAGCTACGCTAAACACTAAACTCTCCACTCTGAACAAAGAATGAATACCTTCGGCAACCTTTTCCGTCTGACAACCTTCGGCGAGAGCCATGGCACGGCCGTGGGCGGTATCGTCGACGGCATGCCTGCAGGCATCGAAATCGATGAGGACTTCATCCAGTCCGAGATGGCACGTCGCCGTCCGGGCCAGTCGGCCATCACCACCGGACGCAACGAACAGGACCACGTCGAGCTGCTGAGCGGCATCTTCGAGGGTCGTACGACGGGCACTCCAATCGGCTTCGAAGTACGTAATGCCAACCAACATTCGAACGACTACGAGAACATCCGCGACCTGTTCCGTCCCAGCCACGCCGACTATACCTACACCACGAAGTACGGCATTCGCGACCATCGTGGCGGCGGCCGCTCGTCGGCACGCGAGACCCTGAGCCGCGTCGTAGGCGGCGCGTTGGCCAAGCTGGCGCTGCGTCAATACGGCATCAGCATCACGGCCTACACCAGCCAGGTGGGCGACATCGTGCTGCCGGGCGACTGGACACAGTATGACCTCGGCCAGATCGAAAAGAACGCCGTACGCTGCCCAGACCCCGTGACGGCACCGCGTATGGAAGAGCTGATCAAGCAAGTGAAGGCCGAAGGCGACACGATAGGAGGCGTGGTAAGCTGCGTAATACAGGGCGTTCCGGCAGGACTGGGAGAACCGGTCTTCGGACGCCTCAACGCTTCGCTCGGCGCCGCTATGCTCAGCATCAACGCCTGCAAGGGCTTCGAGTATGGCCTGGGCTTCAGCGATTGTGGCCGGCGTGGCTCGGAGATGATCGATACGTTCGTCCCCGTAGCCGACACCAGGATTCCGATGGCGGAAGGTAGTCCCGTCGGACTGCTCAGCAACCACAGCGGCGGCATACAGGGCGGCATCTCGAACGGAGCCCCCATCTACTTCCGTTGCGCATTCAAGCCTGTAGCAACCCTGCTGCAACCGGTCGAGACGGTCGACAAGGACGGACAGCCTACCGTATTGCAGGCCCGCGGCCGTCACGATCCCTGCGTGCTGCCTCGCGCAGTACCTATCGTCGAAGCTATGGCAGCCATGACCATTCTGGACAACCTGCTGCGCCAGCAGAGCCGTTGATCGTCGTATTAGAACAACACTCCTACCCCAATTAAGTGAAATGAAACGTCAAAATCTACTTCACCGCTTCCTGCTTGCCTCGGTAGCACTTCTGGCCGCTATGGCCGTGACATCGTGCAACGAGAAGAAGGAGATCATCGAGCCTCAGACCCCATGGGACACGCCTGCGGACCATACGTTGCTGATGTATCTGGTGGGCGACAATTCGTTGTCAGGCATGCTCGAGGCCAACGTGAAGGATGCCCAGCGTTCGTTGCTCGACAGCGTTCAGGCCGGCATGCTGAACCTGGTAGTGATGAAGGACAACGACCGCGCAGATGACAGCTATCCATCGCTCTATTGGGTACATCCCAACGGAAAAGCTGGGCTCGACACCGTGATGCTGCGGAAGTGGGACGAGGAAGTCAATACGGCAGATCCGGAGTTCCTGGCCGAGATCCTGAAGCTTACCTTCAGTCGCTTCGATACCCGCATCAAGGGCCTGACGCTCGGTTCGCATGCATCGGGATGGGTACCGCTGACCAACAACAATCTTTACAGCCGTTCGCCTCAGCGACGTGCCTGGGGTACCGACGAAAATAACAATCCGGTAGGCAGCATCGAGCTGTGGGACCTGGCTGCGGCCTTGCGCAAAGGACCGAAGCTGAATTACCTGCTGATGGATTGTTGCCACATGGCGTCGGCCGAGGTAGCCTACGAGATGCGCGATATTGCTGACTACATGGTGGCCTGCCCTACCGAAGAAGAGGGTGCCGGCCTGCCCTATCGACAGCTGGTTCCGGCCCTCTCACGCTGCACAACGGCCGATCAGTTGCCTAACGCACTTGATTACTGCTGCCGCTCGTACTTCAACATCTATTCCCGCTACTATACGGGTGCTACCATCTCCTTGATCGATCTTCACAAGGTAGACCAGTTGGCCGACGCCTATCAGCGACTGTTGGCCCCCAATGTCGAACGACTGGCAGCCTATGCCGAAGCCAGTGGCGAACAGATCGACGCCTGGCTCAAGAACTTCCAGCGCTACGGCCGCGACCAAGGCTCAATCCATTACAAGTATTACTTCATGGATATCCTCACGGTTATCGACTGGTTAGGTTCGGTCGATGCCGCCGCTGCCCAGGAGGCCCGTCAGGCCGCTCAGCAATGCGTCCTTGCCAGCTATGCGACGCCAGAATATCGTAACATCCCGATACTGCAATGTTCAGGTATGGCCGTCACGCTACCTGAAGTCCTGCATCTGGCTCATCGCTCGTCAGGTTATTCCTTCTTCTTCACCCCCTTCGACGACCTGAAGCTGACGACCGGCTACCACCTCACCGCCTGGGGAAACATGATGGGATATTAGAAAAACATGAATTATGAATTCGCCTTCGCAATGCTCAGCGCTCGATCGGGAATTCATAATTCATATTTTATATGAAAAAAGCACAGACCTCGACCGAGGAATGTGCTAAAACAAAAAAAGGATGAGCTCTTCATATCGCGCCGCTACAACCTCACGCCCTTGCTGCGGTCAAGCCCTGGGGGATTAGAAGGAGCATGCCGTATGACACTCATCCGGCTGCAAAAGTACGAACTTTTTTCGGATTGTCCAAATTTTTGGGCGAAAAAATGCAAAAAACGTCCGAAAATTTTCATATTTCCCCAAAAATGCGTATCTTTGCAGCGCAAATAATAGGTATAACTTAACAAGTCTAGCCCTCGATACAATGGCATTCAAAGCAAACCCGCTCGGCGTAATGGTCAACAACTACCTGATGAAAATGGCCCTGCCATTGGCAGTATGGTTCATCGCCGAGTATCTGCTCCGCAATACAGCTACGACCCACTTAGGGCTCAGCGTGATCATCGTCCCTATGATGCTGGTCACTCCCTTTGCCGTATTCCGCATCCTGCGCAGGCTTCGCCGTCAGGTGCTGAGCGACATGATGCTCGGACTGCAGGCATGGACCTTCGGCGTGCAGCTGGCCTTCTTTGCCGGCCTCATCGAGGCTATGTTCATCTATGTGTACAACCAGTTTCTGTTCCCCGAAGCCATAGCGCAGAATCTGCAGCAGACCCTGGCCATGTACGAGCAGATGATGACCCAGCTGAAGGAAGCCGGCGTAGAATCGACCTTCTGGAGCGACTTCAGCCAGACCATCGAGCAACTGCGCGAGGCGCCCATCCCTTCGGCCATCGAGACTGCCATCTCATCGCTCTCGAACGAGATTATGATGGCCATGCTCTATATGATACCCGTGGCTCTCTTCGTCCGTAAGAAGCCCAATATGAATTGATACATATTATTGAAGATATATGTTAGACATCAGCGTAATCGTTCCCCTCTATAACGAAGACGAGTCGCTCCCCGAACTCGCCGACTGGATCAACCGCGTCATGCAGCAGAATGGCTTCAGCTACGAAGTGATCTTCTGCAACGATGGTTCGACCGACCGTTCGTGGCAGGTAATCCGCGAACTGCACGAACGCTATCCCCAGATGCACGGCATGTCGTTCCGCACCAACCATGGCAAGTCACCTGCCCTGCACGTAGGTTTCCAGATGGCTCAGGGCGACGTCGTGATTACCATGGATGCTGACCTCCAGGACTCGCCCGACGAAATCCCTGAACTGTACCGCATGATCAAGGTCGAAGGCTACGACCTGGTGAGCGGCTGGAAGAAGAAGCGCTACGACCCATTGTCGAAGACGCTGCCCACCAAGCTGTTCAACGCTACGGTACGCGCCGTATCGGGCATCCATAACCTCCACGACTTCAACTGCGGTCTGAAGGCCTATCGCTCGGAGGTAGTGAAGCACATCGAACTGTATGGCGACATGCATCGCTACATCCCCTACATCGCCAAGAATGCCGGCTACAAGAAGATCGGCGAGAAGGTCGTACAGCACCAGGCCCGCAAATATGGCACCACCAAGTTCGGTCTGGACCGCTTCGTCAACGGCTACCTCGACCTCATCACGCTCTGGTTCCTCAACCGTTTCGGTTCGAAGCCTATGCTGATCTTCGGCCTGTGGGGTACGCTTATCTTCCTCATCGGTCTGATTGCCGTGCTTTGCATCGTTTGCCACAAGATCTATGTACTGAGCACCGCCGGCCACGGCACCCTCATCACCGACATGCCAGCCTTCTACATCGCCCTTACGTCGATGTTGCTGGGCTCACAGCTGTTTCTGGCAGGCTTCATTGGCGAACTCATCTCGCGTACAGCTATCGATCGTAACAAGTATGACATCGCAGAGACCATCTAAACTACTCAAGGCTTTCTGGGCTCCCGTCTGCCTGTTGCTGGCCGCTATAGTCCTGACGCTTACGGCCTGTGACAACGGTTGCGAACAGACGCGCGAGAACTATCCGCACATCTGCTTCATATCGACCAGCGGACGACAGATGCGCAGCGTGGTGATCTTCATGCAGTCGAATGACACGATTCCTCCCGGCCTGGAATACACCCAGTTCGACGATATCAAGATTGACATCAATCCGAATTCGTCGGAGACACGCCTGCTGATCGAGAGTACCTACACCGACTACGGCGACAGCTTCAAGGTGCGCGACACCGTGACCGTCCGTTACATGACCGAGCCACGATTCCTCGACCTTTCGTGCGGATGCACGGTCACCTACGACCTCACCGATGTCAGTACGACAAACAACCTGATCCGTCGCATCGCGGTCAACAACCCTCACGTATTCACCGATTCAGGCATCAACCTGACTATCGAATACTAAGCGATCTATCACAAGCCTATGACAAAGTTGTCCTCACTACTGCTCGCCGTCGTCCTGACGCTCGCTGCCTGCCCTGCCACGGGGTGGGCTCAAGGCCGTTCCATCCCCAAAGGGTCGGAGGCCAAGGCGCAGGAGAACACCGGGAAGTTGCTCGACGACATCCTGCCTGAAGGCCAGAAATATCGTTATCCCCTCTTCAATGGACTGAGTCTTTCGGTCGACGTCTTCGATCCGCTGCTCAGCCTGATGATGCTCGACCATTGCACCTACGAGGTACAGGCCATGGTTGACCTCCATCACCGCTTTTTCCCGATGGCGGCCATGGGAATGGGATGGGCCGACGAACAATCGGACAACGGCCTGGACTTCGGCACAGACCAGAAACAGGAACTGAGGTTCAAGTCTGACCTGGCGCCATTTGCCAAGGTGGGCATGGCCTACAACCTCAGCTACAACGATACGCGTCCGTCGGACTTCTACCTCGTCATGATGCGCTATGGTCTTGCCTGGAACAAGGCCGACATCAGCAACCTCTACTATGCCAACGAGACCTGGGGAGCGCTCGGCCCCATCGACATCAAGGACCAGGAGTACACGACGCATTGGCTCGAAGTGGGCGGCATGATCAAGGTTCAGGTCTGGAATCGCATCTCGATGGGCTGGGACCTCTACTGGAAGATCCGGCTGGCACAATCGGGCACCAAGCTCGGCGATGCCTATTACGTGCCGGGCATGGGCACTTCGCAATCGAACGTCGGCTTCTCGTTCCGCATCTATTACGACTTATTCTGAGAAACAAATATACACATCAATACTAAAATAGTAATAACAACATGAAGAAAGGCACAGCCAAGATCCTCATCTATCTGGTCACAGCCATCGCGCTGCTGGGCATTGTCATGTTCCGCCAGCAGAAGACCGAAGCCGAAGACCAGCAGCACAGCTATACACTCCTGCAAGGCTCGGTATTCAATACCATCTACCACATTCAGTACGACGATACCACCAACTATCGTGCCGATATCCAGGAGCTCTTCGATGCCTTCGATGCATCGCTCTCGATGTTCAATCCCGAGTCGCAGATCACCCGCATCAACGAGGGCGACACCTCGGTCGTTATCGACAACTACCTGCGCGTCCTGCTCGAGAAAGCCTATCAGGTCAGCGAACTTACCGACGGAGCCTTCGACATCACCGTGGCTCCCCTCACCAATCTATGGGGCTTCGGTTTCAAGAACGCCGAGAGCGTCACCCAGCACGTTGTTGACTCGCTCCTCCAGTTCGTAGGCTATCAGAAGACGCACATCGACGAGGCTGGTCACTTTGTCAAGGACGACCCACGCATCGTACTCGACGCATCGTCGATTGCCAAAGGCTATATGTGCGACGTCGTAGCCGATTTCCTTGCCGAACAGGGCATAGCGAACTATATGGTCGAAATCGGTGGCGAGATAGCCTGTGCCGGACAGAACTCGCGTGGCGAGCTGTGGGGCGTCGGCATCAACGAGCCACTCGAGGACTCGCTCAGCATCGAGAACAAGCTGCAGGACGTTGTCCGCATCACCGACTGTGCGGTGGCTACGTCGGGCAACTATCGCCGCTTCTACACCCAGGACGGCCGCCGTTACGGCCACATCATCAATCCACATACCGGCTATCCTGTACAGGAGGACATCCTGTCGAGCACGGTTATCGCTCCTAACTGCATCACCGCCGATGCGCTGGCCACGGCCTTCATGGTACTGGGCAGCAAGCGTTCGATGCAGATTATCGAGGCCGATACCACGCTGATGGCCTACTTCATTTGCAGCCCTGAGCAAGGCGAAGGATACAACATCATCTATTCGCCGAAGCTACAGAATATGCTAACCCACAACAAATAACATACTATGCAGAACAACTTCATTTCGGTCACCGATCTGACCAAAGACGACATTCTGAGTCTGCTCAACGATGCCGCCTGTTTCGAAGCCAACCCCAACCAGCGCCTCCTCGAAGGCAAGGTTGTGGCCACACTCTTCTTCGAACCTTCGACACGTACCCGCCTCTCGTTCGAGACTGCAGCCAACCGTCTGGGCGCTCGCGTCATCGGTTTCAGTGATCCAAACTCTTCCTCAACCAGCAAGGGCGAAACCCTCAAGGATACCATCAAAATGGTATCGAACTATGCCGACGTCATCGTGATGCGTCACTACCTCGAAGGTGCTGCACGCTATGCCTCGGAGGTAACCAATGTGCCCATCATCAATGCCGGCGATGGTGCCAACCAGCATCCTTCGCAGACCATGCTCGACCTCTATTCCATCTGGAAGACGCAGGGTACCCTGCAGGACATCGACATCACCATGGTAGGCGACCTCAAGTACGGACGTACCGTACACTCGCTCGTCCAGGCCCTGTCGTTCTTCAATCCTCGATTCCACTTCATTGCCCCCGATCTGCTGCGTATGCCACACGGTTATCGCGACTTCTGCAAGCGCCACAACCTGTATTACGACGAGAGCGAGGTATTCGACGAAGCCGCCATCAACCAGACCGACATCCTCTACATGACGCGCATCCAGAAGGAGCGCTTCTCGGATCTGCGCGAGTACGAACAGGTCAAGAACGTCTACACCCTGCACAAGTCGATGCTCGATCAGGCCAAGGACAACCTGCGCGTCCTACACCCGCTGCCACGCGTCAACGAGATTGCATACGACGTAGACGAGAGCGACAAGGCCTACTACTTCCAGCAGGCACAGAATGGTCTCTACGCCCGTCAGGCCATCATCTGCCGTATGCTCGGCATCGAGATTCCTAAAGCCTAATAGCGGTTGTCAGCCTCTTTAGTCGTACTGAAAACAACTAATCAGCCTGATCGGTCCTATTAGTCCAATCATCCCTCAAAAAATACAAAGACCATGTCTGAAAAAACCGAACTCGAAGTCAGTGCCATCAAGAACGGCACCGTCATTGACCATATTCCTGCCGAGGTAACCTTCAAGATCGTACAGATCCTCAATCTTTATGATCACCCCAGCGCCATCACCATCGGAACCAATCTCGAATCGAAGACCCTGGGCAAGAAAGGCATCATCAAGATTGCCGACCGCTTTATCAGCGACGAAGAAATCGGCCGTCTCAGCGTCGTAGCTCCCAACGTCACGCTCAACATCATCCGCGACTACCAGATCGTGCAGAAGAAGTACGTCCAGTACCCGAAGCAGATCATCGGCGTGGTACGATGCTCGAACCCTAAGTGCGTCACCAACCATCAGCCTATCCCTACCAAGATGGAGGTATTCGATCACGCACAGAAGTCGCTGCGTTGCGTCTACTGCGAGCGCGTAATGCAGCAGAGCGAGGTAGAGCTGCTCTGATCCACGACGTACGATCTTCCGACTGAAGGGGTTGTCAGAACCTCAACCAGAAGGTTGTACCGTACCCTTCCTTCGACATCACCTGTATCTGGCCCTTGTGCAACGCTACAATACGTTGTGCAAGGGCCATTCCTATGCCATGACCCTCGGCCGGATGGCGATTGGCGCGATAGAATGGCCTGAAGATGGCGCGTTGTTCTTCGACCGTCATGCCTATGCCTGTATCGGTAAATGCAAGCGCCAGATGTCCTTCATCCAGGAATAGCGTTACGGTCGATGTCTGATTATCGGAGTATTTGCAGTTGTTTTCCATCAGGTTGCGAAGCGCCAGCGACATCAGATATTGGTTGGCGCGGATTGTAAGGGCCTGGTCGGCACCATCGGCCAGCAGGGTATCGTCGTAGGCAATATTGATATGATAACCGCTATTGGCACGGAGCAGGGTCTCGCGCACCTCCATCAGCAGTTCGTCGATACGCAAGGATTCCATCTTGATCTGCGACTGATCATATTCTGCACGCGCCATATTGAGCAGCCCGACGATGATACCAGACATGCTGTGAGCGTCGCTGAGGGCATTCGCTATGCGATGCTGATAGTCAACGGGCGTCCGTTCGCGCTGAATGGCCAGATCCAGTTCGCCGATGATCGAGGCCAATGGCGTGCGCAGCTCATGGCTGACGTTGCTGACCAGCATCTTCTGCGAAGCCAGAGCTCGCTCGATGGGACGGATGGTCATAGTGGCCAGCAGGTATCCGATTACGAGCATCAGCACGAGCGACACGATAAAGATGAGCAGCAACGTCTGGCGCAACGCGGCCAGATTGGCCTCGCCATAACCATCGTGAGCGGCAGCTGTTACCACATAACGACCGTCGTACAGGATACCGACCGCCTGATAGCCGGTTCCGACCACGAGGTCCATCTCTCCACGCTGACAGATTTCCTCAATCATCTGTGCCGTTTCCTTCACAATGTCGTGCTGGGCAGCATCGTGATACAGCATCTCGAACCGAGGCGTATAGACAGCTACTTCCACCTCGTTGATGAACTGTGTGTTGTTCAGGTAGATGTGTTGCATCGTCTCGGCATCGACGCGTTGCTCCAGGAAGAGGTTGACCTTCGTGATTGCCTCCGAACGCAGCGTATGACGAAAGGCGGTATGACGGGCATGGTCGCTCATCACATACACGATGATGAGCGATACAATCAGCACGGCCGACATCAGAGCCGTATACTTCAATGTCAGTATGATACGGTTATCCTTCATCGTTGAGCATAAAGCCTACACCCGGCTTGGTATGAATGAGTTTTAGCGAATATGCGTAATCGACCTTCCGACGCAAATAATTGATGTACACATCGATGAAGTTTGTGCCGGTATCGAAGTGTGTACCCCAGACGGTCCCTTGAATGTCGGCACGGCTCACGATACGGCCCTTGTTCTCGAGCAAGAATCTGAGCAAGGCGAATTCCTTGGGCGTCAGATGTATGTCTATGCCGCCACGTTTGCAGAGGTGGCGATCAAGGTCGAGCTGCAGATCCGCACACGACAGGAGGTTCTCCTCCACGGCCTTGGGATTCACGGTCTTGTTCGCCTCGTTGCGACGTAACAAGACTGCAATACGGGCCAGGAGTTCGCGGAAATCGAACGGCTTGGTCATATAATCGTCGGCCCCGGCATCAAAGCCGTCGAGCTTATCGTCCGTAGTTCCCAGGGCCGTAAGCATCAGGATGGCCACCGACGGTTGTTCGCTACGGATCATCCTACACAGGTCGAGCCCACTCATTCCTGGCAGTAGGATGTCGCTTAGCACAAGATCAATCTCACTACCACTGATATGGAACAGACGTAGGGCCATTTCGGCATCGTGGGCAAGCAGCACCTGATAACCGGCCTCTTCAACACCCGAACGGAGCAGCTGTGCCAGACGTGGATCGTCTTCAATTATCAAAATCATCTTCGCAGTTATTAATAATGATTTGGGAGCTGCAAAGATACGGATTATTTTCGACACCGCCATCATTTCGCCCATTAAAATAACATTAGAATTTGCTTAATGTCAATTCTAATAAAAGATTAACCTTACTCTAACGGTCAGTTTCGACATTTACCACTATCTTTGCGCCGCAAATTTCGAGATAAATAACAATGAATGTTGAACTTTTCAAAGTGAAAAAAAGGAAATGAAGCATCTATTCAACTTCAAGCAGAAGCAGCAGAACAGGGTGATCTACAACAGCGAATACGCCCGTTTTGCCTCGCGTCAGGGATTAGAGAATGTTTTTCACGCATTGTACTCACATCACGCAGGCTTAGGCTTGCACGATGTAGAACGACGCCAGAAGAAGTTTGGCCCCAATGTGGTCGAACACGAAGAACGTACCAACCCGACCAAGCTCTTCATCACGGCCTTTATCAATCCGTTCATCGGCATCCTCACAGCGCTGGTGATCATCTCGTTCATCCTCGACGTCTATCTGGCCGAACCTGGCGAACAGGATTGGACAACGATCATCATCATCACCACGATGGTGGTCTTCTCGGCCATCCTCCGCTTCGTGCAGGAACTGAAGGCCGGCCGCAGCAGCGATGCATTGCTCAAGATGGTGACCAACACCTGCTATGTGGAGCGATCGACACGCGAACTGAGTGGCGAAATTCCGGTGGAGCAGCTCGTCCCTGGCGACCTTGTATTGCTCAGCGCCGGTGACATGATTCCGGCCGACATCCGCATCATCGAGAGCAAGGACTTCTTCGTCAGTCAGTCGTCGCTGACGGGCGAGAGTGACAGCATCGAGAAAACACCCGAAGACCCCCTCCGGTCCCCCTTAAAGGGGGATGACTTGCTTCGACATCGGTTCTCCCCCTTTAAGGGGGATTCAAGGGGGTCTTCCGTCATCGACCTGCAGAACCTCGCCTTCATGGGTTCCAACGTCGTAAGCGGTACGGCCAAAGGCATCGTCTTCGCCACTGGCAACCAGACGTACCTCGGTTCGATTGCCAAATCCATCGCCGGCCATCGTGCAGAGACAGCTTTCGACAAAGGTATTTCTAAGGTGTCGATGCTCCTCATCCGCTTCATGCTCATCATGGTGCCGTTCGTCTTCATGGTCAATGGCATCACCAAGGGCGACTGGCTCGACGCCTTCATCTTCGCAGTTTCCGTAGCCGTAGGTCTCACCCCTGAGATGCTGCCAATGATCGTCACAGCCAACTTGGCCAAGGGTGCCGTGCGCATGTCGAAGAAAAAGGTCATCGTCAAGGACCTCAACGCCATCCAGAATTTTGGCGCAATGAACATCCTCTGCACCGACAAGACAGGTACTTTGACCCGCGACAAGGTGGTGCTCGTCAAGTATATCAATGCCGACGGACAGGAAGATAAGACGCGTCGCATCCTACGTCACGCCTGGATCAACAGCTACTACAGCACCGGCCTTAAGAACTTGATGGACAAGGCCATTATAGAATACACAGCCCCCCTCTTATCCCCCCAAGGGGGGAAGACCGATTCCGCGACAAGTCATTCCCCCTTGGGGGAGCTAGAGGGGGCTTGGTCTTATCATAAGGTCGACGAAATCCCCTTCGATTTCACCCGTCGCCGCATGTCGGTAGTCGTCGAAGACAAGCAAGGCAAGCGCCAGATTATCACAAAGGGAGCCGTCGAAGAAATGCTTCAGATCTGCTCTCATTGTGAGCTCGACGGCAAAGTCATCCCAATGTCGGCCAACATGAACACCATGGCCATGAACCTTGTGCACGACATGAACCGTGACGGAATGCGTGTCTTGGCAGTGGCACATAAATCGTTCATCGAGAAAGACGCTCAATTCTCAGTCGAAGATGAGCGCGACATGGTGCTCATCGGCTATCTCGCCTTCCTCGATCCACCGAAGGAATCTGCCGCTGCCGCCATCCAGCGCCTGCAGCAGAGCGGTGTGGAAGTCAAGGTGCTTAGTGGTGACAACGATGCAGTGGTCAGCACCATCTCAGCCAAGGTCGGCCTCTTCACCTCCGTAGATGGTCAGCGAGCCAAACTGCCTTGCGTCACCGGTCCTGAATTCGAGAAAATGACCGACAAAGACAAGCTCCTCGCCGTTCGCGAAAATAATGTCTTCGCCAAGCTCACCCCTCACCAGAAGACCGAGATCATCCAGCTCCTGCAGGAACAGGACAATACCGTCGGCTTCCTCGGTGACGGCATCAACGACGCTGCAGCCCTCCGTCAGTCAGACATCGGTATCTCAGTCGATTCGGCCGTCGACATTGCCAAGGAGAGTGCCGACATCATCCTGCTCGAGAAGGACCTCATGGTGCTCGAACAGGGCGTGCTCTCTGGCCGTGAGACGTTTGGCAACATCATCAAGTACATCAAGATGACCGCCTCGTCGAACTTCGGCAATATGTTCTCCGTCCTTGCCGCCTCGGCTTTCCTGCCCTTCCTACCGATGCTCTCCATCCATCTGCTCATCCAGAATCTGCTCTACGACATCTCGCAGACGGCCATTCCGTTCGACCGTATGGATAAGGAATTCCTGATGAAGCCTCGCCGTTGGGACAGCTCCGACCTCTCGCGCTTTATGATCTTCATCGGCCCTATTTCGAGCATCTTCGACATCACGACCTATCTCCTGATGTGGTTCGTCTTCGGCTGCCAGTCGGAGGAGATGCAGACGCTTTTCCAGAGCGGTTGGTTCATCGAAGGCCTCCTCTCGCAGACGCTCATCGTACACATGATCCGTACCCGTCGCATCCCATTCATCCAGAGCAATGCGGCTTGGCCACTCATGCTTATGACTTTCGCCATCATGGCCATCGGCATCGCCATCCCATTCACCAGCTTCGGCAGCTACATCGGCCTCATGCCATTGCCTCTGAGCTACTTCCCTTGGCTCATTGCCACCCTGCTCTGCTATTGCGTACTTACTCAACTCATCAAGATGTGGTACATCCGTCGCTTCGGCAAGTGGCTATGATCGAAAATTACCGAAAAGTGGGTATTCCGCAAGTCAGAAAAAAGCGATAACTTTGCACCCGCAAAAACAAAGTATATTTGACACTTAGTATACCGAACGATTCGATATAATCTCTTTATGAAGAAACAATTCTTAACACTCTCAATGGTGGCAGTCCTTTCGCAGGACTGCTGCCATCTGCTCAAGGCACAGCAACTGGGTATCTGGTACGACAGCGAACTGCAGTTCGACCTCGAAGGCCGTACTCGTCACCTGAACCTCCTCTACCTCAGCACCTGCTATCAGCCGACAGAACACGTCAAGTTTAGTGCAGCCACAATCAGCATAGCCCGTACAAGCGACGAACCGTTGATCGACGACCTACAGGTCTTCTCGAACATTGATGCCGACCAAGTGCCTCTCACCCTCGCCATAGCCGGCATCGGTTGGGAACCAGACGAACGTCATTCGCTCTTCGTGGGCATCCGCAACGTCAACGAGGATTACTTCACAAGCCCAGTCACTTCGCTGTTCACCAACAGTTCGTGGGGTATCTATCCTACCCTATCCTGCATTCAGGACATTGCCAACTATCCATTGGCCGCCGTTGGCGTGCATTACGCCTATACGGGCGATGCCTTAGGCTTTCAGGCATCGATGTACAATGGTCTTGGTCATCAGGACTTCACAGGGCGACAGAATGTGTGGCGTTTTGTGCCATCGAGCGACGGTCTCTTCCTGATCACACAGGCATCGTATTCGCATAACGACAATTCGTATTACGCAGGTGCATGCTACCATAGCGGAACGAATGATGACCACTTCACTGGTCGAAGCGCTCTCTGGGGGTACACCGAACAGCAGCTTACGCCCAATCTCGCGATGATAGCCAGCCTTTCGCATGCGTTTGGGAGCGACACAGCTTGTACCGACTTTGCCGGACTTGGCGTACAGTATAACAAAGGAAAGGCTACCTGGGGAATGTTTACCGATTATGCTCGTTTCTCAACAACCAACGAATATGCCAACGAGCTGACCTTGCGTTACGACTTCTCTCCTACAATCTTCATGCAAGCTTCGTATCATCTGATTCACAATTCTTCGTGGATGCAGGCAGGTCTCATCAGGCTTGGAATACGTATCGGCGATCTCTGATACAACACCTGCCGGCAACGGACATCCATAAAAAAAGAAGGCCGTCTCACGACGACCATCTTCACTAACCTTAAATCTTATACCATGAAAAACACGCTGCAAAGATAGAGGTTTTCTTATTAATATGCAACTTTTACCAAGACTTTCGTCATTTTATGCCTTAAAAAACTGCTTTAAAGCATAAAATGACTACTTTGTCTTACAATTAATGATAAAGAAGGGTTAGTGAAGATGGTCAATTCAGAAAGACTTTTGGTGTTTTTAACGATGCAAAGATAGCGAGAATAACGCAACCCTGCAAACTTTTTCCTCACTTTTTGCAGAATATGCGCAAAATACTTGCGCAATCCATTGTATTGATATTTGCGTATTACATTTTATAATACAATTCAAGCAATCTCGGGTCAGTAGAATACTTTATTATCCAATTCCAGGTTATACAAAGTCAATATAGTACAAGTACAAGGAATGATGGCTCAGCATGATCTTCAGGACAACAAACCGGAACAAAAAACCGCTGGACTCGTGTTGAGCCAGCGGTCAGTATGATGAAGTTTGTAGAAACTTACTTTGCGAGAGCGTCCTTTACCTTCTCGTTAGGAACCATTTCCTCTTCGAAGATGTAAGCACCAGTCTTAGGAGACTTTACGACGCGGATTACTTTGCTGTAGGTACGGCCATCACCCTTCTGAAGAGAGGCCACTGTTTTCTTTGCCATTGTAGTATATTGGTTTTGAAGCTTCGGCTGACCGAAAACTTTTTAACTATTCAACTATTTATCTCTTTAACTCTTCACGCCGAGATTACTTGATCTCCTTGTGGATGGTGTAACGCTTGAGGAATGGGTTGTACTTCTTCAGCTCAAGACGCTCGGTTGTGTTCTTGCGGTTCTTGGTGGTGATGTAACGAGACATTCCAGGAACGCCGCTATTCTTCTGCTCGGTGCACTCGAGGATTACCTGTACA
>JAZUEP010000096.1:0-97556 GCA_045640225.1 Bacteroidales bacterium | reverse complement strand
CGAATCCTCGCCAAGATTCTTCCTTCTCGCAGCGAGGAAGGGCATTCCGCCAGAAAAATGCACTTCCCCGCGCCGAGATAAACAATTTCGGTTCATTGCAGGCCAGTAAGAAATCAGTTCATGATGTCAAAGAACGTATACAAGAAGGCATAGCCTTTTTGATAGCGCAAAGATACGAAACGAAATGTGCGGTTTTCACAACTATGTCCAAAAAATTTTTGTTTTTTTGGGGAGCGCTGCGCGTTGCAGTGCTGCAGTTGAAAATAACTTGGTGTAAATGATAGAAGGAGCGAAAAGATGTGGAAAATCGTACATATTGTGGTAGATTTGGCACAAAACAGCGGCTTTTCGTCCCAAAAAGGCGGACATCTGTACCAGATTCTTGGAGACAGCGGAATTTTTGCCTATCTTTGCGGCACAATAAAGCGGTGTTCATTTATGTTTTTTGGTCTATGACCAAGCATTTTTTCTTGTTTTTTTATCAATTTTCGAATAATGAAACGTTACTTTTTACCCACACTGGCCATCATCGGCAGCCTGTTGGCAGGTTGCAATCAGCGGCCAGATAGCATCGAAGCATTGCCATCGCACTACGTCACACTGGACGACAGCATACAGATTCACTACAAACAATGGGGCGAAGGCACGCGTACGGTACTGTTCGTACATGGCTTTGGGTGCGATATGAACGCCTGGGAAGCCCAGTTCGATGCCCTGCGCGACGATACGGAGATGCGACTGATCTTCGTCGACCTGCCCGGTTATGGACAGAGCGACAAGCCCCACGTGGAATATACGCTGGGATTCTACAGCAAGGCCGTAACGGCTGTACTGGATGAGGTGAAGTGCGACTACGCCTTCCTGGTAGGCCACAGCCTGGGCACACCGGTCTGCCGCCAGACGCTGCTGGATTGCCCCTGGCGCGTTGCGGCCCTGATGGACATCGATGGCGTATACTGCCTCTACCCGAAGCTTTCGGACAACCCGACCGACGAGGAACAGGCCTCTGCCAGGGCGTACGACGAGGCGGTACAGGGCTTTGCAGCCTCGTTCGACGGCGATGCCTGCCAGGAGAACATCAAGGCATTCGTCGAGTCGCTGGCCGGCCCTGAGACACCAGCCGCGATTACAGCTTACGCCATGAGCTGCATGCCGCTGACCCCGGAGTATGTGGCGTCGAGCACCATGCACAACCTGATTGACCGCAAGTGGTGGACAGACTTCCCCATCCCCTATCCGGTGGAGGTAATCTGCACCCAGAACAGCGGGCTTGAGCCTGACAACCGCGACAAGATGCAGGCCTTCTATCCGGCCATGCAATACACCGAACTCGAGACGTGCGGACACTTCATCCAGCTGGAACAGCCGGCCTTGGTGAACGAATGTCTGCATCGCATGATCGACACTGCCATCCGAAATAATCTGGAATGCTACGAGTTCGGCATCAAGGAAATAGAGCAGAATTATGCCGGATTCGACTACAAGGTAACCGAGGCGAACCGTGCCGAATACGAGCAGATCAGACAGGAGTATAGCGACAGCATTGCCCGCGGCCTGATGTATGGTCCTACGGGCGTGGCCGAGATGTGCTGCTACATGCAGGACTTCCACCTAGGTTGCTCGTTCAGGATGTGGTCGAACCGCTTCCCGATGCAGTGGGCAAACTATGGCCAGGAGATGACGAAATACGCTCCGCAGCCCGTGGCACAGAAAGTCGACAACGAGACGTTCCTGCTGCGCTTCCCGACGTGCGATGGCGATGATGCCTACGTGAAGTGGACGTGGGATGCCGTCGAGCAGTATCGTCGGTCGGGATGTACGCACCTGATCGTCGACATCCGTGGCAATGGTGGCGGTGCCGACTGGCAGTACTACCCCATCATGCGACTGCTGTACCTGCAGCCGGGCAAGACGCATGGAGCCATGTTGCGCAATACGCCTGACAACCGTGAACGCTGGCGCCAGTTCGGCCCTGACAACGAATGGATACAGGCCCTGCAGGACAGCGCCGAGGCCCATGCCGACGAGCCATGGTTCGCCATCACGCCCGAATTCGAGACACACGAGGAGGAGAACGTCGATCCCCGTCGCCCCGAGCGTGCAGCCATCCTGATAGACCACAGCGTGGGCAGCAGCGGCGAGCAGTTGCTGATCGATGTGCGTTCGGTAGCACCGGACGTGAAGTTCTATGGCCGCGACAATTCGCTGGGCGGCATCGACATCTCGAACTGCGTCGTCGTACAGCTGCCACACACCCCGAACCGGATGCAGATACCTACCACCATCAGCCGCCGCGTAATCATGGGCGAACAGCTGATAGACGGTCGAGGCATCGAGCCTGACGTCCGCCTGGAGCTGGCCTTGCCCGACTCGCTGACGGACAACATCGACCCGTGGGTACTCTTTGTGGCCGAGGAGCTGAAGAAGTAAGGACAAAGTAGCCAGAAGGGCGAACTACGGCGACGAATCGCGGGCCGAAGCAGAGAAAGACGTGGAAGTAACAGAACAGCGACACCGAAACATGGCGGCTATCCGTGGCAAGGATACCAAACCCGAACTGATGGTCCGGAAGTATCTGTACGCTCATGGGTATAGGTACAGGCTGCACGAAAAGCGCCTGCCGGGTACGCCCGACATCGTGATGCGAAGGCTACGGACGGTGATACTGGTGAACGGTTGCTTCTGGCACGGACACACGATGAGCGACGGCACGCCCTGCCGTTACTTTGTGATGCCCAAGAGCCGTACGGACTTCTGGCAAGCCAAGATCGCGCGGAATCAGCAACGCGACAAGGAATCCATCCAGGCGCTGAAAGCCCTGGGATGGAACGTGATACAGATATGGGAATGCCAGCTGAAGACAGGCGTAGGCGAAGCAACGCTTCAGAGCCTTGTGTACACGTTGAGCCAGATAGAACTGGCCGCGGCCAACAAGGGTCCGAAGCATTACGTATGGTTGGATGATGACGAACCAGGAAGCAGGGTTGCGGACGAAGGCTGAACGCCCCGTCAGCACCGCGCTACTCAAAGCACGACGTCGAGCGTGTAGGGCTGACAGAACGGGGTTCCATCGGACTGGAAGCCACGAACGGTGACCTGATAGCGACCCGGAGCGGCCGGAGCACGGAAGGTGTAGCTCGAGCCCTGCACGGCA
Source organism: Bacteroidales bacterium (assembly GCA_045640225.1). Taxonomy (GTDB): domain Bacteria; phylum Bacteroidota; class Bacteroidia; order Bacteroidales; family UBA3663; genus Liminaster. The sequence goes on along the minus strand of JAZUEP010000096.1, from coordinate 94,402 downwards.
GGAACCCAGAGCAACGTGCTGTGAGGACAGCCGCTGGGCGGACAGGCGTTGGTATGCGCGGCAAAGACCGGATGGTCCTGCGGGAAGGCATACGACATCAGCTGCGAACCTACATCGAGCTTATAGTTGGAGAGTCGGCCGCCACGGGTGATGAACGAGATAACGCCCTGGCAACACGTCTGGCCGAAGGTGAAACGATCGGAATAGACCTGCACATACTTTACGAGGTGGGCATCGTACTCGAGGATCTCGTCGATGTCGTAAACCGGCATACCATCCAGCAGCACCAACGTAGGCAAGGTAGCCTGACGGCGCGTCTGAGGGTCGATGGTGAAGAGCATACTGACACCGGCCTCCTTCTGACGCTTGACGCCACGCACGAATTCGACCAGCAGCTCACGGATGTTGCTCATCTGGGTGTACTCGTCCAGATCGTAGAGGTATTGCGGCGTGGCCGACATGAAGCCGGTACTGTAGCGCAAGGTGTCCTGACGAAGCCAATCGTTGACGACGGCCTGGCGTCGAGCCGCTGTGGCACGCTCCAGGAGTTGCTGCTCCGTGCAGCTGACGCGCAGTTCGGGCAGGCTCTTGGGCAATTGCTGGGCATAAGGCGAAACCAGCAGCATCGGCACGGCAAGGCCATCGTGATTGTAGGCGCTCACCAGGGTAGGCAGGTTGCCATACACGTCACGGGTATAATACAGGTACGAGCCATCGGCCTGCAGCTGTCCGTCGTAGATCGATGCCGACTTACCGACCAAGGCCAGACGCGTAAAGAGGGCCTCGGGCGAGGCATCGAGTGCCAGCTTAGAGCTTACGATGTGGCCTTCGAGTTCGGGGACGAACGCTAGGGTCGAGGGCGATGTGACGCCCGAGGGATTGACCTCCGGAACCGACAGATACGGCACGTTGGTGACAAGTGCGTTCTGCTCGACAGTGATGGCACAACCCTGAGCGGAAGCCGAGGGCAACGACAGCGTCACCTGCCCCAGCGGCGAGACACTGGCCAATGCATCGGGCTGGGCAATACGTAACGTACGATCAGCGGTCAGCAGGCTGTCGGGCACAAAGCACACGTCGTCGCGGCTGGAGAGCTGTTCGCCATTGATCACGCCGACCATCGTACGACCGAAGACGTCGGGCCCGAAGTTGCGCATGTTGCGGGTATAGGCCGTCAGCTGATAGCATCCGCTGTGCATCCTGGCCGGCAATGCCAGTTCGGCCCATCCCTGGCCGTCGGTCAGATTCACCATGGCCTGTGTCACCAACTGGCGGGTATCCGACAGCTCGAGGTAGGCCACACGGCTGGGCGATGGCACAAAGCTACCATCGGCCAAAGGCTCGGCCATCACAACATCGACACGCACACAGAGGCGTTCGCCTGCCAGATAGCACTGTTTGTCGGTCAGGGTACGGACCTGTTCGAGCAATGTCTGAGCCGATGCCGACGCAAGGACGGCCATCATCAATAAGATTGTAGATATTCGAGACAAGATATGCATAACTTGGCTTGACAGATTATGTAATACTAATTAAGATCCTCCCAGTACTCGGGACGCTTGAGCGAGGCGTGCCAGAAGTAATCGGTGCAATCGACGGCCCAACGATCGGTCCATACAATGCTGCCCATATAGGGATTGTAGTCGGCAATCTTGTAGCCGGCCTTGATCATGTAGGGAGGATCCTTGACGAGCGTATCGGCCACAGTTCGTACCACATAGAGGTCCTTATGCCCGACGTCGCGACGGTTGACGTAGACCTGGCGTTCGGACACATGACCACGCACGCCAACGTAGCCGATGGCACGTACGCCATCCTGGCGCGTGATGTTGCCAGGCAGTTCGGAAGGCATCGGGGTGAAGAGGCCTCCCATTTCGGTGCTCTGTGTGGCCAGCAGGTGCAGGTACTCGTACTCCTCGGCCGAGATGGCCATCTGGCGCACCTGGGTGAGATAACGCGTCTGGAAGCAGATGTCGTCGGCATCGAGCTGGTACAGACATAGGCGCTGGATGGCACCCTGGCCGTAATCGATGTTCGACGCGAAGTACAGCTCACGACTGTTGCGGGTACGCCAGCCATGGTTCTTCAGCTCGCTGTGATCCAGCATACGGAAATCGCCCTTTGGCACAGGCAACCATCGGATAGTCGGATCCCACGCCTCGAACTCATCAGGATCGTCGAACTCATATTCCCAGCGGCTTGTATAGGGTGTATAGATCTCCCACGTCTCACGGAAATCCCATCGATAGTAGGCGGTCTGTTGCGGATCGGCCGTCGAGACGTAGAAGTCCACCAGACGATCCTCGCGTGGCTGTTCGAAGCAAAGTTCGGTGATCTCGGGTGCATCGAGCGGCAACATCGGACGGCTGGTGTACACGCCATCCTCGGTATCGACACGCAGGCTATAGGCTACGTCAGGATCGAGCTTACCGACCTTGACCTGATAGTAACCCGGCGAATCGAAATTCTCGTATCCGACAAAGACCTCGCCCTTCGACCCTACCACCGACACCATTGCCCGGCTGACCGGCTGACGCGAAAGGATGGCCGAGGTGCCCAACATGGCCGAATAGCGGATGGAGAACGTACACTCGCTCTGGCTTACGATCTGGCCCTCGATGACGATCACACGATCGCTGGCACCGTCAGGCAGTTCGTTATATTCTTCGATGCACGAGGTGGCACACGTCAGCACCAGCAGCATCAACAGGTAAGTCAATCGTCTCATCAGAACTTAATATTATAAGAGATGTATGGAATAGGCGCACCAAAGATGGAGAGCTTGTAGCCCTGCACCTTGCTGCCCGTCGACTTGTAGTAGATTGAATAGGCATTCTTGCGGCCCAGCATGTTGTAAACGCCGAACGTCAGCCAGCTGTGCGTCAGGCTAGTCAGATGGTGGCTTGGCTCGATGTTGAACGATCCGTCCAACCTCAGGTAATACGGCATGCGGCAACCGTTGCGCTCGGAATATATGGGCATGTAGCTATCGGTCTGCTCGCTGTAGAAGATGCCCGTCGGAGCCGTAAACGGACGACCCGTGCTATAATCGGCATTGAGCGAGAAGCTGTAGCGACGCGTCATCTTGTAGTTGCTGACCAGCTTCACCTGATGCGGGCTGTCGTAATCGGCCGCGAACCATGCACCGTCGTTGATGGCCAGCATACCCTTCTCGGCTCGCTGGCGCAGCTGTGTGCGGGCATAGGCGTAACTCAGCCAGCCGTTGAGCTTGCCATGCAGCTTACGGATCTGGAGCTCGACACCATAGGCTCGGCCCTGGGTACCCACCACGTCCTGCCACAACGCCTCGTTCATCACCAGCTGGGCAGCACTACGATAGGTCAGGTAGTTGTCCATGCCCTTGTAATAGGTCTCGGCCGAGAGCTCGTACACCTTGTCGGCCGACTGCCAATAGTATCCGGCCGATACTTGCCAGCCCTGCTGTGGCTTGATCAGGCTGTTGGTCAATGCCCAGGTGTCGGTAGGCGACATGATTACCGTGTTCGACACCTTATGAATATACTGATGCAACGTGTTGAAGCCGGCCTTGACCGACTGGTCGTCGCTGATCTGATAGCTGAGCGAAACGCGCAGGTCGGGGTCGACAAACACCGTGGCCAGTTGCGAGTCGGTTTCCGTGCCGAAAGCCCGGAACAGGTTCAGGCGCACGCCGGCATTCAGCTTCAGCGCATCGGTGAGCGACCAGCTGTCCTCGGCCCATGCGGCAGTTTCGACGGCGTTGTTGGCTGCCAGTTCGCGTCCTACGATCATCGACTTCTCTCCTACCGGCTGGTAGCTGCCCGGCATCAGGTCGTAATACTGTGCCTGAAGGCCGAAGTTGAGCGAGTGGTCGTCCGTCAGCTCGACGTTGGCCATACCCTTCAGGAAGAACTGGCTCAGGCGGAACGAGAGACGTGCGGCCGAATAATCGAACTCGCGTGCCTCGTTGGCATATTCGTAGTGGTCGTAGCCTGCCGTGATGGTCGACGAAGCCGTACTGCCATAGCGGCTGCGAAGCTCGGCCGAGAAGTTGGTGTTGGCGTACTCGTACTCGTCGTAATCGGTCAGTGAGAAGCGGTCGTGGCTGTAGTATCCGCTCAGGGCCAGTGCATGATTGGACGTCAACTGTGTGTGCAGCAATCCGCCCAGGTCCCAGAATCCGGCCTTGCCGTTGCGATAGCCGCTCTCTTCGGGCAGTCGCTTCAGCATCCAGTCCGAATAGGTAGTACGGCCACCCAGCAGTAACGACATGCGATCCTTGACGATGGGCACATCCAGCACGGCCTTGGTCGTCACCAATCCGATGCTGGCCGAGCCATGGAACTCGCGTTTGTCGGCTATACGTCCCTTGATGTTCATGACGGACGACAGACGGCCGCCATACTGGCTGGGAATGCCGCCTTTATAGAGTTCGGATTCGGATACAAGATCGGGATTGAAGGCCGAGAAGATGCCGAACAAGTGCATCGGGTTGAATACCGTATTGCCGTTCATCAGCAGGAGGTTCTGGTCGCTGGCACCGCCACGCACGTTCAAGCCGCTCGAGGCATCGCCCGTCGAACTGACGCCTGGCAACGTCAAGGCCAGCTTCAAGACGTCGGCCTCGCCAATGGCCAAGGGCACATTCTTAAGCAACGACGGACGGAACGACTCCAGGCCGCTTACCTGTTGTGAGATCTTCTGACGGAAACCTACCACCTCGACCTCGCTCAGCGAACGGGTCTCGCGGATTGGATCGAGCTTGTCAATGCCGGGATTGTCGCCCAGCAAGGCATCATCGGCATCGGTAATAGCCATCTTGCGCTCAGCGGTATAGGCCTGATAGGCCGAGATCTGAGTCACGCGAGGCAGGTCGATGTAGAGGCTATCCGGAATGGTTCGGCCCGACTTGCCGGGGCGTAGGGTGTTGGCCGTAGCCGCATCGCCTTTCTGTGCCTTCGCTTCGGGCCACTGAGGGGCACCGTCCTGGCACAACAAGCCGTCCAGGGTGGCAGCACACTCCTGTAGCGAGCGCTGTCGCTGCTGTGAGCCGAACTTCCAGCCCTTTGCCTTGGCAGCGTCTTTCAGCTGCTTCTTGTATTTGGGTGCAGCACTGATCATCGATCCCAGCTTGCTTACCCCGCGCACTTTGCCATCGGGCATCAGCAGGTAATAGGATTCGCTTTGGTCGAAGTCGGAATAGGCATGACCCTCCCTGATTACATCTGTCGCACGGTCCTTGCGACTGACGTGCAACAGCTTCAGGGCCTTACCGCCATACTCGACAGCCGCAAATCGACCATCCAGAAGCTCATACGGTGTTCCCTCGATCTCCAGGTAATCGATCTTGGCAGGTTCGGGCATCACGGAAAGCTTGCTATCCGGCGTGAGGACGGCAAGTACATTATCAAATATATTGTAGCGAACCTGAACCGAAGGATACAGCACGCCATCGTAGACAATAGTGCCCGGATGGAAGTCAAGATCGTTCAGATAAGGATGAGTAACCCAGCCTAACTGGTCGAAGGGCGGTTCAAGACTACCTTTAAAGAGAGATGCATTGTCGCCGGCAAGGCCAAGATAGGTCGACAGCATCAATGCAACGAGTGTATCACTAACCATTATTATCGTTGTGAAGATGAACAGAATCAGAGAGAAGGGAGCGACATACCGTAGATCTTACGGTAGAGGTCGAGCGCATAGACATCGGTCATACCGCTGACAAAATCGAGCACAGCCATGATACGCTGGTAGATGCTTTCGGCTCGCGTGTCGTACTGCACCGGGATGCGATCGAGCAGCAGGCTGCTATACGAGCGTTGAGGGTGGGTGACGGCATCGATGAACTTCTGCAACAAGGCCGTGATGATCTGGTAACCGGCCACCTCGATATCGACTACATCCGAACTACGGTAAATGCGCGTTACGGCCACGTCCGAACAATGCTGATAGGCCAGCATAGGCGTAGAGCTGATGGACTGGATGAGTGGCTTCTGGTAGGTACCGGCCAGGATCTCGTCCTCGTGCTGAAGGAAGACCTCGGTACACTCGTGGACAAGCGTACCGATGACACGACTACGAAGATAGCCTATCTGCTCGTTGATATCGGGCACATACTGCAGGCCTCGCTCGATGCGCTGACGTTGCTCGCCCTCGAAGAAGCCCAGCAGCAGCTGACGCACCTCGTCGGTAGGCAGAAGCTTCAGGTTATGGGCGTCCTCGATGTCCATGATCTGGTAACAGATATCATCGGCTGCCTCGACCAGAAAACAGAGCGGATGGCGACAATAACGACGCGGACGTGACTCGGGGAAGAGCTGCGAAGCCGGTGCATCGAGGCCCAGAGAGCCTTCGATCTCGATCGGTTCGAGTCCAAGTTTCTCGGCTACACGCATGAAGGCCTCCTCCTCGGCCTGAAAGAAGCCGAACTTGGGCTTACGGCCACAGAGGGTACTGGCATAGGGATACTTGATGATCGAAGCCAGCGTGCTGTAAGTAAGGGCAAAGCCGCCTTCGCGGTGTCCGTGGAACTGATGTGTGAGCAGACGGAAGGCATTGGCATTACCATCGAAATGCGTCAGGTCGGCCCACTGCTGCGGCGTGACCATCTCCTCGAAGCGCTGACCAGCGCCCTCGCTGAAGAAGGCGATGATAGCACGCTCGCCACTATGGCCGAAAGGAGGATTGCCCATGTCGTGCGCAAGGCAGGCCGTGGCCACGATGTCGTCGAGCGACTGGAGCTTGTCGGCCCACTCCTGGCCGTGGTACTTCTCGCCCAGGGTAATGGCTACATTATTGGCAAGACTACGACCCACGCTGGCCACCTCGAGCGAATGGGTAAGGCGGTTGTGTACAAACACGGCACCCGGCAGCGGGAAGACCTGCGTCTTGTTCTGCAGACGACGGAACGAGGGCGAGAAGATCAGACGATCGTAATCGCGCTGAAACTCGGTACGTGCATGCTGACGCAAGTTGAGCGATTCCTGGCCAAAGCGTGTGGCGCTAAGTAACTGGTCCCAGTTCATCATTTGGCAGATTTACGAATAGCGGGCAACTGATCAGGATCGGTATGAGGAATGGCCAGACGATTGAGCTCGCTCCACGTCTTACCTTCGGAATAAGGATAGCCCTTGGGCTGTGTGAGGGCAGGATGGTTGGACGTGAGCACGCCATCGCGGAAACGGTAGAGGCCCGAGCGGTCCTCCTTGCCATATTCGCGGGCCATGGTACGATCCATGCTGATAGCGATGCACGAAACCTTGGCCTGACCGATCTTGACGCGAGGGAAGGTAATATGAACCTGGCCATCGATGCCTACACGCGTCTTATAGCTGACATGATAAGCATAGCGACGGGTATTGACAAACCACATGTCGACCTGCACGACACGACCTACCGGAAGCGGGAACGTGAACTCGAGCTCCTGACGACCGAAGCGATAGCTACGCAACAGGTCCTGATCGGCCTTGGCACAGAGGAGCTGTCCGTTGTCCTGCGAAGGATCGAGAGCCCAGCCACGCACCATATCCTGGCTGCCCAGGACGGGATTGAGGCCAAGGCCAGGCGTATTGTACTGAGGCTGCATCGACCAGTTGCAGCAGTAGCGCGAATCGTCGCCCATCCATACGTTGCCATAGCTATCGGTAATCTGATCGCCACCGCAGTTATAACGATAGACGTAGGTACGGTCAGGTTCGGGAGCCAGCAACGACGTCTTGGATGCAAACTTATGGAGCGAGGTACGGCAAGCCGGCTCGGTAGCCTCGGGATCGAGCAGATAATCGGGCATCGGAATGCCCTCGTGCTTGTAGCCGAGGATGACCATCTCGCGGGCAGAGAGTTCAAGCGGGCTCTTCATGCCGGCAGGCCACTGTCCGTGAAGGAAGGCTCCCCACGTGATATAGAGGTAATAGGCATCGACAGGCTCCCAGAACGTCGAGATTAGGCCCTGATTGCTTACGGGGCCAATCTTGTCGATCAGGCGATAAGCCTCGTCAGGCTGCACACGGCCAGGATTGTCGAAGCTGAAGAGCGACGAAAGAAAGCGACCACAGGTCTGCTCACGGTCGCGATAGAGCTGCTGCATAATGGCATGGAGACGTACGCACTGGGCCTCCTCGCTATCGGCCGACAAAGGTGCCGTGGCAAGGAGGGCATCGGCTGACTGACGGTCCTGCAAATCGTGCCAGCCATAGCTGCGAGGCACGCCATACGACGGACAGAGCAGCGGATCGTTGAGGGTAATATCCCAATCGGCACCTGAGCCACCACAAGTGGTAGTGATGAGGCGTCCGGCCTTCGAAGCACCAGGAAGACGGCTGCCGGCACACTTTGGATCCATCTCGCGGATGATTTCGCAACACTCGCGGACGAAGTCTGCTGGAAGGATGCTGGCATCCTGCAGGCCCCAGAGCATGATGGCAGGATTGTTACGACGCTCCTTGACCCACTGGCGAAGCAGTGTCTTGAAGTTCTGACGGAAAGCGGGCGTATCGTTCCAGACGTGCGATGAGAACTGTGGCCACCACAGGACGCCCTGTTCCTGCCAGAGTTCCTGGTAACGAAGGTTATGAGGCTCAGAGCCATCGCTGAATGCATTGAAGCCAAGGAGCTTGACCTGAGCGCCACGACGATCAATCTCGTCGTAAAGCAAGGCGTGGCTCTGGCCGTAAAGATGCTCATACTCGCTGGTACCGTTGATGAGCGTCGGCTCTCCGTTGAGGTAGAAGCGATGATCCTGATCGGCCAGGCTGCCATCGGCCTTACGTGCAGGCCAGCGAACTTCGGCAAATCCTACCTGCGTGTGTACCTTATCGGCCACGATGTGCTGACTGCCATGCATCACGGTCGAACTGACGGTATAGAGCTGTGGATGTTCGAGGCTCCAGGCATCGAGCTTTATGCCACTCATCACAAAGACCTGATGGGCGACATAGGTCGTACGCGAAGCCAGCTTGAAGGTCTCCTTACGCACCTTGCCTTCGACGATGGTCTGCAGCACGCAATCCTCGCCATGGCTGCTGTAATTATGCACCTCGGTGTCGACCCACACGGTATCGCGTGCCTCATTGGCCCAGGCATGGACGCCAAAGGGCTCGACACGCAACTGGTCGGTTGCCTCGATCAGGACATTACGGAAAAGACCGAAGGGAGCCGAACCGGTGTTGTAGAGCGGATCGGACGAGCAACCGCCACAAACCCATGGCATGTCGGTGATAGCTGATGGATGCTCGCATTCGATGATCAGGTGGTTCGACGAACGAGGATCGCCTACGCGAAGGTATTCGGTGATGTCGAGGTCGGTAACCACACGGCCAGCCGGACGATGACGGCAGACCTCAAAGCCATTGAGCCACACGCTGACATAAGTACCCGCACCCTCGATGCGAAGGTTATAGTGCTGCTGGGCGAGCATCATGGCGTTGGCCTCACGGGTGACGCCCTGCAGGGTAAAGTTGCGTTCATAACGTGCACGGCCATGCAGATTACCATGGCGTAGCTGACGGTAGCCGTAGTAGTCGTCCCAGTTGTGAGGCAGCTGCAGGTCGGTGACGACAAGACTGTCCTGTCGGCCTTCAGGGAAGCATACCGAGCGCCAGTTCTCGTTCAGGAGGTAAAGGTCGCGAGCGTAGGTCTGGCAAGCCAGTAACGCCATCACGGCAAGGAAGAATAGCTTTCTCATATCAATTATTATATCGAATGTTTGCGGTTAGTGTATCATTTGACGTGTTGCTGAAGCCACTCCATCTGGCGATAACGGGTACGGGTGGATATCCAGTGTTCGTTGATGGGCGTGATGTAGGATTGCTTTTCGCAATGCAGCGTATTCCAGACTATCCACGAGGTGGTAGGCGGACAGGTATTGTCGTTATAACCCCATGTCATGTAGACAGGACACGTGACGCGACGGGCGAAGTTGACGACATCGTAATACTGCAGTGTCTCGATCACCTGGGGTGTGAGCTTTACCTCGCGGTATTTGTTGCCGAAGTGCGGATAGCCACCGGTTCGATCCGGCTCAGCATACCCGGCCATGTCGCTCAGGGCAGGATGTGCAATGGCAATGGCCGTGATGCGCGGATCCAGTGCAGCCAACACCAGCGAGAGGGCTGCGCCCTGACTATTGCCCTGCACCAGGATGTTGCGACCATCCCATTCGGGAAGGGTGGTGAGAAAATCGACCGCACGTGGCAGCATGGCGTATACCTTCTTCATATAGTAGGTATCACGATTCTGCAGACCGTTGGCCAGGTAACCATTGGCATTGTGGTCGCCAAAAGAACGCGAGATGTCCTTGTAATCGTCGGCCGACAGCGAGGGATTGACGCCATGAATCTCGAGGTCGAGACGAATGATGTCGCCCTCCGATGCATAGAATTGTGTCTTGAGCGGATTCATCGGCTTAATGCCGGCACCAGGAGGCGATACCAATACTGGGAAACGACCTTCCTTGCGTGGAACAGAAAGGTAGCCATACATCTGATGCGGCACCTGCTTGGTACCGCCATTAAGCTTCACCAAGTAACAAGCCACTTTATCGTTGGAATATTCAGGAGCCGGCGTGACCACAGGTTTCAGAGGCACTTGTTCCTTGAGCGCCTGCTGCCAGAACTGGTCGAAATCTGCCGGATCCTGAGTATACGGTTCGAGGCGCTCCGGTTCGAAACCTACCTTGAGGTGATTCTGGTAGTCCTGCCCCTCGACGTTACAGCGCATCTGAACATCCAGGAATCCGGGGCGCGATGCCGAAAGACAGATCATGCCATGGCCATCAGCTCCGAGATGCAGCGTCTGATAATCGCCTTCGTGCGACAGACAATCAGGAGCCACATGGTAACGGACGTCAACATCGGTGAGCAGAACGCCATGATAGAGCAGTGAGACAGCCACGGAAGCTTGCTGACCGACACGGTAGAGCCAGTCAGAAGACGGAGACGATTGTGCATCCTGACCGTCGAGCGGATAGGCTATCCATTGCAGGTCGGACTGGTCGCGAAAGTTCTGAGCAATCGTGGTCAGAAACGTGGTCAGAAGGCAGCAAAGAGCCGCTACACGGGCCAATATTGTCTTTTGCACTTTCATATCTACATTATTTTGGGGCACAAAGATAAAAGATTTGGCCGAAATACACAAATTTTTTTGGATTTTTCGCTCAAAAACGTTATCTTTGCGTCCGGTTATGCGGGAAAAGCTACCCGCGCGCCTTATTAAAATGAACAAATTCGAAAAGAGCCTACGCTTCATACACGACGCTATTACTCCAGATTCGCCCTTTTACGGCCACATCTATCTGGTGGGAGGTTGTGTTCGTGACGAGCTGTTGGGCGAACGTTATAGCGACCTCGATCTGCTGATCGACCTTCCCAGCGGACAGAAGGCCTTTGTCGAGCACATGTGCGAGGCACATCCAGATTGCTGCAAGGGTCCCTTCTATTACCAGCGCTACGGTACGACGGCCATGGATGTGATTATCGACGGATCGCTGACACTTGTGGAATGTGTCGAACCGCACGTCGAGGAATATGCCGAGGACGGTGTGACCCTGTTGGACACACGTTTCTGCTCGCTCGAGGAAGACTCGTCGAGACGCGATTATACCTGCAATGCCCTCTACAAGAATCTGCATACCCGCGAAGTACTCGATCCTACAGGCCGCGGCATCAGCGACCTAAAGGCCGGCTTGCTGACAACACCTTCCGAGCCAGGCATGATCTACCGTCAGGATCCCGTCCGTATGCTCCGTGGCATCCGTTTCAAGCATCAGAAAGGCTTCAGATTAGATTCGAAATGCTGGAAGGCAATCGTTGAGAATGCCGATTCCATGGCCATTGCAGCGCCGAAACGCATGCGCGACGAGTTGAACAAGATGCTGAAGAGCCGCACCTTTGGCGAAGGCATCAACGACCTCTACATCAGCGGTCTGCTACGATACGTAATGCCAGGCTTGGAACAACTATTGGCCGACCCTGCCCCACTGCCCAAGGCAGAAGAAGGCATGAGCCTCTGGGAACACACCCGCCGTGCCCTATACACTCAGGGACGCGAACATCCAAGGACGGACACGATCTACAAACTGTCGTGCCTGGTGTGCGACATCGTACGACGCCACGGACGCGAGGTGGCCGGACAGATATTGCTGACATCGGGCATCGGACACGAGAAGGTAACCTCAATCCTCCACGTCTGCGACCTTTACGAACGCTTCTCGCGCATGTTCCGTCAGGGCAAGTATGTTGCGACGCCTCGTGTGCTGCCACACTTCAAGAACGCCTTGTCGAAGAACCGCGACAACTTCCGACGCTTGGTACGAGCCCTCAACACAGGCCTGCTGGAAGAAGAGCAACTGCCATGGCGCATCTTCTACGACGACGGTGTCGGCCCTGAGCCACGCGACCTTCGTCGTCCACGCCAACGTCGTCAGCGCACATCGGATGCTGTAAAAACAGCCGTGACTACCGGTTCCGAAGCCTCGGAGCAGGATGCTGCACCACAGGCTGCCACCACCGAGCGTAACCATAAGCGCAACATCAAACGCCGCGAACAGCGAAAGCGTGCACGGTCGCGCCGACAGACAGCAAGCAATCCGAACTTGTAACTCGTTATTCGTCATTTGCATAAACGTTTTATCCTCTCTCCTATATGATCATCGCTCCAAGCTTCCTCAGTGCCGACTTTGCGCACCTTGAACGTGAGATTGAAATGCTTAATCAAAGCGAAGCTGACATGCTTCACTTCGACGTGATGGACGGCTCGTTCGTCCCTAACATCAGTTTCGGCTTCCCTGTTATGGCCTCGCTGCAGCCTGTTGTGCGCAAGCCTATGGACGTGCACATGATGGTAGTACATCCAGAACAGTGGATCGAGCAGGTTGCCTCGTACGGCGCCGAGTACATGACCGTGCATCAGGAAGCCTGTCATAACCTGCATCGTTGCATCCAGCAGATCCACGAGGCTGGCATGAAGGCCGGTGTCGCCATCAATCCCGGTACTCCTAACGTGATGCTGGACGAAGTGCTTTGCGACCTTGACCTGGTACTGATCATGACCGTCAACCCTGGCTTCGGCGGGCAGAAGTTCATCCCATCAATGCTCGACAAAGTACGCCGCATGAAGGCCAAGATCGTGGAACGCAACTTCCATGCGCTGATCGAAGTGGATGGTGGCGTGAACCTCGAGACTGGCCGTATGCTGAAGGATGCCGGAGCCGACATTCTGGTGGCCGGCAACTCGGTGTTCCGCAGTCAGGATCCTACCAGCACCATCCACGAGCTGAAGAATCTTTGATCAGATTTCTGCAAAGCCAAAGTGCCAAACGCCAATGCGCAATCAATTGTACCGTGTTAATTTTATTCTAAAAGGCACGCATGCGCGACGGGCTATGCATTTTTTGACTATCTTTGTGCCACCTCTGTGAAGGTCGTGCCGACCTCGTGAAACAGACAATACAACTAACAACAAATCTAAATAACCCAAACAACATTTTTCAGAAAATGGAAATCAAGAATTACGACTTCGCTGGCAAGAAGGCCATCGTACGTGTAGACTTCAATGTACCTCTGAAGGAGGGCAAGATCACTGACGACACCCGTATCCGTGGTGCAGTTCCTACCCTGAAGCTCATCCTCGAGAAGGGCGGTGCTCTCATCATCATGAGCCACATGGGCAAGCCAAAGGGCAAGGTTAAGCCAGAGCTCTCACTGGGTCAGATCAAGGAGGCTGTTGCTGCTGCCCTTGGTGTACCTGAGGTAAAGTTCGCTCCTGACTGCGCTGCTGCTGACGAAGCTGCTGCTGCTCTGAAGCCAGGCGAGGTACTGCTGCTCGAGAACCTCCGCTACTATCCTGAGGAGGAGGGCAAGCCAGTAGGCATCGACAAGGAGGATCCTGCTTATGCTGACGCCAAGAAGGAGATGAAGGGCAAGCAGAAGGACTTCGCTAAGAAGCTCGCTTCATACGCTGACTGCTACGTAATGGACGCTTTCGGTACCGCTCACCGCAAGCACGCTTCTACCGCTGTTATCGCTGACTACTTCGCTGCTGACGACAAGATGCTCGGCCTGCTGATGGAGAAGGAGGTTGCTGCTGTTGATGCAGTTCTCTCGAACATCAAGCGTCCATTCGTTGCCGTAATGGGTGGCTCTAAGGTATCGTCTAAGATCGGTATCATCGAGAACCTCCTCGGCAAGGTTGACAAGCTCATCCTCTGCGGTGGCATGACCTACACCTTCGCTAAGGCTCACGGTGGCGAGATCGGTGGTTCAATCGTTGAGATGGACAAGCTCGAGGTTGCTCTCGGCGTTGAGGAGCTCGCTAAGAAGAATGGCGTTGAGCTCGTTATGGCTCCAGACGCAGTTTGCTGCGACGGCCTTGACTTCGGTACCATGACCGTTAAGGAGGGTGCTAAGATCGAGGTTTATCCTTCAAACGCTATTCCTGCCGGCATGGAGGGTCTCGACGCAGGTCCTGTTGCCCAGGCTAACTTCGCTGCTGCCCTGAAGGACGCTAAGACCATCCTCTGCAACGGTCCTGCCCGCGTATTCGAGTGCGATGACTTCACCGCTGGTTCAAAGGCAATCGGCGACGCTATCGCTGAGGCTACCGCTAACGGCGCATTCTCACTCATCGGTGGTGGCGACTCTGTAGCTTGCTGCACCAAGTTCGGTCTGACCGACAAGGTTTCGTACATCTCTACCGGCGGTGGCGCTCTTCTCGAGGCTATCGAGGGCAAGGTACTGCCAGGCGTTGCTGCTATCAAGGGCGAGTAATGGAACAACTCGAATATCTCGACCAATACGAACAGCATCTGCAGGACAACCTCCTGCAGATGCTTCGTAATAAGGGTCTGCTACCCCAGCAAGGACCTTTGCCTCAGACGCCGGACATCACCGACCAATGGTTAGACCGCCTCGCGCCATCGTATTGTGCCGATGCTGTCAAGGAAATCGCACAATACCCACTCGTCGCCCTCGGATGGGCCATGTACGTGGGATTGGCTATGGCAAAGTACTGGGACGACGACTGGGCTACCTATGGCCAGCATCCGAACCTCTACGAACACTTGCGCGACGTCCGTGGCTTCGATTATCTCGACGAGGTAGTACGCGAAGAACTTTACGGTTACAAGCGCGACGGCAAGGAATACACCGATTGCGAGGACCTGATCCGCTCGTGCGCCCAGATGGCCAACGACCAGATTCGCCACGAACAGATCGAACCTTCTACGCCCTTGGCCTTCCACGTCTTTGCACGTTCTATCAAGGTGCTGTACCTGACGGGTGCGGCCGTAGGCCTCTGCAAGATGGGATACAAGATGGAAGCAATGTAATACGATCAATTCCGAAACACTAAGATTTATAAATCAAACTATCTAGTAATATGAAAAAAGGTTTACTCTTTCTCTATGCAGCACTGATGGGTCTGAACGCATCAGCTGCCCAGAACACAATCAGTCGGATGGACCTCAATCTGTCCGCACGTTCAATCAAGGATGGCGCCATCAGCCGTCATCAACTCATGCCAGAGGCAGCCGCTCGCCTCGAAGCTCTTCGTGCCAATGGCCTTCGCCGTGCCGGCTCGATTGCCAATCCTATGACCCAGCCTCGCGACTACTCGCTGAGTGGTTACTTCTTCACCTATGCCGGCATGGCTTATGGCAGTGGTCTGGCTCAGCAGGTTGCCTTCGAAGGCGATAAGGTATACCTCAGCAACCTCTTCCCTATCATGCTCGAGACTCGCAAGGCATGGACCGTAGGCGAGCTCAACGAGGCAGGCGATCTGATTACCGTGCCCGTACAGCATGTATATGACGAGGACTGGTATGCCGAGGGTTACGATGTTGAATTCTATATGGGCGACGTACAGTTCGACGAGGAAGGCAACATCACCGACATCGTTCCTTTCGTATTCAATGTCGAGGACGACTTCATCTACATCGACGACCTGAACGAAGTGGACGAAGAGGGTTATGCCAAGGTCAACCACCGCATCGGTCTCTTTGCCTATAATGCCGAAGGTACGATCGACCTCTATGACTATGTAGCCGGACACGAGCTCACTCCTTACGAGGTAGGCGAAAAGGCAGAATGCCCTGCTGACGCGCGCGTAGAAGAATATGTATATCGTGCCCTTGATGATTACGGCGATCCCGTAACCTATCAGTACCAGGTAGCCTTCAGCGGCGACAAGGTCTACTTCAATGGCCTCACCCCTGATTGCAGCGACTGGGTATGCGGCACTCTGGATGACGACAACATCGTCAGCATCCCTTCAGGACAGTATGTAGGCGTCAAGCAGTATTACTACACCTACTTCTCTGCCCTGCGCGTAGCCGGACATGATCCTAACGGTGATGCCAACTTCAACATCGAGCCAACCCTGCAATTGCAGTACGATCCTGAGACCGGAGCCTTTACCATGGCCGATCCTGAGGTATTCATTGGCGAGCTGATCTACATGGGCAAGCCAGGAGCCTATGCCGTAATGGCTGCCTTCGGCGAGAATCAGATCACGCCTATGGGCACAGCTGTGGCTGCCGTTCCTACCGCTCCATACAACCTCTTCGTCATGGATCTCGAGGACTATGGCTTCGAGCAGTGGGACTTCGGCTTCACACTCGACAACAAGGGTACCAACGATGAGTATCTCATGCCTTCGAACCTGAAGGTCTACCTCTTCTTCGACGAGGAACTCTTCACCTTCGAGCCTGGCGAGTACGACATCCCTGAGCCAATCTGTGGCATTGCTTACGACGACATCGACTCGAACGATGCCTTCTACCACAATGACAATCTGTTCGACCTCTACATCAACAAGGGCCTGCTCTACAACCGCCTTGGTGTCGTTGCTGTATACTCTGCCGAGGGCGTAAGCAACTACTCGGACATCGTATACTTCAACCCAGAGACTGAAGAAGTCAGCGTTGAACAGCTCACCGCTTCGCAGATCGAGCAGCTGGGCATCGACCAGACCGTTGCCATCGAGCAGGTGAATGGCCAGCATGCTGCCAACGCTATCCGCTACGACCTGATGGGCCGTCGCCTCGAGGGTAAGCGTGGCCTCAGCGTCGGTCAGCATGGCATTGCCTTCAGCAAGTAAACAAGCATTTCGAACAACACTCCAATAAGCGAGCGTGCCCGCTAGCCGGAATCGGCTGCAGGCACGCTCGTTCGTTTTACGCACCTCACGCGTAGGAATGCTCATGCTGATTCACGAGTACCAGCGCTCGCGCTTCTTGTTGGGAGCCGGTTCGTACTGTCGTTGCTGCAGTTCGAAATCGATCTGCATGAAGTAACAAGGCGCATCGCTTGCCGTCTCGAACTGCTGCACCAGATTGGTACAGATCTCTTCCTCCTCGACCTGTTCGTCCACAAACCACGACAGGAAACTGCACGTTGCATAATCGCGTTCGCTCTGTGCACGACTCATGATTTCAGAGATTCGTTTGGTCACGGCCTTTTCCTGCAACAGAGCCGAGTGGAACATCTCGAGCGGTGTCTGCCATTCGGTCTGCACCTCGGCCAGCGGCAGAAGCCGTACCTTGCAGTCCTGTGCCATCATGTACTTCTCGATCATACGCGAGTGATCCAATTCCTCGCGCGACTGTACGTAGAACCAGTTGCTTACTCCTCGATAACCTTGCCGCTCGGCATAGAGCGACATGCTCAGATAGAGGTAGGCCGACCAGATCTCCGCGTTGACTTGCTCGTTGAGCATCTTGTTCAATTCATTGCTGATCATAACCGTCATTGTTTTTAAGGGTTCATAAAAATGTCCTTTTTGACGGTGCAAAGATAGGGTATTCTGCGCAATTGGACAAAAAAGCAGCATCAACAGATATACACAAGTTATGCCCCTGATTCCGAATAAGAAATCTTCGAAATCAGGGGCACAAAATGTATTCTGTACGACCGAATCATTTACGTGTAATGCGCGCCAGATAGTCGTAATGCTCGCCTTCTGCCACGAGTTCGCACTGCAGCGAATTGTTCTGACACAGCATGCTGAGGGTCTGGAAATCGACGTATAGCCAGTCGAATGGCTCTCCCTTCACCTTACGATAGACCATCTGATAATCCACCTCGCCATAATAGGGGCCCAGGGGATTGATGTCGTAGGTTCCGTCGTCGTTCTGGTAAAGATAGCGCAGGTCGCTCGAATCGATCAGCAGCTGTCCACCAGGTGCCAAAAGCTGCTGGATACGCTGCAGGAAGTCCGGCATATTCTTCAGCCGGCCCACGATGCCCGTACCGTTCATCAGCATCAGGATGGTATCGAAGGGCCCGAGCAGTCGACGGTCGAAAAGGTTGACGCATTGTACCTGACGGATTCCTCGCTCCTGCATGGCCTGACAGCTGAGAGGCGAAATATCG
Organism: Bacteroidales bacterium; assembly: GCA_045640225.1. Taxonomy (GTDB): domain Bacteria; phylum Bacteroidota; class Bacteroidia; order Bacteroidales; family UBA3663; genus Liminaster. The sequence goes on along the minus strand of JAZUEP010000096.1, from coordinate 76,058 downwards.
ATCGACAGGACGTCAGCCCCGTGTTGCTGCAGCTCGTAGGCATGACATCCGGCTCCACCACCTACGTCGAGGATACGCCCCGAGGCAAGGTCGAGCGCCTGCTGTTCGAGCGGAGGCATCTCGGGCAAGGCACGGAACAGGTAAGGGACCGGTATCTCATCCTCGTCGAACATCGACGACAGCACACGCAGGCGGCTGGCGCGATGCGTGTGCTGGTATTCAAGGATGGCAGTGCCCATGGCGTCTTGGCTGGCGCCGAGCACTGTAGTTGGCGAAAAAGACATAATGTCGTTCGGGGATTACTTCGAACGGTAGAAGCGCTCGAGGGTACGATAGGCATTCTCGAGTTCGGCCGATGCTACCTCGTGCGAATCAACGTCGATCTGCATGACAGGAGCAGCATCCTGACGACCGTTGATCGGAGTCCATTCAGGCAAGCCCTCGCCGTTAGGATTGCCGGTCTTGCAGAAGTTGGCGTAGAACGACAGGAAGACCTTCGAAATGGCGTAATCCTCGGGCTGCCAGTCATAATACTCGTTGGTAGCGAGGTTACCCATAGCATATTCGATGTCGGCCGAATGAACGGCACCCGGAGCAATCTGTGGAGCCTGCTTCTTCTCCTCCTCGGTCTTCTCGCGTACGCCACCGGCCAGAGCGCCGATCTTGTCGCCCATCTTGGCCGAAACCTGTGGACGTGGACGGTTGTACTTGTAGCGATATACAGGCTGCTGGCTGGTCGATGCATGGTAGTCGCATACCTTCCAGGTCGGGAAACCAGTGAAGAGGTCACCGGCCAATGTGAAGCCAGGAGTAGCCATCACATCGCCGTCGGTCAGAATGCCGTAGGCCGTGAAGATTTCGTCAGTCATCTCGCCGAAGCGAGGACGCATGGCTGCCTTGTAACCCTCGACCGTCGGAGCCGAAGGAACGCCCTCGAGCGAGTTCCAACCGGCCAGGAGAGGTACCTGAGCCTGCTCGCCACGCTCGAAGATGGCATCCGGAGCCTCGGTCATGAAGTAGCCATCGAGCACGACGTTCGACATGCCTGTAGGTGGCAGCAATGCCTGGAGCGAATCGGCCGACAGGGCACGAGCCTCGGCCAGCGATGACAGACCACGGCTTGCCAGCAAGGCTACACCCTGCTGTTCGGCTTCGGCCAGCGTCGAAGCGTTGTAAGGCAATACCTCAGCACCTGACGACAGCATGGCACCGGCAATGGTCTGCTTGCTGAGAGGCGAAACCATGAGCAGCGATACCGAGAACGAACCGGCACTCTCGCCTACGATAGTAATACGTGCAGGATCGCCACCGAAGGCTGCAATATTGTCGCGAACCCAGTTGATGGCTGCTACCTGATCGAGGAAGCCGTAGTTGCCCGATCCGTGATAATCGGTCTCGGCCGAAAGCTCGGGATGAGCGAAGTAGCCGAAGATGCCCTCGCGGTAGTTAGCCGTAACACCGATCACGCCTTCGCGTGCCAGCGCAGCACCATCGTAACGTGGTTCGCTACCGCTACCAGCCATCAGGCCACCGCCATTGAAGTAGATGAGTACCGGAAGCTTGTCGGCTGCAGTCTTGGCTGTAGTCCACACGTTCAGATAGAGGCAGTCCTCACTCTTGGCAGGGCCACGGAAGGCCATATCGCCAAAAAGGCTTGGCTGCATAGGATCACAGCCGAAGGTCTTGGTCTCGAGAACTCCCTCCCAGGCCTGCTTAGGCTGTGGTGCGGCCCAACGAAGGTTGCCTACCGGAGCCTCGGCAAATGGTACACCCAGGAAGGCCTTGACGCCGCCTTCGAGTTCGATGCCCTCGACGACACCTGCTGCGGTCTGTACCTGCAGCGCGAGCTGTGGAACCTCCTTCGTACATGATGACATGAGGAGTGTGGTAGCCGCAAGTAGCGCGGCCGATTTTGTTGCGATTCGCATAAGGATTTGTGGATTTATTGATGATTGTTGATTGATTGCCAACGGAAGACAGCACCGTTGCGACGTGCCGGATCGGCGCCACGATAATCCATCGAGTATGGACTACCCGTGGTTGGACTCTTACCGATGTAGGTATGCGTACGTGTGCTCATAAGCATGAACTCGCGGTCGAGATAGTCCTGCCAAAGGAACTCCTCGGCCAGTTCGACATTGGTAGTCAGGCGCACGTCGCCGGGCAGGCCCATGCCACTGCAGAAGACGTAACGACCATCCAGACACTGCAGCAGTACGCGACCCTGGCCACGGTCGATCAGTCGGAACTGGGTCTCGACCGACGTGTCGTCAGCGCCCGTATCGTACATCAGGCCATGTGCCAAGGCCTGCATCGGACGACCCGTTGCAAGGTTGATGATCTGGAAGGTCTGACCGTATGGAATGTTGTGCGAACGGTCTGCATCGTGCTCGACACAGCGGAAGTTATCGAACTCGGCCATACCACCGCGACGGCCCTTATGGTTGAAGGCGAAGAGCGAGACGCGTACGCCCTGGAAGGTACACAGCTGGTATGACAGCGGCATGTCCGGGCCGAGGGCCTCGAAATGCTCACCATCGAGCGAATAGCGGTAGCGAGCTACGTTGCGGTCGTAATCGCCATCGAGCTGCAGCCAGATACGGCCATCCGCAGGCAGGGTAACCTGCTGGTCGATGGTATCGTTGCGCAGCTGCTCGAAGCAACGCAATGTGAGCTGTTTGCCTTCGCATACCAGGCCTATCCACGAGCATGGGACGTTGATGTTGCCAAGGCCGGCAACGTCGCCATCCTTCATCCGGCCGGCAAACAGTTCGACAGTGCAGGTACTGCGCGGCCCTACGGCACGCTGGGTCAGCGAATTGCGGGCCCACATCAGCTGTTCGGCCGGCAGGGTATTGAGCTGCAGACGGCCTCCCTTCAGTCGCCAGGCACGATCGTCCGGATTGTGGTTCCACTGCCATACACGGCCCAGCTGACGGCCGTCAAAATTCTCGTCGCGCTCGTAGGCAGGATGGGGAACGACGTCGGCCGTACCGTCAATATCGGGTTTGAACCAGGTGCGAGGCGCACGGCCCAGGTTGCCTTCCAGACCGAGCATTGGCCATCCGTCCTTCCAGGTGATAGGTGCAAGCGTGACGGTACGTCCTACCGAATGGAAATCCTGCATCAACAGGGCGTACCAGTCGCCCTTCTGGGTCTGCACGATACCGCCCTGGTGGATATTGGTAGCCGCCGTAGCATTCACGTCCTCGAACCCGATGCCGAACTTGCTGCCATCAGGCACGATGCGTCCCTCCCACTCGGTCAGGCCTACCGGATGGTAACCGAAGGTCTCGTCGGCCGTAATCACACAGGTCTCGTATGGTCCCCAGATGCTCTTGGAACGCGAGCAGAGCGTACGGCCGTTCGGGCGGTAATCGGTCGAGATCAGGTAATACATACCGTCGATCTTATACATGTGATGCCCCTCGCCTACGGCCGAGCCATTGGGGATAATCACACGGTCGGTCTCGTCGATCGGACCGCTCATGTCCGGACGGAGTTCAGTGCAATGTACCTCGCCATAGCCATGGATGGCGTAGATCTTGCCGTCGTCGTCGAACAGGACGCTCAGGTCATAGATCTTGCCCTGCATGTTATGGTGCTGCCACGGGCCACGGATGTCGGTAGCCGTATAGCACTGAAGGCCCTTGCCGTTGACGTTCGAATAGAGGTAGAACTGGCCATTGGCATAGCGTATGCACGGAGCCCAGATTCCCTGGCCATAGATCTCGTGGCCATTCTGAAGGGAAAAGGCATCGTCGTCGAAGTCGAAGCGGTCGAAACAGTACGAGATGTTCTCCCAGTTGACCAGGTCGCGCGAGTGCAGGATTACGAGGCCCGGCACGGTGTGCATCGTCGTGCCGGCCAGATAATAATCGTCGCCGACGCGAAGGATGTCCGGATCGGAGAATTCGTCATAAAGCAGGGGATTCGTGTAGGTACCATTGCCATTGTCGGCCGTCCAGCGTGCAACCGGCTGTACGGTCTGAGCCTGTAGGGCAACCGTGCTGACAACGAGGGCAACCAAGGCAGACAGGGTGTTCTTGTAGCTGATCATGTGTAGGATATAATTATGGTATTGATGCATCAGTGACGTCGAAAAACGGTGCAAATATACATATTATAATTATAATAACAAAAAAAAGCCAGTAAAATTTTGCCGAAAGCCGAAGTGTTATTATCTTTGCACGCTGAAAACCTCGAAACAAAAACAAAAAAACATAGATATGGAAGGAATCTTCAACCGTTCTGAACTGCTGCTGGGCTCGAGCGCTGTAAAGGCCATCGCTCAGCAACGCGTCCTGCTGGTAGGTGTAGGCGGTGTAGGCTCGTGGTGCGCCGAGAGCCTTGTCCGCTCGGGCATCACACATCTGACCATCGTCGACTCGGATCGCGTGAGTGTCAGCAACATCAACCGCCAGCTGATGGCTACCACACGTACCGTCGGACAGGTGAAGGTCGATGTCCTGCGCCAGCGATTGCTCGAAATCAATCCTGATGCCGACATCACGGCTATCGAAGGCGTATACAGCCAGGAGACATCGGCCAGCTTCGGCCTGGACAGCTACGACTACATCATCGACTGCATCGACTCGCTCAAGGATAAGATCGACCTCCTGGTCGAAGCCACACGTCAGCCACGCGCTACCGTCTACTCGTCGATGGGTGCAGCCTTGAAACTCGATCCTACGCGCATCGACGTGGCCGAATTCTGGAAGGTCAAAGGCTGCCCGTTAGGAGCCGCCATGCGTAGCCGTATGCGTCGCAGCAAACTCTATCTGCGCAAGAAGGTGACCTGTGTCTACAGCGAAGAATTGCTCACCAACAAGGGTAAGGACGAAGTGGACACCACCAACGGCCAGGGTCAATGGGATGCGCGCAAGGCCCAGATCAACGGATCGTTGTCGCACATCACTGGCATCTACGGCATGACGTTGGCAGGCCTCGTCATCCAGCACATCTGCCGTAAGACAGCATCAGCCGGGTAAATAGCCCGGCTGATGTCGTTTATTACATACGAAGCGCTTTGTGGCTTCAGGATTACGTCTATTACAGTTTCTCGATACGGGCGTCAGCCGGTGCCTTCTGGTTGGCATCGATGATCACCTCGCCTACCTCACCCTCCACACGGATCAGGCCGCTGGTAGGGTTCTTGATGCTCGTGACGTTGCCACGGATCGTAGCGTTCACCTTCGAATACTCGAACAGCAGGTTGGCGTCAGGACCGAAGGTACAGTCCTCGAGCACCAGACCGTCGACGTAACAGAGCAGCTGCTCGCCGGTCAGATGGCAGCGCACCAAGCGCATGTTCTTTGCATACCATCCCAGGTATTCGCCATTGATCTCCGAGTCGTAGATCGTAATGTTCTCGGCCTCCCAGAAGGCGTCCTTCGAATTGATCACGGCATTATGGATCTCGACGTTCCTGGCGTACTGGAAGCCATAGTTTCCGTCCTGGCGGTAGTTGTCGATCCGCACATTCTCGGTGTGCATGAAGACGTAGTCGCACTTTGCGATCGACACGTTGTGCAGCTCTACGTTGCTGCAATCCCACAGGAACTGTTCGCCATTGGGGAAGTCGGTATCTTCGACATAAATACCGTCCATCCGGCGGAACAGCTTCGGTGCATCGACCTTACAGCCTATCATGCGGCAGTTGCGCGAATACCACAGGCTGCTACGGGCACTTTCGGCGAAATAGCAGTTACGGACCGTAAAGCCATCGGTCTCCCAGAATACATATTTTCCTTCGAAGCGACAATCCTCGGCCTCGATGTTGCTTGATTCCTTGATCGACGACTCGCCCACATGGATAGTGACGTTTTCGAGGCGCAGATCATGTGATGCGTACAAAGGACGCTCTCCACCAAACTCCTGATTTGCGATAGTTTTCATCGTGTAATTAATCGTTCTTTTTTCTACTTCTTGAGCAGCATGTCTTTTTTACGGCTGCAAATTTAATGATAAAAACCGGAGCATCCAAATTATTCGGACGATATTTGCCAGAACTAACACATTTTAAGTAAAATTAAGAACTTCTTTTTTCAATCTGTTCAACTCCGCAAACTCTACATGATTTTTTTGTCGCATACGATACATCTCGTCTGTACAAACATCGTTTCGACAAGGCGAAACTCTTTCCTGATTTTTTAATTCTTCAATTTAAATTCAAATTTTGCTTCCTCGTTTTGATAAGGAAGAATCTTGGCGAAGATTCTTCCTTAAAATTTCGCGGAGGAGCATTTCGCCAGAAAAATGTGCTTCCCCGTTTTGATAAGGAAGAATCTTCGCCAAGATTCTTCCTTAAAATTTTGCGGAGGAGCATTTCGTCAGAAAAATGTGCTTCCCCGTTTTGATAAGGAAGAATCTTCGCCAAGATTCTTCCTTAAAATTTCGCGGAGGAGCATTTTGTCAGAAAAATGTGCTTCCCCGTTTCGAGAAGGAAGAATCTTCGCCAAGATTCTTCCTTAAAATTTCGAGGAGGCACATTTCGCCAGAAAAGTTCATTACATCGCACCCACTTCGGTGAGATTGACCCTGGAATAGAATGACTCGACGTCGTAGATCATGAAGTGAGTGGTAGTGACCGATTCGACTCCCATGAACGATGCCAGCATGGTACGGTTGTCGTGCAGCATCTCAAGACTGTTGACAGGGACTTTCATGCGGTTGTTCCAGAACAGACAAGTCTCATCCTTCAGTATCATGAAGTCTGCACCTTCGCCCGTAGTGCTGTACGTCTCGCGAGCCCACCATATAATGTCGTCACCAATGGTTTGGGTCAGGTCGAACTCTACAGCCAGACCCAGTCGGCTCTCTATCAGAGAGTGGAAAGGATACGTACGGTCGCTGAAGTCAACGATTGCCTGCGAACAAGGGAAACATGCCACGAAGAGTTTCTGCTCTCCGCGCTTCCATCGGGCCTTACCCCAATTGCCTCCCATGTAGTACACGTCAGGCCTGTTGAACTTTCCGTCAATCTTCATCGGATGCTCAATAGGTCCTTCGGCACTCTCAATGCGATACATCTGCCTCCAGGAGTCGTAGAACCAAACCTTTCCGTCAGGGCCCTTCGACAGCGTTATATCCATATAATCGGACCAATCAATGAAGCCGACAATCTGGTAAACCATGTCGTCGCGGTTCGCATCGATCATGTACTTGCTCCTCTCGTCGTCGCCCAGAACTACACCCCAGCCTTCGTCGCTCATTACAAGCTGTCGGAGTTTGCTGGAGGCATAGCGGAGGTCCAGCTTCACGCTCTTGCATTCTTCGCCCGTCGAGGCGTCCATGATGTGCACACATTGGTCGTCGCCAGCCATGTATACCTTGTCATTCACCGAGCAATAGCTCATTGCCGTTGGCGTGAAGCCCAGGTCGACGGCAAACAGCTGCTCACCGTTTTTGGGGTTCTGGCAATAGAAGCGATTAGGCCATGAGGTACCGACGTAATGACGGTCAGGATACTCAGCGGGCAGACATTGTGCCTCGATCTTGCCCGCAATCTTCCAGTGGTAGTCGCATCCCCAGACCACATGATTAACGCGCTGGGTGAGCTTCTCGATTGTACTGAACGAAAACCAGAAGGTATGGTTTGCACCTATGCCATCAATGCCCGAGACCGTCACGGAACGACGATCGTCATTGAGCGAGATCTCGGGCTGATAGTCATAATACCAGTTCGTACCTGCGCCACTGTCTGCCAGCCCCACCTCGCGATTCAGATGCAGCACCACTTTGTTCTTCTCGTCCAGCAGCAGGTTGTTGGCGTAGTAGAAGTCCTGACTCACCACGCGTGTGGGGAAATCCTGACATACCACGAAACGCTTCGACAGGCCATTGTCGCCATTTACCGTCACGAGTGCACAGCGTATCGAATCGCCGGTATTCTCGGCTACAGAGAATTTATAATAGGTGTTCTGAGCCAAGGTTCCCGTCGTCTCTTCCGCTATCCAGTCGTTTGCCTCGATGCTGACCACGAAGGTTGTATCACAGCGTATTAACTGAGATTGCTTGCCGCCCGTCATCGACACAAACAGCGTATCGCCTACCTCAATATCCAGCACAGGTTCATGATGAACAGGTGTGTCAGGAGTAATGGGAATGTTGGGCGCAGGAGGATCCAGAGGAGTATCATCGCCACACGACACCAGCCATGGCAACACGGCTAGTACCAAATGTATCGGACGAATGCAAAATGCGGGTTTCAAGGCCATATTCGAGCGTTAGGACATTTAATCAAGCAGCATGCGAGCTTGATACGAGTTTAGTGCGAATTAGGTGCGATTTATATCAGCGGCGCAATACCTTGACGGTGCGGACACCGTTACCCGTCTGGAGGCGAACGATGCCGAAGCCTTTGGCGTCGCCCTTCAGCTGACGGCCGTTCAGGTCGAAGCACTGCAGACGGACGTGATCGGTGAGCTGGTCGATCGAAGTAGGCGTAGCGCCCTCGGTACGGGTGTTTCCGTCCTGATCAACATAAACGATGTTCGAGTAATTGGTCTCACCATCGTAGGTGTAACGCACCTGTGCGCCCATCTCGCCCACAAGCGACTCGTAAAGCCAGAACGATGGGTAGAGCGTGGCGAAGTTGATGTCCATACCCCAGTTGTCGTCCACGAAGCCGTATGGAATCCAATCCATGTTGCCTGCAATGGCGTAGCCATCCTCAGGGCAGAGAGTAAGCTGCGAACCGTCGATGTAGAGTGCTACCTCGAAGCCTTGCTCGTCGAGGTACTCGCCCTCGGTGCCTACGTTGGCCAGAGCGAACGAGAAGGATACCTGACCTCCGAACTCGCTCATATCGAAGAACCAGAGATTGAACGGATCCATAGGCGTAGCGGCCTGGAAGCCCTCAAAAGGCTTGATGACAACCTCGGAGTAGCTGCTGCGAATCATGCCAGATGGTGTCATCTCGGCAATAGAGAGACCCTCGTCGAGGACGAACTGTCCGTCGCGCAAAGTGAAGGTGATGGCATCGGCCTCGTCCCACTCCTCCATGTAGGTGTCGGGGTTGGTATGGAGGTTGCGAATGCCGTTGACGATGTAGACAAAGCCCCAATCGTCGTCGCCCAGATACTGGCCGTTAGGCATAGTGAGGCGGTCGCCCTCGAGCGTACCACGTAGCCAAGCATTGTTCGAAGTAAGGCCGTTCATGTATACATCATTGCCGACAGTGGCCACCTGTGCGATGAAGATAGTTGGCGACTGGAGGCGATTGTCGTAAACCGAATAGGTCCAATCCTCAGATTCTGCCTCCTCAGGCAGGAGCGTGTCGACACCATCGAAGGGTGCAAGAGCGAGGTTACGGGCACGGCACACGACGTTCTGGTCCTCGTCGATCACACCGAAGTATACGCTCGAACCTCCCAGAGTGGTGATGGTGCCATCTTCGTTGACCTGAAGGTCCAGGCCACCCTCGGCAGCACCGGTGACGGTGCCCTCGTCGTCGACCGACAGCAAGGTGAAGTAGAAAGCGGTGACCTTATCACCCAGATCGTAGTTCATGAAGTGCTGGGTGGGGATGTTGATCAGGCCCGTCGAGGCATCGTAATCGCCCTTGATAGGAGCATCGCCCAGCTGACGAGGGAAAAGATTGTCAAAGTAGTAGGCATCGGCGGTGACGTAGACCTTCGACGGTACACCATCGAGGATATCGAGGAAGAAGTCGTGGTAGTAGAAGCCAGCGAGCGTGTAATTTCGCGCCTCCGCATCGGCCGGGATGTCGATAACTGGGCCCGGCGTCTGAGCCATAACTTCGCCTACAGCAATGACCGACATGAGGGCCATTGCGGAGAGAGTAGATTTGAACATAAGTGTTGTGAATTAAGATGTATGTCGCGTTTTGCGGACGCAAAGTTAATGAATAATTCGAATCTGACAAAATAATCAGGCAAAATACATCAAAAATGACTTAAGATTTGGATTTTTGAACAAAAAGTCGTACTTTTGCAGCCATAAAATAACAAAAAGACAGAAACAATGGGATTAATAAATTGGATGCTGGGCAATGCCTCGGAAGTCGACCCCGAGGAGTTGCAGCGCGAATTCGGACAGATACTGTTCGAGGGAGAAAAAATAGATGCAGCGTTCAGAATCATACGCGACAAGTGGATCTTCACTGACCACCGCCTGATTATGCTGAACGTACAGGGCGTAACGGGTTCGAAGCGCGAATACCTGAGCATTCCGTACCAGAGCATCACACAGTTCTGCGTCGAGACGCCGGGCACACTCGACGACGATTGCGAGATGAAGATCTGGGTAAAGGGTCAGACGGCTCCCTACCAGAAAGCCTTCAGCCGCCGCACCAACATCCGCGGCATCCAGCAGACGCTGGCCGAACATATCTTCAGGAACTGAATAAACGCAATGAGGCTGTGCCAAATGACACAGCCTCATTATTTATTATTAAAGGAGCTAACTGTTCCGTTACAGAACAAGATGCTTACTTGACGAAACGGACTTCGCCATTACCGATGGTCAGGCCCTTAGCAGCCTTCTCGGCACGACGGCCCTGGATGTCGAAGAGTGACTGTGCCTTCTGAGCGCCGAGCGTACGGATAGCGGTAGGAATGTCGTTCTCGACCTCCTGCTCGCGAACCTCGTAAGTCTCGATGTCGATGTACGAGATGTTTGAGTAGTAGTATACACCATCGAATTCGGCACGAACCTGGATACCAACCTCGTTGTAGAGGCCCTCGTAGAGATAAACGACAGCGTGGTTGCCATCGCTGGCGATATCGTAGCCACCAGCCTCGTCCATGAAGCCGTATGGGAACCACTCCATATCCTCGATGAGTGAATAGCCGTCATCTACTGAGAATACGTAGATCTCGTCGTCGGCATAGACAGCCCACTCGAGCTTCTCTGGGTTGATGTAGTCACCAGCCACGGTCATGTTGTTGATCTCAAAGTCGATGTAGTACTGGCCATAGTAGTCGCGGTAATCCTCGAAGTAAGCAAATTGAGGAGCTACAGGAGCACCTGGAGTCTCGACGAAGAACTTGATGACAGGCTTATCGAAAGACTCGAGCACCATGATTTCTTCACTGTCGCTCTTGCTGGTGGTAAGGAGGATAGCGGTATTGTCTTCAGCTGGAGTCAGAATCTTGGCCTCGGCATCGTAGTTCATTACGATGGCAGGAGCAGTCATGTACTGGTTGAAGGTGACGTCGATCTCCTCGAGGTAGATCTCCTCGTAGGTTGCGGCCATGAGGTAAGTCATCCAATTGGACTTCACACCCAGATACTGATCAGAAGCGAAGGTAACGGTGTTGCCCTCGATAACGCCTACGGCAGGAGCCTCTGAAAGGCCTACGACATAGAAGTTCTGGCCATCGGTGCCACACTGTACGATGAAGCTCTGGCTTGGAGTAGAGAAGGCAAAGTCCTCAAGAACGACGTCGGCAGGAACCTCAGCCATTGACTCGGTAATAGGAGTATAGACGCTGCCCCAGTCGCCCAGGCCGACCCATGTAAGGTCATCGGTGTACATCAGGCCGAGCATCTTCAGTCCATAGCCAGTTGCCTCGTCCTCCTCAGCGAAATCGAGGCTGATGGTCTCGTCGTCGTTGATGGTGTAGGTATACTCGGTAACCTCGGTGTTAGGTTCCCAGCTGTAATTGCCGCTCTTCTCGTAGTAGGTCAGGTCGCACTGAGCAATAGCCAGACCATAGCTGCCATAGTCGGCAATAACCTGGAAAGTAGGAACAACGATCTTGTTGTCTACGAGCTTACCCTCGACCCAGATGTAGTTCTGACCACGCGAAACAGGATCGAGCACGTAAACAACGTCATCCTCGTTGTGAGTGAAGACAACCTTCAGTGCCATGCCGTCCTGTGGCAGGACACCCTGATTGTAGTTGTCGTCGTAACCGATGCCCTTACCGGCACGAGCGTAGACCTTGAGTTCGCCTTCAGGCTGCTCTTCGATGAGCTTGTAGGTAAACTCAGGCGATTCGGCTGCCTTGGCCTTAGCCATGGTCGAAGCCTGCTGACGGGCAGGACGATGGTTGACACCTGCCTGCTGCTGGTGCTGAATACCAGCGTTGGCACCGAAGCACAGAGCTGCAGTAGCCACAAGGAGAGAAATCTTCTTCATAAGCGAATGTAGATTTTGTTGTTAATATTTTATAAGTATGAATGAGAGTCTATCTTTTCAGACGCATGCCATCGAGACTGTAAGTGCCACAGACAACAATACGACCGTCCACCTTTGCCTTAGCGAAGGCAACAGCCGATGAAACAAGATCGCGAGGTCCGGCAAATAAGTTTCTAGAGCTTTCAAGCATGTGATGACGTCTTCGATTGATACATTATTGTATAATACTGCGTGCAAATATACATTTTTTATTGACTCGATGGACAAAAAAAGCAGTTTTTTTAGTCATAATGCACAGAGAAAGGTAAAAAATCGATATAAAACGACATTTCTATACCCCAAAACGTGCACAAAAAGTAGTTTTTGGACAGTTTGTGTGCCATAAAATTTGGTAGCACTGCAGAGATTCATTATCTTTGCACCCCGAAAACATTCACTAACAACTCATTTTACGTATGAAGAAAATTCTACTCCTTACTTGCGCCCTTGCTGCAACGATGACCATCAGCGCACAAGATGACGTGATTGAAATCCCATTCGAGTCGGCTAACTACCACCAGAAGCACTTCGTTGAGGGCGGCGACTGGTACACCACCATTGCCGTAGGCGACTACGAGTTTATGTTCGACATCTTTGGCCCGGAGGACGGCCTGGTAAGCGGCCAGACCTATACGCTGGAGGATATGGATGCTGAATACTCGTTCGGCATCGATTATTCGAACTACAGCCAGGTTGTATACACCAGTGTTGATTACGTCGAGACTGCACTCGAGGAAGGAGCCAAGAACATCGACGTTGTCGTAGTTTCGGAGGCTGGTGTCACCTATCACTTTGCCGGCAGCTGGGCTCCATCAGACGAGCCTGAAATGATTACCATGCCAGAGGGTCTCGAGACTATCGACTGCGTGCTGACTTGCGACGACTTCGATTACGGTCCTGAGAGCTTCGACGGCGTGAAGCTTGCCTTCGACGGTGATGATGTATATCTTGAGGGATGTGGCTACGTATCGTACTTCTTCCAGTCAACCATCAAGGGCACACGCGAGGGCAACTCGCTCGTCTTCCCTGCTTGCCAGTGCGTAGGGTTCGGCTCAACGGCCAACTACTTCATCTACGGCTTCGACTGGGATTCCTACTCGCTGCACGAAATCGTATTTACCTGGGACGAGGGCGAGGCTGCCTACATCTGCGAGAGCCAAATTGTCGTAACTGCCGGTATGACCGACATGCTTGATTCGTACTACGAGTTCATCGACGACGTTGTCCTCACTCCTACCACCACCGTTGGTATCGAGCAGGTTGCTGAGCAGAGCGAGCTTGCTTCGAAGCGCATGCAGGACGGCAAGCTGGTCATCAGCGCCAAGGGCCAGAAGGTCGACGCTATGGGCCTCAAGCTGAAGTAATAAATTCTGAAAAAAGTTCCGCCCCTCGTTATTGTACTCATGCACAATGACGAGGGGCGGAATCGTATATCTACTATCTTTGGGCAGACGACCTAAGCTTAGATGTTAGGAGTCTCCCATTTCTTGGTCTCGGTAGCGTTGACGGTCACAGCCTGACCGCCTACGGTGATGGCGAATTCGCCAGCCTCGAGCACCCACTTGCCATCAGCACCTACAAATGCGAGGTCTGAAGCTGGAAGCGTGAAGGTGACGGTCTTGGTCTCGCCTGGCTGCAACTCGATCTTCTGGAAGGCACGCAGACGACGGCTGTCTGGCACAATCGAGGCTACGAGGTCCGAGCTGTAAAGCAGCACAGGCTCCTTGCCAGCCATCGAGCCGGTGTTGGTAACATCGACGGTGAAGGTCAGCTGATCGTTGGCTGCGAAATCGGTCTTCTCGGCCTTCAAGTTGCTGTAGGCATACGTGGTGTACGACAGACCGTAGCCAAATGGCCACTGCTGGGTTACCTTGGCGTCATAGTCATAGGCACCGGCCATGGTGCTTACCTGCTCAGACACCTTGAAGTCGTAATTGATCAGCGAGTTGATCTCCTTAGGATAGGTATATGGCATCTTGGCGCTGAAGTTCACGTCACCGGCCAACAGGTTAGCCAGAGCGTCACCACCATAGTTGCCTGGCAGCAGGATGTCGACAACCGCCTGAGCCAGTGGCTCGATATCAGCAATGAGGCGAGGACGGCCACCGTTGATGATCATAACGATAGGCTTGCCAGTCTTGGCGAGGGCCTTGACAAGGTCCTTCTGGTTCTGTGAGAGATTGAGGTCGGTAAGGTTACCCGGAGTCTCGCAGTACGAATTCTCGCCGATGCATGCTACGATCACATCGGCCTTGGCAGCAGCAGCGACAGCCTTCTGGATCTGTGGCTCGTTCTCGGCCCAGTAAGCGCCACGCTCGTTGTAGGTAACGCCTTGCTCGAGGAAGACGTTCTGCTGGCCAAACTTATTGCTGAGTGCCTCGTAGATGGTATTGTATGGCTCGACGTACTTAGGATCGTTAGTGCCCTGCCAGGTGTAGCTCCAGCCACCATTCAGGCAGCGGATCTGGTTAGCATTAGGACCTGTGACAAGGATGCGCTTGCCCTTGGCCAGTGGCAGCAGGTTGTCGTTGTTCTTGAGCAGCACCTCAGATTCCTCAGCTGCATGGAGCGACTTCAGGGCCGATTCCTCGCTGGCGAACTGTGGATGATCCTCGATACGGGTATCAGGAGCATCGAACAGACCTAAGCGATACTTCAGGCGCAAGATACGGGCTACGGCATCGTCGATACGCGACATTGGTACCTGACCCTCCTCGACCAATTCCTTCAGCAGCACGCAGAAGTCTACGCTATATGGATCCATCGACATATCGATACCGGCATTGATGGCCAGGCGGATGGCATCCTTCTTATCCTTGGCTACTTTCTCGCGCGAGAAGAGGTTGTTGATGTCAGCCCAGTCGGTAATGATCATACCGTCCCAGTTGAGGTCCTCTTTCAACCACTTGGTCAGATATTCGGCGCTGGCGTGAACTGGCACGCCGTTGATCGAAGCAGAGTTGACCATGATGGTCATCGCACCGGCACGGATGGCATTCTTGAAAGGCTCGAAGTACTTCTCGCGCAGCAGCTGTGGCGAAACATAAGCTGGCGTACGGTCCTTACCTGTCCAAGGCGCGCCATAAGCGAAATAGTGCTTCACAGACGTGGCAACGTGATTGCCGTCGATGTGATTATTGTCCGGACCCTGATAGCCACGTACTGCGGCCTCAACCATGCGCGAAGTCACAATGGCATCCTCGCCATAGCTCTCCCAGATGCGGCTCCAACGAGGATCGCGGCCCAAGTCGATCGTAGGATTGTAGACCCAAGGGCAGTCAGCAGTACGGCTCTCGTAGGCACAAACCTCTGACGACTCGTAGGCCAACTGTGTGTTGAACGAAGCGGCTACGTTGATGTTCTGTGGGAACAGGGTTCCGCCAGCCACATAGGTAGTGCCGTGATTGTTGTCCAGGCCGTAGATACATGGGATGCCGATGTACTTCATCGACAGTTCCTGAATTTTTGGAATAATCTGCTGCCAATGCTCAGGAGTGAGGGCGTGGCCCGGAGCGTTCAGAATCGAACCTACCTTCCACTTGCCGATCATCGAATCGAGGGCAGCCTCGTTGAGTGTCCACTCGCGTACTACATTGCTGTCGTAGATGTCCAGGCCATAAACTCCAAGCTTGTCGTTGATCTCTTCGTCGCTCATGGCCATCATTTCAGCAATCTGCTCTGCGCTGCTGTTGCCGAATTGCGACAATACCTGCTTCAGCTTGTTGCGGTCAATCTTGGCTTCGCCTTTCACTACTACCGAACCCATCAGGTCGAGGTTCAGTTCGAGCATCTGGCCTACTTTCTCGTCGAGGGTCATCTTCTTGATCCATTCCTGCACGTTCTTCTCGATCTGTGCATCCTTAGGAATGGCTGGAGCCACCTGGTTCTGGCTCTTCGGAGCACAAGCTACGAGCAACATCGCGGCCAGTGCACTGGGGACAATCAGTCTTTTCATTTGGTAAGTTGGTGTTTTATGTTGTGTTTAAAGAGTAAACGAATCGGTTATTTTGGCATCTCGGCGAACAGAGATTGGTAGTCTGCAGGTTCGGTGATCTGCCACCAGAAAGAGGTAGCCATGTAGGCAGCCATCTGAGCAAGGGGAGCATTCTCGTCGGTAACGGGAATCGGAGCCGAGAGGGTCGAGTTCTCAGGCTCTACTTCCCAGCCTCCTAATTGTGGGCGATAGGTATTACCCACGATGTCGATGCCGAGGAAGGGAGCAATCTCAGTCTGATAATAGGTACAAGCTGCAGCATAACGCGCCAGACCGAACGAGAGGTGCAGACCATCGCGTGACAGCTCGGTATCGCCCTCGGGCGCCACGTGGCGAAGGTTCTGTATGGTAGTACCATAAGGAAGGATCTTCGCAATGCCATCGTTACGACGGATGTCTGCAGCCGACAGCATATTCTTGCGCCAGAGCTGATCGGTGTCCGAACAACCATTGGGCTGTCCGATATAGGACGAAGGAGCATGACACAGCATGAAATCGATGCGAGCCTGTGGCTGATGACGATGCAGTATCTCGAGGAAGGCATCGAGGTCACCATTGACGTCGTTGACGTTATGCCAACCATTATAATAGTGCTGGATACCTGAACGCTGATGAATGACGATGACGTCCCATCGGACTTCTGTCAGAACGTCGACCATGAGTTCTGGATCGTAGCTGAATCCGGCAGAAATGGCAGGTGTCAGGCCTCCGGTAATCTTGCGCAGGCTGTAGTAGGCCTTGCTATCGTTGTTGTACGACAATACCCAGTCGTGGAAACTGGCGCCACCCAGATAGAGCATATAGACGCACATCTGCGAGAGATCTGCTCCCGTGGCTCTGACGATGCCATCGAGATCGTGCAAGGCATCCTCGGAAAAGGAGTTACCGATATCGAGAACCTTGAGCTGACGCGTGGCAGGCATGATGGGCTGGTACTCGAACTGCTCATTGGCATTGATCTTACGAGCCAGACTCATGACGTCGCCCACGTCGACATTCTCATCGCCATTGACATCCCATCGGAATGTCTGACAAGCAGGATCCTGCGCCCTGACCGCCTGTGGGGCGAGGACGTATAACGCGAAGAGAAGAATGCCAAGGATACGTTGCATAGATTATTATTCAAAGAGGTCCATGTAGGACTCAGGATTTACTGTCTTCCACCAGAATGCATTGGCCAGATAAGCAGCCATCTGGGCCACACGGGCATTCTCGGCTGTGATGTCAACGGGTTGTGAGAGCTTCGAGTAGTCGGTCTTCTTCATCCAGCTCTCTATTTCAGGGCGATACGTGTTGCCCAGAATCGAGATACCCAGGAAGGGAGCAATCTCGGACTGATAGTAGGCACAAGCTGCAGTATAACGCGACAGACCGTAGGCCAGATGATTGCTATCGCGCTGCATCTCGTTCTCGTCCGAATACTGTGTCTTGCGCAGATTCTGGATGGCGGTTCCGTAAGGCAGAATCACACCGAAACCATAGTCCTGCTGGGCCTGACGCGAAGACTGCATGATCTGTTGCCAGAGGCCATCAGTGGTCGAGGCTGCTGTACCCTTGCCCAGAATCTTTAGAGGTGCATGGACCAACATATAGTCAATGCGGGCCTGTGGCTGATGCTCGCGAAGGATGGACAGAAGAGCCGGAAGATCTCCGCCTGAAGTATCCTTACCACCCCAGGCATCGTAGTCGTAGCAATAGGTCGAGACCTGATGGATGATGATGACATCCCACTGGACATCGCTCAGGACAGCACGAAACAGCGTAGGATCATTGAGTTCGTAGTTTGTATCGAGTTTGTAGGTTCCCGTGAGGGTTTTCTTACCGGTAATCTTGGTGAGTTTGTACTTGACGCTGGCATCCGCCTCGAGCTGACTGTTGTAGAGCTGTACCCACGAGTGAAAGCTCGAGCCGCCCATGTATAGCTCGTAGACGCAGAGTTGCGACACGTCGGCACCTGTAGCCTGAACCAGGCCATTGAGGTAGTTATTGGCATCCTCGGAGAACGAGTTTCCGATATCGAGAATACGTAATTGGGACGAAGACGTAGCAACGGGAGGCGTAGCCGGAAGCGGCACATCCTGCTGACCACGGGTAATAAGATCCGCCAGAGCCTCGAGGTCACCTACGTTGACAGCATTATCGCCATTGACGTCGTAGCGCAATGGTTGTTGAGCAAAGGCTGTGACTCCGAACAGGAGGGCTATGAACAGAGATAAGATGCGTGACATAGAAAGGATGGTATGTTACAAAGCTTGTGTGTACGAATTCTGCTTAATGAAATGCATCAGAGTTTGTCAGGACACTGAGGTAATCGTTCGGATCGAACGTCTGCCAGCCGAAGGCCGTAGCCAGGAAAGCTGAAGTCTGGGCTACGAGTGCATTATTGTCGGTCAGCGGGATGGGAGCCGAAGCCGTTGACTCCTTCTTGTCCTGCGACGAAATGGTGGGACGATAGGTATTGCCAAGAACCGAGACACCGAGAATGGGCGCCAAGATGGTCTCGTAATAGGCGCAATTGGCAGTATAGCGTGCCAATCCATGGCCGAGATGGAGGTCGTCGCGACAGAGCTGATGAGCATCGTTGTACTTGGTCTGACGAAGGTTCTGGACGGCAGTGCCTGCAGGAATGATACGGCCGATGCCATCATTCCGCTGAATCTGGCTGGCCGACTGCATGATCTTCTGCCACAATTGGTCCGAAGTCTGCAACTTAGCCTTCGCGATGATCTGATAAGGCGCATGGACCAACAGGAAGTCTATACGGGCCTGTGGCTGATGTTCACGAAGGATGGAAAGGAATGCCTGAAGGTCGCCATCGGCACTATTGGCCGTATTCCACGACTCGTACTTGTAGCAGGCCAGCGACGACTGATGAATGATGATAATGTCCCACTTGAAATCAGTCAGAACCGTATGGAAGAGGGATTTGTCGGTGGCATTGACCTGGTTCTTGCCATTGACAGGGAGGTCCAGGCCACCCATCACCTTATAATAGGTATAATTGTCGGTCTTCTTACCACGATAGTTCTCTACCCAATAATTGAAGCTCGAACCGGATTTGTAGAGCTGGTAAAGGGCCACATTCGAGGCATCGACACCCGTAGCACTGACCATTCCGTCAAGGTAGCAGTTAGCGTCGGCCGAGAACGAGTTGCCGATGTCAAGGATACGGATAGGAGTCTTACCCGTAGGCGTAGATGCCGAAGCATCGATCGTTACATTCTGCTTCTGCTGGACAATCAGGCGGGCCAATGCCTCGACATCGCCTACGTTGACCTTACCATCGGCCGTAACGTCGTAACGTAACGTCTGTGCCATGGCTCCCCCAAAAGGAACCATGGCAACGAGTAGAATGAGCACTAAGGTGCGTAAAGGATGTTCAACAGAACGAAAAAACGGCATCTTTGCGGATTTGCTTATTTACGAACTTCGCGATTGACCTGACGATTGACGGTCTGGCCATCGACTGAATGAATGTTGAGCACGAGGCGATCCTCGCCCTCATAAGGCTCAATAGAGAGCTCGGCTGTCTGGGTACCACCCAACTCGATCGAAGCGAGCGTAGCACCAGAATAGCTGACAATGTCGACCGACTGAAGTGCAACGGCTGATGCCAGCACAAGCGATTCCTTGCTCCAGTTAGAAGCTGGACGCAGAATGACGTCGACCTGGAAAGCGTCGGCTGGATCAGAGAGTTCGCACTGCAACGGGCTGTCGGTATCATCCTCGATGGCATAGCCGTTGAGCTGCAGCCACTTGATGGCGTAGCGACGGCCCAGGCGATGATAGCCCTCGGCCGAGAAATGGAGGTTATCCGGACCCTTCTGACAAGCGTAAGCCGAGACGGTCCAGCCTGTCGGTACGAAGTCGTGCAGACGGTCGATAGTAGGATTGCAGTGGCAGCAAACGCCATTCTGGTCGATGCCGATGGCCTCACCGGCTATCAACGGCACGTTCTCGGCCGAGAGGCCAAGTACGTTGAGCAGATTCTGATAGACCTTGCCCGTTTCCTTGGGCCAATAGTCACTATAGGCATCGGTCTCGCCCTGATGAACAAGGATGCCGCGCACGGTCCAACCCTGAGCCTGAGCCTGCTTGGCGAGGGCGATGAGACGATCGTAAGGCTTGCGATCGTAGGCATCGAGCTGACCGTTCATCCAGTCCATCTGGCAACTGTCGACAAAGCCCTGGTATTGATCAGGGTCGAACAGACGCATAGGACAACCATCAACGCCGACCTGTAGTACGGCAATCGAATCGGTAGCCGGCAGGTATTCGAGCAGAGTCTTACCAAAATGATCGGTGAGCGATACGTAGTTAGGATAGTCGTAGCCAGGACGGCAGTTACCCGGACGGGCTACGCGCCACTCGCCACACTGACGATCGTCGGTAGTAGTGGAAGCGAGGTTGAGGAAGCGAGGGGATACGATGGTATCTTCAGGAGCGATTTCGCCCTTTCCTACCATGTTGGACTGACCAATGGCCAGGAACAGCAGCTTCTGAGGTTCAGGCTTGCTGGTGCATGAGGTAAGCAAGGCTGCAAGAGCAGCAATTGCGAGTGTAAGTTTCTTCATATCGTGGAGTTTTTAGTAAGGGTCAAACAGAAAGGCGGGAGATCAGAGTTCCTTGCGAGGATAGAGCGCATCCCACCACGAGGAGTCGTCCTTCAGATACTTCTGGAACCAAGCCAGCTGGGTCTTGAGCCAGCTGAGGCGCTTCGAGTATTCGGCTACGCCATGATCCTCGCCTTCGACACAGACCAGAGCTGTCTGACGGCCAAGGAGCTTGAGAGCCGTGAACATCTGGATGGAATTGTTGATCGGGACATTCACATCGCGCGTACCATGCAGGAAGAGGATCGGCGTCGTGATCTTGTCTACGTTGTAGATAGGCGAGTTCTTGACATACAGGTCCGTCTCGCTCCAAGGGTAGCTATTGGCCATCGACACTTCGCTGTACGAATAGCCCCAGTAGCCGTACCCCCAGTAGGTAGTATGGTCGCTGATGCCGGCATGGCTGATAGCACAGGCGAAGGGACAATCCGGCAACGTGAGCATATATTGAGTCATGAAACCGCCATACGAAGCGCCGCAACAGCCCACTTTCTCTTTATTAATATACGCGTGTGTGCGTGAGAACTCGCGGACGGCTTCGGTAATGTCGCGTGCAGGGTCTACACCGGCCGTGTTGACGTGGCGCGAAGCCCACTCCTGACCGAAGCCTGCCGCACCACTGGGCTGTACCACCAGCACGGCATAGCCCAAGGCTGCCCAGCACTGCCATGGATAAGAGCTCTCGAACGAACGAGCCGTAGGACTGCAACCACCATAGTAGTACGTAATCATAGGCATCGTGCCATCGGCCGGAACTGATACAGACGGGCGATCTGAGGTCAGCACTCCCTGGCTGTCGTCAAGGCCGACAGGAAGGTAGTAGCGACAGAGAACGTCGTCACCCACCGAATTACGGAATGTCCATGTATGGCACTGAGCCACCTGTACATCACGCAGATTCTGTTCCGAAAGGTTCTCGAAGCAGCGAGCATCGACCTGTAGTGCCGATGAAGTCTGACGACCAGACATCTTCAGACGCGAGAGGTCGACGGTATAGAGTCGGTCGGAATTCGTAGCCGACTGGCCACAGAACGACAGTACAGGAGCGCATGAGGCCAGGCTGAAGTTACGCACGTCCTCTTCAGGCAGGTCCAACCGACGTATCTGACCCGTAGCAGGCTCGAGGCGATAGAGGCTGACCGAGTCGCGATTCTCGGCCGTGAAGTAGATTTGGCCATCGGCCGTACTCCATTCGAGATGCGATACCGACGGGTCGAACTGACTTGTCAGGGGGCGTACCTCGCGCGATGCGATGTCGAACAGGTAGGCCTGATAGTCGTACATTGATGGCACTACATCCGGGGGCAAGGTACAGCCCTTACGGCCGAAGGCTTCAGGCGAACCGCTGAGCAGCAGCTGACTGCCATCGGGCGAGAAGCCTACCGAGGCCAGGAAGCCATCGCGGCTGATGAGGGTGTCGACCACCATAGTTTGCAGATCGAGGCGATAGTATGACGTCCAGTCGTGAGGACGCAGAGGACGTTCAGTCGACGTCTCCTCGCCCAACGGACGGAAGCAATGCTCTGACTTGCCTAACAGCAGGTAACGGCCATCCTGACTGATGTCGCTCAACCAGCAGTTGCTGTAACCGAAGGTGAGTGGACGCTTGAGACCTGTGGCGAGGTCGTAGAGCGACAGCGTGCTACGGTCACGCCATCCTGGCTGTCTGTCCTCAGGGTTAAGCACCTCGAAGACGTTACTGTTCAATTCCTTGGGCCCTTCGGCATTGTCGGTGAAGATCAGGAACTGCTCGTTGGGCGCCATATAGAAGTGTCCTTCGGGCAGATGCGTGGCCAGGATCTGTTCTGCGCCCGTAGCAGGATCGACAGTATAGAGTTCGCGACCCTCACGGCCCTTACGGGTGGAGTAATAGCGATTGGTACGAGGCATCCAGCTGAAGTGCTCGGCCAGACGGGTACGACGGCCTGTAGCTCGTTCAACAAGATAATACCAATAGTTCGACTGTTGCGGAGCACGCTGATATTCGGTTACCAGCAGATAGTCGCCCTTCGGCGAGAGCTGCGAACCGTAGTTGAGGTGCGAACGCATCATGCGATCGACGGTATAGAGCTGTGGTTCGTCGCCCTCGAGGGCACAATGTACCTCAGCACCGGCCGAAGTATAGGTCAGTCGCAACGAATCGGGTGTCGTGGCCTCAGCATCGGTCAGATACTTCAGCACCAGGCGATGCGTACCTGGCTCGAGTGCCAGTTCGCCTACCTGCGACGTCTTACCGTCCAGATAGAGCTGATAGTTGGCCGGAGCCTTCTCGGCCTTGAGTGTCACCTTGGCATACGACTGGTTAGTGAGCGTGAAGCCTAGCTGATGCAACGCATAGCGACCCATGCCGGCTGGCTGCACCGGAACGGCCATGGCCTCGGCCTGCCACACGCCGCCCTGACGCACAGCTGTGAGCTGTGTGGGGGCCTCGAGCAATGACTTGGCGTCGAAGGCATGACCATTGACATCGAGCGTGTCGATGCAGAGAGGTACAGACACGGCATAAGGTCCCGCATAGCGATAGGCCTCAACTGCATGCTCTGCTGCCACGACAGGCATGGCAGCAGACAGCAGCAGTGATAATACAAAACTTCTCAAGTTCGGATAGAATTCGTTAGGGGATTGATTATTCCTTCTCCTTCAGGTCGAGGCGGATCTGCAACTCATCGAGCTGAGCATCGTCGATCGGACATGGAGCATCCATCATCGTGTCGCGGCCCTGATTGTTCTTTGGGAAGGCGATGACGTCGCGAATCGAGTCAAGCTCGGCGAACATCGACACTACACGGTCCAGGCCGAAGGCAAGGCCAGCATGAGGAGGCGCACCATACTTGAAGGCGTTGATCAGGCAGCCGAACTGCGACATGGCCTTCTCAGGAGTGAAGCCCAGGAGGCCGAACATCTTAGCCTGGAGCTCGGAATCGTGGATACGGACCGAACCGCCACCCAGCTCGACGCCATTCATCACGCAGTCGTAAGCCCACGAGCGAACCTTACCCTGATCGGTATCGAGCAGCGGGATGTCGTCTGGATTTGGCATGGTGAATGGATGGTGGGTAGCATAGAAGCGCTGTGTCTCCTCGTCCCACTCGAACAGTGGGAAGTCGATAACCCAAAGAGGCACGAACTTCGATGGATCGCGGAAACCGAGGCGCTGGCCCATCTCGAGACGGAGGGCGCAGAGCTGCTTCTGGGTCTTGCGCATCTCGCCGCAGAGGATGAGCATCAGGTCGCCTGGCTCGGCCTCGAACTTCTGGCAGATGGCCTCGAGGACCTCTGGCGCATAGAACTTGTCGATTGACGACTTCACCGAGCCATCCTCGTTCTTACGAACCCAGACAAGGCCCTTAGCACCGATCTGCGAACGCTTCACAAAGTCGGTCAGGCCATCAATCTGCTTACGGGTATAGCCTGCACAGCCCTTGGCATTGATACCGGCAACGTAAGGCACGCTGTCGAATACCGTGAACTGGCCCTCAGGCAGCACGGTCTGGCCAACGCCGCTCACGTCAGCACCGGCACAGAAAGCCGTCAGTGGCGACATGTTCTTCAGCTCGACGAACTTCATGCCGAAGCGCAGGTCGGGCTTGTCCGAACCGTAGTACTTCATGGCGTCCTCCCACGTCATGCGAGGGAACTTGTCGAACTCGATGCCCTTCAGGGTGCGGAACAGGTGCTTCATCAGGCCTTCGAACATCTGGATGACGTCCTCCTGCTCGACGAACGACATCTCGCAGTCGATCTGGGTGAACTCAGGCTGACGGTCGGCACGAAGATCCTCGTCGCGGAAGCACTTCACGATCTGGAAGTAGCGGTCGAAGCCGGCCACCATCAGCAGCTGCTTGAACTGCTGTGGCGACTGTGGCAGGGCATAGAACTGACCCGGATTCATGCGCGAAGGCACGACAAAGTCGCGTGCTCCCTCAGGAGTAGACTTGATGAGCATTGGTGTCTCGACCTCGAGGAAGTGCTCAGCGTCAAGGTAACGACGTGTCTCGAAGGCCAGCTTGTGACGAAGCTCGAGATTGCCACGTACGCAAGGACGACGCAGGTCGAGGTAACGATACTGCATGCGCAGGTCGTCGCCACCATCCGAATTGTCCTCGATGGTAAATGGAGGAACCTCTGACTGTGAGATGATATTCAGCTCGCGGGCAACGATCTCAACCTCGCCCGTAGGAATGTTCTTATTCTTCTGTTCACGCTCGCGCACCTCGCCTACTACCTGGATGACGTACTCGCGTCCCAGATGGTTGGCCTTCTCGCACAGCTCAGGGCTGAGCACCGATTCGTCGAACACGAGCTGCGTCACACCGTAACGGTCGCGCAGATCCACAAAAGTAAGGCCACCGAACTTACGCACGGTCTTGACCCATCCGGCCAGAGTTACCTCCTGACCTACATTGGCGAGACGAAGCTCACCGCAGGTTTGTTTACGATACATATATGATCTTGGTTTTTGAATGTTATTACGACTGTGTCCATGGACATAATACGGGCGCAAAGATAATGCTTTTTTCCGAGATAGAAAAATAAATAATTATTTTTTTCATAAATATACCCGATTATGAGTCCTTCCGCGTCAAAACGGAACAAGAAGGTGCGTATTTTAGGCTCATTTCTATACGAAATACAACGAATTTCGACTCAATGAGACGTTTTTTGGGAACTTTTTTGCACAAGCTATCGAAAAAATTACTATATTTGCAGCGCACTTTAAGAAGCATAAAGCCACCTGTCTCTCAAACAAATTTTCCAAATCCTAATTACAATGACATCACTTCTACTCCTTCCGACCCTGGCCTTCAACATGGCTACACAGGCCACTTTGCCTACCGACCAGACTCTCGCTCCTCTCCCATTGGCCAATGCCCAAGCCCTTACGGTTACAGCAACGGCTGACGATATCCTCACCGATCCACAGGGCGAGGATCGCCTCTATGTGATGAACTGTGCCATCGTTACCGAATGGGGCGACTTCGTATACCCCAGCCTCAAGTCAGAGTTGCGTTTCGATGCCGACGGACAGACCGTCTACTTCCACAACCTCTTTCCACGTTACCGCGAGTGCTGGGTGAAGGGCACCATCGAGGACAATGAGATCGTGATAGCCAGCGAACAGGCCATCTTCGACGATCCCACCTATGGCACGGTCTACTTCTACGCCTCGCGTGCCGGCGAAGACGGATACTACAACACCATCGACGAGATGCGCCTTACCATGGGCATCGACGATCTGGGCCATGCCACTATCTGTTCGGCCGACTCGACGGTACTGGGCGGTGTGGTCAAGATGGACAAGGACGGTGCCGGCTATCTGGTGCTGAACGGCCAGTACGAGATGGAGGAATTCACCGACCCATTTGCCGCTCTGCCCGAAGGCACTCCGACCCAGTCGTACGTCATGTCGTTCACCGATTACTATAATCATAAGGAGCAGCGCACCGTAGAGGTTGCCTTTGCCGGCGACGACGTCTATCTGCAGGGCCTCATCCCCGATGGTGACGAGGGAACCTGGGTACACGGCACACTCGAGGGCGACAGCATCAATATTCCTTCGATGCAGGCCGCACATTCGTCGTACTACCTGCTCAGTTTCTGTGCTGGCTATGTGGCTCAGTATGGAGAATGGGGCGAGCCGATGTATGCCAACAAGGACTGCCTGAAGCTGGCTGTCGATGCCGAGCATCGCACCCTCACCTCGGCCGAAGGCGACTATGCGCTGACAATCTACGGCAACCGCCAGGCCCTGATCTATGCCTTCACGGACATTAACTACAGCCTGTACGAGGGCGATCAGCCTGCCATTCCTGCCGCCCCTGTCCTGAAGGGATGGAACGACATCTATGTAGAGTTCGATCTGCCTATGGAGGACGTCGACGGCAACTTCATCAACCCTGACTACATCACGTGGAGTGCCTTCTTCGATGGCGAACTCTACACCTTCAACCCTGACGAATACGTGATGCTCAGCGAGCCAACCTCCGAGTTCAAGTACGCCTTCACCGACTCGTACGACATCATGGCCTACGGTACCGACCACATGTTCTTCCTCTACGACATGCTGTACGAGGTAGTCGAGATTCAGTCGTACTACACCGTCAATGGTGTACGCAATGCTTCGGCCAAGGCCTGCAACGTGGTTACCCCGGTAGGTTTGATCCAGGTAGAGCCTGGCACACGTGTACAGCACGTCGAATATTACGACCTCAGCGGACGCCTCCTGAGCCAGCCTCAGGGAGCCTGCATCGTCCGTCTGACAATGGATAATGGCGAGGTCAAGACCTCTCGCATCGTTCAGAAATAATGCATCGCACCCTACTTATCAGCCTTTTATGCCTCCTGCTGCCAGTCATGGCAGCAGGTCGTGGCCGCAATGGCGAGCAGCCGCAAGGCGTGCCTTTCAACGGCCTCGTTACCGACATGACCGGAGCGCCCTTGCGCAATGTCCGCGTCTTTCTGCATGCCGAGAGCTATTCGGCCCGTACGGACAAGAATGGCCACTTCGGACTTACCAACGTACAACCCTCAGACACCCTACGTCTCCGCTATCGCAAGATGCTCTACACAATCCCCGTCGAAGGCCGTAAGAGCATCAGCATCCGACTGGGCGATCAGCTCACACCCGAGGCACGTGAGGATCGGGACATGGTGGACATTGGCTACGGATGGGTGAAGCGTCGCGAGATACTGCAACCCACCAGCGGCATCCGAGGCGAGGATCTGGTACGTGGAGGCTACACCAACATTCTGCAAGCCCTTCAGGGACGCGTTCCGGGCCTGAACATCTCGTCTACCAATCGCCCGGGCGAACGGGCATCGATCACTATGCGAGGAATCAACTCCATCAACCTCGACACCACTCCCCTCTTCGTTGTGGACGGTGTCGTGGTGTTGTCGCTCGACTACATCAGCCTCTACGACGTGGATTATATCGAAGTCCTGCGCGATGCATCGATCTACGGCTCGCGTGGTGCCAACGGCGCCATCCTGGTGCACACCAAGCGAGGTCCGAAATGAAGATTTGCTTCCTCGGAATGCGTAGCGCAGTTTTTGGCGACAAATTGCGCTAAAAAAAACGCGGAAGAGCACTTTGCAGAAAAAATGCGCTTCCCCGCTCCGAGGAAGAGCATTCCGCCAGAAAAATGCTCTCCATAAAAACGAGGAAGAGCACTTCGCAAGCAAAATGAGCTTCCCCGTTTCGAGAAGGAAGAATCTTCGCGAAGATTCTTCCTTAAAATTTCGCGGAGGAGCACTTTGACAGAAAAATGAACGCCAACAAAACGGGGAAGAGCAGTCTGATAAAAAACTGCTCTTCCCCGTTTTAATAGGGCACTTGGGTCCAAAGGACCAATCACGAAGTAAACGAGAAGACCGATTACTTCACCTCCCAGGTATCGCCTGAAAGAAGGAGGTCGCGCAAGGTGCGCTGTGGCTTCTTACCCTTCACGTCTTCGATCTGTTCCTTGACGGACTGATCATAGGTCATTGCCTCGACATCGCGAATCACGCCAAGAGCGATAGGCAGCTCGTCGGTAACACCTGCATAGCCATAAGGACTGTAGCCCATCATGGCGAGCTTGAGGTGGAAGGTAGGATCGGCCTTCTTGGCATCGTGAACGAGGAGGTCCTTCTCGGTAATGCCATTCTCGCCGATGGTGACAGGCTTGATGTCCCAGCCATCGAGGATAAGACCCTTGTTGCGGTCGCGGCCATAGATCATTGGCTTACCATGCTCGAGGACGATGGTCTTGTCGGCACGGACAGCAGGATCGGTGACGAGCTTGTGAATGCCATCGGCAAAGATGACACAGTTGCAAAGTTCCTCGACAACGGCAGCGCCCTTGTGCTTTGCAGCGGCTACCATGCAGGCTACAGAGCCCTTGATGTCGCCATCGATGGCACGAGCGAAGAAGTTGCCACGAGCACCGAGACAAAGCTCTGCAGGACAGAATGGATCCTCGACGGTACCCCATGGCGATGACTTCGAAACGAGGCCACGGTCAGAGGTTGGAGAGTACTGACCCTTGGTGAGGCCGTAGATCTTGTTGTTGAAGAGGATGATATTGAGGTCGATGTTACGACGCATGGCATGAATGAAGTGGTTGCCACCGATGGCAAGGCAGTCGCCATCACCCGAGACGTTCCAGACAGTGAGGTCTGGACGTGCGGTCTTGAGGCCGGTAGCGATGGCCAAGCCACGACCATGGATCGTATGCATGCCGTAAGTATTCATATAGTAAGGCATACGGCTGGAACAACCGATACCTGAGATGACAGCAGTCTGTGATGGGGCAATTCCCAACTCTGCCATAGCCTTCTGCATCGAAGCAGCAACGGCATGGTCACCACAACCAGCACAGAACTTGAGCGGCTGATCACTCTTGAAGTCTTGTTGAGTATACATAGACGTTAAATGTGTTTACGTTTATATTAATTCACATGGAGTGAATGGAGTAAAAGGAGTTATTTATAAAATGGATTGATAACTGTATGAATATTATCCCTTAAAGATTCAACATTAAAATTTATCAACCACCCTTGTCGTTTGTTTGCCAATTTCAAATAACTCTGTAATTGTTTGTAGTGGACAGGAAGTAGAGTATCGACAGATTTTAACTCAATAATAAAAGTATCATCTACCATTATATCAACTTTCAAACCTTCTGCTAAATCGAAATCCTCAGCATACATAAAATGTATTTCTTGTTGAGCAACTGCATTGAATCCTTTTTTCTTGAGTTCATACATCAATGCCTTCTCATAGATTTTCTCTAACTGACCAGGACCCAACTTAGAGTGAACCCGATAAGCACAACTAAGGATATCAAAGGTTCTATCTGAATACTCTATCGAAGTCATAATACCACTCCATTACCTCCATTTACTCCATGTGCAAAAATCACAGAGCCTTGATTGCAGCCTCGATGTCCGAAATCTGGAATGGCTGACCCTTAACCTCGTTGAACTGCTTGATGCTGACGCCTTCGACCTTTGAACGGAGGTAACCGGCGAACTGGCCGTTGTTGAGCTCGCAGCAGAGAATGTTCTTGTACTTCTTGAGGACCTCCTCGGTGTTCTTAGGAAGTGGAGAAATGTAGGTGAAGTGAGCCTGAGCGACCTTCATGCCGGCAGCGCGACAGTTCTCGACAGCAGCAGCGATGTGGCCGTAAGTGCCACCCCAACCGATGACCAGCGTATCGGCATCGGCGTCGCCCTTGACCTCGAGATCCGGAATGACGTTAGCGATGTAGTCGATCTTGGCCTGACGGTTCTTGACCATGGTCTCGTGCATGACAGGGTCGGTAGTGATGGCTCCGGCAGGAGTCTTCTCGAGACCACCCAGACGATGCATCAGGCCCTCAGTGCCAGGAACAGCCTTGAGGCGGACGTAAGTTTCAGAGTCGCGCTCGAATGGCTTGTAGTCGATGGTACCCTCGGCAGCGACGGCTGGCTTGATGGCTGGCATAGCGTCGATGTCCTGAATGCGGAACGATGACGAACCATTGCCAATGAAGGCGTCGGTAAGGAGGATGACAGGCGTATTGTGCTCGAGGGCAATCTTCGAAGCCATGTAAGCGCTCTTGAAGCAGTCAACAGGAGTGCTGGCAGCCATAACGACAGCCGGACACTCGCCATTGCGGCCATAGAGGCACTGCAGGAGGTCGGTCTGCTCGGTCTTGGTAGGCAGGCCGGTAGAAGGACCGCCACGCATTACGTCGATGACAACGAGTGGAAGTTCGGCCATCACGGCAAGGCCGATAGCCTCGCTCTTGAGGGCTATACCAGGGCCAGAGGTCGAAGTGGCAGCCAGGGCTCCACCAAACGAAGCACCGATGGCCGTACAGATACCTGCAATCTCGTCTTCGGCCTGAACGGTGGTCACGCCGAGGAACTTGAGCTTCGACAACTCGTGGAGGACGTCGGTAGCAGGGGTAATAGGATAAGAACCCAGGAAGAGATTGAGACCGGCCTTCTCGGCAGCAGCTACAAGACCATAAGCGGTAGCGGCATTACCCTTCACGTCACAATAGATGCCGGCTTCGGCCTGCTCGCTCTCGACACGATAGGTCGACACGCTGGCGTGGGTATTGGCACCATAGTTGAAGCCGTCGGTAATGACCTTGACGTTGGCTTCGAGGACAGCTGGCTTCTTGCCGAACTTGCTGGTAAGGAAGTCGATGGCCTTCTCGATAGGACGGTTGAAGAGCCAGAATACAAAGCCGAGGGCAAAGATGTTTCGGCAACGGGCAATCGACTTGGCATCCATGCCTGAGTCGGCCAGCGAAGCCTTGGTGCTCTCGGTAACAGGGACTGGAAGGATCTGGAACTTGTCGGCGATGCCCATCTCCTGGAAAGGATCATCGGTGGTGAACTTGGCCTTCTCGAAACCGGCCTTTACGAACGTGTCCTGATCGTAAATGAGCACGCCGCCCTTCTTGAGGTACTTGGCGTTCTGCTTGAGAGCAGCAGGATTCATGGCGATCAGAACGTCGCACTCGTCGCCTGGAGTATAGACCTTCTTACCTACATGCACCTGATACGACGATACGCCACCGAGCGAACCTACCGGGGCACGCATCTCGGCTGGATAATCAGGGAAGGTAGAGATCTCATTGCCCAGAATAGCGGCAACGGTCGAGAAGATGGTTCCGGCCAACTGCATGCCGTCGCCAGAGTCTCCTGAGAAGCGGACAACCACTTCGGGAGTCTCAATGATCTTTGGATTCTCCATAGTTGTTTATACGAAATTAAATTTACCTTAAATTACACATGTTTACGCTGCAAAGATACAGAAAAATGAGATAAAGCCCAAATATTATTGGCAAAAATCTTCAATTTTATGGATTCTTGCAGCATTTTTCTATCTATATTTAGCAAAAGGGAGGTTTTGCCGAACGTTTTGTCGCATTTTCGGGCAAAGTTACTTCAAAACCCACGACGTCATATCGAAGCTGACGCCTAGGTTAAGACAAGGCACCCAACCGATGCCGGACAGGACGGAAAAGCTGACCGAAGGCTTCAGTCGCAAACCGTAATGACTGACGTTGTTCGTGGGAATTCCATAGACCTGATCATTGCTGCGCAGATAGACATGACGACGCAACGGAACGTCGTATACCAAGCCTGCAGCCAACGTGAAGCCAGCCTTCTCGGGGGTAATATCGCGTCCGTTCTTATCGACATATTCGGCCACCGTACCGTCAAAGAACGTCACTCCCACGCCTACGAAAGGCCAGCAGGGATGCTTCAGGTCACGGCTGAGCTGATAGCCCCAATTGAGCATCATGTAACCGGCTTGCACACCGTCGCCCTCATGGATCCAGCCGTGACTTGTCTCTACATCGCGCCGACACTCACCACCAAAGCAGAGAGCCATATCGATCATCCAGAGGTGACGCTTGTAGCCGAAGTCAAGGTCCCAGGCAATGCCGATAGGCTCGAAGCCGAAATAGTCGCTGAATGCCGCCATCGTATGCAAGCCAATGCCGAGGCCTACATACAGCTGACTCTCGCCGAGGGGAACCTGCGAAGCATCGAACTGCTCTGACTCGAGTTCAAGCTGCACCTGAGTGGCATAGAGGTCCACCTTGCCGGCATCGGTGCCTTGACGGGTTTCGAAGACCATATCCTTCAGGCGCTGTTCGTATTCCTTATTGAAGTAATGTTCGATGGAAGAAAAGTCCGACTCCTGATTGCAGTTATATTCGCGTGTAGCCTTGCGGCCATAGAGTTCGAGCATATCGAAGGCCGTCTGGCACATCTTGAGCGAGGTTTCAGAATGCAATATCGGCTGCAACCACGACTCGGTCATGTCCAGATAAGGGACTATCTTGCTATAATGATAGGTGATACTGCCTCGACGCTGCAAGGTGTTCTCACGACGGAACATCCATGACAACTTGACGGCTGTGGTATCGCTTTTAGGATGTCCTTTGAACTCATCCCATTCGAGCGGACCGGCTGTCCAGGCACGCGTCGAGAATCTGTAATCGGAGGTATAGGCAGGCTGTTGTGCCAAGACTGGAGTTTGCGCCAAGACAGCTAGACCTATCACCGTAAAGATGATTGAGAAAAAGCGACGTTTCATTTTTCGGTTGTAAAGAGGTTATTCAATGCATCGGCCAGCAACTGGGCGTTCTGGACGATGTCGGCCTTGTTCTCGAGATGCGAGGCCTCGAACGTGAGGTTTGCCTTGAGGTAGAATGGCTCGCGCCATGCCAGCTGTTCGCGAATGACCTGAAGAATCTGGTCGTCGCTCTTATCGGCCAGCAGAGGGCGCTTATGCTTGCCTTTGATGAGGCGACGAAGCAGGACTTCCTCAGTAGGCTTCAGGTAGACCGACTTGCCCACACGGTTCACCACGTCCATATTGTCGAAGAAGCAAGGTGTACCGCCTCCGAGCGAGATGATAACGTCTTCATACTCCGACACTTCTTCGAGCGAGCGTCGCTCGATCTGGCGGAAGCCCTGTTCGCCTACTTCGGCAAAGATTTCCTTGATTGTACGATGCTGACGAGACTCGATGAAGTTGTCGAGATCGATGAACTCGAGGCCCATTACCTGAGCCAAAGACTTACCCATGGTGGACTTACCGGCTCCCATATAGCCGATCAGGAAGATGCGTTGCATAACTGTATGAATGCAGAATTGAGGTTGAAGAGGATACGATGGCCATAGGCCATACAACGTGCTGCAAAGATAGGTATTAATCGGATAACCTCCAAATCGGGCTGTCATTTTCGAGCAAAAATGTACGAAAATGGTAGTTTTTGATACGAATTGTCCCATCGCGAAGGCAATATTTTGCGTTTTTAGGTAGTATTGTTTTGATTTTTCGACGGAAATGCGTATCTTTGCAGCGGATAATAGGGTTTTGAATCTTCCCACTCATCGCAATACAAAAACAAGAACAAATGAAGATACTGACTTCTCTCCTATCGTTACTGATCTGTGGCACGTTGTTTGGACAAACGACGAAGAGCAGTGACATAATTGACCTGGCCGGCAACTGGCAGTTCCAGATAGACCGAAAGAATGAAGGCATCGCCAAGGGTTGGGCCGAACGCGAACACCTCGATGACGAGATACAGCTACCAGGTTCGATGCTCACCCGTGGCAAAGGCGACCGTGTGACAGCCGAGACGCAATGGATCAGCTCGTTGTACGACAGTTCGTTCTTCTATAGTCCCGTAATGGAGAAATACCGCCAGCCGGACAACTTCAAGGCGACATTCTTCCTGACGCCCGATCGTCATTACGTAGGCGTGGCTTGGTACAACCGTACGGTGGACGTTCCTGCGGATTTCATGGTCAGCGGCAGCCGTTATCTGCTCTACCTGGAGCGTCCGCATATCGAGACTACCCTTTACGTGAACGGACAGAAGGCTGGCAGACAGAATAGCCTGTGCGTGCCTCACGAATACGACGTGACATCGTGGCTGAAACCTGGCCGCAACCAGCTGTCGCTACGCATCGACAATCGCCTCGACGTGGCACCTGTCGGGCAGGATTCACACTCGGTGACAGACCAGACTCAAGGCGACTGGAATGGTGTGGTAGGACGCATCGAGTTACGACGAGTCAGTGCCACACGCATCGTTCAGACCGATGTTTATCCCAACGTGAAGGATGGCGAAGCCAAGGTACGCTACATTGTCGAAGGCAAGGCAGGCGAGACAATCCGTCTGACCCTTAAGGCTGACGCCTATAATACGCTG
The DNA here is from genome assembly GCA_045640225.1 of Bacteroidales bacterium. Lineage (GTDB taxonomy): Bacteria > Bacteroidota > Bacteroidia > Bacteroidales > UBA3663 > Liminaster. The sequence continues at coordinate 41,582 of JAZUEP010000096.1, read as the reverse complement.
ACGCCACATAGCCTGGACGCGGTAACCTTCGACAAACAACTGCGCCAAGGTCATGACACAATCGAGGTTCGTCTGCCTATGGGCGACGACGTGCAGTTGTGGGACGAGTTCCAGCCAACCCTATATCGACTCGAAACCAGTCTTGCCAGCGTAACGCTGAACAAGAAGCGCATCGCCGTCGGCCAGCAGGACCTCGGACAGACGATCACCACCTTCGGTATGCGTGAGTTTACGATCGATGGCACGATGTTCCGCTGCAATGGCCGCGAAGTTCAGTTGCGCGGCACGGTCGAGAATTGCGACTTCCCACTTACCGGTTATGCACCGATGGAGGTAGACGAATGGCTGAAGGTGTTCCGCACCTGCCGTGAATGGGGCCTCAACCACATGCGCTTCCATAGTTACTGTCCTCCCGAAGCCGCCTTTGTGGCTGCCGATCTCACGGGTTTCTATCTACAGCCGGAAGGACCATCCTGGCCCAATCATGGAGTCAAGCTCGGCCAACGCCAGCCTATCGATACGCTGCTGATGCAGGAAACTCAGGCCCTGGTGCGACAGTATGGCAATCATCCTAGCTTCTGCATGCTGGCATGTGGCAACGAGCCGGCCGGCAACTGGGTGCCTTGGGTAGGCGATTTCGTAGACTACTGGAAGGCCGAAGATCCTCGTCGCGTCTATACCGGGGCCTCGGTTGGTGGTGGATGGGCCTGGCAGCCTCGTAGCCAGTATCACGTCAAAGCCGGTGCGCGTGGCCTGGGCAACTGGGTAAATCAGGCCCCTGAAACACTATCGGACTTTGCCGACAAGATCAGCCACTATAAGGCTAAGGACGGAGAATGGGACATCCATGAGCCATACGTCAGCCACGAGACAGGACAATGGTGCGCCTTCCCGGACTTCGACGAAATACCGCAATACACCGGTCCGAACAAGGCCAGGAACTTCGAAGTATTCCGTGACATCCTTGCCGAGAATGGCATGGCCAGCCGTGCTCACCGCTTCATGATGGCCAGTGGCAAACTGCAGGCATTGTGCTACAAATATGAAATAGAGCGCACCCTCAGAACCGAGGGATATGCCGGCTTCGAATTGCTGTCGATCAACGACTATAGCGGACAGGGAACAGCTCTGGTAGGCGTACAGAACGTCTTCTTCGAGCCCAAAGGCTACATCTCAGCCCGCGAATGGAGGGAGTTCTGCTCGGATGTTGTTCCGCTGGCCCGTATTGCCAAGTTCACCTATAGTACGGACGAGTCGTTCGTAGCCGACCTCTCGGTCAACGATCATAGTGCTTCCGCCTCGGACCGTCACTCGTTACTTTGGACCATCAGCGACCCGCTGGACAATATTCTGGCCGAGGGCAGCACAGAGCACGTCAGCATGGCGTTGGCCGACGTTGCCGGACCTCAGAAGCTGACGCTCCGCGTACAGGTCTATCCTGGCCAAGGGAATACCGATGCCGTCATCGGCACCAACCACTGGGATTTCTGGGTCTATCCTCGTACCATCGATATCCGTCCCGGCCGCGTATTGGTCACAGATTCGCTCGATGCCAAGGCCCTGACCACGCTGATGAACGGAGGCTCGGTACTGATCTGTGCGGCCGGTAAGGTGCGCCATGGTGACGACATCGTTCAGCAATGGCTACCCGTCTTCTGGAACACGTCGTGGTTCAAGATGCGTCCACCCCATACCACAGGCCTCCTGATCGAAGACGAGCATCCGGCTTTTGCCGCATTCCCTACGGATTATCACAGCGACCTACAGTGGTGGGAACTGGTCAACAAGGCTCAGGTGATGCAGTTCACCGAATTCCCGCTCGACTTCCAACCCATCGTGCAGAGTATCGACACCTGGTTCCTGTCGCGTAAGATCGGTATGTTGTTCGAGGCTCGTATTGGCCGAGGCCGACTGATGATGACTACCATGGATCTGCAGACCGACCTCGAGCATCGCCTCGTGGCACGCCAGATGTTGGCTTCGCTGCTGCAGTACATGAATTCGGATGCTTTCCAGCCTCGCTACAGCATCGCAGCCGATGTAGTGGCTCACCTGTTCACTCGCAAGGCAGCCGCCATCGAGATGTTCACCAAAGGCTCGCCTGATGAACTGAAGCCCAAATTGAAATAATACATTTAATATAATATATAATGAAAAAGATTCTGCTATCAATTTTCGCAGCCGCGCTGACAGGCTTCAATGCCTCAGCTTACGACTTCGAGGTGGATGGAGTGTTCTACAACATCACATCCGCCATGTATCAGACCTGCGAGGTGACCTGCCAGAGTGGAGACTACAACTCGTACTCGGGTATCGTCAGTCTGCCATCGACCGTACAGCATGACGGTCAGACCTACAATGTGACCAGTATCGGTAGCGATGCCTTCCGCGCCTCGACCGACCTGCTCTGCACACTGTTGCCGTCAACTATCCGCAGTATTGGTGCCAATGCCTATCAGGGCTGCACCTCTATGGCTGCCATCACATTCCCTGCCAGCGTGATGAACATCGGCGAGCTGGCCTTCGACGGCTGCTCAGCGCTTGCCTCGGTTACCAACTATGCCACCACACCTCAGGACATCGCGGCCAACACCTTCTCGACCTTCGGCACACTGCACGTATCTGCAGGCTTGAAGGATGCATTTGCCGCTGCTTCAGTATGGAATCAGTTCACCATCGTTGACGATGCTACCGAGAGTATTTCTGTGACCCAGATCATCCTCGACCAGCAGCAGGTTCACCTTTGGACCGGCCAGACGGCACAGCTACAGGCTACCGTATCGCCAGCTGACGCTACTGTAAGCAAGGTTGCATGGAGCTCGTCGAACAATGCGGTAGTAACCGTCGACGACAATGGACTGCTGACCGGTGTAGGCGAAGGTGCGGCCATTGTCACTGCACAAGCAACAGACGGTAGCGGCATCAGTGCTTCGGCCACCATCACGGTCGAGGAGCACATTGCCTGGGACATCACCCTGAATCTGGCTTATGCCACCATCGGTATTGGCGAGACATTGGCATTGTCCGCTACCCTGTCGCCTGCTGATCTGCCTAACACCACTGTTGAGTGGAGTTCGAGCGACGAGAATGTAGCTACGGTATCGGCCGATGGCGTCGTGACAGGCGTCATGTTCGGCCAAGCCACAATCAGCGCCTCGACCACGGATGGCAGCATGCTGCAGGCGTCGTGCACCGTAACCGTATCACCTACCTTGGTAAAGAGCATCACCCTGTCACAGCAGAGCGCTACGATGTCCATCAACGGCACCCTGCAGCTCACTGCTACCGTGGCACCTGACGATGCTGCCATCAAGGACGTCGAATGGACTACGAGCGACGCCTCGATCGCCACCGTCACCCAGGATGGTCTCGTGACCGCATTGGCTGCCGGTAAGGCTACCATCACGGCCGAGGCTACCGATGGCAGCGGCGTGAAGGGCAGCTGTTCAGTTACGGTACAGCCTAACAATTACGACTTCATCGCCAACGGCGTTTACCTGAAGGTCGTATCGGAGGAGAACAAGTATTGCGTCGTAGTTTACCGCGATGATAACTACAACTCTTACAGCGGCGACGTAGTGATTCCCGATACCGTCGATTACAAGGATTCGAAGTATACCGTCACAGGTATCGGCAAGTACGCCTTCTACCTCTGCGATCAGCTCACATCCGTTTCGATTCCGAACACCATGATCTCGATTGGCCACCATGCCTTCACCGGTTGCGTATCGCTGGCTTCGCTGGTATTGCCTAACTCTGTGAAAAGCATCGGTGAGAGCGCTTTTGCCTCGTGCAACGCTATGGCCTCGCTCACCCTCTCAACCAGCATGACCGAGATTGCCGAAGAGACCTTCTTCGCCTGCAACTCGCTGACCTCGCTCAATATCCCAGCCAATATCGTTACCGTTGGTCCTCGCGCCTTCTGCCGCTGCTCAGCCCTTACCTCTGTAACCCTTGCCGAGGGTGTAGTTACCTTGGGCGATGGCGCTTTCAAGGGCTGTAGTGCTCTGCCATCGATCGACATTCCAAGCACGGTAGCCAACATCGGCAAGAGCACATTTGCCGACTGCACTGCCCTCAACGATGTATACAACCAGGCTTCACGTCCACAAACTATCTACGAGACGACCTTCAGCCAGTACGGCACTCTGCACGTACTGATGACCCGCAAGAATGCCTTCGCAGCTGCCGATTACTGGAAGAATTTCGAAATCGTAGAGGACATCCAGGGCATCCTTGTCGAGAGCATCACGCTCAACAAGGAGGAATACGTTTGCGGCATCGGCGAATCGGTTCAGCCAATCGCCACGATCAATCCAAACAATGCCTCTGTCAAGGTTGTAGAATGGAGTAGCTCGGACGAGAGTGTTCTGCAGGTCAATTCTGTCTCTGGCAAGTTCACCGGTCTGAAGAACGGAGTTGCTTACCTGACTGCCAAAGCCGTCGACGGCAGTGGAGTTTCGGCTACGGCCAAGGTTACTGTTGGTCTGGGTTACACCACCATCGAGACCCTTACGCTCAGCGCTACGGCTGCCGATGTTCAGCTGGGCTCTACCCTGACACTAACCGCAACCATCGCTCCTGAAAATGCCAGCATCAAGACGCTGACCTGGACCTCGAGCGACGAGTCGATTGCAACCGTTTCGAGCGAGGGTGTCGTTACTGCCCTTGCACTCGGCCAGGCCACCATCACCGTGGCTACTACCGATGGCAGCAACGTCTCGGCTCAGTGTGTCATCACAGTTATTCCGGTGGTTGCTACAGCCATGACGCTTTCGAGCGAGACTATCGACCTGATGATCGGTCAGAGCCATACACTGACAGCAATCCTTACGCCAGCCAACACAACCAACGCGGCTGTCACCTGGGCGTCGGCCAATACAGCCATTGCCACTGTTAGTGCTGAAGGCGAGGTTACGGCCCTGGCTCTGGGCACCGTTGAGGTTACGGCTACCACCACCGACGGCAGCAATCTGTCCGCTACCTGTACGGTCAACGTAGTACCAACTCCTGTCGGAGCAATCACGCTCAATGCCGAGACGCTCGATCTCTACCCAGGCGAGACCTTCATGCTCGAAGCTACGATCAGCCCTGAGGATGCTACACAGAAGGAGGTTACCTGGTCATCGACCAATGATGACATCGTGATGGTTTCGAGCACCGGTAAGGTCGTTGCCATCAAGACAGGTACGGCTACCGTCATCGCCACAGCCGTCGACGGCAGCGGTGTCACCGGCAATTGTGTCATCACAGTTCTGCAGCCACTGGTCAGCAGCATCAACTTCGTAGCCGACACGCTGAAGCTCAACATCGGCGAATCGATAACTCTTGAGCCACTCGTTCTGCCAGCCGATGCCGGCAACAAGGATCTGGAATGGACTTCAGACAACGAGGATGTTGCCATGGTATCATCACGCGGCAAGGTTGTGGCTGTCGAAGTAGGCACAGCTCTGATTACGGCTACGGCTGTGGATGGTAGCGGTGTCACAGGTTCGATCACCATCGAGGTAGTCGATCCTTCTGGCATCCACAATGTCACTCTCCAGGCACTGCAGATCATCACGGCCCATGACGCCATCATCGTCAAGGGTCTGGCCGATGGTACGACCGTCACACTCTACAACCTGGCAGGTGTCATGATTGGCCATGCCAAGGTCGCAGAAGGAAGTGCCGTGCTGAATGTTCAGCCAGGCAACACCGTAATTGTAAATGCTGAAGGGAAGTCGGTCAAGGTGAAACTATAATCACCTTGCCGTCGTCCTGACGGACGATATTGAAACCCTCTGCCGTCTTACGCCGAGACATCCCGTCGAGGCTGTAGACGGCAGAGTTTTTTTGTTGTATCAGATGCTGTACCGGATCGGTCGAGGGAGACGTAACGGAAGGAGTTTCCTGACTGACGGGAATCTGTCCGTCCTCATAACCGAAGTAACCATCCTCAAGTTCCAAACGCAAAGAAGTCCATTCCTCGAGTCGCTCAAGGCTATCGGTATAGCCTAGCTGAACATAAGGAAAGACGCCCTGGGTCTCGGCCGTAGCCTTCCAGACACGATCGGCCAGGCGACAACGATCGCCCGTATGATAGACCTTCGTTTCGTCCCATTCCTTCAGTCCGTAGTACCACAGCCAATCCTCCGTGGCTGTCCATCCGTCGTTGGCAATCGTCTCCGAGATACAGAGACTCTCTGGCCAACGCTGCCACTCGCGCTGGTAGAATTCGTCGCCAATGCGATCGTGCCACTGTCGCTGCAACTCTGCGATGTGTTCGGTAGTAAAGATACCGGCCTGTCGAAGCTGGAAGTAGCGCAACGTGAGTTCGTCGAAGTAATACGACCAGAACCATTGTGCAATAGCCGGACGCGTCTTGTTCATCGAAAAGGTGCTGTTGATGTACGTCAGGTCGGCAGGGAAGACAAAAGTACCGCCATGGAAGTTGCCGAACGTACAGTCCAGATCATATGGAGCGACGAACCATTTCTCCCCATCGTAGGTCAACCACTGCCAGTTTTTGGCGAAGCCATCGTAATTGCTGGTGACCGTACTGAAGATGATGTAATTCAGCATCGACTCGACGTCGAAATAGCGGGCCATAAACGTACGGATGGCGTCGTCATCGGCTCCGGCCTTCTGCATCTCCTCCAGTTCGCCACAACGGTGACTCAGGGCCACGATGGCATCCTTCACCGGCCCATCGGCCAGTTCGGAAGGGACATCGCTATTGTAGGGCTTACCATCCTTTGTCAACAAGCCTTTGGGATTGCGCACCTCAAAGGCTCGCCAGCGGATCGAGCCTTGCCAGAAAGTGGTCTCGCTGAGGTTGCCATCCAGATGTATATGGGTCTCGCAGTGTTTCTCCATCGACATATTGCGCCGATGCTTCTTGAGCTGCCAGGCATAGATGCCGTAAAATTCGCCGTTCAGATACAGAGCGCACGGAAAGCCATCGGGATAGCAGCGCGACTTAGGGTGTCCGTCTACACCAGCACGCTTCCAGATACGGTTGCGTTCTTCGGGCAACAGCTGTTCCATCTCGTCGTAGAGCTGATAACCCACGATGCCTATGCCGCGTAGCCAGTCGGTATAGAACGACTTCAGGTGGAAGGCATCCTGGCGCACCCATCCGTCGAATACTATCGTTGGGACTGAATCGCCCAACCATTGATCCTGACAAAAGTCAACAGCTACATTCTGTTTCGGGAAATTGGTGCTGGTCTGGCCTTGCTGATTGGCCAATACACGCTTGCGGAAGAAGACGTCGGCCGACGGATCGTAATACTCAATCCAGGCCTGTAGATCGGCATGCTTGTCGAGCGGCATTCCTTCCGGCGAAATCAGGTTGACGTACGCCAGCGATGGCTGAGGCAATTGTAGTCTGGCCGAATCGCTGAAGTCAAGACTCTGGCGTGTATAACCTTGCTGGCTGATGTCATCGAGGTACGATGTCTGGCCATAGCTCAGCGTTACGACAAATGCCGAAAGTACAAAAAGCGTAAAGAAACGCATGGGTTTGGACTTATTTGATAAAAATCTTGGCGACGCGGCCATCGGCATAACGCACAATGTTGAAGCCGTGTCGGACTTCTGTCATACGGCGGCCGGCCAGGTCGAATACACCGCTTACCACTGCTCCATCCGAAGGGCGAACAATGGTCTGGCGATGTACGATATGATCTAATAGGAACTCTGTTGTCTGTGGGCGAATCAGGTCATAGCCATGCTCGTTGAGGTGCACCTTGTCATCGAGCATGTAGGTACTGCAGTTGCCTGGCGTGAGACCTGAGAGGCGGAATAGGTCGAGGTATGGCACGTCGTTCTGCTCGCACCAGGCAATCTGTGCATCGACATAGCGACGCATAGCCTGTTCGCCCGTTGCCTCCGGATCATAGCCCTCGGCGCCACGACTGAAGATCGGCATCGTGGTGAAAAGTAGGACGCAAGCTTCAGGATTCTGCATGCGGATGCTTCGCAGGATATAGTTCAAGCCACCACACATCGTCACGAGTCGTGACGGGTCGTATCCGTCGGCGATGCTGTAATCGCCCACCGTACCGATGGAGCCTCCCTTCTGGAAGTCGTTGCTCGGCGACCAGATCAGGTAAGCATCGTAGGATGGACGTCCTGCGAACGTCACGTCGTCCACCTCCTCCTGCAGGCCGTATCCTGGTTGCGTAGTACTGCAGAGGCCAGCGCCCTTGATGCCATAGTCGCGAATCTCGAGTTCGACGGCCTCAGCCCAATAGTCCTTGCACACATGGCTCTCTGGCAGTACGCTGATCGAGGCTCCCATGATGGCCATGGTCGTCGGATAGGCATTGACGGTCTGCAACGTATAGGACAGGCTATTGGTGGTGCGTCCTCCTATCCAGAAACTGTCGCCAACGGCTTCGTCAAAGCCGATCGGTGGTTCCGGACCATAGACGATGCGGAATGTGCCATTGCCAAGCTCCGGAGCCGTGATGAGCTGCATGCGGTTGGCAAATGACTCACGGAAACGATAGGTGCAAACTACCCGTCCGGCCGTATCGATCAGTGAGTAGTAGTTCGAGGCATCACAATCCGTAATACCGGGACCCAGATAGTAACCCTGGGTCGAACCGCCTACTTGACGTTCGTTGGGATCGTGAGCTCCTCCGGCCGACACCACGATGCCTCCGCTGACAAAGATCTTCTGCGTGCCATCGCAGTCGAGACCTTCCTCGGTAGCTACATCGAGGGTATAGGTGAACAGATTGCCTCCGCTGAGACGGATGGCACCCGGATAGGGATAGTCCGAATCGATGGCATCGTCGTTGGTACTGAAGCAGATGGTAGTTCCCCCTTCGAAGCTGATTGGGCCGGGGCTGTTCAGGCAGTCGTCGTAACAATGGAAGTTATGACGTCCACCATAGATGCTGATCGAGGTGTGCGACTTGATGCCGTTCGAGGCATTGTCGGTGGCCGAAGCGTTGAGTTCGGTAGATCCATAGATACTGACAGCGCCCTGGGCCTCGAATGCCGAGCTTCCGGCAGTAAGTGTTCCGTTGTCCGACGGAGTGTACATGGTCGATCCTGTCATGGTTACCTCCATCACGGGTCCGGCATCGTCTTTCCCTTCGACGCCCAATACCAGCTGGCCCTGAGCCGTGACGCCGCGGCCGCTACTTCCGGTCGACAGCAAGGTATAGTGGCCATCATGGATGCGAACGTCGGCCTCGCTGTGTAGGATGTTTCCCGAATAGATTGCACCATATTCCTTCAGTCCTTTGCTGCGGTTCGTCAGGTTATAGGTGCCGCTACAAAGCGTAAGGTCCGACTCGCTGACGATACAGTTGCCAACCTTTCCGGTAGTTGTAATGGCCAGGTGGCCTTCGCCTTCGAAGGTGAGAGCGCCAATGGAATGAATAGCAGCGCCTGGCGATTGACGATCGGCCTCCTGCGCCTGGTTCTCTAGCACGTTTTCCTTGTCCGATGCCAATGCCACGATGCCGGCCGCCCTTGTCTGGCTGTCAATGATGGTTCCACGGCTGCTGGTCAGATACACGCCGTCCAGGGTCAGGCGCCACGGACTTTCGGAGTTGAGTACGACCGAAGCCTCGCTGGCCTCGCCTTGCAGCACATAGTTCACCACCTCACGGCTGTTCGATGTGATGCTGACGTGATTGTCGTCTATCTTTACCTCTACCCCATTGCCGTCGTAAGGGTTCGAGCACGTCACACCTTCCTTACCGAACGCAAGCACCACGTCGTGGCTGCCGATGGGCCGATACCGCACGTTGAAGTCTACCCTGGCAATACGGTCTGCCTCGGCTGCATCGGGGCGATAACTGAAGGTGGACGAATCAATGTCCTGACTCTTGACTGTACCATCCACAAAGGTAGTGGTGACGGTCCAGCTGTAGTCGAGGTTACCGGATTCGAGACGCACATCGCGCTGAGCGAAGCAGGCGCCCTCGAAGTTGCCTTCGGTCAAGGCTATGCCATTGACCCGCAGACACAGGCCCGGAATCTCTCGCACCTGATTGGCGACAGACATTGGCACGACACGACCCAGTCCGAAACGGTCGCTGAGGTGCTGGTAGTGAATCATAGGACGTTGCTGACAATAGGGAATCAGCAACTCGTCGATGCGACGACTGAAGTCGGCATAGGTGGCGCCCTCGTCGATGGCTGCAAAGGTAGCTGCAACCTCCGAGTCGATCTCGTCGCGCATGGCAACGACCATCGGGACGGTGACCGATGGCTTGCAGAAGTCACCCAGATAGGTCTGCATACGGTCGATGAAGGCATTGCGGAACTCATCGAGCGCAAAAAGCCGAACGAAGATTTTGCGGTCATCGCTGCTGCTGCCCCATGTCCCTTCCTCGCCGGTCAGGGTAATGAAGTTATACCAGTTGGCCGAAGCCGGCGTCTCGGCCAGCGCATCGAGGTCCTTCAGCAGAGGGTGGATGCGGCGGTCGTCGCCTGTCGGATCCATCCACATATTGACGTTCGAATGGGGGAACAGCACATTCGTGGCAAAGGCCTGACAGCACAGATAGTCGAGCAGCAGAGGCATGTCCAGGTAGCGGCAATAGTCGGCATAGGTGGCCTGGTCCGAATCGATCAAGGCCTTGACCGGTGCGAATGCCTCGTCGTCGGTGTAGAAGCCCTCGACTTCGACCGCCACATCCTCGGCCACGCCACGATTGTTCTCGGCCCACGTGTGGTTGGCACGCTCACGCAAGCCGTAGAGGCCACGGTACTCACCATTGATGTATACGATACAGGCGCGATATTCGAGGTACTGCAACGAGTCGATATGCTGAGCGAAAAGGCGTTGCACGAAAGCATCTTCCATGCGCGAATCCAGACAACGACTGCCTCCGTTGCGCACACAGAAGGTCTTGGTCTTCTGCAATTCGGGCTTGCCGGGCCAGAAGGTATGGCTGTCGAAGCGCTTCTTCTGCCAACGCTTGTTGGTGTAGACGTTCATAGCCTTCTGCTTGTGCGACAGCGAACCGGCTCCATGCATACCGGCCTCGCAGACCTGGTTGATCTGAGCCTGGTCGAACGACGTAGGTTCGAAGTATTCGAGGTTGAACGGACGACGCCAGCCTTTGTAGCAGTTGCCCGTATAATCCGTGCCTAACAGCATGCCGATTTCCTCGTCGTAGAGATAGCGGCCATCGGTATTGAAGGCGAAGACGGGCAAGGCAAGCTGGCGAGGATGACGTATGTACGAATGGGTAACGGGCAAGGCCATGAGGGCCTCGTCCGAAACGAAACGGGCACGAACCACGGTGGTATGGTCCAGTTTGATGCGATAGACCTCTCCCCTGCCGCACCCTGGCGACTGCCGCGTTGGGGCCGAGCCATCAGTAGTGACACAGAGGCGGACATCGGCAGGCAACGCCTCTCCGTCGGCCAAGGTAGTTTCGTCGGGGAACGAGATCTCGACCACGTCGGCGTCAGCACTTCCGGCCGGCATGACGCATCCCTCAAGGCTGAAGACAGGATCGGGCAGCATCAGATCGGTGAAGACACCCGCATTCTGAGACCCTGGCGTTGGTGTAACCTCGTACTGCCACTCGCCCTGTCCGTCCTTAGTGCGGCCATAGGCAATGTTGGGGGCAGGCTGCTTGGGATGCGCCAGCGAGTCCACCAGATTACCCTCGGCATCCCACAGATACAGGGTGCAGCGCTTCGCGTCGAGGTGGAAGTCGGTATGCTGATAACCGTTGTCTACCTTATCGCAATACACCAGCAGGTGGCTATGGCCCCCGATGGTCATGCTGTTGCGGAAAGCCCATGCCTTCGAGTAGTCGTCGGTCAGGCCGATACGCCAGCCCTTCAATCCCAGCGAGGCGCTACGGTTGTTGTAGAGCTCGATCCACGAGTCGGGGAAGTCCTGCTTCACCATCAGGGCATCGACGTTGCTCTGCATGATCTCGTTGAAGACCACGTCCTGAGCCGACAGCCCGTAGGCCATCGCTGCCAGCAAAAGGGTGAAGAGGTATGTAATGAATCGGTTCGTCATCGGATGTAAATAGTCTTTACGCGGCCGTCGGCCTGTCGCACCAGGTTGAGCCCAGGCTTCAGCTGGTTACGAAGTTCTCCGTCCAGTCCATAGATTGCCACAAGAGCGGTGGACGAAGCGGTTTCGTCCGGAGCAGTGACGATGCGTAGATCTGAAGGCTGGTAGCCGAAGAAGTCGTCCTCGAGCTCAATGCGACGGGCAATCCAGCTGTCGAGGCGTTCCAGGCTGTCGGTGTAACCCATCTGCACATAGGGTTTCACGCCTGTGGTAGTTGCCGTAGCCAGCCACACACGGTTATCCAGGCGGCAAAAGTCGCCGGCACTGTACGTTACGTCGGCTTTCCATGTCGGCACGTGATAGAAGTCGGTCCATTCGTCATACTCGGCCCAGCCTTCGTTGGTAATGGTCTGGCTGACGCACATGCAGTCAGGCCACAATGGCCACTCGGCCTCGTACACCTCGGTGCCTATTCGGTCATGCCAGGCATGCAACAATGCGCTGATATGGTCGGCATCGAACACACCGGCATCGCGTACCTCGGCATAGCGCTGACAGAGGTCGTCGAAGTAGTAATCCCAGAACCAGGTGGCGATGCCACGACGCGAGAGGGTCAGTCGATGATCGCTGTCGACGTACGAATAGGCAGGCGGAAAAAGAAACGTACCGCCATGGTAATTGCCGAATGTGCAATCGAGGTCGTATGGTGCGACGAACCATTTCTGTCCGTCGTAGGTCAGCCACTGCCAGTTCTTCGTGAAGCCATCGTAGTTGCTTACCACGGCACTGAAGACCAGATAATTCAGCATTGATTCGACGTCGAAATACCGTGCAATGTGCTGCCGTATCTGGTTGTGGTCAGCACCTGCATCGCGCATCTGCTTCAGCTCCTTGCATCGCTCGCTCAGGGCCTCGATCGCATCCTTCACCGGCCCGTCGCCCAATTCGAGGGGCGCATTGCCATCGTATGGAGTATCGTCGGCCGCTATCAGGCCTTTAGGATTTCGCACCTCGAAGGCATTCCACTTTATGGTGCCCTGCCAGAAGCTATCCTCGCCCAGATTGCCGTCCAGATGGATGTGCATCAGGCTGTCCTTTTCCATCGACATGTTGCGACGATGCTTCTTCAGTTGCCAGACGTAGACGCCATAGAATTCGCCATTGAGATACAGGGCGCACGGGAATCCGTCAGGATAGCAGCGGGCCTTCCGGTGTCCGTCCACGCCAGCACGTTTCCAGATGCGGTTTTCCTCCTCTGGCATCAGCTGCTCTATCTCGTCATAGAGCCGATAGCCCACGATGCCGACGCCTCGCAACCAGTCGGTGTAGAAGGCCTTGAGGTGGAAGCCGTCCTGTCGTACCCATCCGTCGAAGGTCAGTGTGGGTACATCCTCACACTTCCAGGCGTCCTCGCAGAAGTCCATCGTCACATTGCGCTTCGGGAACGACGTACTCGTCTGGCCCTGTACGTTCACTCGGACACGCTTCATGAAGTAGGTATCTGTGGCCGGATCGTAGTACTCGATGCTATCCTTGAAGTTCGATGTCTTGGTGAAGGGAATTCCGTGCTTCGAATGCAGGTTGACGTAGGCCAATGTAGGCTGTTCGAGGTGAAGTTCCTGCAACAGACTCAGGTCGTTACTCTCCGTTGTATAACCCAGCTCGGCAATCCTTGTCTGATAGGCATTCTGGGCCGTCCCCACCTCGGCCGCAAAGGCCAGAGTCGTGGCTATCAGCAACGTCAAAGCGAGTCGAGAAAGGATCTGTTTCATACACCGGATACACTATCACAGGGAGTTCCTGCTTAATTACGGGCGCAAATATAGCCAATATATCCGATTTCTCCAAACTTTGACACCAATAATCGCCTATCCCCTATTGTTTCGTACCCCATTTTATGGGTACGACTTACAATTCGGGAGGTCAAGAACGCCTAGTTATCATGGGATGCTTCCTCGTTTTGAGAAGGAAGAATCTTCGCCAAGATTCTTCCTTAAAATTTCGCGGAGGAGCATTTCGCCAGAAAAATGTGCTTCCCCGTTCCGAGAAGGAAGAATCTTCGCCAAGATTCTTCCTTAAAATTTCGAGGAGGAGCATTCCGCCAGAAAAATGCGCTTCCGCGCTCCGAGAAGGAAGAATCTTGGCAAAGATTCTTCCTTAACATTTCGCGGAGGAGCATTCCGCCAGAAAAATGCGCTTCCCCGCTCCGAGAAGGAAGAATCTTCGCCAAGATTCTTCCTTAACATTCCGAGGAGGGACATTTCGCTAAAAAAAAGGACTTCCCCGTTTCGAGGAAGTCCAATCTGTATGCAAACGAAAATTTCGTACTTAACGGGCAGCGAGAATGGCGGCCACACGTTCGAGCCAGAGACGGTCGACGTCGTCGAAGGTGTTGAGGTCGGCACTGTCGATATCGAGCACGCCAATGACCTGACCATCGCGCCAGAGCGGAACAACGATCTCGCTTCGCGATGCCGACGAGCAGGCAATGTGACCAGGGAACTGATCGACATCAGGAACGACCTGAGTCTGACCTTCGGCCCATGCCGTGCCGCACACGCCACGTCCCCGACGGATACGGGTGCACGCCAGCGGTCCCTGGAATGGACCGAGCACCAGCTGGTCGTCGATGACGCGATAGAATCCTGTCCACCAGAAGCGGAACGTCTCGTGGATCATAGCGGCCACATTAGCCATGTTGGCAACGGGGTCAGGTTCGGCAGCGACGACGGCTTCGATCTGCGGAAGCAGGGTCTGGTACATCTCGGCTTTCGTGCCCTGAATGATGTCTAAATGTTCGGCCATAATAGGTGTGAAGGCAGCGATTTGATGCCTTGTGAAGGTGTGAAGAGGTTAGGATTGAGCGGTAAGTTCAAGGCCGACGATGCCTACCAGAATCAGCAATGCGAAGAACATGCGAAGCAGGGAAGCAGAATCGCCGAACATGAAGATGCCAAGCAGGAAGGTACCGATGGCTCCGATGCCCGTCCAGACGATGTAGGCCGTGCTGACGGGAATTGTCCGCTGTGCGAAGTAGAGCAACAGGCCGCTGAGAGCCATGCTGAGGGTAGCCAGCGAGATGCAGGTCCAGAAATGCTGTGGATAGAGGGCCGAGAGCTTGAAGCCCAAGGGCCATCCCACCTCGAATACGGCAGCCAGAAGGAGCAGGAACCAGGCCATCGGGGAAAGATTACTTCACAGCCTTGAACGACATGTCGAGGCCCTTGACTGAATGGGTAAGCGCGCCGAACGAGATGAAGTCGACTCCGGCCTGTGCGTATGGCAACATGGTGTCGTAAGTGATGCCGCCCGATGACTCGGTCTCAGGACGCTCGATACCCTGCTGACGAGCATAATCGGCCACCAACTGTACGGCACGAGCGGTATCGGCCGGGGTGAAGTTGTCGAACATGATGCGATCAACGCGCTCGTCGAGAGCCTGCTGCAACTCGTCGAAGTTACGAACCTCAACCTCGATACGAAGCTGCTTGCCCTTATCCTGCAGATACTGCTTGGCGCGAGTGACGGCATTATGGATGCCACCGGCAAAGTCGACGTGATTGTCCTTGAGCAAGATCATGTCGAAGAGGCCGATACGGTGATTGCAGCCACCGCCAATCTTGACAGCC
The DNA here is from genome assembly GCA_045640225.1 of Bacteroidales bacterium. Taxonomy (GTDB): domain Bacteria; phylum Bacteroidota; class Bacteroidia; order Bacteroidales; family UBA3663; genus Liminaster. The sequence goes on along the minus strand of JAZUEP010000096.1, from coordinate 25,961 downwards.
ATCTTCTCGAGGATGCGCATACCAGGTGTGGTCTTGCGGGTATCGAGCACACGGGTTCCGGTGCCTTCCAGGGCCTTGACATAGCGGGCAGTCATGGTGGCAATGCCTGACATACGCTGCATGATGTTGAGCATCAGACGCTCGGTCTGCAGCAGCGACTGCTCCTTGCCGGTAACGACAAAGGCGACATCGCCTGGCTTGACGTGTGCACCATCGTGGATGTAGACCTCCATCTGAAGGTCTGGATCGAAGGCATGGAATACCTTCTCGGCAATGTCGACACCGGCCAGGATGCCTTCCTCCTTGACGATGAGGCGCTGACGTCCGATGGCGTCGGCCGGAATGCAGCAGAGGGTGGTATGATCGCCATCGCCGATATCCTCGGCAAAACTTAACTTGATGAGCTCCTCGATGAGCTGGTTGACTATCTTTTCGTCCATAATTATTTACGATTGACTGTTTTCTGATTACTATTTGCGTGTAGTCTTTCGGCCATTTAGGCTCTTAGACTACCGGCTTCGCTGTCTCCTTGTTCTTGACAGGATTGCTGTACATGGTGAGCAGCATGTCCCAGAGGAAGGCCTCGTCGCGATTCGGGATGTCGATCTTGGCAAGCTGACCATTGAGGTAGTTCATGGCCGCTGTCTGCTCGGCTTCGGTGTAGCACTGACGATAGGTATCGACCTGATATTTGATGTCGTATGCCACATAATTGATCGGATAGAGGACCATGGCCCCGTGGAGCAACGCATCGATGGTCTCGCATACACAGTTGACCTGAGCGTTCTTATCATTGAGCCAAGGATAGGTGTCGAAGATCGAATTGAGTTCGCGCGTGAAAGTATAGGTGATGCGGCCCTTGTAGCCACGCATACCCGTTACCATGCTGAACACATCGTCGGACTTAGACCTCTTCCACTCAGGATTATCGCGTTTGAGCTGGAACTCGGCAGCCTTGAGATAATCGCATGGATCGTATTCGTAGCTGATAGCCACAGGTACAGGATTGAGAGCACGGATACACTGCATCAGGTCCTTGCTGTTGCCACCAAGCGACAGCATCTTGATGACCGATGCCTGGGTGTTGTCCGAGTTGTCCTTCGAACGTCCCTCGCGCTGTGCCATCCAGATGGAATGACCTTGTTCGGCAATCTGCTGGTGGATGTAGGCCGACATCTTGACCGACGACATGAGCAACTCGCGGCCAGTGACGTCACGACGGACGACAAACGACTTGTTGACGCGTACGAGATCCTCGATCCAAGGGGCAGCAAACAGGTTGTTGCCGATGGCAATCTGGCACGTCTCGTGGCCGGCTTCGCTGATCAGTACGTTGAGCAGGGCCGAATCGAGCACGATGTCGCGATGATTGGTGAGGAAGATGTGTCCGTGCGAGAAGTCGATGCCCTCGATGCCCTTGGCCGAGAGGCCGTCGGTGCACTGCTTGCAGAGCAGGCGGAGGAAGTAGATGACAACGCTCTTCTGGAACTGTTCGATGGTCTTCGAACCGAGGATGGTCTGACGGACCATCTCGAAATCGGCCTGTGGGAATGCTCCCTTGATGAACTGTGCAATCTCAGGACGATCGGCAAGGGGCCATAACTTAGCCGGAACGTCGGCGTCGGTATAGCAACGGATATCGTCGAAGTTGTATTCCATGTGTTTTATAGTTTAGAGTGAGGGATTATTATTTGTTTAGCGCGGAGATTTCAGAGTGGGTCGGGCTGTCGAAGATCATTCCTTCAAGCATCCCATCTCGATGACATCGTCCATCACCTCGCTGATATCGAGGCCGGCAGCGCGGACCTGCTGGGGGATGAACGATGTGGCGGTCATGCCTGGTGTGGTGTTGACTTCGAGCAGATGAGGCGTATCGCCCACAATGATGTAGTCGACACGGATGATACCACGAGCACCGATGTAGCCATAGATGCGACGCGTGAGTTCCTGGACGCGGGTGGTCATCTCGGCCGAGATACGGGCGGGAGTGATCTCCTCGACAGCGCCATTGTACTTGGCATCGACGTCGAAGAACTCGGTCTTAGGCACCACTTCGGTGATAGGCAGGGCTCGCAGGCCGTCGCGCGACGTATAGCAGCCACAAGTGATCTCGGTGCCTTGCATGAACGACTCGATGATCACCTCGCCGGTAGCCTCGCCCTGTGCAGCCGTAATGGCAGGCTGCAGCTCGGCAGCTGTCTTTACCTTGAATGTGGCATACGACGAGCCGCCGCCATTGGGCTTTACGAAAACAGGCAGACCTAGTTGGGCAAGGCATTCGTCGGTCGAGACCGATTCGCCCTTACGCAACAGGATGCTCTTGGCGACAGGAATGCCGAAAGTCGAGAGATAACGGTTGCATACAAACTTCGAACACGTGATCGAAGCAGCCAAGACGCCACAGCATGAATAGGGCATGCGGATCATGTCGAAGTAGCCCTGCAGGATGCCGTTCTCGCCTGGTGTGCCGTGAATGATGATGTAGGCAAAGTCGAAAGTGAGTTTCTGGTCATCGACGACGACCGAGAAGTCCTGACGATCTACCGTCCAGGTCTGCGACCAGTCGTAATCCTGACCATCGTAACGGACGAGGCGCCAGTCGGTGCCACGCATCACGATGATGTGCGTATCGTAGTGCTCGTGGTTCATGAAACTCCAGATACCCTTGGCACTACGCAACGATACCTCGTATTCGCTGGAGTCACCGCCAGCGATAATTGCTATTTTCTTTTTCATTGTCTATTCGCGATTGCTGATATATTCGCGCCATCGATCGACGAGGGCGGTCATGTCTGGAGGCAACGGAGCCTCGAAATCCATCTCCTCGCCGGTTCGGGGATGACGGAAACCTAAGGTACGGGCATGGAGGGCCTGACGCGGGCAGGTAGCAAAACAATTGCGCACAAACTGGCTGTAACGCGCAAAGGTTGTACCTTTCAGGATCTGGTCGCCACCGTACTGCTTGTCGTTGAAGAGGATGTGTCCGGCATGCTTCATGTGCACACGGATTTGATGCGTACGTCCGGTCTCGAGACGGCACTCGACGAGCGTGACGTATCCCAGACGCTCCAACACGCGATAATGCGTCACGGCTGGCTTGCCCTCGTCCGATCCTTCTGGATAGAACTCCATCAACGTGCGGTCGCGATGATTACGGCCGATGTTGCCGACGATGGTGCCCTCGTTGTCGTCGATGTGACCCCACACCAGAGCGGTATAGAGGCGACGCGTCGTCTTGTGGAAAAACTGGCGCGAAAGGCTGGTGCCGGCATCTTCGTTCTTGGCGATGACCAGCAGGCCGGAAGTCTCCTTATCGATGCGATGTACCAGGCCCAGGCGCTTCTGATAGTCATCTTCCTGAACCGGCGAATCGCCTGATTCGGCATCATCGGCCTCAGCCTCGTCACCCTCGGTGAAGTCTGGCTTAATACCCTGCTGGATGAAGTGATGGGCCAACGCATTGACCAGGGTACCCGTATAATTGCCATGTCCGGGATGAACGACCATTCCGGCCGGCTTGTTGACGACGAGCAGGTCTTCGTCCTCGTAGATGATATCGAGCGGAATGTCCTCGGGCAGAATCTCACAGGTATGACGGGGACGATCCATCATCACCTGAACCACATCGCCCGGACGAACTTTGTAGCTGCACTTCTCGGCCTTGCCATTGACCAGGATAAAGCCACCATCGGCCGCATTCTGTATGCGGTTACGGCTGGTGCCGTTGATGCGGTCCACCAGGAACTTGTCCACACGAATGGGATTCTGGCCACGGTCGGCGACGAAGCGGAAGTGTTCGAATAACTGCTCGTTGTCCATACGGAATACGGTTGGTTACATTGAGGGATTATTCGAGCCAAGATTCCTCGGTCTCCTCGTTTTCGGCTTCGATCTCGAGGTCAGGATTGCCCACATGCACTACCACGCGGGTACCGACCGGATATTCGCGGCCAGGCACCATCTCGACGCCACCCGACGTGACGCTCAGCACCAGGTCCTTCTTGTCGCTGGCCACCTGACGGACTGAATCGACCACAAAGCCCAGCGAACGGAGTGTAGAGAATGCCTGACGGCTGCCGCCATCGAGCACATCCTGCATCTTGACCATGCGGACGCCAAGGGCATTGATGGTAAGGTAGACGATGCGGCCACGCTTGACAGGCAGACCGGCTGCTGGCAGCTGCTCGACTACCGAACCCGGACGCTGGTCAGCATAGACCGAATCGATGACCAGCGCCTTGAGTCCTTTGTTGTCGAGGTACTGGATGGCATCGTCTACCAACACGCCCTGCAGACTTGGCACGTCGATATGCTCGCTGTGACGGGTATACGAATTGAGCCATGTCGACAGACACAGGATCAGGATCAGGGTGAGAGCCACTATGATGAATACGTTCAGGCCTAACATCTTGCCGAAATAGCCCCATCGGCTACCGCGACCTTCGTTGTTCTGTTTAGTCAAAATTGTTTGCGTTTTTGGAGTTGTTTACGGCTGCAAAGATAGCACTTTTTGCAAACAAAAACAAACAAATGCCAAAAAAAACTACAGAAATGAAAAAAGTTGAGGAAAAATAACCCTCATTTCGCAAAAAAGACGTATCTTTGCGCCGTTTTTGACTATATAATATATAGGAATTATGAAGAATAAGATCATCATCATCGCCACTACGCTGGTTCTGCTGGGCGTACTGGGCACAGCCGCCTACTACATTCACAAGCAGCAGCAGACCATCAACGAACTGACCGAAGGTTTTGCCATCGAGAAGGAGCAGCTGCAGGACGAATATACCCAGCTGGCCATCCAGTACGAAGGCTACAAGCTGCAGGTGAACAACGATTCGCTCGAGCAGAAGCTGGAGGACCAGCGCATCAAGATGCAGCGCCTCGTCGAAGAGTTGCGCCAGACCAAGGCACAGGATGCTCGCAAGATCACGGCCCTGAAGAAGGAGCTCGAGACCGTGCGCGGCGTGCTTCGTTACTATGTGGCACAGGTCGACTCGCTGAACCGCGTGAACGAGGCTCTCGTGGCCGAAAATAAGCAGATACGCTCGGACATGTCGAACGTCCGTCGCCAGAACGAGCAGGTACGCCAGCAGAACGAGCAACTGACCCATACCGTGAAGGTAGCCGCTCAGCTGTCGGCCACGAACGTGCAGGTGACCTCGCTGGACAAGAAGGATCGCCTCGAGAAGAAGCTGAAGGTAGACCGTCTGGTCAAGTTCCAGGTGAGCTTCACGATTGCGGCCAACGTAACGGCAGCCACGGGCGAGAAGGACCTTTACATCCGTATCCTGCGACCAAACGAGGAAGTACTGACCAATGCTCAGAGCGGAAAGTTCCAGTACGAGAACGCCATGCTCGACTACTCGGCTCGCAAGACCATCGAATACGGTGGCGAGGAGACAGCCGTGACCATGTACTACAAGCGTAGCGAGGCCCTCAGCGCCGGAACCTATCGCGTCGAAATCTTTGCCGACGGCAGCATGATAGGCCGCGGCAGCATCACCCTGCGCTAATCGCCGTTTAGAACCACTGCACACACCAGCAACCGATGACACGAGTAGCAGTAGCCAAGCAGTTCCTGACCCATGACATCTGGCGGATGACCAACGAGGATGTCAAGGGCTTCCGCCTATGGCTGATCAATGCACTGAAAGCCTCGTATCTGTCTATCCGCTTCTTCACGACCCACCGTACCATGGAGCGTGCCTCGGCCCTGACCTATTACACGCTTCTGGCGCTGGTGCCATCCATTGCCTTGCTGCTGGGACTGGGACGCGGATTCGGACTGCAGGATATAGTGACCTATTCGCTCGAGCAGAACCTTCAGGGACAGGAAGCCATCGTGGAATACATCTCGGCCTTTGCCGACGCTTACCTGCTGCAGGCCAAATCGAGCGTCATCGTAGGCGTGGGCATCGTCATGCTGCTCTATGTGGTCTATTCGCTGATCAATAACGTCGAGAACGTGCTGAACGAGATCTGGCAGCAGAAACAGGGACGTTCAACGCTTCGCAAGCTGACCGACTACATCAGCATCATCGTGCTGCTGCCCGTATCGCTCACCGTCATCACCGGCGGACAAATCTTTCTGCAGACCTACATCAAGACCGACCTCATACACTACAGCCACGAGCTGAGCCAGTCGTTACTGGCCGTGCTGCGATGGGTTCCCTACCTGATGACGATCCTGATGCTCACGTTCATCTACATCGTTATCCCCAATTGTAAGGTGAAGTTCCGCCACGCCTTTGCGGCAGCACTGATTGCAGGCTCGGCCTTCATGGCTTTCCAGTGGATCTACATCTCCGGCCAGATCTGGGTAACGAAGTACAATGCCGTCTACGGATCGTTTGCCGCCTTGCCGTTGTTCCTGCTCTGGATTCAGACCGCCTGGATCATCTGCCTTTATGGAGCAGAGCTTTCGTATGCATCGCAGAACATCCAGAACTACAACTTCCTGAACGAGGCGCGTAGCCTCTCACGACAGGACCGCGACTTCCTGCTCACACTCGTCGCCGCACACGTCTATCGTCGTTTCAGCCTCCACCTCGAAGCGCCTACCACCGGGCAGATCGGTCACGACCTGCACCTCCCCTCGCGACTGACCAGCGAACTCGTGACACAGCTGGCCGACCTGAACGTGATCCGCGAGAGTGTATCGACCGATGCAAATGCCGACAACAACTGGACTATCGGCTTCGATTCGGACAAGTTCAGCGTGGCCTCGCTGGCCGACCTTTTGGCTACATCGGGACGTCACTTGCTGAAGGTAGACCATCGGCAGGCCTTCGTGGCCGAATGGAAGACTTTTGCAGCCATGCATCAGGCAGCCTACAACGAAGGCCAGTCGCTACTTTTGCGCGATATACGTACCGAAGACTTTAAACCTTTCGAAGCGGAACCAGTCTAAACAACGTATCACGTCCCCAAACGCGGATACAGACACATACATCAAACCAAACATCACAAACAACTAAACAACTATCCTATGAAACTGAAACTCCGTCTGGCTGCCCTTCTTGCAGCCACAGCCGTACTAACCACAAGCTGCGTCACGCAGAAACAGTACGCTGCCCTCCAGAATGACTACAACGACCTGATGGGTCGATACACCGATGCCCAGGTTGCACTGGCGTCGTGCGAGAGCTCAGGCAAAGGCCTCGAAGAGCGTCTGGCCGAAGCCCGCGCCAACAATTCGAAGCTGCAGCAGCAGTATCAGCAGCTGCTCCGTTCGCTCGACAAGAGCATCAATCAGTCGGGTGCCAACATCTCGAAGCTGGTCGACGAAATCAACGCCTCGAACAAGTACATCCAGCAGCTGGTCGACGCCAAGTCTAAGAGCGATTCGCTCAACCTGGCTCTTACCAACAAGCTGACCCGCTCGCTCTCGAAGTCAGAACTTCAGGACGTAGACGTCCGCGTTCTCAAGGGCGTAGTCTACATCTCGCTCAACGACAACATGCTCTATCGCACCGGCTCGTACGAGATTTCGGATCGTGCCAACGAGACCCTCTCGAAGATTGCCAAGATCATCACCGACTATAAGGATTACGAGGTACTCGTCGAGGGCAACACCGATAACGTGCCCATCAATCGCGAGAACATCCGCAATAACTGGGACCTCTCGTGCCTCCGTGCCTCGAGCGTCGTTCAGGCCCTGCAGAACCGCTATGGCGTAGATCCTTCGCGTCTGACCGCTGGTGGCCGTGGCGAGTACAATCCGATCGAGTCGAACGACACCGATGCTGGCCGCGCCCGCAACCGTCGTACCCAGATCATCATCACTCCTCGCCTCGACCAGTTCCTCGAGCTGATCGACGAGGCTCCAAAGGAGGATTGATAGAAAGACAAGAACAAAATAATGACGGCTGATCGAAATTGATCAGCCGTCATTATTTTATATCTAAACAAGAATCTGTTTATTCAGCCTTCTCGCCTGCAGCGTAACGCTTGTTGAGCAGATCGAGAACGTCGCCTGTGATGTCGTACTTCTCCTTGACAAAGAATACGGTAGTGTTAGGCACGCTGCTGTAGATAACCTCGAAGTTCTTCTCCTTGTTGTAGTCACTGATTACAGCCTTGATCGAATCGTTGATGCGCTCGAGAGCCTGGTTCTGCAGAAGAGCCAGATCCTGCTGCAGCTGTGCAGCATGCTGCTCGATGGTAGCCTGCTTCTGCTGCAGACGGCGCTGCTCAGACTCCATACGCGACTGGCCGCCGATGAAGGCATTGGTCTGAACCTTCTGAGCAAACTCCTGATACTCCTTCTGGAAAGCAGCCATCTGACGATTGACCTGATCCTCGGCCTGTGCAGCCTGCTGTGAAAGGTTGTTGAACAGATCGACGCGAAGCTGATAGTTATTGATCAGCGAATCGGCCTGCACGAAAGCAATAGGCAGAGATTCGCCTTCCTGAAGCGAACCGCCGGCCACCTTGGCAGCATCGGCGTTGTTGGAGTTGACGCACGAGGTCAGGCCTCCTGCAAGAGCTGCTGCCATAACGAGGGCAGAAGCAGTAACGTTGATTTTTTTCATATTCGATATTAAAGTTATTATTTCTGTGATGTAGGCTTGCCGTCGTCATAGAGGCCACGGCGGTGGCGCTCCTCGAAATCCTGGGTCTGAACACAATGAATGCCCCTATCGCGCATGGCCTTCGACTGGCTTACATGCGTCTTCGGAAACGTTCCATTTCGGACAAATAATACCTTAATTGCTAAAAAAACAAAAGATATTACAAGAAATCCGACAGAAATTAGTATAGTTTGCCACATTTTTTGTATCTTTGCACCCGAAAAACGTTGGCTGGCCATCATTCCATGCCCGCAAACGCGCGGAATACGGCTGCAAAGATAATGAAATTCTAAATCAAACAGTCATTTTAGGCTACGATTTTAGGAAAAAAGCAGACTTCAAAGCAATATTTAACAATTATTATTATTGCAACGCCACTTTTTCCCAGACAAAACAACACTATAACAATTCAACATAACAACAAATCAACAGACTATGGAAATCAAGAATCTTGAACCCAAACTGTTTTGGGAGATCTTTGACGAAATCACCCGTGTCCCACGTCCCAGCAAGAAGGAGGGCCAGATCCGCGAGTGGCTTGTCAACTTTGCACAGCGTCACAACCTTGCTTGCAAGGTCGACGAGACCGGCAACGTACTGGTCAGCAAACCTGCAACTCCAGGCCGCGAGGATCGCGAGACCCTCATCATGCAGGCCCACATGGATATGGTATGCGAGAAGAACAATGACGTAGTACACGACTTCGAGAAGGATCCAATTCCTACCTATATCGACGGCGACTGGGTAAAGACCCACGGAACGACACTCGGTGCTGACGACGGTGCCGGCATGGCTCTGAGCCTTGCTGCCCTCCTCGACGACAGCTACGAGCACGGTCCGCTCGAGTTCCTCTGCACCTATGACGAGGAGACCGGCATGACCGGTGCCAACCTGCTGAGCGAAGGCTTCATGAACGGCAAGCTGCTGCTCAATCTCGACTCCGATTTCGAGACCCAGATCTTCATCGGCTGTGCCGGCGGTCAGGACACCGTAGCCACATGGAAGTACACCACTCTGCCTGCGCCTAAGGACCTGTATTATGCCAAGATCGTAGTCACCGGCCTTGAAGGCGGTCATTCGGGTGCCGACATCCACCTTGGACGTGCCAATGCCAACAAGATTCTGGCTCGATTCCTCATCTCACAGGCCGACATCCAGCTGGCTGACATTCACGGCGGTAACCTGCGCAATGCCATCGCTCGCGAAGCCTACGCCGTCATCGGCCTTCCTATGAGCCGCAAGGATCAGCTCGTGGCCGAGCTCAACCAGTTTGCAGCCGTTGTCGAGAACGAAGTCAAGGCCGTCGACCCAGGTTTCAAGATGACCATCGAGACTGTCGAGACTCCTGCTACCGTCATCGAGCCAGCTGTTGTCTGCAACCTGCTCAAGGCACTCATCGCCTGCCCTCATGGTGTGATCGGCATGAGCCACGCCATCGAAGGCCTCGTCGAGACTTCGACCAACCTGGCATCGATCAAGATCAATGCCGAGAAGGGCGAGATCCGCATCGAGACCAGCCAGCGTTCGAGCATCGAGAGCCAGAAGAAGATGATTGCCCAGATGGTACGTACCGTCTTCGAGATGGCTGGTGCCGAAGTCACTCAGGGTGCCGGCTATCCAGGATGGGCTCCTAATCCGAACAGCCGCATGGTGAAGCTCACCGAGGCTGCCTTCCGTAAGGTCTACGGTGCCGAGCCTGAGACAATGGCCATCCATGCCGGCCTCGAAACCGGTCTGTTCCTCACCAAGTATCCTTGGCTCGACATGGTCAGCATCGGTCCTAACATGCGCGACATCCACTCTCCAAAGGAGCGTCTGCAGATTTCGTCGGTACAGAAGTTCTGGCCTTACGTCAAGGAAATCATTGCTTCAATCTGATAAATCGCGCTTTTCGCGACCTTTTTAAGGTCAAGAATGCATTTTTTCGGGCAAATATTTGGATATTCAAAGAAATATTCCGATATTTGCCCGATTATTCATGTATGATTGCGCACACGCAACATACGTTGAACTCACAAATCCTTCAACTAAACAACATAGAAGCTTATGAAATTCGAAGTCCTCAGCTCAGACCTCACCAGCCACCTCAACGCTATCAGCCGCGTTCTGGCCAGCAAGAATGCAATGCCTATCCTCGATAACTTCCTCTTCCAGGTCAGCGAAGAGCGTCTCACCGTCACAGCCAGCGATGGCGACACTACGATGGTTACCTCGGTAGCAGTCACGGGTGTCGAAGGCACCGGTGCTTTCGTCGTTCCAGCCAAGACCATTATGGATCCTCTGAAGGAGATGCCTCAGCAGCAGCTCACCATCGAGGTCGACAACGGCAACTACGAAGTCATTGTCAGCTATGCCAACGGCAAGTATCACTTCATCGGTGGCAATGCGGCCGAATATCCTGTACTGAAGGACCTCGAGAGCACGGCACAGCGCTTCGAGATCAATCCTCAGGCCCTGCTCAACGGCATCCAGAGCACCATCTTCGCGACAGCCGAGGACGACCTGCGTCCAGTCATGAACGGCATCTACTTCGACATCCTGCCCGATCACATCACCTTCGTGGCTTCAGATTCGAAGAAGCTTGTCCGCCTTACCAATTCAGCCACTACGCCAGGCTTTACCGGCGCCTTCATCCTGCCTAAGAAGCCTGCTACCCTGCTGAAGAACGTCATCTCGAAGGACCACCTGCTGTGCACCGTCAGCTACGATTCGAAGAGCGCTCGCTTCCAGCTGGGCGACTACGAGCTCAGCTGCCGTCTGATCGATGGTCGCTATCCACGCTACGAGGCTGTCATTCCGAAGAACAACAACAATCGCCTCACCGTCGACCGCCAGTCGTTCCTGTCATCGCTGCGCCGTATTGCAGTCTTCTCGAACAGCGCTACCAACCAGGTCAAGTTCGACCTGAGCGCTACCGAAATGACCATCTCGGCCCAGGACATCGACTTCTCGACCTCAGGTACCGAGACCATCCAGTGCTCGTACCAGGGTGCTCCGATGAGCATCGGTTTCCGCGCCAACTTCCTGATCGAAATCCTCAACACCATCTCGGCCCAGGATGTCGAGATGCTGCTCAGCGATCCAGCTCGCGCCGGCCTCGTCACCCCGGTACAGAACAACGAGGGCGAAGACCTGCTGATGCTGATCATGCCAATGATGCTCACCGACTTCTAAATAGAGCATTGAGAGTCTAGAGTTACGAGTCACAGTATGGAACTCAAACTGCAGAAGCCTCTTATCTTCTTCGACCTCGAGACGACGGGCCTGCGCATCACGCAGGACCGTATCGTACAGCTCAGCTACATCAAGGTGATGCCCAATGGCACCGAAGAAGAGGACAACCTCTACATCAACCCCGAAATACCCATTCCTGCCGAGACGACGGCCGTTCACCACATCACCGACGCCATGGTGGCCGACAAGCCCACTTTCCGTCAGCTGGCCGGACGTCTGAAGCAGGTTTTCATGGGATGCGATCTGGCTGGCTACAACTCCAACCGCTTCGATGTCCCCATGCTGTTCGAGGAATTTGCACGAGCCGGCGTCAAATTCGATCTAAAGTCGGTCCGCCTTGTCGACGTGCAGAGCATCTTCTACAAGAAGGAGCCTCGCACGCTCGTTGCGGCCTACCGCTTCTATTGCGGCAAGGAACTGGACGGAGCTCATTCGGCCGATTGCGATACGCGCGCTACCTACGAAGTTCTCAAGGCGCAGCTGGACCGTTACTGCAATGACGTCGACGAGCCGCTGCAGAACGACGTAAAATGGCTGTGCGATTATACACGCATGGGCCGCAACGTCGACCTAGTCGGTGCCATCGTGCTCGACGACAAGGACCGTCCTTGCTTTGGCTTCGGCAAGTTCAAAGGCACGCCCGTGGTCGATGTTCTGACCCGTGAACGCAATTACTACGACTGGATGATGAACGGCGACTTTGCTCAGTCCACGAAGGATGTCCTCACTCAGATCAAGCTCAGTATGATGAAATAATCCCCTCCTCCCCTACCCGGGAGGGGGAATTTTTAGTAATAATATCGAATGACGAAAAAAGCGATTACTGCCATGTGCATAGGCTGGATGCTCAGTGCTTCGTCGGTACTGGCCCAGGAACTCAATGCTACCGTCACGGTCAATGCCCAACAGATCGAGGCATCGGCCCGTGAGCGTTTTTCGTCGCTCAAGGAGACGCTCGAGGAGTTCATCAACGGCCAGCAATGGACAGGCACTCAGTTCAGCCCCAACGAGCGCATTGTCTGCACCTTCGCCATCACCGTCAACGAGATAGCTGCCACCGACGTCTACAACGTCTCGCTTACCGTCCAGGCCCGTCGTCCCGTGTTCAACGCTTCGTACCAGAGCACACTCCTCAACTGGCGCGACGATAGCGTTGTTTTCCCCTATCAGGAAGGCCAGAATCTGACCTATAACGAATTCAGCCTCGACAACGAGCTGATTGCCACGCTGGCCTATTACTGCTACCTGGTGATCGGTCTCGACTTCGACTCGTTCTCGCCCCTCGGTGGCGAACCTTATCTGCGCAAGTGCGAATCGATCGTCTCGCAGATGCAGTCGTCCGACAATCGCGGATGGAAGGCTTTCGACGCCAAGACCAATCGTCATGCGCTGATCACAGCCATGCTCGAGCAGGCTCAGCAGCCCTATCGCCAGCTGTGGTACACCTATCACCGCCAGGGCCTCGACCAGATGGCACAGTCGGTCGACAAGGGAAGGGCTCAGGTCTCGTCAGCGCTGCCTAACCTGAAGGAGGTCCGTTCGGCCGATGCCATGACGCCTCTGCTCAGCCTCTTCATCGCGGCCAAGCAGGACGAACTGTGCAACATCTACAGCGAAGCACCGATGACCGAGAAGAAGCAGATTCACGAACTGCTCACCGACCTTTTCCCTACTTATTCAAGGCAGCTTGCCTCAATCAAAGAAGAATACCGCGAATAATGCTACAGTCACTGACCATCGATAATTACGCCCTGATTGACCACCTGGAGTTCCAGCCTGGTCAAGGACTGACCGTCATCACCGGCGAGACCGGTGCCGGCAAGTCCATCATCATGGGTGCGCTGGGTCTCATCCTCGGCCAACGTGCCGACGCCAAGGCCGTACGTTCCGGTGCTACCAAATGCATCATCGAAGCACAGTTCGACATCTCGGCCTATGGTCTCGAGGACTATTTCCGCCAGAACGATCTGGAATACGATCCCTCGACCACTATCATCCGTCGCGAAATCTATGCCACGGGCAAGAGCCGCGCCTTTGTCAACGATATTCCTGTGCAGCTGCAGATGTTGCGCGAACTGGGCTCGCATCTCATCGACATCCATTCGCAGCACCAGAACCTGCTGTTCGGCGACGACAAGTTCCAGCTCTCGGTGGTCGATGCGCTGGCACACAACCAGTACGAGGCCGGACAGTTCCGTACGCTCTATACCCAACTCATCGCCATTCACCGCCGCATTGCACAGTTGCGCGACGAGGCAGAACGCAACGCACAGGAGGCCGACTTTATCCGCTATCAGTTCACACAGCTCGATGATGCCAACCTGCAGGACGGCGAGCAGGAGGAGCTCGAATCCGAACAGGAATTGCTCAGCCATGCCGAGGACATCAAATCCTCGCTCTGCCAGCTGCACGAAGGGCTCGATGGCGAGGAACTCTCGGTGGTACAGACCCTCAAGACACTCGCCCATCAGGCACAGGAGCTGACGCGCATCTATCCCGAAATCGCCGAGATAGCTTCGCGCATCGAAACGGACTACATTGACCTCAAGGACATCGCCGACGAAGTGGCCGGCCGTTCCGAAGATGTTACCTTCGACCCTCAACGCCTCGAACAGGTCGAAGAACGCCTCAGCCTGCTCTATTCGCTGATGAAGAAGCACGGAGCCACTTCGGTGGCCGAGCTTATCACGCTACGCGACCAGCTGTGCGACCGTATGCTCCACATCGATGGCAGCGACGAGCAGATCCAGGAGCTCGAACAGCAGGAACGTCAGCTATTGTCGCAAACCACGAAATGTGCGGCTGCACTTACGGCCACACGTCGCCAGGCCGCACAGGAGTTGCAGCAGGCGCTGATGGAAAAGGTGACGTACCTCGGAATGCCGAACCTGCGATTCGAAGTCAGCATCACGCCTCTCAAGGGGCAGGACGGTATTCCGTTCGGACCATTGGGCGCCGATCAGGTCGAGTTCCTCTTCTCGGCCAATCGCAATCAGCCACTCCGTCCGGCAGGCGAAGTGGCTTCAGGTGGCGAAATCTCGCGTCTCATGTTGGGTATCAAGAGTCTGGTGGCCTCGGCCCGCACCTTGCCGACCATCATCTTCGACGAGATCGACACCGGTGTATCAGGCGACATTGCCCACCGCATGGGACAGGTCATGCAGCAGCTGTCCGAGCATCTGCAGGTAATCACCATCACACACCTGCCACAGGTAGCCGGCAAAGGCCGGCAACACTTCAAGGTCTACAAGGCCGACACTGCCGATGCCACCATCACCCACATCCAGCAGCTCACGGCCGAAGAACGCTTGCACGAAGTGGCTCGCATGCTGAGCGGCTCGGACATCACGGCCGAAGCTTTGGCCAACGCCCGGACGCTTATCGGCTGAGGTCGTCGCAGAGGATGGCCTGGACCTGGGCCAACGTACGCACCTCGTACGTTACCGGCTCGGTAGCCGACACCTTGTCCGGGTGACGATTCAGGAACATCACATCCAGGCCCATAGCCTTGGCACCGAGAATGTCCGTCTTGAAGTTGTCGCCGATCATCAGCGTCGAATCTACTGAGGCTCCGGTCTGACGGAACGCGTAGTCGAAGAAGGTAGCCGACGGCTTGTTGGCACCGGCATCCTCGCTCAACACGATCGTATCGAAAAAGTCCAGCAAGCCACAAGCCCGCAGCTTACGGTACTGCACCTCGTGAAAGCCATTGCTGCAGATGTGCATCCGATAGCCTCGCTGCTTCAGGGCTCGAACCAGTTCGTGAGCGCCCTCGACCACACCAGGCTTGCAGGCACAGAGGTCCAGGAAGTGATCGCTCACCTCCAGACAGTATTCTCGTGTAGGCTCGAAGTTGCGGCTGATGCCATCGTCGCCCGTCACACGGCCACAAGCCAGCGGACGACGGAAGCGCTCCACAATCAGGTAATCGCGCTCGATCAGCCCGCGCGAATAAAGGTCCCATAGCTCGACATTGGTCTCCCAGTACGGCACGGTGAACTGCTCCGGCCGGTCGAAGTAACGATTCAGGCCGAAGTCGTCGTACAGTTCCTGCAAGGCCAGAATAGCATTGCCATGCGTATCGTAAAGCGTATCGTCGAAGTCGATAAACAGATCGGTATAATGCTTCATATCTCAGGTTGATGGTCTTGTTTTTGTCCGATAGTGGCATTTTTTACGATTTTGCTTCCTCGTTCCGCGCGAGAGCATTTCGCCAGAAAAATGCGCTTCCTCATTTTGAGAAGGAAGAATCTTGGCGAAGATTCTTCCTTAAAATTTCGCGGAAGAGCATTTCGCCAGAAAATTACGCTTCCTCGTTCCGAGAAGGAAGAATCTTGGCGAAGATTCTTCCTTAAAATTTCGAGGAGGAGCATTTCGCCAGCAAAATACGCTTCCTCGTTCCGAGAAGGAAGAATTTTCGCCAAGATTCTTCCTTAAAATTTCGCGGAAGGACATTCCGCCCACGCGAAGCTTATTGCGAATTTTGCGACTGTCAATTGTTAACTGAACGCGCCTCTCCTCCTTTCCCGGAGATGGATTCCACAATAGAATAATATGGAAAACAAAGTGATACCAAGCGAACAGCATCCACTGCAGCCCTTCCTGCCCAAGGAAGGATGCGTGCTGATGTTGGGCTCGTTCCCGCCGCAACAGAAACGCTGGGCCAAGGGCTTCAACTTCTTCTATCCTAATTTCAGCAACGACATGTGGAGGGTGATGGGCCTGGTATTCTTTGGCGAGAGATTGCGACTGGTCGACGAAACTAACCGCACGTACCGGATGGCGGACATCGTAGAACTGCTGGAAACGAAAGGCATAGGGCTGTACGACACGGCCTGCGAGGTCAGACGATTGCAGGACAATGCATCGGACAAGTTCCTCGAGGTTGTACGTCGCACGGACATCGAGGCGCTCCTACAGCAAATGCCACACTGCCGCACCATCGTAACCACAGGACAGAAAGCAACCGAGACGATGTGCGAACACTTCGGCATTGCCGAGCCAAAGATGGGAAGCTACAGCGAATTCGAGCTTGCGGACCGAGGACGGATGCGGCTCTACCGTATGCCCAGTACCTCGCGCGCCTATCCCCTCTCGCTTGCAGCCAAGGCCGAGGTCTACGGACGGATGTTCAGCGAAGTGCTTCAGAACGATACGATATAGTGCTGCTTGAAGAAGCGCGGCTTGAGAATCGCCAGACCGTAGTCGTAAAGGTCCATGGTGATGGTAACGTCGTCACGATCGCAGAGCAGATCCCAGAAATTCTCGAGACGATGGCGTGGTTGGATGCCGTGGACAAAGATGAGCGTATGATCGGTAGCATTGGCCATCACCCATTGTACCAGCTGTTCAGATGCTGCCTGCCGCTGCTCGGGTGTGAGACGTTGGGCATCGAGAGGCTCGAAAGGATTGCTGTTGATGACGATGAAGTCGAAAGGAGTCTCGTTGCAGAACTGATCCACGTTGTCGTGGAACGTCACCTGCTGCATACGGTTAGGAAGCCATGCCAGACGATCGGCCGTGGAATTTGCAGTCGCAGCATCGGCCAACGTGCTGACATGCAGACGCGAGTCGGTCAGAATCAGCGGCAGAATACTGTAGCCACCGTCGCAACCCACTTCGGCCACATTGCGACAGCCGAAACGATTGGCCAGACGCAACAACAGACAAGCTACCTTGAAGGGAATAGGAGCTTGCTTGTCGAAGGTTCGCTGCATGCGACGGTAGGCATAATATGGCAATTTTTCCTCGATAACCTCGGTGATGATTGAGTAAGCGAACGGAGAATGCACACCATAGCCTTTGCGGTGCTTGAGCTTACGCATGCTCTGCTTGAGGTAATCCTTTATCTTCTTTTTTGAGGCAACCATGTGTTTTCGTGACTTTAGAAAGCTTTTCGCTGAAGGATCAGAGTTCCAGACCCTTGAGGATGGAGTAATAGAGTTGTATGGCCTGACGTATCTCGTCAGGACGGATGTACTCGTCGGCTGTATGCGAACGTGAGGACTGTCCGGGTCCCATCTTGACCGAAGGGAAGCGCATCAAGGCCTGATCGCTAAGTGTTGGCGAGCCGAAAGGCTGGCGTCCATGCGCCAGGATACGACGTACGAGGGGATGTTCGGCGGCTATGCCTGAAGGCTGCAGACGTGTACTGCGAGGCTTCAGGTCGCAATCGAGCGAGGCAATCTCGGCTTGGAGCATGGCAACGACTTCCTCGTTCGTGTAGGCATCAGTGGTACGACAGTCCACCATGAATGTACACTGGTCCGGGATGACGTTGTGCGTAGTTCCGCACTGGATACCGGTGACCGTGACCTTCACAGGGCCGAGTGTATCCGAGACGGTTGCAAACCGATAGTTACGAAGCCGCTGGATGGCATCGACAGCAATGTAGAGGGCGTTGACGCCTTCGTTGCGTGCAGCATGTCCCGAACGGCCGTGAGCCACGCCATCGAGCACGACAAGACCCTTTTCGGCCACAGCAGGCTGCATGCCGGTAGGTTCGCCTACCAGTGCCACATCGATAGGTGGCAGCAGCGGCAGGACGGACTCAATGCCGTTGCGGCCCGACACTTCCTCCTCGGCCGAAGCGAGGAAGACAAAGTTGGGACGGACGTCCGACGAGGCGACAAGCAGGTTGAAGACATGGAGCAACGAAACGACCGAAGCGCCATCGTCGTTCGAGCCAAGGCCATAGAGCCGCTGCTCGACCGTGCCGTCGGCGAGCGTGACATCCTCGAGTGTAGGGGTAAACGGATCGTGCTGCCACGAGGCCGCAGGCTTGACGGTATCGATGTGCGCATTGAGCAATACCGTCGGACGTGTCGCATCGTAATGTGGATCGACGAGCCAGAGGTTGTGATTATGGCGGTGGACCTCAAGTCCGGTAAGCTCGTGCATCTGCTGCTCGAGATAATCGGCAACAAGCTGCTCGTCACGACTGGTGCTGGGGATGGAGATCATCCGCTGCAACAAGTCGAGTGCCTGACGGCTGACGGAGTCGAGCGTCGATGGTTCGAGGCTCTGGCTGCCGGCCGCAAGTGATGCAAGGGTGTTGGTATTGAGGTCTGTCTGTGGCATTTTTAGGTTTGCAAACGTGCTGAAATCTGTAAGGTTGACACACTTCTGCGCTGCAAATATAATGTTTTTTATTGAATAGTGGCATTCTTTGAGGCAAAAATTTTGATTTTTGTCCGAAAATGACTATCTTTGCACCCAAAAACAAGATAAAAATGATAACAATTGAACAATTAAAGGCTACACAAGAGCGTCTGAACGACCTGCATCGTTACCTCGACATCGAGAACAAGCTGATCCAGCTCGAGGAGGAAGAACTCCGCACCCAGGTTCCCGGTTTCTGGGAAGATCAGAAGGCTGCCGAGGCACAGATGAAGGTGGTAAAAGGCATCCGCTCGTGGATCGAGGCCTATAATACTGCCAAGTCGAACGTCGATGAACTTTCGACGGCTTTCGAGTTCTACAAGGAAGAGGTGGTGACCGAGGAAGAGGTAGACGAACTATATCAGACAACGATCAGCCACTTCGAGCAGATCGAGCTGAAGAATATGCTTCAGGGCGAGGAGGACAACATGGATTGCATCCTCAAGATCAACGCCGGTGCCGGTGGTACCGAGGCACAGGACTGGGCCGAGCAGCTGATGCGCCTCTACATGCGCTATGCCGAAAATCACGGCTATCGCGTGACCGTACAGGAACTGGTTGAGGGCGACGATGCCGGCATCAAGAGTACGACGCTCGAAATCTCTGGCGATATGGCCTTCGGTTATCTGAAGTCCGAGAATGGCGTACATCGTCTGGTGCGTGTCTCGCCTTACAACGCACAGGGCAAGCGCATGACGTCGTTCGCCTCGGTTTTCGCCTTCCCTATGATCGACGATACCATCGAGGTCACCATCGATCCAGGACGTCTGACCTGGGATACCTTCCGTTCAGGTGGCGCCGGTGGACAGAACGTAAATAAGGTAGAATCGGGTGTACGTGCCCGCTACATGTACCTCGATCCTTATACTGGCGTCGAAACCGAGCTGTTACAGTCGTGCACCGTGACGCGCGACCAGCCAAAGAACCGCGAGATGGCCCTGCAACTGCTCAAGTCGCAGATCTACAACATCGAGCTCGAGCACAAGCGCGAGAAGCAGGCTGCTATCGAGGCTGGCAAGAAGAAGATCGAATGGGGCTCGCAGATCCGTTCGTACGTCTTCGACGACCGTCGCGTCAAGGACCATCGCACCGGCTACCAGACATCCGACGTCAATGGCGTCATGGATGGCAAGATCGACGGCTTCATCAAGGCTTACCTGATGGAGTTCGGAGGGGCTTGATTACCACATTCCGACGACAAGAAATAAATACCCGCAAGAGGGTGTGTCTGGGGTTTTATACCTTTGACACACCCTTCATAATTTCGCCGTACAGAATTATATCGTGACCTTTGTTTATAAGGAGAAACGTTATTATTTGAAGACAAATAACGATTATGATTTCGAATCGGATGCATCTTTTCAGATAGAACTCCAAAAGTTTGAAGGTGGAAATGCTGCGTTGGAACAGTTCGTAATTGATGGAAAGCAACTGATAGAAATAATTCTGATTGTGAACCTCTGTAATTACCCACTCCGTCTAATAATTGATCAGCTTGTCAACACAAAACGTTGGCAAGCTGATTTGATAGTTGAGCACAAAAATCGCATGATTTGTACCTCTTCCCTATAACTGGCTGAAACAAAAGATGGAGCATCGTTCTCAAAAGATTGTGAAGTTAAAAATGATAGTATTAATCTTCTGTTTTGAGAATGGCTCATGCCACATGCCCCAGTTTTCTACACAATATAAATAAAAAGAAAAGATTCTAAACCTCAGATTTGGAAATGCCGTAAAAGATGCCTATCTTTGCAGCATCTTATATCTACAAAAATGCAAAACTCACAGCGTAAAGAGCAAATTAGGAAATTTGTCGAAACCTGGACAGGTCGAGGTTACGAGAAGGGTGAGAGTCAGACTTTCTGGCTCCAGTTGCTTCATGATGTTCTCGGAGTGGAAGATCCCTATTCGATAATTTCATTTGAGAGTCAAGTAAAGCTCAGTCATACATCTTTCATAGATGCCTACATTCCTAGCTCCAAGGTAATGATTGAGCAGAAGAGTATTGACAAAGATCTTCGTGCTGCAATCAGACAAAGCGATGGCTCCCTGATCAATCCATTTGACCAGGCAAAACGCTATGCGCAAGAGTTGCCAGTTTCTAAGCATCCTCGATGGATAGTGACTTGCAACTTCAAATCTTTCTTCATCTATGATATGGAGAACCCACAAGGCGAGCCATTTGTCATTCTTTTGGAAAATTTGGAGAAGGAATATCACACGCTGAATATTCTCATCGATCAAGGAGATGCCAAAATGAAGCATGAAATGGAAGTCTCGATTGCCGCCGGTGAATTAGTCGGTCGCATTTATGAGTCATTCCTGAAGCCATTCGGTGATGCTCCGTCTGCCGAGGATCTGCATGCGCTCAACGTACTCTGCGTTCGTTTAGTATTCTGTCTATACGCTGAGGATGCTGGAGTATTTGAGAAGGATCAGTTCTATAACTACTTGATGACATTCAAGCCGGAGAACATGCGCATGGCATTGCGAGATCTATTCCAGGTACTTGATACACCTATAAAGGAAAGAGACCGTTTTCTTGAACCGAAATTAGCGGCTTTCCCATACGTCAACGGTTCATTATTCAAGCAGCGTCCAGGAGAGTTTATCCCACCAGTGTCAGAAGAGACAGCATCTTTCTTGCTTGATAAAGCATCCGTTGCATTTGATTGGAGCGATATTTCACCTACTATTTTCGGTGCAGTATTTGAAAGTACGTTAAATCCTGAAACACGTCGTTCGGGAGGAATGCACTATACTTCAATAGAGAACATACATCGTGTCATTGATCCGCTCTTCCTTGATGACCTTAAAACAGAATTGGATGGAATCATTGAGCAGCCACGTGGAAAGCAACGATCTTCTCAACTCTCATCTTTCCAAACCAAACTGGCTTCACTGCGATTCCTCGATCCAGCCTGCGGTTCTGGCAACTTCTTGACAGAAACTTATATCTCTTTACGTCGTTTGGAGAATCGCGTCATTTCTACTTTGAATGAAGGTCAGGCAGTTTTAGGTTTTGAAGAGATTTCACCCATCAAAGTCAACATTCATCAGTTCTATGGCATAGAGATCAATGATTTTGCTGTAACGGTGGCTACTACTGCTCTATGGATTGCAGAGGCTCAGATGATGTCTGAAACAGAGCGAATCGTATCATTTACCAACGATTACCTACCTCTTAAGACTTATACCAACATTCATGAAGGAAATGCGCTTCGAACCAACTGGGAAGATGTGGTAGATCCTCATGACCTGAGTTACATCATTGGTAACCCTCCATTTATTGGAGCTAGAATGATGGAACAAGGTGGCAGTCAGAAGAAGGATATTCTAGATTTATTTGGCAACATTAAGGACGTTCAGGATCTGGATTATGTCTGTGGTTGGTATAAGAAAGCTGCAATGCTCATAGATGGGACACACATTCGGGTGGGTTTCGTTTCTACCAATTCTATCTGTCAAGGATCACAAGTGCCTATTCTGTGGAATGTTCTTCTAAATGACTATAAGGTACACATCAACTATGCCTATACCACTTTCAAGTGGAATAGCGAATCTTCCGAAAAAGCAGCTGTATATTGTGTAATTGTAGGATTTAGCCAAGACAATCTTCCTGTAAAGAAGCTGTTTTCTGGCACAGATCAAACAATCTGTAAGCATGTTGACAACATTAGTCCATACCTTACGTCCGGATCAGATACTTTTGTCGTAGCAAGCAAAGAACCTCTCTGTGATGCACCCAAAATGTATTTCGGCAATCAACCTCGCGATGGCGGTTTCTTTGTGCTCAGCGAGGAAGAGAAGGATGATCTTTTAGCAAAAGAGCCAGGTTTGACCAAATGGATTAGACCCTATATCGGAGCAGAAGAGTTCATCAAAGGTAAGACTCGCTATTGTTTATGGTTGAAACATGCGGAACCTATTGATATTAAGAATAGCAAGATTCTGTATGAACGAGTCATGGCCGTGAAGCAGTTCCGAGAGGCTTCTAAAGCTAAAACCACAAATGGTTATGCAAAAGTCCCTCACCTGTTTGCTCAATTAACGCAACCAGATGATGTAGATTATATCATTGTTCCTCGTGTTTCTTCGGAACGACGCAGATACGTGCCAATGGGATTTTTGTCAGGTGATAGTATATCATCTGATGCTGTTCAAATTGTACCAAATGCCACTTTATATCATTTCGGTATTTTGACCAGCAACGTTCACATGGCCTGGATGCGTGCTGTATGTGGTCGTTTGGAAATGCGTTATCGTTACAGCAAAGAGATAGTCTATAACAACTTCCCATGGCCGACACCTACGGAGGCACAACGTGCAAAGATTGAGCAGACTGCTCAGGCTATTCTTGATGCCCGTGCGATTCATCAAGGAAGCCCACTGTCGGTAATGTATGATGAAGTTACCATGCACAAAGAACTTCGCAAAGCACATCAGGACAATGATCGTGCCGTGATGCAGGCTTATGGCTTCCCTGTGAGCAAGGATTTCACCGAAAGTGATTGTGTGGCTCGATTGTTAGAAATGTATAAAGAATTGACAAAAAAGGACACTACAAAGTAATTGAATATGAGCGTAGATTTATCATTGATCATTCCCAATACCTGCCGATCTCTCCAAAATAAGGAATATGCCAAGAAATGTTTTAATGATACCATTGAGCGTATTGTAAAGTATTTCCATGGTCGCAGAAATTTCATAACAGAAATTACTATCGCAGAGGAAGAGAACGAGGAACATGACCTCGAATATAGTTTTGAGATACCTATATTGAATATCTCTGTATATATGCATGCCGGATTCTGGGATATCTGGCCAGTTGCTGATTACAGCTCATACTTTTATCCATACGCCAAAGACATATTTGGAAAACCAAGATTTTGGCCAAGAGACATCTGTTTCAATACGGCAATGGCTTTCGGCTTTAATGAGGGATGGATCTGTGATGACAACCATAGTTGGAACTGTGAGCTCTCTGAGAATACAGAATCAACTTTTGAAGACTGGGTTGTGTATGGAGATACCGCGGAAGATGGTATTCTGTATGAGCTGGATGTAATGGACTTTGCCGATGTAGATTATTCAAAGCACATGTATCCGGATTATCATGAAAAATATCATGATGATTTCAAAGAGTGTCATGCTGTATTGGAGGTGATCAGAAAGAAATTCCCTGAATACGAAATACTCTTGATAGACGAGCCGTTAAGAGACTATGTATTGGCGGCAAAAGGCGAAGAATTGTATCTGCTGAATATTGAAACAGGGGAAAGTCTAACAGATCTCCCGATAGACGATTGTAATGCCAGATTCAATGGTGCAGGTATTCAGGTTTTCTGTGGCAAGGAAAGTGCTTTTTTCAATCAAAAAGGTCAGCAGCTTACAGAGTTTCGAGTCGGAGATTTCTCTTGGCAATGGGATCCTCGGCCAAATAGAGGTATACAGCAAATCGTTATAGATAAAGCAACAGGTAGAATATTTCAGCCAGATGGAACTATATTAGACTTGCCTTGCATATCAGCTAGATAATAATAATTAGATTGATATGACTGAAAAAGCTAAAAATATATACTATGAGATAGAGAGTCATTTTCAAGATGGAGATGGGTCTTTAGAAACTGATATGCTCTTTAATCTATGTGATATGTTGCGAAATGCAAGTGATGATTTCTTGGATCTATTTACTTGGGAATATAGTAATGAATTGCAAGACGAAGATGAAGAAGACGATGATCCTTATAATCCTGGCTTGATGTATGAAGATCCTCAAGTAATCTTTAGAATGAAGAAGAATCCTGGCCTATTGATAATAGTAGATTGTCGTGGTTTTATGTGCTTGAGCCAACCAGAAGAGTTAACGGACAAAAACTGTTTGTCATGTGGCATTTATAATTCTTATTTCGAATGTGAAGTCAATGCAGACAATGATGCTGCAGCGCAAAAAATGCTAGAATACTTTACCACACATTTTTTAGATAAGGATATAAAATTGCCTAATAATTGAAATCAAGCATGAGCGAAGCCGTAAACTTGAAAGTACCAATTAAAGATTGTTTGACCATTGCAATTTTTAATTTGGATCTAGATATGGTCAAAAGATTGCTCGAGACAAAGGCTTATGATAAGTCGGTTTTTGACAATGTCTGTCTGATAGATGGACATCACTGTCCCGTAAATTGGATTCCCCAATTATGGGATGTAATTATTGACAATCCTGAGTCATGGAGCGAAGGGTTTCGTGCAAAGATTGGCATCAAGAAAAAAGCCAATCATGAAATCATAAGGATTCTTGTAGATGAAATGGATATTGATTTTACACCTATCGAATTTAGTAACAATAATCTTTGGATATATCAATGGTTTGCAGAGATGTCCTTTGAAGAATTCTATGATTGCACAAAGCAGGAGTTGGTGAACAGAGGGCATAAAGAGATAGATATCGATCTATATTACTCCGTAAATCAATATAACTTTGAGGAATCAAAAAGACTGCTGCAATTAGGTGCGAATCCGTACTATACAATCCCTGAGGAAGACGGCTGTTGTTTCGACCTGATTGAAGAAAGATGTGATCTTTATGATCATGAACTAAGTCATATCCTTTTACAAGATCATAGTCAAAATTCGCTTGATTATAGAGATTTAGCCAACCTTTTGGCTTGGGGCGTTAACAAAATGATGCTTAATCTTCTTTGTGCATCAGCCTCTGTTATTTGAGATCCCGCAAAGAATCGAATCGCTTGATGACGGCATAGAGCATTATTGACAGATGATGTCTGCAATCGAAGTGTTTTATGTAGCGTTCACCTGACTTTTCGCGGTTGAATTGAAAAATTTTTGTGATAGCAGCGGATTAAATGTGCCACCCAAAACAGGAACGAATGTGCCACCTGTAGCGGAATGAAATGTGCCGGGCATATCGGTTTCGAATGTGCCACCTGCAGCGGTTTCGAATGTGCCACCCATAACGGAATGGAATGT
>JAZUEP010000095.1:0-8055 GCA_045640225.1 Bacteroidales bacterium | reverse complement strand
CACGAGCCAGTAGAGGTCGGCATACGTCATAAGGCTGTCGAGGCCGGCGGGATGAACGAAGAGCGTGTCCATCAGGCGGCCCAGCTCGAGATGCGAGAGGGCGTAACGTCCATAGTCGGGATACCACGTGTCGCGGTCCTTCGACAGGCGGCGCATGGCGGGAGTGTCGTACGAGAGGTACTGCATGTAGCACGAGTCGCTCTCGGTCAGGATCTGCAAGGTGGAATCGCACGACGTGAGCTGCCCGACGAAGGCCTGCATCGACTCGATGCAACGCGGCACGACGCTCGATCGTGCGCTGATGTGCCGGTGGCGGCCGAAGACCTCGGGGAAGCGCTGATACATGCGAAGGGCGATGTCGCGGTGCTGACGTGCGCCGACGGTGGTGAGCATTCCGCCATGACCGCAGGCGTAGTCGCAGAGGCGTTCGATGCGCTCGAGCAACGACTGCCCGAAGGGCGTGAGGTTATCGGCCTCGAGGGCATCGCGAAGGCGCTGGCGCGTGTCGACGTAGCGCGCATCGCTGGGCTGAAAGCGCGAGCCGTGGCGTCCATAGTGGCTGATGTAGAACGCCTCGTAGCCTTCGGGGGCCGGCGTAAGTTGCGTCTGCACGGGGCCGGGATAGGCCGCATAGATGCCCGCCAGCAGTTCGGGGTGGGCGCAGAGTTCGGCCTCGCTGAGCAAAGGGGGATAGGACGGCTCATCCTCTGTCGCTGGGTGACAGCTGCAGAGGATGAAGGTAAAAAGGTAAAGATGTAAAAAGGTAAAAAGGTAGGGGCGCATGGAGGAGGGAAAGACGGAAGGTAAAAAGGTAAAGAGGTGCTTGTACTACATCACTTCACGTTAATGAACTTCTTGAAGCCGCCGAAGTTGTTGACCGGGACGGCGCCCTGACGGACGGTGCAGTCGCGCAGGTCGATGTTGGTGGCATTCTCGACATAGACGGCATACGTGGCATCGTCGATGAAGCCCTCGCCCTGACGAGGACGCAGGTCGTACTGTCCGCCGGGATAATCGGTGACGCGGCCCAGGGTGAACTGGCAGTTCTGCAGATGGATGTCGTGTACCTTCTCGGGTACGTCGCCGCCGATGAACGAGCCATTCTCGGACGTGCAGATACAGTTGCGGAACCAGATGTCGCTGACCTCGCCGCAGCGGCCCTCGGTCTGTCCCTTAGGGAAGCGCCAGTTGCCGTCCTTGTGGTTGCTCTTGGCGCGCGGATAGGAGGTGACATAGATAGGCTCGGCCTTGCCCCACCACACGTCGCTGAAGTAATAGCCCTCGATGATGATGTTGTCGAATACGACATTCGTAACCGTGCCCTCGTCGCGGTTCTGGATGCCGATGCCGCGGTTCGATGCCTTGATGACGCAATTCTGGATGAGGACGTCGCTGATACTGTCCATGTTCTCCGAGCCGATCTTGATAGCGCACGAACGACCCGTCATCACGCAGTTGGTGACCACGATGTCGCGGCAGGGACCATACTCCTCGTATTCGCGGCGATTCTTGAGGCAGATGCAGTCGTCGCCCGAGGTGATGTAACAGTCGGCGATGCGCACCTTGGTCGAGTGGTCGATATCGATGCCGTCGCCATTGCGGATCTTGAGGTTATTGAGCAGCGAGATGCCGATGATCGAGGCATCGTGACAGCCGATGAGGTGTACGGTCCAGTAGGCGCCGTTGCGGATGGTGACGTCGCGTATCTGCAGCTTCTCGACGCCCATCAGCGTCAGCACGTGCGGACGAGGATCGAACGTAGGGTCGGCCAGTTCCTTGAGTTCGTAGCTGTCGAGCAACTCGGCGCCCATGAAGGCGATACCGTTGCCGTCGATGGTGCCCTGACCGGTGATGGAAATATTGCGCTGGTCCTTGCACCAGATCCACTTCATGCCTTCGCCACGGTTCTCGCCAAAGGCGCTCATGGTGTAGATGGACTCGTCGGGATTGGCCAGCCATACGGCATTGGTCTCGAGGTGGTAATCGACGTTCGACTTCAGCTCGACAGGACCCGACAGGAACGTGCGTCCGGCGGGAAAGAGCACCTGGCCACCACCTTGGGCCGAGCATTGGTCGATGGCACGCTGGATGGCTGCGGCATCGTCGGCCGTGCCGTCGCCCACAGCACCGAAGTCGAGGACGTTATAGACGGTAGATGATGACGAGGACTGCTGCGTGCAGGACGTCAGAACGCAAGCCATGAGGGCAATGCAGAGGTTGAGGAAACGGAAGCTTTTCATATCTTGATGAATTTTTTATTCTTATACAGTATGTAGGCCAAAAGCGCCATGAGCCCGTCGAAGGTGAGAGCATAGCCGAGGCTTGCCCATTCGTTGGTGCCGAACAGCAGGGCCCACAGGCCGTAGATGCCGGCGCTGATGCCCGAGGCGTGGAAGACCGACGGCAACATCTCGCTGATGATGTAGACGAAGAGAGCATTCATGCCGAACCACTGGAACATACGGCTCCAGCGCTGGATCTGCTTCATGTCGATGATCCACGTGAAGATGCCGAGCAGACTGGCCGCCATCGAACAGGTAACGAGCACGTAGCTGGGCGACCAGATGCGCTTGTTGAGCGGAAGGCCGAAGCTGAGCAGATAGCCGGTAATGCCAATGGAGGCAGCGATGACGAGCAGGTGCATGATACGCTCGGACAACGTATCGCCGCCCTTCAGCAGCGCACGGCCACAGATAACGCCCATCAGCGCATGAGCGATGCCGGCGATGACGCCCACCAGACCTTCGGGATCGACCGGCGAGCGGCCGTCGAGCATCTTGCGGTAGAGGTGCTCGCCGAACAGCGAGCGGTCAGCGAGGGCCAGCCAGTTGTCGGAGGCCACCTCGCTGTATCCGTTGCCCACAATCAGGATGAGGGAGTAGATGCCGAGCAGGCCGATGGTGAATTTCCAGAGGTGGAGGCCCTTAAAAGCCAGGAAGATGAACGACGCACCACAGTAGGAGAGAGCAATACGCTGCAGGACGCCCCATATACGAATGCGGGACGGTATCTCGGCAGCTTCGCCGCCCAATATCATATCCCAGGCATGCAACAACACGCCGATGACGAACATCAGCAAAGTACGGCGCAATATCTTGGCTGTGATACCGGGCTCTCCCGCATGGCGGTTGAGCGAAATAAAGATCGAGACGCCCACCATGAAAAGGAAGAAGGGGAACACCAGGTCGCAAGGCGTCAAGCCATTCCAGCGGGAGTGACCCAACGGCGCGAAGGATTGGTTGTACCCGTTGTTGACCAGTATCATACCGAATACGGTGAGTCCGCGCAGAATGTCGAGGGAGAGGAGTCGTTTCACGAAGGTAAAGAGGTAAAAAGATGAAGAGGTAAAACAGTTAATGAGTTGTGTCCGCAATCTGCCAATCGATCTCGACCGGATTGTTATGCATTCGCATAATCAGCGGAAGGGCGGCGTCGTCGCGCACCCACATCTCCGCACCTTCGTGTTGGTCGACAAGGTGCAGCAGACCATCGTCGGTGTCGGCAAGCTTCCAGAACGTATGGTTGAAGTGGCAGCCGCCGGCATTCTTGGCAGCCTGGTAAGCATGGCGCGAGAGGATGCAGAACGTCGAGCTATCGAGGGTGAGATGCTGATGCCAGACCGGCTGCTGGTAGCAGAGCGACTGTGCATGTGCGAGCGCTTCGGCGGTCATCGTATACGAGCCTGTCCAGTAGTCGGCGTGGCGTTGGATGCCCCAATCCAGGCGGAGCGAACCGTCGGCCAATGGCGTGACGTCGGCATTGAAGCGGCGCGTCTGGCCATGGAGCGCGAACGAGATCTGATACTTGGCCTGACGCAGCGCCTCCTTGCCGTCGGAGGGTGCAGGCATCGGCGTCGGGTCGCCTACGGTTGGCGTACCTTTTACCATCTCGAAGACCAGTTCGCCGCCTTCGAGCAGCTGCTGGTGGCTGACGCGATGGTCGGTCAGCTCTGTGCCGTTGAGCAGGATGCGCTTCACGCGGAAGTTCCTGTCGCTGAGCTTTGGCGCGCGGATGACGAGCGTCTTGCCATTGGTGAGGTGGAGCGTAGTCTGTCGGAGTACGGGCGTATGCAGCAGGTAATAGTCGTGACCGGCATTGGGGTAGAGGCCCATCAT
Source organism: Bacteroidales bacterium (assembly GCA_045640225.1). Classification (GTDB taxonomy): domain Bacteria; phylum Bacteroidota; class Bacteroidia; order Bacteroidales; family UBA3663; genus Liminaster. The sequence continues at coordinate 3,940 of JAZUEP010000095.1, read as the reverse complement.
GTGGAAGGCCAGCCACGACGACATCGAGCCTGAGTCGTCGTTGCCCGGAATGCCGAGCGGCGAGTCGTCGTAATTGTCGCGGATGATCTGTAGCACGCGGTCGCTGGTCTTGTCGGGACGACCGATCCAGTGGTAGAGACACGGGGTGAGGAACGACGGCTCGTTGGCCACGTTGTAGTAGCGCTTGTCGAAGAAGGTGTCGAGGCGATGCTCGAATGCCTCGGATCCGCCGCAAGCCTCGATGAGGCCGGGAACATCGTGCGGAACAGCCAGCGAATACTCCCACGACGAAGCCTCGTAGAAGAAGCAGTCCCACCACTTGACGTACCAGGGACCTTCGTACGAGACCGTCGGATCGTAGACGAAGGACTGAGGCTGGAGCAGGCTGTGGCCGAACGGCAGACGGTCGAGCCAGCGGCCGTCCTTGTCGCGCGGCAGGATGAAGCCACGCGTCCCGTCGCTCACGTAATCTGAGCGCCAGAGGTTCTTCCACGATGCGGACTGTCGCATGTACTGTTCGTAGAGATCCTCGCGGCCCAGGCGTCGAGCCCCCTGCGCGATGGCCCAGTCGTTGAACGCGTACTCGACGGTGCGCGTACCGGCACGTGGGATGCCGTATGGAACATATCCGAGCGAGAGGTAGGGCAGCAGTCCGCCACGGCCCTCGGCCTCCTCGTTGCCTCCCGGCGGAACCGTTGCATCCTGCAGCATGGCTCGCAGCGCCAGCTCGTAGTCGATGTCGAGTCCCTTGGCCAAGGCGTCGGCAATGACGATGTCGGCGTTCGAACCACCCTGTGTGCGTCCGTTGCTGTTGCCGCTGCGGGCATCGGGCATGTAGCCGTCGCGCTTGTAGATATTGAGCAATGCGTTGACGATGCTGGTCTGACGGTCAGGGTCGAGCAACGTAATGAGCGGCATCGAGGTGCGGTAGGTGTCCCAGATGGCGTAGAAGTCGTCGTAGTAGGGCACGAGCCCCTGCGAAGGGTCGTTGTCGACGTAGTCGGTCCACCCCGGGTTCTCGCCCGTACGGTCGACGGGTTCGAGCATCGTATGGTAGAGGGCGGTGTAGAACATGCGGCGCTCCTTGTCGGGCGTCGACGGGTCGACTTCGACGCGACCTAAGAGCTGTTGCCACGCCTCGGTGCAATGACTTTGAGCGGCAGAGAAGCTGGCTTGCTCGTGCGCATTGACGCATGCCTGGCGTTCGCCTACAAACGAGATGCCGACGGCCAGCTGGACGGGCGTGTCGGTGCGCGCAAACTCCAGGTTGACGCCCCGCTGACCGTGATTGTCCCACGGCAGCGTGCGGACAAACGGATGATCGGCAATGAGGTAGAAGTAGACGGTGTAGGCACGGCCGTTGTTCCATCCGCCACGGATACGCGTCAGGCCCGAGACCTCGCGGTCGTTGCGTACCTCGACCTCGGACGAAACGAACTGCTGCTGCTCGCGCAGATCGGGAGCCGAGTGATTGCCCAGGTACCAGCCGGCATCGATGGTGAGGTACTGCGGTGCATCGTCGGGATAGTGCAGCGAGTAATAGCTGGCGTGCTCTGAGGCTGTGATCTGCACGTTGATACCATTGCTGAAGGTGGTGCGGTAGAGGCCGACGTGGCATTCTTCGCTCTGGCGCAGCTGGGGGTGCGAGGTGGCCGCAAAATCGTCGGTGAACGGCTGTATCAGCACGTTGCCATACTTCGGACCGCCGCCCGTACCGCTCACGTGCGTCTGGCTGAAGCCATCGACCTGCGTAGGCATGGGCGCCCAGCCGGAGTTGTTGAGCGACGTGCAGTCGGGCGACGGCTTGACCATACCATAGGGCACCGAAGGACCGACGAAGACACGGCCTTCGCCCTCGGAGCCGATGCGTGGATCGACGTAGTCTGTCAGCTTGGGTTGAGCTGATAGAATTGAAAGAATGAAAAGATGGAAGAATGAAAGAATGAGGAAGCGGCGCATACCTTATTCAAATATTGCATGGAATACTTCTTTTGCCACGGTCACGACATCGCCCTCAGGCTTGGGAGAATAAGGCGTGTGGTCGAGCGTCCAAGGCTCCTCCATGGCGTACCAGTCGATGGTGAGGGCCGGATTGTCCAGACAGTTCTTGACCCATGACGAGTTGCCGACAGGGAGGACTGGTAACTTGCCGTCCAGTTCGTCCTGCAGCACCTGCCAGTAGTGCTGCCAGCGTGGATAGTAGAAGTCCTTGAGGATGCCCTGCCACTCCTTGTGGGCATAGTCGCGCAGCTTGCCGGTGTCAGCGCAGTAGCGGTTGCCCCAGGTGGTGATCTGTACGCGTGCATTCCATTCGTAGAGGTCGCTTTCGGCCTCGTTGGTGCCGCGGCTACGAGCCTGCTGGGTCCAACGACCTACGCGGAACTCCGTGCGTGTGCCCAGCAGCTTGTCCTGCAGGAGCAACAGACGCAGGAACTCCTGACTGTCGGTGCGGAAGCGGCGCTTGTCGAACGACTTGAAATCGGCCACGGCTTGGTTGTAGACGATGCGTGCACGGTCGGCAATAGCCTGGCGCAGCACGTCGACGAGGTCGTATTCGAAGTTATTGTTGCCACGGAACTGATCGGCCACGCTCACCATGAGGCGGGCGGCATCGGCTGTGGTGGTAGGGTCGTAGTAGTTCTGCATCTTGCTCCACGACGAAGCCTGGAAGCAGTCGAGCGACGGACGCGAGCAGAAGATCGACTCGTGAGGACCCTGCTGGTTGTTGCCCTCGCCACAGTTATAGATCTCGCGGCCGAGGATGGCCCAAGCTTCCTGGATTGCAGCGTCGTCGCGGCCGTAGCGGGCCTGGACGTAGCCACGGAGCCATTCCTCGCGTGTAAACTTCGCGGGGCGCCATGGCAGCTCGCACATCAGCTCGTACATCACTGGGTTGGTCTCAGATCCTTCCATAGTCAGGCCCATGCCTACGAGATGCTGTGCCTTGGGGTGGCCCTTGGTCATGTAGAAGTTGTTGATGAGCTGATCCATGCGGCCATGCATGCCGATGTTGGCGCCGAAGTTCTCGAGCATGCAGAAGCACCAGTCGTGCTGCTCGTAGCCGTTCTCCTTATACCAGATGGATGGAGCACCCCATTGCGGACGGCACTCGCTGAAGAGGTCGAGGAAGATGACGTCGCCCGGAGCGATGGTCTGCAGCATCTCGGGACGTGGATTCTCCGACCATCCCTGGCAAACCCACTTCGCCTTAGGATTGGCCTGCTTCATGGCGTCGTTGACGGCGCGGAAACAGGCGGGCAGGTCGAGGTCGGCAGGCAGATTGGCTGCCTCGTGGAATGGATCCATCGAATAGTAGTCAGCGCGGCCGAAGAGGCGGACACTCTCGGCGTAGAACATGTCAGAGAACTGCTTGAAGCGCGGGTCGGTAGGCATCAGGATGCCAGGACGGGTGAAGCCGTTCCAGAGCTGCACGGTCGAGATGGCCGACTCGCCATTGTCCTTGTCGCCTGATGGAGAACCATCAGGAACTGTGGCGAGGAACTTGCTGGGCACCATGCCGCTGTAACCGGGCAGGACGGGATGGATGTCGAGCTCGCGCATACGGGCGATGATCTGCTTCTGCAGCGCTTCCTGCTGCGTATACCAGCTGTCGGGGTTAGGTCCGCCCCAGCCCTCGAGGTTGTTCATCTCCCACCAGGCAAGGAAGGCCGGACCGGCGATGAACTCGTCAACGTCCTTCTGCGTGTAGCCGAGCTTGAGCATCACGTTGCGCCATACGCATTCGTAACCGACGGCAGCCAGAGGCATGTTGATGCCGTGGAGGGCCATCCAGTCTATCTCCTTCTGCCAGCGGTCCCAGGTCCAGGTGGTCATGGAGTAACCGAAGGTACAGTAGTTGAGGTAGTAGCGGTAGGGGACGTTTGCCGAGTGCCGTTCATCCGTCGTGGGGATGGGGAGGAGCTGTCTTCCTGTTGCCTTG
>JAZUEP010000094.1:0-23815 GCA_045640225.1 Bacteroidales bacterium | reverse complement strand
TTCCCAACCGATCCTATCGTACAGCTCTGGGGCGCTATCTGCGCTGTATTCCGCAGCTGGATGAACGAGCGTGCTATCCTTTACCGTAAGATGGAGGGTATCCCTGACGAGTGGGGTACTGCCGTTTCGGTTATGGCCATGGTATTCGGCAACATGGGCGACACCTCGGCTACCGGCGTTTGCTTCTCACGCGACGCAGGCAACGGTGAGAACCTCTTCAATGGTGAGTACCTCATCAATGCACAGGGCGAGGACGTTGTGGCTGGTATCCGTACCCCACAGCAGATTACCAAGATCGGCTCTCAGCGTTGGGCTGAGCGTGCTGGCATTTCTGAGGAGGAGCGCGTAGCCAAGTATCCTTCAATGGAGGAGGCTATGCCTGAGCTCTACAAGGAGCTTGACGCCCTTCAGGATAAGCTCGAGCACCACTATCACGACATGCAGGATATGGAGTTCACCGTTCAGGAGGGCAAGCTCTGGTTCCTCCAGACCCGTAACGGTAAGCGTACCGGTACTGCAATGGTCAAGATCGCCATGGACCTCCTCCACGAGGGCATGATCGACGAGAAGACCGCCATCCTCCGCTGCGAGCCTAACAAGCTCGACGAGCTCCTCCACCCAGTATTCGACAAGGAGGCACTCAAGAAGGCTAAGGTAATGACCCAGGGTCTGCCTGCTTCTCCTGGTGCTGCTTGCGGCCAGATCGTATTCCACGCTGACGACGCTCAGGAGTGGCATGCCAACGGTCACAAGGTCATCATGGTACGTATCGAGACCTCTCCTGAGGACCTCGCTGGTATGTCTGCTGCCGAGGGTATCCTCACCGCTCGTGGTGGTATGACCTCTCACGCTGCCGTTGTGGCTCGTGGTATGGGCAAGTGCTGCGTATCAGGTGCAGGTGCTATCAACGTCGACTACAAGGCCAAGACTGTCGAGATCGAGGGCAAGGTATACCACGAGGGCGACTACATCTCGCTCAATGGTACCACTGGTCAGGTCTACGATGGTGAGATCAAGACCAAGGCTGCTGAGCTCTCAGGCGACTTCAAGGAGCTCATGGACCTCTGCGACAAGTACACCAAGATGGAGGTTCGCACCAATGCCGACACTCCACACGATGCTGAGGTTGCCCGTGCATTCGGCGCTAAGGGTATCGGTCTGACCCGTACCGAGCACATGTTCTTCGACGACCAGAAGATCATCGCTATGCGTGAGATGATCCTCGCTGACTCTGCTGAGGGTCGCGAGAAGGCTCTTGCTAAGCTCCTGCCATACCAGAAGGCTGACTTCTACGGCATCCTCAAGGCAATGGACGGCCTGCACGTCAACATCCGTCTGCTCGATCCACCTCTCCACGAGTTCGTTCCTCACGATGCTGCTGGTCAGGAGACCATGGCTAAGGAGATGGGCGTATCGGTTGAGGAGATCCGCAAGCGCGTCAACTCACTGGCTGAGAACAACCCAATGCTCGGTCACCGTGGTTGCCGTCTTGGCATCACCTTCCCTGAGATTACCGCTATGCAGACCCGTGCCATCCTCGGCGCTGCTTGCCAGCTCAAGAAGGAGGGTTACGATCCACATCCTGAGATCATGGTTCCACTCATCGGTATCCTCTACGAGCTCAAGCAGCAGAAGGCTATCATCCAGCGTGTTGCCAAGGAGGTATTCGCTGAGGAGGGCGTTGAGCTCGAGTTCGAGATCGGTACGATGATCGAGATCCCACGTGCTGCCCTGACCGCTGACCGCATCGCTACTGAGGCTGAGTACTTCTCATTCGGTACCAACGACCTCACCCAGATGACCTTCGGTTACTCACGCGACGATATTGCTTCGTTCCTCCCTGCTTACCTCGAGAAGAAGATCCTCAAGGTGGATCCATTCCAGGTACTCGATCAGCACGGTGTTGGCCAGCTCATCGAAATGGCTGTTCAGAAGGGTCGCTCAGTACGCCCAGGCATGCGCACCGGTATCTGCGGTGAGCACGGCGGTGAGCCTTCATCAGTTAAGTTCTGCGCAAAGGTCGGCATGAACTATGCATCATGTTCTCCATTCCGCGTACCTATCGCACGTCTCGCTGCCGCCCAGGCTGCGGTCGAGGAGTAATTTAGCACTCTTTTAATAATAAGAGGTAAGAACTTTTGTGGTTCTTACCTCTTTAATTCTATTTCTATTCAAGGGCATGACTCAGCAAAACAGGGACATATTGCTCCATCTCCTTGCAGAGCACAGTAGGTTGGGGATTTCTGAGCAGATAGATTATGAGAAGTTCTATCTGTACTCGGTTATTACCCATTCCACTGCCATTGAAGGTAGTACTGTGACAGAACTGGAGAATCTGCTACTCTTTGACGAAGGTATCACGGCCAAGGGTAGAAGCCTAATGGAGCAGATGATGAACCTTGATCTGAAAGCTGCATATGAGTATGGATTGCCTTGGATCAAGACACATGAGGACGTCACCCCCGAATCCTTGAGAACTTTGTCTGCTAAGGTCATGGAGCATACGGGCAATGAGTATCATACTATCATGGGCGACTTCTCGGCAGCAAAAGGCGATTTCCGATTGCTTAATGTCACAGCAGGATTTGCAGGGAAATCTTATATGGCCTTCCAGAAGGTGCCGGCTAAGTTGCAGGCCTTTTGCGATGAATTGAATGTCCGACGTAAGGCCGTCGATCCTACCGATGCTATCGCCATCTATGAACTGAGCTTCTGGGCTCATTACGAATTGGTCACTATCCATCCTTGGGCAGATGGCAATGGACGGACTTGTCGTCTCTTGATGAATCTGCTACAGATGGAGTTTGGTGTGCTTCCTACCAAAGTAATGAAAGAGGATAAGGCAAAGTATATTCAGGCTTTGATAGACACGCGTGAGACAGAAGACCTTGAGATATTCCTGAATTGCATGACCGAACTTCATTTCGAACAGCTGAAGCGTGACATTGAGGCTTTCACTGCCTCAATAGAATTGGATGCAATCCAAAAAGGTGGACAGAAAAAACAAGATGAACAAATAAAAGGTGGACAGAAAGCCTCAAAGGTGGACAGAAAAGGTGGACAGAAAACCAAGGAGTTCATCATCGAGCTTATTCGCAAGAATCCACAGATTTCAACGACTGCCATCGCCAGCGCTTTGGGTATCAACCGAAGTGCAGTGTCGAAGCATATGAAGCAAATGCAGGAACAGATGCTCATCCGTCGAGTTGGTCCCGATAAAGGTGGTCACTGGGAGGTTTTGTAGATATTATTACAAAAAAGGAGGTAAGAGCCATTGTGGTTCCTCCCTCCTTCTTTTGTTTGTGTGTCAATGCAATTTCTTAATGAAACTGTTGACGATGATGATCATGACAACGGGTTGGTGTCTATTTGCAAGATCCGTTATTGGATGTCAATCATCCTGCTGGTGTCAATGACTGGCGCTGGTTCCTTCTTTGGGATGTCGATGGTAAGGACACCGTCGGTCATCTTGGCGGTGATCTTGTCCTTCTCTACGTCGTCTGGAAGGGTGAAGGCCTGCTGGAACTTAGAATAGCTGAACTCACGGCGCAGATACTTGTTGGTCTTCTTCTGGTGGTCTTCTGTCTGGGTCTTCTTCTCCAGGGCGATGATGAGGTTGTTGTAGTTGTCGAGCTTGATCTGGAAGTCCTCCTTGGTCATGCCAGGAGCAGCCACTTCAACCTTGTACCCCTTCTCCTCATCGATGACGTTGACGGCAGGAGCGGTAACGTTCTTCTTGGTGCTGGTCATCCAGAAATCGTTGTCAAAGAAGTCGTTGAACAGCGTTGGGAACCAGTTCTGATCATTGAATCTTGTCATCTGTAACATAATCTTACCTCCTTTCGGTTGATTAAAAGTTAAACATAATTTTCTGGACGTTCGGTTTGGAATCTTCAGGATTCTTTCGCTTTCGCGTTCACCTTAATTCTTGCAATCGTTGTGCCAAATTAGTTTTGAGAGGGAATGGGGTACAAGTTGTCCTGCTATTGAACAAAATGTCCTTCTGGGATGATCAATTTGTCCACATTCAAGTTCATTTTTTTGGCAATCATAATATGCATTTTTGCCTAAAATGTACGGATAACCCGTGGAAATCTATCGATTTTTGGTACATTTCCACGGGTTATCGGGTATTTTTTGTCTTTGATAAGCCTGATTCTGTTCAGTAAAGAGAAAAAGCCCATACATCCAGAGCAGACGGATGCATGGGCTTTTTATAGGTATAGGGGGAGGAGTTAGTCTTCGGTCAGAACCAGCTTAGTACCGGTGTCGTCCAGCTGCACATGATGAGCGAACTTGGTGATGGTTCCGTCAAATACGGCTGAGACGTCGATGCCGCGACGGATGAACTCGTCAATAAGTGCGACGTCATAGGCTGCACGCTGGGAGTTGAAGCCGCGATTACCGACCTCACGATTGAAATTTTTGACTAAGTTGTTGGGAGTGCTCTTCGCAAAGTTAGCAGCGAAGAAACGATAGGTTGCATTCTGTTCCATGATTTGATTGTTTTTGAAGTTAATAATTCTTCCACATCGTACTGACCACCGTGGCTTCAAATACATTTGTTGCGTTCTATCGAACGCGACCAGCTCGGTTGGCGAGTCCATCCTGAGATGACTGCTCTTGATGTTTCGGGTGCAAAGATAGTGTAAAGATCTGATATTTCCAAATCTTTTGACCAGAATCTGCTAATTGTTATACTATAAGTGGATAGCAGATGCTTGTATCAATAGATTTCTGCACTTTTGAGTATAATTTGTCTTGAATATTAACGAAATTATCTGCATATTTTGTATTCAAAAAGGGTATTTTCTGCTCGAATTATTGTTTTTCGCATCTCGGAAAGCAAAAAAAACTTAAATAATTTGGTTACAAATAATATTATCTGCATATTTGTAACCTAAAAAGTGAAAAACAATGGTTATTTTATCTCCAATCAAAATCAAAATTGCTCGATGTCGGAAGCATTTTTCGATGGATGAACTGGTTTCTAAAATGGGGACTGACGCGATAAGCAAGATGTCTATCTCGAAGATTGAGCGTGGATTGCTGAATCCCTCCGAGAAGACACTGAAAGCTATTGCCAAAGCTTGTGACGTGCCAGTTCCTTTTTTCTATACGACCCAAGTATCGATTTCCCCGATGAGTTTTCGTTACGAGAAAGACATCCCAAGCAGAAAGGCAGAAATGATAGAGGCTGAGGTAATTCATAGCATTGAGGAATGTTTTGCAAAGGAAGAAATGGTGAATCGTACTTTTTCTTTCGTCAATCCGCTTCGGGGCTTTCAGATCAGCAACTACGATGACGCGGAGCAAGCAGCATATCTGCTTCGACAACACATCGTCATTGGCAACCATCCAATTCATTCTGTCTATGAGATGTTGGAAGAATTGGGCATCATGGTCCTGGAGGTGGATGTAGGTTCAACGGAGCTATTAGGAACATCTACTATAATAAACAATGTGCAGCCGGTGGTTATCGTCAATACCCAATCATGTACTACTACTGAGCGAAAACGTTTCACCGCTCTTCACGAACTGGCACATCTTCTTCTCAGTATTCATCCCATAGCGGAAGAACAGTTTCACAACGAGAAGACAGACATCACCCTTAAATGCCCTACCGTTGAGCGCCTATGCCATCATTTCGCAAGTGCGATGCTTATCAGTTCGTCGAGCATAAAACGCCGTCTTGGCAATCACCGTTCAGAACTCTCCATCAAGGAGCTCGTCAGCATTCGTAACATGTATGGCATCAGTATATCTGCTGTAGTACATCGTGCTCATGACCTTGGCATCATAACCGATGCCACATACAACTCTCTCTTCGATGAACACATCAGTAAAAACCGAATGGAGACAGGTTGGGGCGAGTATCCTATTATGGAGAAAGCCGACAGGTATGAGTTGCTGGAGGAGAGGCTAACACAATGCTCTTATCGTTAAGATTGAATAAAAAATAATATATTATGGAATTTAGAAAGTACACAGATTTCACGCAGATGTTTAGACGTGATGTTACTCTCAGAATGAGATTAGACCCTGTTACATTTGAGAACGGGGAAGTAAAGTTTTTGGAACATTCGTCAGTAGAGATAAAAGATGAGGATGGTAAGACAAGACTCACAACCAATGACGAAGAATTCTATCAAGATTACAAGAAACTTAAACCGATTATAGATAAATACCATCAATACCATATCCAAAAGTGTTTGGACGGTTTTGTTGAGTCTGTCCAAAAAGACTATCAAGACAATAAAGAAGATAACTTTGTATATCTTGTTTGTTCTTTAGCTGAACTTTATGATAAAAGAAGTGAGAACGAAAACAAAGAAGAGGAAAGAACCAAAGCCATTGCAGAAATCAAAGGTAAACTTTGTGCTAATATTTCAAATTTTCTAAAAGATGACTCAAAGAATCATTATTTCACAAAGGTCATCAAGCAGGAAGGAGAACCAGACAAAGAGTTTGGGTATAGTCAATTATTTTCTAAGGACTTTTTAATTAGTGAACTTGTAGAATTTGCAAAAGGGACTGATATTCTGTCTTCTGATGAGATTGCACATGTTAATCACATTATAGAACAAGCAACTCGCATGACACAGTATTGCGACAAGTTATTTACGAGCCGTAAAAATGTCTATGGCATGAAGAAGAACTCTGTTGCATATCGATGTGTTCATGAAAACATGTTCCGATTCTTCAGTATTTGTAAAAAAGCAAAAAAAGTATGTGAAGTTTTGGGAAAAGAAGAATATCTGGGAGAATACTTCTCCCCAGATATGTATTGCTATTATCTTTCTCAAGCAGGTATAGACAAATTTAATGCAGTTGTATCATCATTAAATAGTTCAATCAATCAGCACAATCAAAATTTGGTATCTAAAGAAATGAAAGAGAAAAAGCTGTATAAACTTAAGACTCTATACAAGCAAATACTTTCAGACAGAGAAGCCGTTATTGATGTTATTGCTAATGATTTAGAATTAGAAGACAAACTAGAGTCAATTGTTGGCACTTTAGGGGAATTGGGGCTGATTGGAGCTGAAGATAATATTGTGAAGACTCTGCTAGAAAATTTAAAAAAGCATAATCTTTCTCAAATCTATCTTAGCGCCAACAACCTTTTTCCAGTTTCAGCAGCATTGCTTAATGATGGTATGAAACTTAAGAATATGGTTGAATGGAAGAAAGATAATACCCCAAAGAGAAAGGTCGTTTCAATTCAAGAGATTAATCAATACATTCAAATAGATCTGGAGAGTGATATTGATGTATGTACTTATTTCAATAATCTAAAGGCAAAGGATGTTCAAAAAGAAAAGTATGAAAACATATTTGACTTAATTCAGATGCGTTTTAAGGCTTACTCAGACTCTGATTCAGAAACATTCAAAGGAGAAAGAAAGACTGCATTCAAGAGACTAATGGATGTTGTCGTTTCGTTAAATCATTCTCTTAAGAGCTTATCATGTCCTGATGACTATTCGGAACGAGACGAAGCGTTTTATGAAGAGTATGATAAGATTATTGAAAAACTAAGAGACATAGATCATTCATATAATCTTGTCCGAAACTATGTGCTACAAAACAACAATAGAGAAGAACAGTTTCCGTTGTATTTTGGAGAAAATGCTAAGGAATTCTTGAATGGATTTACAGTTGCAGATGATCGACACGGAACAAGACATAGAGGCTATTTATTTAGAAAAGAAGTCTCTCATATAGGAAACGAAGTATTATATGACTATTATATTGGTGTTGCAAACTATCATCATTTCTTCCCACGCAGAAATGCCTCGAATAAAAGAAATGAAGATAGTGAACTGCAACATTTGATTTACTATCAAACTACTCAAGATACGTTTAAAAAACAGTTCACAATAGCTAATGGCAAAAATGAATCTATAAGTTTGTCAGATACAAGCTTACGAGATTGGGTCATAGAATATCTTAAAAGTACACTTGGACGTGGAGCAATTACATTTATATATAAAGAAGGTAAAGATGAGCTGAATGCAGCTTCATCAAGTCTAAAGGGTGTAATGCAATTAGTCCAAGTAAATATTCCTAAGACTTATGAAGCTGTTTTAATATGCAGAGAGTTCAAAAAAAGAGATAAAAAATTTGTTGAACAGTTGGTAAAGGCTGCTCAAAGTATTGATCGCATAAAAGAGTTTGTAGATTACAATCCCAAAGGGAAACATTCTTGGGAAGTTAAAGAAGACCTAATAAATATGGTTGATACATGCAGCTCTAAATACTATGAGTACGTCTCTGTCAAGGATTTGCAAGAAGCAGTAAATGGAATCGTCAAAAGTGGCGAGAATCGTCATATGTATTTCTTCCGTATATCAAACAAAGACTTGAACTATTTTGTTCCAAATAAAACTCTCATCGGTCAAATTCAGCGTGCGGATGAACCTTTGCGCAAATCACATGGACGAGAGAACCTTCATACAATGTTCTTCCGCTCTATGATGAATGAGAACGAATCCGTATTTGATTTGGGTGCAGGTAAAATAATGTATCGTAGAGCTTCTTTGGAGAAAAAGGAAACTCACAAATTAGATGAAACTACCAAATTAAGCATATTGAGGAACAAGAATGAAATGAATCCTAAAAAGGAGAGTACTTTTAAGTATTCCCTGTATAAGGACAAGCGTTTCACTCGTGACCAGATGACACTACATCTGTCTATGACACAGAACTATAAAGTGCCTGATGAAAAAGATGTACTAAAAAGGCTGAATGAATCGGTTCGTAAGTATCTTGCTGAGACAGCTGAGAAATTCAACATTATCGGCATAGATAGGGGCGAACGTAACCTTCTTTACGTTACTCTTATGAAACCAAATGGTACCATCATCCGTCAGAAGTCTTTGAATATTATTACTGATGAACAGCATAATCTTAGTACAGATTATCATCAACTGCTCAAGGATAAGGCAGATAAGATTAAGCAGCAAAAGGCCGATTGGGATGAAATTGATAAAATAAGCACTCTGAAGGAGGGCTATCTAAGTCAGGCTGTTCACGAGATTGCAAAAATGGCAGTTGATAACAAAGCTATTATTGTAATGGAAAAACTCAGCGAGGGTTTTAAATCTGCTCGTCAGAAATACTTGTCTAGCGTATATCAGTTGTTTGAACGAATGTTGGTACGTAAACTATCATTCTACACAGATAAGACGTTAGACAAGAATGCACCTGGCGGTATTCTTAATGCATTACAACTAACGGCAATGGATTCGGTTGACCTTAATAAAAATGACGATAACGTGGTTCAGAATGGTATAATCTTCTTTGTTCCTGCTTGGATGACAAGTAAGATTGATCCTGTAACTGGTTTTGCCAATCTTTTCACTTTTGGAGGAATCAAGACATTAACCGAGGCTAAAAAGCTGTTGTCAAAATTCTCTGCAATCGGATATGATAAGAAGAAGAAAGAATTCGTGTTTTCATTCGATTATATCGACTTCGGTGTCACAATTGATTCTATTAACAAGTGGACTATAGGAACTCATGGTGATAGAATCGTTTTCTATCATGATGTAAATGGCTATCCATCACGTAAACATATCGTCTTGACGGATGAGTTTATGACGTTCTTCGAGAAATATGATGTAGAAGTATCTGAAGATATGAGGGATAAAATCTGTACTTACAATGTGGCAGAGCATCAATCAATATCAGAAGAATTAAAAGAATTAGGAAATAGAGGCTTTTTCGAAGAATTCTTCCGTATCATACGCTACATTGTTCAGCTACGCAACTCTGATCCGAATGCAAAAGATGAGAAAGACAAGGATTATATAATATCGCCTGTCATTAAGGCAGATGGAAAGTTTTACCTGTCTTCTGATTATCTTAATGTAGATTCACCAGAGAAACAGGAGAAGGCTAAACTACCAGTTGATTCCGATGCAAATGGTGCATATAATATAGCTCGTAAGGGCATCTTAGTTTTAGAACAAATAATGAAACAGAAAAAGACTATAAAGATTAGTGAGAAGGAATGGTTAGCATTTGCGCAAAAGCCATATAAGGATTCTCTAAAATGACCGATAATCTTATCCCAATAAGTCTAATCGGCAATTACCTCTATTGTCCGTACTCTATATACCTTCATAATGTGTATATGGAGGCGGATGATAGTGTGTATAAAGCAGAGCATCTTTATAAGGGAACTGCTGTTCATAATACTATTGATGACAAAAGACAAAATAATAGGAAAGAGGTCCTTTTAGCATTACCAGTTCTTTCTGAAAAGTATGGTATCGTTGGGAAGATAGATATGTATAATACCAAAACCAAGGAATTGGTAGAGAGAAAAACAAAGGTTGATAAGATTTATCCTCGCCATATCTACCAGCTTTGGGCGCAATACTTTTGTCTTTTAGAGATGGGATATGAGGTAGAGAAACTATCTTTGTATGACTACACAAATAATAAGAAACATTATATTGATTTGCCGGAAGAACAAGGTGCTAAAGAATTTGAAGATTTTGTCAAAAGTATGCGTGCTTATAACCCATATACAGATGAGGTAGAAATTGTAGAACAAAAGTGCAGATATTGTATATTCACAAATCTTTGTGAAAAAAGCCCAGTAGATAATGTTTACACATAAAGACATAGAATTTCGTACCATCTTTGTTATCAATTGCATCCATGAGCGAAGCCTGCGTGTCAGCAATGGAGAACTTTTGCTGGAGGAAAATGTTGAAGACAGTGACAAGGCTAAGACATTGACGAAACTACCGTTTCAAAAAATACTTGCTCTTTTTGTCATTGGTAATATTCGCATCACAACTCCATTGCTGGAGAAATGCCAGAAGTTTGGTGTTGCTCTTGTTGTAATGAAGCCATCTTTCCGTCCGGTTTTTTATTGGGCAAATTCGGCTGAAGCGAACTTCCTGCTTCATAAGCGGCAATATGATCTCGACAAGGAGGATATTTCCATTGCAAAAATCATTGTGAGGAACAAAATCATCAATCAGGAGAAAGCACTTGCCGATACACGATGCAAGGATGAACTGACTAAACAATCACGTGCTACTTTGACAGCTTGTCTCGAAACTTTGCCAGATGTAGATGAATATGATTCGCTGATGGGAATCGAGGGAACAGCAGCAAAGGTTTTCTTCAAGGCTTTTTATCAGGATCATAATTGGCATCAGCGACGTCCTCGTACTAAATGTGATGCCCTAAATGCTACGCTCGACATTGGTTATACCATGCTGTTCAATTATATCGAATGCTTTGTACGCATGTTCGGCTTTGATCTTTACGTGGGAGTGTATCATCGTATGTGGTTTAAGCGCAAGTCACTCGTATGCGATTTGATGGAGCCATTTCGCCCTATCATTGACAAAACCGTCCGCACAGCCTGGAACAGAAAACAATTCTCGGAACGTGATTTTATGGTTCAAAAGGGTGAATATCACTTAAAAGTTGACAGGAATGGCGACTATTGCCGCGTGTTCTTTGATGCGCTTATTCCTTATAAAACAAATGTATTCAAATACATCCAATCTTATTACCGATGCTTTTTGGGAAGAAAACCAGAAAGTCAATATCCAACCTTTGAATTATAAAGTTCTATGTTAATCATCAGTTATGACATTCAAGACGACAAATTAAGAACTAAGTTTGCTAAGGCACTGACCAAGCATGGAGCTATACGCTTACAGTATTCTGTATATGAAGTAAACAATACCGAAAGAATACTCAATAATCTTCGCGTCATAATAGAAGAACTATTCGCTAAGAAATTTGATGGAGGCGATAGTGTCATCGTATTTGATGTGAATGGAGTAAAACTACAGAAATATGGCAATGCTATCCATCGAGATAAGGATATTTTGTACTTTTGACTTTGCAAACCTCTGTCTTTACAATTTTACGTGTTTTTATCTTTTTATTTAAAAATCAGCACTATAATTATTATTTTAGAACGATGGTAATAATAACCCCATAAAATTTAATTAAAAATAATAATATAAAAGTTTTTGTATATCATTGTTTTTTCGTATCTTTGCAGCACATTAGAGTCAAGTACTCTAATTTAATTTCTACTATTGTAGATGCTGATGGTGTAGTTGTCCTTGCGCTGGGTCAAGTACTCTAATTTAATTTCTACTATTGTAGATCATGGCAATCAGCGGATTGTGCAGAAACTGTCAAGTACTCTAATTTAATTTCTACTATTGTAGATAAGCAGCGCCTGCATGACATGAGCATCGTGTCAAGTACTCTAATTTAATTTCTACTATTGTAGATGGACACCATCAACGGATCGGTATAGCGGGTCAAGTACTCTAATTTAATTTCTACTATTGTAGATCTGATCAACGACCCCGCGTGGAACTTCGGTCAAGTACTCTAATTTAATTTCTACTATTGTAGATGTAGCTCATCGATACGTAGGTCTTTACCTGTCAAGTACTCTAATTTAATTTCTACTATTGTAGATATACGAAACCTTAACCTGATCAATCTCAGTCAAGTACTCTAATTTAATTTCTACTATTGTAGATGACGAACGGCCTTGGCGCGGGCCTTCGCAGTCAAGTACTCTAATTTAATTTCTACTATTGTAGATTGGTATATTATTTGGATTAATAAAAAAAGTCAAGTACTCTAATTTAATTTCTACTATTGTAGATTGACTGAGGATACATGAGCTTCTCGCCAGTCAAGTACTCTAATTTAATTTCTACTATTGTAGATCTCCACGTCGCACAGGTACATCTCCGCCGTCAAGTACTCTAATTTAATTTCTACTATTGTAGATGCAGGAGCTCCTCATCGAGTTCAAGGAGGTCAAGTACTCTAATTTAATTTCTACTATTGTAGATTTCGGTGTTGAGCATCGTCCATTGCGAGGTCAAGTACTCTAATTTAATTTCTCTATAATCCACTAAGGAAAATTTGAGGGTTCAAAAACTTGATCGTCTGTCTTCATTTATGGAGACAGAAGTATGCGAAGACATTCTCAATGCTTTTGAACAGATGCTAAAAGAAACTGGCCTGTCTGAATTCTGTGAAGAAATAATGCAGATCATTGACGAAAAGAGAAATTGGTAACCCAATATGATTTGATGATGTGCTTTGGGTCATTGTAGTACCCGAGTCTTATCAGTAAAGAGAACGCCCATACATCCAGAGCAGACGGATGCATGGGCTTTTAATAGGTTATAGGGGGAGGAGTTAGTCTTCGGTCAGAAGCAGCTTCGTGCCTGTAGGTCAAGCTGTACGAAGTTGACGAATCATCCACGCGAAGAGCCAAATTTTCGGAATATCGAGGCGGCGATGCTGCCTGAGAAATTATGCCATGCAGAGAAGATGGCACCGGGGACGGCGGCGAGTGGGAACATGGCGAAATGGGTGGCGGCAAGCGAGGTGGCCAATCCGGAATTCTGCATGCCTACTTCGATAGAGATTGCCGTGCGTTTGTCGTGTGGCAGCCCTGATAACCTGCCTGCTGCATAGCCGAGTGCTAGCCCGAGGACATTATGCAGAATGACGGCAACACCGAACAGAAGACTGCAGGACAGGATGCTGGCCGAGCTGTGCGACACAACGATGCCGATGATGGCCGCAATGGCAAGCGTCGAGACCATGGGCAATAGCGGTGTCACCTTTTCGGTGAACTTGCTCAGGTACTTGTTTACAGCCAATCCCAGGACAATGGGAATGATCACTACTTGCACGATGCTCAGGAACATACCGATCATATCGACGGCAACTTCCCTTCCGGCAAGCATAAAGACGAGCGCAGGAGTTACGATAGGAGCGAGCAGGGTCGAGACGCCTGTCATGGCAACGCTGAGCGCGATGTCGCCTTTGGCCAGATAGCAGATGACGTTGCTTGCGGTACCGCCAGGACAACACCCGACGAGAATGACGCCAAGAGCCAGTTCGGTAGGTAGTTGCAACACTTTGCATATCAACCAAGCCATCAGAGGCATGATGACGAATTGTGCAAGTTCGCCAATGATGATGTCCTTCGGTCGCTTCAGCACGGGTTTGAAGTCACTGGGTTTGAGGGTCAGTCCCATTCCGAACATTACGATGCCAAGCATCGGAGTGATGCTTGAGGTGCTGATCCAGTTGAACGACCTTGGAACAAACAGCGCCAAGGCCGTCACTACCACCACGAATACCGTCATGTTGGCGGCTATGAACGAGGAGATTTTATAGAGGCGTTGCATGAATATAAGTAAGTCACTTTCGGTCTGTTATCCTATAATTTATTTGATCTTCTTTCTATGCTCCATCTTAGCCTGACGAGCTAACTTAGAACGTAAAACTCTCCATCAAAACTCGGAAGGGTAGTTTTCTACCGAAATGCTCTTTATCAAAATTCGGAGGAGTAGTTTTCGCCAAAAATGCTCTTCTACAAATCTCGGAGGAGTAGTTTTCGCCAAAAATACTCCTCCACAAATCTCGGAGGAGTAGTTTTTCCAGAAGACATCTGGAATCCAAGTTCGTCGAGGCAAATCAGAATCGTCGGGAAACATTACCGCTTTTTGCGGATTCTGTTTTGACAAACTAGTTGATGGAGTTTCAACTGATCTCTTTTCTCAATGCCGTAAACCTCTCAACGATCTCATCCCTGACCCTACGGAATTCGGGCAGGATCTCGTCCTCGGTTCCCTTGAAGGCATCGGGATCGTCGAACCCGATATGGAGCCGGTTTGCCACCTTGCCTGTGAAGATAGGGCACGACTCTCGGGCACCGCCACATACCGTAATGACGTAGTCCCATTCCTGATCGAGATATTGTTCGATGCTCTTGGGATAATGACTGCTGATGTCGATGCCCAGTTCGGCCATTACCTTGATGCCCAGGGGATGCACCTCTTTGGCAGGACGAATGCCGGCTGAGCATACTCCCCATTCCGGAGCAAAATGCTTCAGGATGCCATGTGCCATCTGGCTACGGCATCGGTTGCCTGTGCATAGAATCAGTATTCGCATAACATTCCGTAACTTAGTGTAGTTTTTGCTCGTTGACCGTCGGAATTACCTTCTGAATCGTGCCATCCGGGTTGTAAAATAGGCTATCTACGCATATACTACGGCACAAACCAGGCTTTCGGCCTTCGGGTAACTGGCGTGAAAGCGAGAGGTCCGAAGTGTGATAGAACAGGTACCACTGACCCTTATACTCCACGATGCTATGGTGGTTGGTGCCACTGCTCACCGGATCGAGAATCACACCCTTGTATTCGTATGGACCCAGCGGATTGTCAGCCATCGCATAGGCAATCTCGGGCTGATGACCCGTGAAGGGACTGTTGCTGTACGACAGGTAGTACTTGCCGTTGTACTTATGCATCCAGGCCGCCTCGAAAAACTCTTCAAGTCCCTCGATGATATGCACTTGGCCATCGTACGAGATCATGTCCTCGTTGAGCTTGATGCAGCACATCGTGTTCTGTCCGACAAACATATAGGCCTGTCCGTCATCGTCGATGAAGACGGCAGGGTCGATGAAGTCGCGGTCGCAGATCACGCCCGGACTGTCAATGCTGAGCAACGGGTGACCTAAGGGATCGGCGAAAGGACCGGTAGGCGAATCGCTGACGGCCACACCGATATGCTTCACATCGGTAGGGTAGTAGAGGTAGTACTTGCCGTTCCTCTCGACACAATCTGGAGCCCAGGCGAATTGCTTGGCCCACGTGGTCTGCTCGAATGGACTGAAGATGACGCCACGGTCGGTGAAGTGCTTCATGTCGGTGGTCGTGAAGACGTGATAGTCCTTCATGTTGAAGCCCACGCCTTCAGCTTCGTCATGACTCGGATAGACATAGAGCGTATCGCCGAACGCATGGGCCGAAGGGTCGGCCGTATAGATGTGGGTGACAATAGGATTGCCGATGAGTCCCTGTTCGGCAGACTCGTCAGAAGGTTCCTGATTGTTTGCTGACTTGTTGGTCGTACCCGCACAGGAAACTGCCATTGCAGCCAACAAGACGAAAACTATATTTATATTGAATGACTTCATGATGCGCGCATTTTTGTTTCTAATTACTGATTGTCAGATTATCCTTTCGATTCGCTTCGTCTCTTCGGGGAAACTCCTTAGCAGATGGTTGATCAGGAATTGCCTTGATTCTTCGGGCGAACAATCCACCGTGACGGCCTGTTCGAACAGCTCGTCGGGCATGGTGATGATGCTTCGCTGCCAACCGTTGTACTCCTGATTCCGGCCACGATAGAGTCGGATGAAGTCGGCCACAACGGTCCATGTTCCCATCTCCAGAAAGGTGATTACCGTATCCGAAATGCTCTTTTTCACCGCAGGGAAGAGGTTGGCACGACACGATGGCGTGACAGATTCCAGCAGCTCGGGCGTGACGGCCGACGAGAGCGACTCACGTATTTCCCTCGACTCGACGGCTCCTCTTTCCTTGATCAGACGGAATGCCGCAGGCGCAAGTGCCTTCATCAGCACTTCGTTCTGTTTGGTAGCCCGAAAGTCTTCGCCCAATACGATCCGGTATTGCGCGAGGCTACGTCGGTAGTTCATCAGGTGGCCGTAGAAGTCGGTCGTAGCGAATCCGGCAGCGCCTCCAAGGAACTTGCCGTATGCAATATTGCCCTCTCTGACCGCATCAATCTTCCAATCCCATGGCCCCAGTTGGTCCGACGACGTAAACCAATACTCGGGGTCGGTCATTTCCTCGATTGACCATCCTTCGATGCCGCACCTGAAGAACGGAATGAATCCGCACTCGCGTATGGCATTGATCATGGTGACCGGAGAATTGATGACGAAATCTGTATTCATGCGCGATACGGGTTTATTGCGCCAGATCTCTTAAGCATCGAGGCAGATTTCCCATCGCACGATGATGGGCTACACATGCACAGCATTTGCCATGACGAGGGCATTCCTTAGGGCAAGGACAGTCAATGTCCGGATTGTGCGGACAGACGGGTTTCAGGGTTTCGTTCATATCAGTTTTCAATTGTGTGTTTCGTTTTCGTTCGTTTTTAATCACTTGATAGCCAGATGATGGTCGACGGAATTAATCTGTTTATATGACCGAAATGCTAACGTCACCGAAGCTGATGGTATCACCGGCATTGATTACTTCGCCCCACTTGCTCAGGGGCTTTCCGTTGAGCATGGTCTGAACTTCTGGCGTACGCTGAAAGTAACGAGCCTTGCCTGGATGAACACCAACGCATCGGCCTGTGCATGAACTACATGGTATAGTTTTGTTGCTGATTAAACCCTTGGGACACTCTGTGCGATGCTGACCATGCGTCAATCTCCATGAACCGCCTACCGCACCGATAAGGTTGCATTGGAAAGGGTCTATCGAGTCATCATCGATGGCAATGGTGTTCCATACTTCCTTACATTTCCGTCCGATATTGACAATCCCGGAATAGGTAACTGCCAACTGATCGAGGTCGGCCTGTATCTCGTTTTCGCCAATCTTATATACAAGTTTCATACTTAGGGATTTTGGGGATATTAGGGATTTTGAGGATTTTAGGGACGATAGTTCCGGTTGCTCGGATTCGAGTTAACGTCTCCGGTATCATTAGTATCCCTTTATGTTTACTACTTCTTCGATACCAATCTCTCTACCAGCTTCTGGCTATGAGGCAGGAAGTAACCTGCTACTGGTCCGACAAGGAAGAGACAGATGATCGTGCCGATGCCTACCGCACCTCCGAGCAACCATCCGAGGAGCAGGAAACAGCCATCGACGCACATCCTGACGATTGAGAATCGCTTGTGCAGCTTGTCGCTGATCACAACTCCCACAAGGTCGTTCGGACCCGTTCCTGCCTCCGACTTGATCACTACCGACATTCCGCAAGCCAGAATCACGCATCCCAAGGCATTGCAGATGATGCGCAGGGCAATGTGGCTCTCAGGTGTGATGAGATTGCCCAGAACGAGATTGAACAGATCGATGATCGGACCTCCGCAGAACATGCAGATGAGTGTGCCGATCTTGATGTAGCTCTTATCGACAAAAAGCAGGATGATGATGATCAGGATGCTGATGGCCATGTGCGTGTTGCCATGCGACATGAACCCGATATCCATCATGCGGCTTAGGCCTTGGATCATCACATTGAAAGGATCAGAACCAAGGTCGGCCAAGAGGAAAAGCGACACACCGAGATGGGCTATTGCCAATCCGACAAAAAGAATCAGTATTCGTAGAATTGTTTGTTGCATGATGCTTATATAGTATTCGCCTTATTGAATATCAGCGGTAGACACTCTGGTGCCATTCATTGCGTTAGCCACTCCGTTCTCGTTGTAAGTGCCGATAATCAGCACTGGCTGTGGATGCATCCACGGTTTTGATCCAAATGATTTCATCTTCATACTCAATTTACTTTTCGGTAATTTTGCTCATGAACTTCTCTTTGCCGACGATGAATCGCAAGTGTTCGCCTTCGCCAATGATGCCCTCTTCGTCCGAAGCAGAGATACGGAACCAGAGTTTGCGACCTTCTACCTTGACCAGTTCAGCCGTAGCCGTGACTTCATGTCCGAGGCCGGTGGGTTTGATGTGCGATGAAGAGATCTGACCGCCTACGGTCGATTGTCCCGCTTCGAGTTCTGCAGCAACAGCCATCATGGCTGCATTCTCCATGAGTGCCATCATCATAGGTGTGGCCAAAACGCGGAGATTTCCGCTACCTACATTTACTGCCAGATGTTGCTCCTGGACAGTGAGTTTGCTGGTGTATGATAATCCTGTTTCGAGTGTCATAATAATACGTTGTTAGGTGATCAACTATATTGCGAATCATGATTACGTCGCAAAGATAATCATTTTTCGCGAAATGTGAAGATAATTCACATAAATCTTATGTTTTTTTAGCAAAACCTTAATTCCGCAAGAAGGACGGTTGCATCCCCGTCAAAGAGGAAGACTACGGACAAATATAAGGCAAAAGATTAAGAAATACTACTGATTAATGACCATATATTTGTAGTTTCTTGTATTCTTGTTTTGGCTGTTCCTTTTTTTTATGTATCTTTGTGCCCACGAAAATCATTAATCATCCGCAATATCCCATCATATGGTCGAAATCAATGATACGCTTGTATCTCGTTTTACGAGCCAGCAGGACGGTATACACCTCGAAGATGAAGAGCAACGATTGCTTGCCTTTGCCGAGACCTACGCCATGTGTGACAATGCCATTGTGGCGCTGAACAACATGCGGACGGGCAAATGCCACATCTACCTGGGTAAGACGGCTGAGGTACTCGGTATCGGCCGGACGGGTACTCATGTGTGTGTGGATTCCGTCTTCGAGGAGGAGATTATCTCGTGCATCAATCCTGACAATCTGGTGGTGCAGCATCTGCAGGAACTGAAGTTCTTCAACCGGATGCTAACTCCACAAAATGTGGCAGAAGGCTTTCCGTGGTATATGGAGCAGATAATCAGTATGCACGATGCCGAGGGCAAGTACCATCCTGTGATTCACCGCATCCAATATTTTCCGAGCCAGGGCAAGCAGGGTATCTGCTATGCGCTTTGCGTGTACAAATTCACAAAGGAATCGTTTACACATGCCCGACTGATACATAAACTGACAGGAGAGGAACGTCGCATCGACATTTCGGAACTTCGCTCGATACTGAGCCGTCGCGAGAAGGAGCTGCTGCAATACATCCAGCGAGGCCTTGCCAGCAAGGAGATTGCCGCACTGATGTGTATCAGCAAGAATACCGTCGACCGCCATCGTCAGAATATCATCGAGAAGCTGCAGGTCAGCAATACCACCGAGGCATGTTTCAAGGCGAAACGCCTGGGACTTATCGAATAAATTTTAAATGTAAAAGTAAACAATTACACTTCTCAGAGCTAGTTTGCATAGAGGTCGCGGAACAACAACGAGCTTCGTGCAACTGAAAATTGTAATTCGTAATTAGTAATTCGTAATTCTTCAAATGGCTTACTTAGAATCGAAACCAAGATATGAGGTCTTGGACGGACTCAGAGGTGTGGCAGCGCTCTGCGTCGTTGGCTTCCACATGATGGAATGCTACTCTGCCGACATCACCAGCAACATCATGGCGCATGGCTATCTGGCGGTGGATTTCTTCTTCGCCCTCTCTGGTTATGTCCTTGGCTATGCTTATCAGGATCGCTTTGACCAGATGGGGTATAAGGGATTCTTCAAGCGTCGTATCGTTCGTCTGCACCCAATGCTCCTGATCGGTGTGCTCATGGGTATCATCTTCTTCTATTATTCGGGTAGTGTCGATGTGTTTGGTGCAGTGGATTCGGCTCCATGGCATTTCCTGATGCTTCAGGCGTTGCTCACGCTCTTCTGCATACCGTTTCCACAGTCGTGGGACATTCGCGGATGGGGTGAGCTGTCGAGCATCAACGGCCCGGTATGGACGCTCATGTACGAATACATTGCCAACATTCTTTACGCCTTTATCTTCCGTTTCCTGCCCACCTGGGGATTAGCTCTGCTTGCCCTCTGTGCGGCAGTATGCTCTGCTGACATTGCCTTGAACCTCAATATATTCGGCAACCTGACAGAGACAGATTATTTCTATTACATCAATGGTGGATTCGTCTTCAATCCTGAGCATGTGTATCTCGGTTTCACCCGTCTGCTCTATCCATTCCTCATCGGTCTGCTGATGTCTCGTCTGGGCAAGATGATCAAGTCGAATCACGGTTTCCTTATCACCTCGCTCATCGTCTTTGCGATGTTCAATGTGCCAAAATATGCTGGTGGCGGCAACATTGTAGACGGTGCTTATCAGCTCTTCTGCGTGCTGTTCCTGTTCCCACTCGTCCTGATCACCGGTGCCGGCAGCAAGGTGACAGGCAAGGTGAGTACGAAGGTGTGCAAGTTCTTGGGCGACATCTCGTTCCCGCTCTACATCACACATTATCCTGTGCTCTACATGCACATGTCATGGGCGCAGCGTCATTTGGATTCACCTGTCAGCACACACGTTTTCGTGGCCATCACTACTACCATCCTCGTCATCATGAATGCATGGGCAGCGCTGAAGCTGTATGACCTGCCTGTTCGTGCATGGCTGAAGGAGCATTGGCTGAAGAAATAAATAAAAGGAACCAAAATCCCTATAATCCAAATAAAAATGGTAAATGATAAGCGCCTCTCTGCATGGGAAAAGATGCAGAGAGACATGATTTATGATGACTTCGACGAGGATCTTTTCAATCGCAGGGTCGAAGCAAAGAACATTTTTAATAAGTTCAATCAGACAACCGACGCGCAGGTAGAGGAGCGCAAGGCGCTGCTGAAGCAGCTCTTCGGCAGCATCGGTGAGAATGTGTATGTGGAGCCTACCTTCAAGTGTGAGTTCGGCAAGAATATTTTCATTGGTAACGATGTCTATATCAACTTCGGAGCCGTCCTCCTCGATTGCTCGCGCATCACCATCGGCAATCATGTGCTTATAGGCCCTAACGTAGGTATGTATAGTGCCAACCATAGCCTCGACCCCGAAGAGCGTGCGCAAGGTGCTCTCATCGGTGGCCGCATCACCATTGGCGACAAGGTTTGGATTGCTGGCGACGTAAAGATCATGGCTGGCGTAACGATTGGCGAAGGCGCCGTCATCGGCTGTGGCAGCATCGTGACTCACGACATCCCGCCTCGTGTAGTTGCAGCAGGCAATCCGTGTCGCGTGATCAGACAGATTACGGATGCGGATAAGGTAGGATTTGTGAAATAACGAAATTGACCATGATCACCTCCTTGGTTCCTAAGAATCTCGGAAAGAGTAAAAATAAAGCGTGTCATGCAAATGTACATTGTAAATGTCACAAGACTTTATGCCACTCTCCATTGCGTAGGTGTCTTTCCTGTCATGGCTTTGAAGAAGCGGACGAAGTGCTGGGGGTATTCGAAGCCGAGAAGTTGACTGACCTGAGAGACGGAAAGACCCTCTCGGTCCCCCTTAAAGGGGGATGAATTTAGCAGCTCCTTGGCTTTGGCGAGGATGCGGTCATTGATGAGATCTTTGGCAGTTCGTCCTGTCTCGGTCTTTACCAATGTACCGAAATAACCCGTTGAGAGACAACATTTATCGGCAAAGTAAGCGACAGTAGGAAGACCCTCACTTCCTGCTTTTTCGGAAATGTAAGTGTCGAGATGCGAGAGGAATTTCTTAACTACTGAATGGTTGATTTCCTCACGAGTTATGAACTGACGGTCATAGAAGCGGAGACAATAATTGAGCAGTAGCTCGATGTGGCTGACTACCAGCTCGCGAGTATGCTTGTCGATAGCGTGATGTAGTTCCTGTTCGATCATAGCAAGGACACCCTTGAAGATCTCCACCTCCTGCGCCGAAAGGTGAAGCGCCTCGTTGCTGGTGTAGTCGAAGAAATCATAGCGGCTCATCTGCTTGTTCAAAGAGGTGCGATTGAGCAAGTCGGGATGGAACGCCAAGCCGATGAATTTGGCATAGCGAACTTCAGGATTCGGCTCAACATTCACCACCTGCCCTGGGGCAAAGCTCGTGACGGTCATCTCGTCGAAGTCATATTCCGTCCGGCCATACGAGAGCTTGCAACCTTTGTTCTCCTTCAGGAAGATGGCATAGACGCCATAGTGCATCGAGCATTCCTTGATATGCTCGGTGCTATCGACATGTATAACGCTTACCAGGGGATGAAGCGTCTCCTTCTTGTTGTAGTCGTTGAAGTCTTGTATGGTGTTAATAAAAATCTTTTGCATAATAGTAAAGAACCCCTTTAGACCCCCTCGGTCCCCCTTAAGGGGGATGACTTGTGCGGACCTTAAAGGGGGGGATGACTTGTGCGGAGGGGGGGAGTCTCCCTCAAAGGGAGATTTAGAGGGTCTGTAGATTATCGTTAAAGAAAACTTCGAGCTTGTCCCATGGAATCACCTTGTCCTTACCACCATCATAGAGGTCGCAATGGCTGGCACCAGGGATGATGAGAAGTTCCTTGTTCTCTGGTACAGGATTTGAGACCCTCTCTGACACTCCCTTAAAGGGCGAGAATGGGTAACCATCAGCCTTGCCTTCTGTCATGTATTTATAAGCTGCTTCACCGAAGTAGCGTGAATGGGCTTTCTCGCCATGAACGATCAGGACTGCTGAGCGGATCTCATTGATATAATATAGGAATCGCGCGTTAGCGTAAGCCTGACAGCCGAAAGTGTGCCAACCATCGTTTGAGTTGCCTGAACGGACATGGTAGCCCCGTGGAGTCTTGTAGTAGTCGTAGTAATCCTTCACAAACTGAGGAGCATCCTCGGGCAGAGGGTCCACCACACCACCGCCTGCAGTCATCTGTCCGCTTTGGGCAGCCTTCATGCGCTCAGCAGCCATAGCTTGGCGGGCAGTAAAGCGAGCTATTTCATTGTTGTCGGCATCAAAGTAGCCATTGCCGTTCACGCGGCTCATATCGTACATGGTCATAGAGGCTGTAGCCTTGATACGAGGATCTGCAGCTGCAGCATTCAGGGCAATGCCACCCCAACCGCAGATGCCGATGATGCCAATTTTTTCAGCATCCACATCCTCACGCATGGAGAGATAGTCCACTGCAGCCAGGAAATCCTCAGTATTGATGTCGGGTGATGCTGTGCGGCGTGGCTCACCGGATGATTCACCGGTATAGGAAGGATCAAAAGCCAGGGTGATGAAACCGCGCTCCGCCATGGTCATGGCATAGAGACCGGAGCACTGCTCCTTGATGGCTCCGAAAGGACCGCTTACGGCAATGGCCTTCATCTTGCCCTTGGCATCCTTAGGGATGTACAGGTCGGCTTCCAGGGT
>JAZUEP010000093.1:0-3733 GCA_045640225.1 Bacteroidales bacterium | reverse complement strand
GGTATAGGTGGCTGACTGAGCCCACTCCAGGGAGAGTGTCTTGTTTGGCAGCACAGCGAAGGGTGACTGGCTACTGTTGGTGCCACCAAGGATGTTCAGCTTGTAGGAGTAGTCCATCGTTGGGTCGGACAGCTCGCGGGGGCTTTCAACGATAGGAGGAGCGACGGGAACGTCTTCCTCATTGCCACATGCCACCACGCCAAAGGTCATAGCGGCAATCACGTTCATAAGCGCTAAGCGCCAGATGGTTGGTTTCTTCATAAAAGCTTTATGTTTTTATATTATTTATCTAAAGGTTGACTTGTGGCTGACTGGTACCCGACTTGTGCTCTTTTCGCTCTGGATGCTTTGCCATCCTTCATTATGTTCTATACCTTCAGTAGTCACCATTGTCAGACGAATGGACCTGTCTGTGCCTTGAAAGCCTCTACCCTCGAAAGCATGTAGAAGATGAAATCTCAGTTGCAAAGATACAGAATCTTTAGCATTCATGCAAAAAAATCATCGTATTTTACTACGTTAACTGTTATTTTTTATACTTAACGTAGTAAAATCCGCATAAAACGCGTTTAGAACGAGAGTGAGTTACTACAAAACATCCGTAAATAATGAGAACTTTCGCAAAAGTTGTGAATAGAATTAAAGCTAACTATTAGGTCGACATTTCCACAGTGCCATCGGATGACCAGCAACTCGATCTGCAATCTCGGTTTCACCGAAGAGCAGGGCTGGGCAATACTCCCTGCAATTGAAGTACTGAACAAACGACATCTCTTTTTCATCAAATGCCAGAAACTCCTGCAAGAAAGAGAGTACCTCGTTCTTCGTTTGGGCAAAATCGAACTTTTCACCTTTGCGAAGGACGGGGACCAACTGGGATTTGACAGCAGCATATGTAGCCATTTCGATCTTCCGGAAAGAAAAGGACAGCAGCGACACCTCCTCTGCTTTGCTCTGTGCACCAACGGCATGATAGAATACGAAGATCTTGCGCAACATCGTTCGCTCTTCTGGTGTAGCGAACAAGTTGCTGGTCAACATATTATGGACATCATACAGGTCGCGCATGGCCGCACGATTAACAAGCGCATTGATTTTGCTGGCATAGAGTTCTAAGGGATTCGTATGAACCCCAGTATCGTTACCAGTCGCAAGACCTTTTCCAGATTGTCTCGTATGAAGCCTTTTTCTTTGGCGAGGGTATCAAGGTAATTCTTGTTATACGAAGTCATCTGTATCGGTATTATCAGTTAAACAATAGTTGGGCACATAGAGTTTCCATGCCTTCAGATAGCAATCTGAATCAGGAGCGTTGGTCAATCGCTTTACAAATACGGCTCCTTTCTGTCGGCATGTCTCAATAGTTTCAGATGAGATATTTGCCTGCTGCTGTATATGCTCCAAGAAAAAACCTACCTTCTGGTAAAGAAACGCTTTTCCATACATGTCCAGGTATGAAAGCAACTTCTTTTCATCGAGCTTCATTATACCTTCCAAACAATGCAGCAGTTCTTCTGCTCCCCCCGAACGATCCAGCCGGTCACAACAATCCACTAAACTCCTCTCAAGATCTGTCACCCGGACATAAGGATTACCCTCTGGCACTATGACACCTGTTGCTGATGTGTCTGCCAGCGGAGAGGCGCAGTATTCAAAAACAGATTCTTCGTATGAGAACTTGTTAAATCGAGTGGAACTGCCTACATAGTTCGTAAAGAACGTCTGATGTGCCAATCCATGATACTCAAGAGCCGTGTGCCAACCGACGTATGACGTTGGAGAAAGACGCGATGCTACTTCGTACTTATCTACAATCGGTCTGTCACTGACGAGATCAACCGCAGTATACATATTCTTGCGGATCAACTGCACTATTCCTTTCTGTTGCCATCGCTGCAATGCTTTAGCCGCAGAAGGTTTTGCGATGGCAAAAGCAGCCATCACATCTTCAAGCGAGAAGATTCGCATCTTGTAGATTTTGCTTAATTCCATTTCAGTTTTTGCTCGAACATAGATTTATTATGTCTTTTTCCGTGCAAATATAGAAATAATATTTCAATTTTGGTAATCCTTAGCGTATATATTTTTCAATTTTAACAATAATAGGGTTAATTGGTATGTTCAATGGACAGATGATGGAATGGAAGTTGTCGCGATGCATTGTGTCGCCACAACCAGCTTGTGTGGCAATATTGGTACACGAAACTGGCATTTCATCTTATTATCACTCGAAGATTGAAACAATAGAACTGATAACGGCCGAAAAATTTGAAAAGCTCACAGATAATCGCTATTTTTGCCCGAAATAAAACACAAGGAAAAAGACTTGGTCAAAAAACAAAGAATAAAAACGAACAAGGAATTAATGGAATTATAAGAATTATAAGTGTTTAGGATCTTCCATACATTCTCCTACATTCCTTGTAGATAATATCAAGATTATGACGACAAAATTACTACATTCATTGCTTTTAGCCGCAGTCATCATGGCAACCGGAGTGCTGACGGGTTGCGGTTCGTCCGATAGCAACGCTACGACCAGCAAGATCGACGAAATCAGACAGCGAGGCACGTTGCTCGTCGGAGCAACAGGCGACTACCGCCCCCTGTCCTATCTCGACCCGCAAACCAACACCTACTGGGGCTTCGATGTGGACATGGCCGAAGTCATCGCAAACGATCTCGGCGTCAAGGTGCAGTATGTTCCGACGTCGTGGCCAACCCTTACCGATGACATGCACAACGTCGGGTTGTTCGACCTTGCCATGTGCGGCATCACCATTACCGACGCTCGCAAGGAGACC
Source organism: Bacteroidales bacterium (assembly GCA_045640225.1). GTDB lineage: Bacteria > Bacteroidota > Bacteroidia > Bacteroidales > UBA3663 > Liminaster. The sequence continues at coordinate 929 of JAZUEP010000093.1, read as the reverse complement.
ATGCTGATGTCCGAGGGTTACCTCCAGAACGGAAAGACAATCCTTTGTCGCAAGGACGAAGCCACTCGCTACACCTCGATCGACGACATCAACCTGCCCGACGTTGTGGTCATGGTCAATCCAGGCGGATTGAACGAGAAGTTCGCCCACGAAAACCTGCCGAATGCTCAGATCGTCGTACATCAGCGCAACGAGGAGATCCCATCGCTGATCGCTGAGGGCAAGGCCGACATTATGATAACCGAGATTGTCGAAGCCTCTTACTATACACAGGTCGACGAGCGTCTGGCTGCTCCCCTGATCGACGAGCCATTCACCCATAGCCTGATGGGCGTCTTGATGCGCAAAGGCGACGACGACCTGCTGGAGCGCGTAAACTGCATCATCGATTCGTGCAAGAAAGACGGCACATTGAAGCGCTTACACGACAAATACGGCTTTACGTACAGGTTCTGACGCTAAGCGCAAACAAAGGGGATACAAGGGATACAGGGGAAATAAGGGATACAAGTGACGAATGTTATGATTCGTCGTAACCCTAATGAAGTTTTTTAGCGGGCGAAAGTATCGTCCCTTGTATCCCTTGTATCTCCTGTATCCCCTGAATCTATCGTGTCCAAAAGACACGCCTCTTATCGTGCGAGCGTCCCGTCAAGGTTCACACGGCCATTGATGATGAACTTGCCGTCCTTGAAGAGCTTGCTGACAACGGTAGCGGCCTCGACATCGCTGATGCCGGTGGTGCTGTGGTCGATGAGCCACTCGTACTGATACACTGGGGTAGTGACGGCGTGGTAAGTGCCTTCGACTTCCTGCACGCCAGCAACGAGTACGATGTAGAGGCCATCGCCGGTCTGATCGCCCTCTTCAGCATACTCTTCGAGCGTATGATGGCTGGTACCCTTGTTGACGAATGGGTAGAGCTGTCC
>JAZUEP010000092.1:0-84197 GCA_045640225.1 Bacteroidales bacterium | reverse complement strand
GCCCTTCGGCCAGTCGTTGCTGGGGCGCATCGAACGCCTCTGCGACCATGCCTGTGGTCACGGCGGTATGCTCACTGCCGTAGGAGCCCGTCAGCACCGCGAGATTGCCGAACGAATGTACCGGCGGTTCCCCGAGGTCTTCGGTCGCCATGCCTTCATCAGCGCCCGCCCGAGCGTCGTTCCGCGTTGCGTCGAATCGATGCAGGCCTTCGTCGGACAGCTCACGTCGCAGGACAGCACACTACAGATCCTCTGCCAGAGCGACTCGTGCTACATGCAGTACCTGTCGTACGACACGCCCGCCATGCGCCGCCTGTCGAAGGATCGCGACACGTGGTATCCCGACTACGGCCACTATGCCCTCACGCACCTCGAGTTGGGCCGCCTGATGGACACGCTCTTCGTCCGTCCCACCGGCCTCGACTCGCTCCACACCTACGCCGACCTGTACTGGCTCGTAGCCGGCATGCAGAATCTCGACCTCGACGTGGACCTCAGCGACGTATTTACCACCGACGAGATGCTGCGCGCCTACCATTGTGTCAACTATCGCATGTACGTCACCTGCGGCAACTGTCCGACGGGCCAGGGCATCCCTGCTGCCAGTGCCTCGTCCCTGCTTCGCAACATCGTCGAGAGTGCCGATCAGGCCTTGGCCAGCGACACCACCAGTACCACGCTCCGCTTCGGGCACGACAGCAACCTGCTACGACTCCTCACGCTGATGCACGTCCATAACGCTGCCAACAGCGAGGCCGACACCGCGCGCTACTGGACGGCCTGGCAGGAGTGCATCCTCTCGCCTATGGCCGCCAACCTGCAGCTCGTCTTCTACCGCCCGTTCTATCACGATCCGGGCGCCACCATCCCCGGCTCCGTCTTGGTCAAGCTGCTGCTCAACGAGAACGAGACTCTCCTCGACGCTCCTCTCCACCCCGTCACTGGTCCCTATTATCAGTGGACTGAACTCCGCCAGTACCTCCTCGATCGCCTGAACGCCACCGCCGACACTGACGCCTCCGACACCGAGGTTACGGTGAATATTCAGTAACGCTTTTGATTGGTAATTGTTTCAACTTTATTACCTATTCCATGCTACGTCATCTCATTCTTATACTCACATTATTTATAGCAATATTGCTACCGCAATGGTCTGTTGCGGCTGACCATCTGTTGCTTAATGAGGTAATGATATCAAATGTAGATGGCTATATGTCAGAATACGAATTTCCCGATTCGTGGGTCGAATTGTACAACCCTACTACAAAAACAATCGACCTCAAAGGCAAGTATCTCAAACAGGTGAAAGGTGGCAAGATTCAAGTGTACAAGTTTCCATCAATCAGGATCCAGCCAAGTGAATATCTGGTTATATGCTGCGACAAACAGGGGCAAGGAATTCATGCTTCGTTCAAATTGGATGTCGATGGCGCCAATCTTTATCTGATGGAGGGTCGTAATAAAGTGGTTGACCAGATAACATATCCACGGATGCTTGCCCCTGGCATCGGCTTTGGCCGAACGAACGAAGACAATACCCGATGGCAATGGGAGGCAGAAGCTACGCCAGGAACAGAGAACCGCGGAATATTTGCCGAAAGTCTTCTGCCCGAGCCTATTTTCAGCCTGACTGGCCGTATAATAACCGACATGGTCCATGTCGATATTGTATTACCTTCAGACCTTGGCAGTCACAACGCCATGATCTATCTGACCCTCGATGGTTCAGAACCTACACTGACCTCCTGCCACAGACAATCTTTCTCATTCGACGTTGATAAGACCACCGTCATACGCGCTAAAGTTATGGCAACAGACGCCATCCCTTCTCGTACCGCGAGCCATTCGTACATTCGCCATCATCGACAAACCACAATACCAGTTATCTCCATTCTTACTGATAGTATACATCTGTTCGACGACCGACTGGGCATCTTCAGTAGCGACACTCTAATTGACGGTATCCCCAACTATAAACAACCTTGGCACAGACCGGCAAACGTAGAATTCCTGAGCGTTACAGACGGAGAGCCACATGTAAACCAACTATGCGAGATGGCGGTAGCAGGTTCATCGAGCCGAGTAGGCAAGCAGAAGAGCATGAAGCTCTATGCCGATAAAAGGTTCGGAGCAAAGCACTTCACCGGAGTATTCTGGAAGGATAAACCCTACCTGAGCAGAAACCAATCCTTCATGATGCGCAATGGAGGCAGTGTCCGCAGCTCGAGCCGTATCACCGATGCTTTCGTCCAGAAACTCTTCGGCACCCATATCAACAATCTGGATTGGCAAGCATACGAACCTGTAATCGGTTATATCAATGGCCAATATAGTGGCATATACGAACTTCGCGAACGCAGCAATCAAGACCATGTCTGGGCCAACCATCATCACACCGGAAAGATTGAACGCGTGGATTATATACGCAAGAGTTCCAGCTCCCACTTCAAGAAACTCAGGAAACTCTGTCTGAGGAAGTCTACAACATACGCAAACCTTGAGCCTCTCATCGATATGGAAGAATGGGCCAATATCCTTTGCGTCCAGATTTTTTCTGCCAATACCGACTGGCCATTCAACAATGCCAGCCTCTGGCGACCACTGAAACGTAACGGCAAATGGCGTTGGATACTGAAGGACATCGACTATATCGGCCGCATACTGCGCCCCGATCTTACAGACGATATGCTTACCTTCAATTACCTGAAGTATCTCACTATTACAGGCGACACGACCAGCCAGGAAATAAGAATGACGCATCGTGCTCCAACGGCATTCTTCCTGTTCCAGAAGTTATTGACGCTGCCAGAGTTCCGGGATTTGCTGGTTGATAGGCTGACCGTCTATTTGGGCGATTTCTTGAAGCCCGAGATCACAACCGCGCTATTGGATCAGATGCATGACCAGGTTTATGACGAAGTTGATCAGACATTCCGCTACGTTTTCACAAGAGGTCGAGTCGAGAAGTTCACTGAATATATAGGGTATGTTTCGGACTTCCTCAAACTTCGACCCCGTATGGTGTACCAACACCTTTCGGACTTCTATCCTGAATTAGGAAACGCGATCCCCATGACTATTACGACTGGCACCGATAGCGTACGCATTAACGGGATAGCCTTGACCGAAGGAAATTTCGATGGCGTCTATTTTACTAACCGCGAGCTCCGGCTTTCTACTGGCAATCCAGATAAAGGATGGGAAGTAAAAACTTACCACCGTAATACCGATGGTTCATTATTTCAAAGTCAAGAACCACAAAAGATCGTTTCCTCCGACGTCACACTTTGGCTAAAAGACTACGTGAATTGTGATTCAATCGCATTTTCTACAATTGTGCTATAGTATAACGGGGAAGAGCGGTTCTCCGATAAATATTTATTCAGCAAGCCTCTGTAACGTTAAATGTGGTTAAATATTCCATATATCAGAATTATTTGACAATAAATTTTTGAAATTAGAAATATTTGTCATATCTTTGCCCCCATAAATGTACAAACTATGAGAATCGTATCGCATAGAAAACTGAAGGAATTCTACGAGCAATCTGGTCACGAAGACTCCAAAGCTGCGCTTGAACGATGGTATCAAACAGCCGAGGACGCTGAGTGGCATAGTTTTGCCGAGATGAAACAAGACTTTGGTTCTGTTGATTCAGTGGGCAATCAGCATTACGTCTTCAACATCGGCGGCAACAAATACAGGTTAGTCGTTGTAGTAAAGTTTGTGATGGGGTACATTTTCATCCGATTTGTAGGTACTCACAGCGAGTATGACAAGATTGATGTATCAACAATATAAAATATAGGCATTATGAGAAAGATAACAGAGGAACAATATAAGCTGGCACAAACAAGAGTGGAGGAGTTACTTCCACAGGTAGATGATGCCACTCCGTTGACCGATCCGAAGGCTGTGGAACTCATGATGATGTCTGATATAGTCATTGATTACGAGAAGGAACATTTCCCTATCGAGAAACCTACGATAGCCGAACTCATTGCCGATGGATTAAGAGAGATGCATCTTACACAAAAGCAGTTTGCCGCAGAACTTGGAATAAGCACTACACGTGTGAATGATTTCGTATCTGGTAAGGCCGAGCCAAGCCTCAGAATTGCCGGACGTATTTGTCATTTATTAAAGATACGTCCCGCTGCAATGTTGATGTTGTGAGCTTTTCCTCGCGGCGAGCAAGAGCATTTCGCCACAAAAATGCGCTTCCTCGCGACGAGCGAGAGCATTTCGCCGCAAAAATGCGCTTCCCCGCAGCGAGCGAGAGCATTTCGCCACAAAAATGCGCTTCCCCGCAGCGAGCGAGAGCAGTTCGCCACAAAAATGCGCTTCCTCGCGACGAGCGAGAGTATTTCGCCACAAAAATGCGCTCCCTCGCGACGAGCAAGAGCAATCCACAAAAAAAGTACTCTTCCTCGCGAAGAAGAAGAGTACTGCAGAAATATTAGGTCTTTCGCCCCAAACGTGTCATCGAATGCGAGCTGCTTTACCACATAAATATTTCGTGGCTTATGATACGTTATCCTCTAACTTATGAGGAGGAGGCAGGAACTTCTTGCGAACGACGAACGCATGGAAGTTACAGCCTCCTCCCTTTCTAATTGTATTTAGATTGGTTTTATGCTAGGACCATTTTACGGTAATACGCAAACAGGACGAATTGGCAGTCCATAGTAGCGATAGGCCCACGAATGAACGGATCCATCTTCCAATTTAAAGTGGGTGCTGCACGCAGTGTCGTTGGACCAACTACTCATGTAGAGCGACGACGACCAATAATCTCCACAATAATTTTCACCGATAAACTTTGAATCATAGCGATACCCAGCAGCAGGCAGAAAAATGGAATTACCATTAGAGCCAACAACCCTATAGCCATCCACTCCATTCAGCGAGGACCACGTCCAGGTACACTGAATGTAAAGTGCATCCAGCTCTACCATTGTCGGCATTCGCCAATTACCGCCCCAGTTGGCATGGGCGGCATCGTCCTCGAGACTGAGTTCTCGTCTGTCATCGAAAGTTCCATCGCTATTATATACACCGCCATACTCAGTACAACCACCCCATTTACCTTTTGCCAGAACATAAGAAGACCAGTCGAAGATATGTCCATCTTTTACGTCAGAAGTATATCCAGTTGTTTCGCCCCAAGCAAAGTATAATCCATACTCTTCCGGCTTATCTGCTCCAACATTGCAAGTTGCCCAATAGAGCGTCTTGCCATTCTCGTCCTTCAGGCCGAGGTCAACGTAGTCATGCGACTGCCTGTAAACTTGAGATGGAAGGACAGGGCGGATTAGACAGCCGCGAGAACGGTAATGTGTAGATACTCCACCATAATGATAACCATCTTCATCTCGCCAGGTCTCATAATATTTGGCTTCGTTGTCATAATAGTTAGAAAGAGATGATGTCCAGTAGGCTAAATGCCCACCGTGTATATAATCTTTATATTTATGGCCTCCCTTAGGCAAAAAAATTGACTTTCCATTGGTTCTTGAAGTAAAACGAACTCCTGAGCTCTCATAACTTATGGAACATCCGTTCAAAAGTTCCTGGAACTGCTCCGCCGTTGGCATACGCCAATCACCACCCCAGTTAATAGCAGCTGCATCATCCTGATGCTCAAGAACTGTTTTGTAATCAATATCTCCAGGATACGTTCCAGTACAATACTTCGTCAACGTAGCAGATACTGTTTCGTCATTCTGATCTAGAGTGATATCACTACGATGCTTATAAGTCGTAAAACGATATACATCATTTTTGGGTCTTCTTTCTCCCCAAGCGAAATACCCACCTACTTCGTCAGAATAAGTTGCACCGACATTACAGGTTGCCCATAACGTACCACTCGGCAGACCAAGGTCGACGTATGCATGACCGTTGGCATCTGGGGATTCGCCCCATCCGCCACCGCTCGTAGAGCCACCAGTGCCTGATACTTCGAAAGTAAATGGATAGTTGTAGGCATAAGTAGCAACCATCTTCTTGCCTGCAGCGGTCTTTGAATACTGGTTACCCTTATTATCCTTCACAGTGAAGGTCAAAGTCTTGCCCAAAAGGTCATCTGGGGCTACCATCATGTAGAGTGTAATGGTCTGATTGGCCGCGGTCGTCGAGATGTTCCTGAGTTTAAGAAGCAATTTGCTTGAAGACGCAGTCGGAGTCAGTGAAGGAGTTGTAGCTGCAAGGTTTACTGTTCCCTGAGTAGTAAACGTAGCACCAGAGGTAGTAATCGATACTTCCGTAAAGGTCGCAGCCTCCGGCATCGTAAACTGCATGCGCAGGAAGCAGCCTACGTGATTGAACTGAAGGTTCACACTACCGTTCGCCGAGGGCTGTGTACCGGCAGCAGCCATAAAGTCAACGTCAGCCAAATGGCTCATGCTGTTATTGCCTGTCTGCGTCTGACCCGCAAAGCTTACAGGGATAGCAGTCTGATCGATAGAATAGCAATCAGCGCTAAATGGATAATACGCAGCATACTTATACGTTCCGCGCAATGCCCACGAGCCGCCGTCGAACTTCGCCGTAGTTGTACCCACGCCATCCGAAATAGGGAACGTTACCTGATCACCACCGATAGGATAGATGCCCAGCACATCTCCCGCAGCCCACAGAGTCTGGAAACCACTCGTCTCGCTGATGTTATAGGCAGTGCGGGTTTCTGCTTCCTCGCTCTTGAACCCATTAAGTGTGGCACGGATCTCACGAACCTGTACCATATCGTAACTCTCATCATCAGCACAACCGAAAAGAATCAGTGCAGAGAATAAAAGAGATGAAGTCAATTGTATTTTCATTGTTCTATTGTTTTCAATCAATAATTTGTGCTTTTTATGGAGAGGAGAATGGAACTTCTTGCGACCTCCGGCCGCGTGGAGGTTCCATTCTCATCCCTTTCTATTTGGGCTTGAATTGGGTTAAACAAGGATAATTCTAGGGCAACACGCAGACCGCGCGTACAGGCAATCCCCAGCAGCGGGTATAGTACTCGAGGTCACCTCCTAGGTGTCGAGAAGTGAAGCCAAGGCCGTAAGCGTGGTTAGTCATACAGACCGAGGACCAATAGACCCCGATCCCGTTCGCACCGCCGTACTTCTCCCAAAAGTAATAACCAGCAGCGGGAAGGAAAATGGAATTACCATTGGGGGCAACAACTCTGTAACCATTCACCCCGTTCAGTGAAGTCCAGGTCCAACTACACTGAGCAAAAAGGGCATCTCGCTCTGACTTAGTAGGCATTCTCCAGTTTCCACCCCAGTTGACATGAGCAGCATCGTCTTCGAGACTAAGCACCCTTCTACCATCGTAATTTCCATCGCTGTTGTAAACATCGCCATACTCGGAACATTCCCAATGATCTTTTGCTAGAAGATAAGAAGGCCAATCAAAGCTACGCCCATCTTTTTCGTCAGAAGTGTAGCCAGTAGTTTCGCCCCATGCGAAGTATAATCCGTACTCTTCCGGCTTATCTGCTCCAACATTGCAAGTTGCCCAATAAAGTGTTTGGCCATTTTCGTCCTTAAGTCCGAGATCAACGTAGTCATGCGGCTGTCTGTATACTTGAGATGGAAGGACAGGGCGTATCAAGCAACCACGGGATCTATAATCATCAGTTATACCCCAACCTACAAATGCCTGCGCATAATTATCTTGATATTCAGAAAGAGATGAAGTCCAATATTCAATCGAATGATAATAACTTAATCCATTATGCTTTCGGCCTGCGGCAGGTAGAAAAATTGTCTTACCATTACTTTTTGAAGTAAAAAGGTATCCTATAACGCCATTATCATACGAAATGTGATGACACTCACACTCGTTCAAAAGTTCCCGAAATTCCTCGACCGTCGGCATGCGCCAATCACCACCCCAGTTAATGGCTGCGGCATCGTCCTGATGTTCAAGTTCGGTCTTGTAATCAACGTCTCCAGGATACAATCCAGTACAATATTTGGCAAGAGTGGCAGACACAGTTAATCCGAATTGGCCAGTTATTACAGATTTACTGTATTTATAAGTCGTAAAACGATAAACATCATTTTTGGGTTTTCGCTCGCCCCAGGCATAATATTCACCCACTTCGTCCGAATTAGTTGCTCCTACATTGCAAGTTGCCCATAGTGTACCGCTCGGCAGGCCAAGATCGACGTATGCATGACCGTTGGCATCTGGGGATTCGCCCCATCCGCCACCGCTCGTCGAACCGCCAGTACCTGAAACTTCCAATGTAAACGGATAGTTGTAGGCATAAGTAGCAACCATCTTCTTGCCTGCAGCGGTCTTTGAATATTGATTACCCTTGTTATCCTTCACCGTGAAGGTCAAAGTCTTGCCCAAAAGGTCATCAGGGGCTACCATCATGTAGAGAGTGATGGTCTGATTAGCCGCAGTTGTCGAAATATTCTTGAGTTTAAGAAGTAATTTGCTTGAAGACGCAGTCGGTGTCAGCGAAGGAGTTGTAGCTGCAAGGTTTACTGTTCCCTGTGTAGTAAAAGTAGCACCAGTGGCTGAAATCGACACTTCTGTAAAGGTAGCAGCCTGAGGCATTGTGAATTGCATGCGCAGGAAGCAGCCCACATGGTTGAACTGAAGGTTCACACTACCATTCTCCGATGGTTGAGTGCCAGCAGCAGCCATGAAGTCGACGGCTGCCAAATGACTCATGCTGTTATTGCCATTCTGCGTCTGACCACCGAAGCTCACTGGTATAGCAGTCTGATCGATAGAGTAGCAATCGGCACTGAATGGATAATACGCAGCGTACTTATATGTACCACGCAAAGCCCACGAGCCACCATCGAACTTCGCCGTGGTTGTACCCACACCATCCGAGATAGGGAATGTCACTTGGTCACCGCCGATAGGATAGATGCCCAGCACATCTCCCGCAGCCCACAGAGTCTGGAAACCACTCGTCTCGCTGATGTTATAGGCAGTGCGGGTTTCTGCTTCCTCGCTCTTGAAGCCATTCAATGTGGCACGGATCTCACGAACCTGTACCATGTCGAAACTCTCGTCGTCAGCGCAGCCGGCAAGAAACAGTGCTGAAATTAGAAAGGAGGTTAATTTGTATTTCATGTGTAAATACATTTTTTGTTTTTTACTTAACGGGCAGACAAGACAGGTCGAACAAGACGTCCATGTGCTCTATTACTTCCCCAAATGCTTTTGAAATAATAAGCATCTTCGTCATAACCAAAATTAACTGAATATGCGAGATTATCTTGATAATCTGAAATTGAAGATGTCCAATAACGGCCTCCATTACCATCATTCCAATCAAGCCAATAAGAACCTAAGTTTGGCAAAAATATTGATTTGCCATTCGTTTTTGATGTTACTCGGCAACCACGCACATAATTTTCTTGACCAAATGACCAGGTACATTCATTCATTAATTCTTGGAAGTCTTCTTTGGTAGGCATTCGCCAATCTCCACCCCAGCTAACGGATGCGACATCGTCTTGCGGTTCAAGTACAGTAAGATAATCAACTTCACCTGGATATGAACCCGTGCAGTATTTCGCGATTGTTGCTGATTCTGTATTTCCCCATTCGTCAAAAGTCACAGATTTACAATGCTTATAGTTAATCCAACGATACAACAACTTCGTAGATGTTTCGCCCCAAGCATAATGATTACCATATTCTTCAGGAGATGTAGCTCCGACATTGCAAGTAGCCCATAATGCACCACTCGGCAGTCCAAGATCGACATACGAATGCCCATTGGGATCAAGCGAAGCCCCCCATCCGCCGCCACTCGTCGAACCACCGGTGCCTGACACTTCCAACGTAAATGGATAATTGTAAGCATAGGTAGCAACCATCTTCTTGCCTGCAGCGGTCTTTGAATACTGGTTACCCTTGTCATCCTTTACTGTGAAGGTCAGGGTTTTGCCCAAAAGGTCATCGGGTGCCACCATCATGTAGAGGGTGATCGTCTGATTGGCAGCAGTAGTCCTGATGTTCCTCAATTTGAGCAATAATTTGCTTGTTGAAGCTGTTGGAGTCAACGATGGAGTTGTTGCAGCAAGATTTACAGTACCTTTGACTGTAAAGTTAACACCCGGAGATGTAATAGCCACTTCGGTAAAGGTAGCGGCTACCGGCATCGTGAATTGCATACGAAGAAAACAGCCTACATGGTTGAACTGCAGATTCACACTACCATTAGTAGAAGGTTGTGTACCGGCAGCAGCCATAAAGTCAACTGCGGCCAAATGGCTCATGGTATTATTGCCATACTGTGTCTGACCTGCAAAGCTTACAGGGATAGCAGTCTGATCGATAGAGTAACAATCGGCACTGAATGGATAATACGCAGCGTACTTATATGTACCACGCAAAGCCCACGAACCGCCATCGAACTTCGCCGTAGTTGTACCCACGCCATCCGAAATAGGGAATGTCACTTGGTCACCACCGATGGGATAAATGCCCAGCACATCTCCCGCAGCCCACAGAGTCTGGAAACCAGAAACTTCGCTGATGTTATAGGCTGTGCGAGTTTCTGCGCCTTCCTCGCTCTTGAAACCATTCAATGTGGCACGAATCTCACGAACCTGTACCATGTCGAAACTCTCGTCGTCAGCGCAGCCGGCAAGGAATAAAACTGCGATTACAGGAAGAGATGAAAACTTATGCTTCATAAACAATGTTATTAATCTGATGTATAAACCAAGAGGTTATAATTATGGCTACAATATTCCAATTATCAACATCATTCTTGAAAACAATGGTGCTGATAATTGGAAATGCTACAAAAGGGGAATTTCTTCGAAAGAGGAGAAATTAAAGCTCAAAACCAGCGAAAGTGTCATCCTCCAAATCACGAACAGCACTACCCCAAGCGCCACCACCGGTTGAACCGCCAGTACCACTGGTAGCAATAATGTCGTTCATGTCAAGTTTTACAATTTCCACGGCTGGTTCGGCATAAATCTTGTTAGCCATAATATGTGTATTCCCTGACTTCCTGAGAGAGAAGTGTCCTTGCACCTCCTATTGTTTAAAATAAAAAAGATGTGGAAGCCTATTGTTTATCCCACCTCTGGCTCCTGGCATGGCCCATCGTACGAGATAAAACAATAGACACCACACCTGAGGGGATAATATCGAAAAGCCTCCACCCAAAACGGGCTTTGGTATTTGTATTATCTACCAGATGTGATGCTATTGCCAACGACTTCGTACGATTTGAATCTGCCAGGATTCGAGGTGAAGACGTTTTCAATAACACCTTTTCTGTTATCAATAAAATCGAACAAGATGCCGAAACATCCTATTTGATGCCGCAAAGATAGGCATTTTATTGATACATCGAACAAAAATAGGCAAAAAAAATTGATTTTGCCATCATTTTCTCCTCAAAAAAGTACGCGTTATTGATTGCACAGCTTGTTTTTCAGGTGTGGTGATGTGCAATAGTATATGGATTAATATTATTGAAGTTTCGCATCTGCGATACAAGGGATTCAGAGGATATAAGTGATACAGGGGATACAAGGGACGACACCTTCGCCTGCCAGAAATAAGATTAAAGAGAGGGAGCGACGAGCACAACATTCGTCTCTTGTATCCCCTGTATCCCTTGAATCTCCTGAATCCCTTAAAGTTTCGCATCTGCGAAACTTCAGTTAATATTACTTGCTATTGATACATATATAAAAATACCCGCCAGCAATGTGACGGGTATAACTATAGGAAAACTAAGTTCTCTACTCAAGCTTTACGAATACAGGAAGCGCTTGATTGACTTCTTCGGAGTCTTCTCGAATTCGTTCTCCATCAGCTCGATGTCGTTGACCTTGGCATAGGCAGGGAAGGACTTGTTGACGTGATGGGAGATGCGGGTGTTGAGGTACTTGAGCAACGCAGCGTCGTCGGAGATACCGGCAGCTTTGGCTGCATCGCGGTTAGGATAGATCAAGGCCACGAGACGATGTTCGCGCTGCACGACGAGGCATTCGTTGACATAGGGCTGTGAGCAGATTACGGCCTCGATTTCCTCCGGATAGACATTCTGGCCCGAAGCGGAGAGCAGCATGTTCTTGATACGGCCACGGATGAAGATGTTGCCGTCGCTATCCATCACGCCCTGATCGCCCGTATGCAGCCATCCGTCGGCATCGATAGCCTGATGGGTGGCTTCGTCGTTCTTGTAATAGCCCAGCATCACATTCATGCCGCGGGTCACGATCTCGCCTGGCACGCGCTGTGGGTCCTTGCTGCGTATCTCGACCTCCATGCGGGGAGCGGGCTGTCCGCACGAATTGGGCACGAAGCTCTGCCAGTCGCGATAGCCGATGATGGGCGAGCACTCGGTCATGCCGTAGCCTACGGTGTAAGGGAAGTGTATCTCGTGCAACAGGCGTTCGATGTCGCCGTTCAGGGCGGCACCGCCGATGATCACCTCGTACAGACGTCCACCCAATGCCTCATACAGGCCGTCGCGGAACTTGCGGTTGATCACACCGCGGATGCCAGGGATGCAGCGAAGGATGCGGATGGCGGGCTTCTGGAGCTTGGGCAGCAGGCCTTTCTGTACGATCTTCTCGATCAGCATCGGCACAACGACTACCAGGTGAGGACGCACGGTCTTCAGGGCCTTGAGGATGATGGCTGGACTCAGCGCACGGTTCAGCAGCGTGATGTGGATGCCAACGCAGAACTCGTACATCAGTTCGAAGGCCATGCCGTACAGATGGGCCGTGGGCAGCATCGACAGCACTTCCATGCCGGCACCCAGGTTGGGCAGCACCTGCTCGGCGAAAGCCATGTTGCTCCACATGGCGCGCTGGGGAATCATCACGCCCTTAGGCTCGCTGGTCGTGCCCGAGGTATAGTTGATCATCAGCAGGTCGTCGGGCTGCTGCGGGCAGAAATGCAGCATCTCGGGCTTCAGACCGTCGGGATAGGCGGCTGCAAAGAGTTCGTCCACGGATTCCTGCTCGTCAATAGAGCATAACTTCACGTCGGCCAGCTGTTCGGTCAGACCAGCCTCGTCGAGAGCTTTCTTCACCTGTGGACCCAGCAGCAGTACCTGTGCCTCGCTATGCTTCACCAGACGGACTACCATATCGGGCGTGAACTCGTTGAGCAGCGGCACGGCCACGGCGCCGTAGCTGAAGGCTGCCAGCAGGGCAATGCACCATTCGGCGGAGTTACGGCCACACAGCGCTACGCGGAATCCGGGTTCCAGACCGGCGTGTTTCCAGGCCAGATGGTATCGTACGATGCGGTCGGCCACATCGCTGTAAAGGTAATCGGTTGACTCGAAGTTCGACAGCGACTTCAGGCTCCAATGTGTCTGAAGCGACTGCTCGAGCAACTGGTTCAATGTATCTTTCATATATCAAATTATTTAACTTTCGCTGCGAAAAAAGTGATTCTCAGAACGGATATCCCACCGCAAAGTGGAACGTATTGTGGTTGCGGCGGAAAGGATGGGGCAATGCCCAGGCTTCGTCGGCATCGGACGAAGGATCGAAGGCCTTGAAGCCCCAGTCCAGTCGCAGTACGACGAGGTCGGTGATCATGCGCAGGCCGACGCCCCACGACGAGGCGATCTGCCGGTAGAAGTCGCTCGTAAAATGCCCACCCTTCTGGTTGTCGTACTCCTGGATGGTCCACACGTTGCCGGCGTCGACAAAGAGGGCTGACTCCAGCTTCCAGAACAGCTGTGTACGCAGTTCGACCGACGCATCGAGGCGCACGTCGCCACACTGGTTGAAGTAGTTGTAGCGCGAGTCGCCGCTGGCATACGTACCGGGTCCGAGCTCGCGTACCGACCATCCGCGCACCGAGTTGGCGCCACCCGAATAGTAGCGTTTCTCGAAGGGCATCACCTCGCTATTTCCGTAGGGCATGGCCAGGCCTCCGGCGGCGTGCATGGCCAGACGGCTGCGATCGGTCAAGTAGTGGCTATAACTCCAGTCGACGTCGAAGCGCACGTACTGTTCGAAGGGCTGACCTACGATCTGGTATCGACGGCTCTCGTCGCCCGTCTTCTCCATGCCGGTGGCGCGACAGAAACCGGCAAGGACGTTGCCCGCAATCTCGGGGTTCAGACGCAGGGACCAGAGGTCGCGCGTGGTATGCACCTCGCGTCCGGTGGTTCGCTGGTTGTTGCCCATGTACAGGTTGTAGTCCAGACTCATGATGAAGTGGCTGGTGTACGAGCTGTAGATCAGCGGACCCATGTTCTGTATCAGTTCCTTGAAGGTCTCGCTCTGTTCGGGCAGATGCACGTAGCTCAGGTTCAGCACGTCCAACAGGTGGCGTGCCTTGCCCGACGGGCTGTTCCACTTGTAGGCCACGCTTCCCTGCAGCATGTTACGGCTGTACTCGGGGCGGCTCTGCGTCGAATAGCCGGCCTTGATCTGCGTGGTGGCACGGCTGCGGCGACGCGTATCGTCCGAAATGAACGGGAAGAGGAACTGTGGGAAGTCGAGGCCGAACTGCGCCGACAGCTCCTTATAATGATTGTTCACCAGATCTTCGAGGTTGCCGCTCAAGGCTTCGTAGCTGCCCTTTAGGTGTGCCGAGAAGGCTTCCGAACCACGGAAGGCGTTGCGATGCTGGTAGGTGGCGCCCACGGCTACGCCCAGGTCGCCCGCCGTATTGGTTCCGTCGGCCTCGAGCTGTATCGAGTGGGCCTGCTGGGGCGATAGGTCGATGATGCAATCCAGCAGATGGTCCTCGCCTGTCACGGGCTCGACGCGGACGTTGACGTATCGCAGGATATGCAGGCGGCTCAGCGAGGCCGTCGTATTGCGGATGGCGCGTTCGCTGTACAGCATGCCGGGCTGCACGAAGCTGTTGCGTTCCAGCACACGGTCGCGCAGGTAGCTGTGATCGCCCTGCCAGCGCACCTGGCGGATGTACCACGGGCGGAATTGTCCTGACAAGACGCAGGTCAGGTCTACCTCTGCGCTGCCGTCCAGCGTATCAGCCAGGTACGACACACGGTCGCGGTCGAAGTCCCAGTATCCGTGCTCGCGCAACAGCGAGGTCAGGCGCTGTCGCTCGTCCTCCATCAGCTGGCGGTCCAGGTATTGTCCGACGCTGAGTAGGCGCCCCTGTGCGTTGTCGTCCACCAGGCGTTGTATGGCCGTATCGCTGGCCGTATAAGCCAGGGCCGAGATAAAGCGCTGACGGCCGGAACGGATGTCGTACGTCACGTGGGCCTTTCCTCGGCGGGCTTTCATGCGGTGTGTCACCTTGGCGTCGAGGAAGCCGTTCTGCTCCATCACCAGCCGCAGGGCATGGTCGGTGCGACGGGTCTCGTCCTCGTCATAGAGGGTGGGCGCCGTACCCAGGCGATTGCGCATCTTGTGCCACCAGGTGGTGGTATCGGGATGCCAGATCCACGTAGCCACAGGCATGAAGCCGAAGGTCCGTCGGTAGGGTCGCTGACGCAGGGCCTGGTCCAGCTCGGCGTCCTTCACGGGCTCATCGTCCATCAGCATCTCGACGCGGCTCACCACGGGCTTGCCATCGCTGGCATAACGCGCAACGCGACAGCTCGAGACCGTCGCGCACACGATGAAGGCGAGTATGATGTAATATATGATACGCTGCATGGCGAAAAACCGCTGCAAAGATACTGCTTTTTGTCCTAAATTACAAAAAAAAGTCAAAAAAGTTTGCTTTTATCGTAAAGTTTGGGTAACTTTGCGCCCAAATTTAAGGGATTACACTTATGATTCAGTTCCACACGAACGCATCGCTCCTCCCTCACAATACTTTCGGGATGGACGTCCGTGCTGCCTTGTTGGTCGAATATTCTTCGGCCGACGAGCTGCGTCAAGTGCTGCACGATCCGCAGGTCGCAGCGCTGATCGACCAGCAACGACAGGCCGGGCAGTTGCCTTTCTGGCACATCGGTAGCGGTTCGAACCTCCTCTTCACAGCCGATTATCCCGGCGTCATCCTCCACTCGCTGGCCCGTGGCATCCGTATTGCCGAGGCGGACGGCGGTGGCATGCTCGATTACCTGGGCGACTCGATGGAGTGTTACCTCGAAGTCGAGGCCGGCACCCTGTGGGACGATGTCTGTGCCTACTGTGCGGCCCATGGTCTTTATGGTCCCGAGAACCTCTCGCTCATCCCGGGCGAGGCTGGTGCGGCCGCCGTACAGAATATCGGCGCGTATGGCGTCGAGGTGAAGGACCTGATCGAACGCGTCATCTGCTGGGATGTCGAGGCCGACTGCCCTTGTCATTTCACGGCCGAACAGATGCAGTATGGCTACCGCGAATCGCTGCTGAAGCATCCCGAGGCTAAAGCCCGTTACATTGTTACCAGCCTCCTGCTCCGTACCCAGCGCACGCCGAAGCTCCGCCTCGAGTACGCCGGACTGCGCGACGCCCTCGGCCTCGAAGGTCCTCGGACCATCGACTACCGCGGCCATCTGATCGAAGTGAAGCCCGAAGAGCCACGCATCACGCCGCAGCAGGTGCGCGATGCCGTGATCCGCATCCGTCAGGGCAAGCTGCCCGATCCGGCACAGCTCGGCAACGCGGGTTCGTTCTTCAAGAATCCCGTCGTCACGAACGACGTCTTCGGCGAGCTTCTGGCCCAGTATCCCGCCATGCCGCATTACACCGTCGACGATACGCATACCAAGATCCCGGCCGGCTGGCTCATCGAGCAATGTGGCTGGAAGGGCCGCAACCTGGGCCGCGCCGGCGTCTACGAACGTCAGAGCCTGGTACTGGTCAACCGCGGCGGTGCCCGTCCCGACGAAGTCGTCACCCTCTGTCACACCATCGTGGCCGATGTCCGCGCCCGCTTCGGCATCGCCATCGAGCCCGAGGTCAACATCATTTAAGTAATTCGTCATTTGTAACTCGTAATTCGTAACTCGTAATTTGTAATAATATCACAACAATGCATGTACTTAAGTTCGGAGGCACATCGGTTGGCTCCATCGCAAGCATAAAGAATGTCAAGCAGATCGTCGAGGAGCGCCAGGAGCCCGTCGTCGTAGTGGTCAGCGCCCTGGGCGGCATTACCGACCGTCTCATCGCCACGGCCAACAAGGCGTCGGTCGGCGACGAATCGTTCCGCGACGAGTTCCAGTTCATCCGCGAACGTCACTTCGACGTGGTCAGCGGCCTGCTCGACGGCGAGGACCTCACCGCCATCAAGATCTTCCTCAACCAGACGCTCTCCGAGCTCAAGGACATCTACGAGGGCATCTTCCTGATCCGCGAACTCTCGGCCCGTACGCTCTGCACCGTTGTCAGCTACGGCGAGCGCATCTCCAGCCGCATCATCGCTACGGTCATCGAGGGCGCCGAGTGGGTCGACAGCCGCGACATCATCAAGACCAAGAAGGCCTTCGACAAGAATGTCTGCGACTTCTCGCTCACCAATCCGCTGGTACGCGAGAAGCTGCTCCCCATCCTCAACGCTAAACCTTCCACGCTCAACTCAAAGTGCATCGTCATGGGCGGCTTCATCAGCCGTGACGGCCAGACAGGCGAGGTGACCAACCTTGGTCGTGGCGGTTCGGACTACACCGCTGCCATCGTGGCGGCTACGCTCGATGCCGACATGCTCGAGATCTGGACCGACGTCGACGGCTTCATGACGGCCGACCCGAAGGTCATCAACTCGGCCTACGTCATCAACGAGCTGTCGTTCATCGAGGCCATGGAGCTCTGCAACTTCGGCGCCAAGGTCATCTATCCGCCTACGATCTTCCCGGTCTTCCACAAGAACATCCCCATCGTCATCAAGAATACCTTCAATCCTACGGCCAAGGGTACGCTCATCCATCAGAACCCCAGCCACGAGGATATGAAGATCATCAAGGGTATTTCGTCGATCAACGACACTTGCCTCGTTACCATCTCGGGCCTCGGCATGGTGGGCGTCATTGGCGTCAACAAGCGCATCTTCACGGCGCTGGCCGACCATGGCATCTCGGTCTTCATCGTCTCGCAGGCAAGCTCGGAGAGCACCACCACCATCGGCGTCCGTAACGACGAGGCCGACAAGACCATCGAAGTGCTGAAGGAGGAATTCAAGAACGAGATCCAGATGGGCGAAATCTCGGCCATCACCGCCGAGCACGACCTGGCTACCGTCGCTGTCGTGGGCGAGAAGATGAAGTCCACCACGGGCATTGCCGGCAAGCTGTTCCGCATCATGGGCCTCAACGGCATCAACATCATCGCCTGTGCCCAGGGTGCATCCGAGACCAACATCTCGTTCGTCATCAAGAAGGCTTCGCTCCGCAAGGCGCTCAACGTCATCCACGACTCGTTCTTCCTCTCCGAGGTCTCGATCCTCAACGTCTTCCTTACCGGCGTAGGCGTCGTGGGCCGCAACCTGCTCTATCAGATCCGCAACCAGCAGGCCTACCTCCAGCAGCACAAGAACCTGCAGCTCCGCATCGTCGGTCTGGCCAACAGCCGCCAGTGTATCTTCAACCGCGAGGGCATCGACCTCGACAACTGGGAGGCCGAACTCAAGGCGTCGACCCATCGCTGCACGCCCGAGATACTGCGCGAGGCCATCATCGGCATGAATATCTTCAACGCCGTCTTTGTCGACTGTACCGCTTCGGCCGACGTGGCTGCGCTCTACCAGGACCTCCTGGCCCACAACGTGTCGGTGGTCTGCGCCAACAAGTATCCCGCTTCGGGCGACTACGACAAGTACCAGGCCCTGAAGCGCACGGCCCGCATCCGTGGCGTCAAGTATCTGTTCGAGACCAACGTAGGCGCCGGCCTGCCTATCATCAACACCATCAACAACCTCATCAACTCGGGCGACGAAGTATTGAAGATAGAGGCTGTGCTGAGCGGCACGCTCAACTACATCTTCAACGTCCTGAGCGAGGACGTACCTATGTCGAAGGCTATCAAGATGGCGCGCGAGGCCGGTTATGCCGAGCCTGATCCACGTCTCGACCTCAATGCATCGGACGTCATCCGCAAGATCACCATCCTGGCCCGCGAATCGGGTTACCGCATCTCGCAGGAGGACGCCGAGAAGCACCTCTTCATCCCCGACGAGTACTTCGAAGGTCCGGCCGAGGAGTTCTGGCGCCGTATCCCTGAGCTCGATGATCACTTCGAGCAGATGCGTCGCGAGGCTGCCCAGCACAACGAGGTGTTCCGCTTCGTCGCCACACTCGAGGATGGCCGTACCCGTGTCGAACTGCGTCGCGTAGGTCCTACCCATCCGTTCTACAACCTCGAGGGTTCGAACAACATCATCCTCCTCACCACGGCCCGCTACCGCGAACAGCCTATGGAGATCAAGGGCTACGGTGCCGGTGCTGCCGTCACAGCCGCCGGTGTCTTTGCCGACGTCATCGGTATTGCCAACATCCGCTAATCCGTAATTCGTAATTCGTAATTAAAATGAAGCGTCTCCTCCTTCTCTCAGCCTTAGTTGCCACATCGGCCCTTGCCCAGACTGGCTACACTACATACGACTTCACCAACAACGTCTTCTCTATCTCCGACGAAGATGGTTACAAGGACGTCTCGTTCCTTTTCGGTTACTTCAACCACGTCTCGGCCAACGGTCGCTATGCAGTCGGTACTGACGAGGAGCTCATGAAGCGTGCCTTCCTATGGTGCGCCGACGATCCCGAGAACATCGAGATGTTCGGCGAGTACACCAGCGAAGTTGCCCTCTACGACGTCACCAACGACGGCACCCTCATCGGTGGTATCCGCAACAGCGAGGGTATCATGTACCCTGCCTACAAGCCACAGGGAGCCAACTGGCAGATACTCACACGCGGCATGGAGAAGCTCTGCCTCGACATGGCTGTCGACGACTACGTCAACATGGCTCTCCGCGCCGCTTCGCCCGACGGCCGCTTCATGGCCGGCTCGTTCTACATGGAGACGGGCGAATACAGCGACACCGGCTGGCCCGTATCCTACCTCGTCCCTATACTCTGGGAGGACGGCAAGATCAAGGCCGTATACGACGACCTCGGCATCCGCGAGTTCATGGTGTGGGACATCAGCGACGATGGCTCGATCATCTGCGGCATGAACACCGCCGGCATCGGTGGCCATAACCCTGCCTTCATCCGCGACGGCCAGCTCTACGAGCTCTTCCAGTGCGGCGAGGAGCGCACCGAGGACACCCCCGAGGACGAGTACGGCAACACCGCTGGCGGCCTCTGTAACAGCATCGACAACCTCGGCAACATCTACGGCTACTACGAGGAGCCGCTCGACGAGTACGACTTCCTGCAGAGCTACTTCGTCGTCCCTGCCGGCTGCGACTATGCCGTCTTCCTGGCCGACGACTACTGCAACGACGCCTTCCCCCTCTCCTACTGGACCGACAAGTGGTACGTCTGCGGCGGTAACGGCCGTCGCTATACCCGCGCCGATTCGCACCTCGTCTCGCTGCTCGACTGCTCTGACGATGGCCGCGTCCTCGTCGGTGGCGGTGCCTACAACCTCGGCTATGGCGTAGCCAACATCCCTCAGCTCACCGTCTTCGACCAGCCTCAGGCTCCCGATCCTGTCAGCCTGCGCCGCGTCGACGATGCCCTCAGTGCCCAGGGCGTCACCTTCAACGGCCGCTCCATCATCGTCCATGGTGTCTACCAGCAGGCTTCGGTCTACGATGCCAACGGCGCCCTCCTTGCCGTAGCCGGTCAAGGCCAGCCCATCACCCTCGACGCCCCCTCAGGCGTCTACATGGTCACCGTCCTCTACGCCGACGGTCCCCGCACCTTCAAGGTAGTCCGCTAATCCTCTCATCCTCATGCATCTCTCTCGTCTCCTCGCGTTGCCTCTTCTGGCCGCGTTCAGCACCGCTTCGCTCCTGGCTCAGGACTACTTCTGGTTCGACGACGGCGGCGTCATCACTCCTGCCGAAGGTACCGTCGACCAGCTCGACCAGATCGTCATCGACTACTCCGCCTGCCCCGGCCTCGACGAAGGCCTCAACATCGGCACCGGCAAGGGCGCTAACTGGCTGATCAGCGACGACGCCCAGTACGACGTCACCTTCACCGACGACTACCAGTCCCACTGCCTTACCATCCGTGTCAGCAACGGCCCCATCGTCAAGGCTGGCGACTACCGCCTCGACATTCCCGAAGGTGCCTTCAACGTCTACGGCAACGCCTCGCTCATCAACGATGCCGTCACCTACCGCTGGACCGTCAGCGGCGCCAACGATGTCGCTACGCCTATGCTTTGCCTCGTCAGCAGCTATCCCGCGCCCGACGAGGTCCTGTCGCTGCCTGTCGAGGCCCTCACGCTCACCTTCGACCAGGAGGTCACCGTGACGCACAGTATGTTCGACGCCGCCGGCCGCATCACTAACCTCACCTCGGGAGGCTTCATCCAGCTCAACATCCAGGCCGAGGGCAACGTCCTGACCCTCACGCGTGGAAGCTACTCCAGCACCGACTACTACGCCGGACAGCAGTACGAGCTCCAGCTATTCTCCGACCACATCCGCTCGGCCGCCGATCCCTCGCTCTCCTTCCCCGAGACCGTCATCCCCTTCAGCATTGCCGGGGGCGATGACAGCGAGGGTCTGAAGGTCATGACGCAGATTCCCGCCGCGGGCGAGAACATCCACAATGCGGGCAGCGTCACCTTCAACATGGCGCTCACCGATGTCGATGCCTCGAAGGTCTCGCTCGTCAACGAGCAGGGCCACGTCGCAACGCTCAGCACCGTAGGCCGCGACGCCGAGTCGCCCCGTTCGCTTATCTTCAACATCGCGCCTGACGAGCAGCTCATGCGCGGCACTACCTACCGCCTCCACCTCGAGGCCGGTGCCGTCACCGCAGGCCAGTACACCAACGACGTCATCGACGCCGCCTACTGGTGCATCCCGCAGCAGATGTTTGCCTTCACTTCCGACATGGCCGACACTACCGTACCCAGCTTCGATGGTGTCACGCTGATTGCCGACGGCACCGAGGGCCTCCACATCGTCGGCGAGAGCACGGGCATTCGCGTCACAGGCGTATCGAGCAACTCCGGCTACGTCTATGCCGAGCTGGCCGACCTCACCCTGGGTGACCCACAGCAGCCCGACAGGCTCTGGCTCACCTTCGACCGCACCATCACGCCCGAACTCCTGGCCGAGGGTGGCGCTATCTACAACAGCGTCAAGGTCATCATCCCCGAAGCTACGTTTGCCGATGCCGACAGTGCGCTCAACCTGCAGTACGAGTTCGTGGTCTACGTCATCGAGCCGCGCGAGATCGGTCCTCAGACCTGGACCTTCAACCCGGCCGACGGTGCACAGATCGACCAGTTGGGCAGTCCCTGGTACGCCAAGGACGAGAATGGCGCGCGCGTGACCTATTATAATCTCAGCTTCGAGGTCAGCGGCGACAATGTCTATGCCCGCATCCCCGATGGTTCGCTGCTCAGCCTGCGCGAGGCCGTCACCGGAAGCCTTGTACGCGACTTCGGCCGCAACGACGTCATCGGCTACAACAACCGCTTCTCGCTCGAGTTGGGCCAGGAAGCCATCACCGATGCCGGCGTCTATCAGCTCGTCATCCCTGCCGAGGCTATCCTGCTCTACAGCGATCCGGACTTCCGCACTACGCCCGTGCATCCCGACTCCGACGTCATCGCCACCTGGACCGTCGGCCATCCCGAGCTGAGCATCGAGGCCGTTCGCAGCAACGACGGCAACGACAGCCCGCTCCTCGACCTCCTCGGTCGCCCTACGACCAGCCAGCACGGCCTCCGCCTCCGCAGCGGCCAGATTGTTTTGGCCGATTAGCCCCAATTAGTCCAATTAGCCCAATTGCCCAATCCCCAAATCCCCAGCAATGAAATACCTCATCATCCTTGCCGACGGCGCTGCCGACGAACCCCTCGACCTCTTCGGGGGACGCACGCCGCTGCAGGCTGCCCATAAGCCCCTCATCGACCGCCTTGCCAAGGAAGGCATCAACGGCCGCCTCATTACCGTTCCCGAAGGCTACAATCCTGGCTCGGAGATTGCCCACCTCGGACTGCTTGGCTACGACGTCAACAAAGTCTTCGAGGGCCGCGGCTCGCTCGAAGCTGCTTCGATGCAAGTCCCCATCGAGGACCACGAAGTGGCCATGCGCTGCAACATCATCTGTGTCCAGCCTGCCACTCCCGGTGGCGACATCCGCGACGGCATCATCAAGAACCATTCCGCCGGCAACATCTCGACCGCCGAGGCCGACCAGCTCATCCAGGCGCTCAATGCCGAACTGGCTCCGCGCTTCAATGCGCAGCTCGAGGCTGAAGGCTGGCCCAAGGATGCCATCCGCTGGTTCACCGGCGTGTCGTACCGCCATCTGCTCAAGATCCGTGGTGGCGACAAGCACGTCCACTGCACCGCGCCGCACGACCGTATCGGCCAGCCCTGGAAGAACGAACTTCCTACCGTCTTCCTCCCCGGCGGCGCCCGCACGTCCAAGCTACTGCGCGAGCTGATGGTAGCCAGCTACGACATCCTCTCCAAGCATCCCGTCAACCTGCGTCGCGAGGCCGAGGGCAAGGACCCTGCCAACATGATCTGGCCCTGGAGCCTCGGCTACCGTCCGCAGATGCAGACCCTCATGCAGCTCTTCCCCGAGCGCATCCACACGGGCGCTGTCATCTCGGCCGTCGACCTCATCTTCGGCATCGGCGTCTATTGCGGTCTCGACAAGATCGAGGTTCCCGGTGCAACGGGCCTCTTCGACACCAACTACGAAGGCAAGGCAGCCGCTGCCATCGAACAGCTCCGTCAGAAGGACTTCGTCTTCCTCCACATGGAAGCTACCGACGAGGCCGGACACGACGGCGAAGCCGAGCTCAAGAAGACGTGCGTCGAGTATATCAACGACCGCGTCCTCGACAGCATCCTCCGCGAGGTCGAGCAGTGGGACGAGCCCGTGCGCATCGCACTCCTCCCCGATCACCCTACGCCGATCCGCTACCGCACGCACACCATGACGCCTGTGCCCGTTGCTATCTGGCAGTCCAAGCCCAGCCGCACCGCCGCTCAGTGCCAGGCGCTCGGTATAGCGCCCGAGCCAGCCACCATTCAGCCCGATGCCGTTCAGCGCTACGACGAAGACTCCGCCCTCTCCGGCGCCCTCGGCCTGATGAAGGACGACGAATTCATCCGCTTCTTCCTCGGCTAATGCCCTGCTGTTCCCAAAGTCCCAGCAAATAATATATCATAAATATTAAATGAAAGCCACCCTCGTTACAGCACTTTGTAGCGAGGGTGACTCTATAATTTATGATTTAATATGTAGTATTTCGTGTCTTGACACGACCTTCTTTCTTACAAGCTAACCTCCACGCTCAGCGGCAGGTCCTCGCTCGAACGACCTATCTTCACCACGGCCTTGCCTGGCTCGAGTACCCAACCGTGGGTCTGCTCGTCCCAGTGGCGCAGCGCAGCCTTGTCGATGGTCAGCGTCACGCGCTGCTCCTCGCCATTCTTCAGCGCCACGCGCTTGAAGCCCTTCAGTTCATAGGCTGGGCGTTCTACCTTCGACTCCGGACGGGCCACATACACCTGTGCCACCTCCTCGGCCTCCAGGCCGTTGTTGTCCAGCGTGAAGCTCACCTCGATGGTGTTGCCCTTCACCTTAGCCTCGGCGTTGCTGTAGGCAAAATCGCCGTACGTCAGGCCATAGCCGAACGGATAGGCCGTAGGCAGCTGCTTGGTCGTAAACCAGCGGTAACCCACCAGCAGACCCTCGCCGTAGTCGGCATCGGCGTTACGCTGCGCACGGAACTTCTCGCGTGCCACGAGCTCCATGAACACGTCGTCCACGGCCTTCTCCTTCTGCGGATAGACGCCCAGCGCATAGGCTGGCGAATCCTCCAGGCGTACAGGCAGCGTGAATGGCAGGCGGCCCGAAGGCGACACCCTACCCGTCAGCACGTCGGCCAGCGCATGGCCACCCTCCGAGCCGTTGAACCACGAATACAGCAGCGCCTGGCTACGAGGCGATACGCGCTGCAGGTCGACCGGCGCACCGGCTACCACCACGGTTACCAGGCGTGGATTGACCTCGGCCAATGCCTCTACCAGCGCATCCTGTCCGAAGGGCAGCGTGATGGACTGACGGTCCGAGCCTTCGGTCTCGACGATGCGGTTGTCACCGCCCACGAAGATCACTACGTCAGCCTTGGCAGCCAACTCGAGTGCCTCCTTGCACAGCTCGACAGCCTTGCGGGCCTCGGCCTTCTCGTCGATCTCAGGCTTGCCGCCCCACTGCTGCGGACGCGAGGCATAGCCCTGGGCATACAGCAACTCTACGCCCGTGCCCTCCAGGGCCTTTTCGAGGCCGGCCAGCGGCGTAATCTCGTACAGCGTCTTCACGCCGGCGCCCACGCCGCCCTGTGCCATCGTCTTCGTGGCATTGTCGCCTATCACGGCTATAGTCTTCACACTTCCGCCCAGGTCGAGAGGCAGCAACGGAGCAGCCTCGCCCACGGCGTCGTTCTTCAGCATGACGATGCTCTTCGAAGCCACGTCGTAGGCAATCTGCTGCTGTACGAGCTGCGACGTCATCACGCGGTTAGCCTCTTCGGCCGGAACGGCAGGAATGGTCAGGCGCACGCGCAGCAGGTTACGCACCTTGGCGTCGATCACCTCCATCGGTACCACGCCGGCGTTCACCGAGTCGATCAGCGGCTGACCCAGGTAGGTCTGCCCTGGCATCTCCACGTCCAGTCCGCCCACGGCAGCGCCCACGGTCGAGTGTGTGCCGCCCCAGTCGCTGATGATGATGCCGCGGAATCCCCATTCGTCGCGCAGTATCTTGTTCT
Organism: Bacteroidales bacterium; assembly: GCA_045640225.1. Lineage (GTDB taxonomy): Bacteria > Bacteroidota > Bacteroidia > Bacteroidales > UBA3663 > Liminaster. The sequence continues at coordinate 58,386 of JAZUEP010000092.1, read as the reverse complement.
GCAGCAAGTCGTTCTCCGAGCACCATACACCGTCCACCTTGTTGTAGGCAGCCATCACGCCGTAGGCATTGGCGCGACGCACCGCAGCCTCGAACGGAGGCAGATACAGCTCGCGCACCACGCGCTCCGAGGCGTTCGAGCTGATGAAGCCGCGCATGTTCTCCTGATTGTTCAGCGCGTAATGCTTCAGGCAGACAGCCGCGCCATTGTCCTGCACGCCCTGCGTATAGCCCACCGACAGCTCGGCCGACAGGAACGGATCCTCGCTCAGATACTCGTAGGTACGACCGCCCGTAGGCAGGCGCTGGATGTTGATGGCCGGGCCCAGGATCATGTCCTTACCGCGCAGACGTGCCTCGATGGCCATGCCGCGGCCGTACTGATAGGCCAGTTCGGGGCTCCAGGTAGCGGCCAGAGCCGAACCCGTCGGGAAGAACGTAGCCGAGTCGTTGGCCAGTCCTAACGAGCGCCACGAGTGTGGCTCCATCTCCTCGCGGATACCGAAGGGGCCGTCGGCATATTCGATGTCGGCAATGCCCAGACGCTCCACACCGGCCGACGAGAACATGTGCTTGCCATGCAGCATCTCGACCTTCTCCTCGAGCGTCATCTGTGCGATGATCTGCGTAATCTCCTCCTCATGGTCCATCAGCGGGTTATGAGGCGCCTGCGTATTGTCTGTGCCCGCAGGCTGGCATGAGTACATTCCTGCCATGAGGCACAATGCTGTGCCGGCGATGGCAGCCGAGTTCCACTTCATAGTCGTACTTCTCAGTGTTTAATGTTTGTGTGTAAATGTAAGTTTGGTAATGTCGGCAGCAAATATACGAAATTTCTGCGACAATACCTTGTCCGCCCCCGTCTTTACGTCCTCTTCCCCTCAAAAAAGCATGCAGCACCCCACCGAATCCCGCACTTTGATAGGTGCACGTGTCACAAACGGGCGCGAGGCCGTCGCTCAAAACACAGTAACATCACCGACTTTTGATTACCTAAAACATATAATCGACGAGGTGACTGAGCAGATCGAGTAGACGCCTTGTCGATCGTTGTATGGCGTAAAAATGTCAACGGGAACGACGATTTGGCGTCTTTTAGACACGAAAGCGGGGGATGGTGCATCTTTTCGGCCTCAAAGTTTGGACGTACGGAAGAAAAAGCGTATATTTGCGGCTACTTCCGAAAAACTGCTGGCGGAAGCCATCGAAACTACAACAAACAACGTACACTACTGACAAGAAACAATAATAAGCACAATAATGAAGTATTACAGCACCAACCGCCAAGCCCCTGAGGTATCGCTCAGCGAGGCTGTCATCAAGGGTCTGGCTCCGGACAAGGGCCTCTACATGCCCGAACGTATCAACCCTCTGCCACAGGAGTTCTTCGACCACATCGAGGACCTGTCGCTGCAGGAAATCGCCTTCGAGGTGGCCAAGGCCTTCTTCGGCGAGGATATCCCGGCCGATGACCTACGCCACATCGTCTACGACACGCTGCAGTTCGACATCCCGCTGGTAAAGGTGAACGACAGCATCTACAGCCTCGAGCTGTACCACGGTCCTACCTGCGCCTTCAAGGACGTAGGCGCAAGATTTATGGCGAGATTGCTGTCGTATTTTGCAAAGCCTCAGGCCCCCTCCGGCTCCCCCTGCAGGGGAGTGACCAGCGAGGCCGAAAAGACAGCTCCCGAAGCTAACTGCCAGTCATCCCCTAAGGAGGAGGGACTTGCTGATGCTAACTGCCAGTCATCCCCCTGCAGGGGGGACCGGAGGGGGGCCATCCACGTACTGGTGGCCACATCGGGCGACACGGGTTCGGCCGTAGCCAACGGCTTCCTGGGCGTGCCGGGCATCGACGTGACGGTGCTCTATCCGAAGGATAAGGTGAGCCTGATACAGGAGAAGCAGTTCACAACCCTGGGCCAGAACATCACGGCACTGGAGGTGGACGGTGTGTTCGACGACTGCCAGCGCCTGGTGAAGGAGGCCTTCATGGACGAGGAGCTGAACGCAAAGTTCTTCCTGACGTCGGCCAACTCGATCAACGTGGCACGTTTCCTGCCACAGGCATTCTACTACTTCTACGCCTACGCTCAGCTGAAGAAGGCCGGCAAGGCCGACAACATGGTGGTATGCGTGCCATCGGGCAACTTCGGCAACATCTGCGCAGGCCTGTTCGGCGCCAAGATGGGACTGCCTGTCAAGCGCTTCATCGCTTCGAACAACGCCAACGACATCTTCTTCCAGTACCTGCAGTCGAGCCACTATTGCCCACGCGCCACACAGGCTACGCTGGCCAACGCCATGGACGTAGGCGATCCTTCGAACTTCGCCCGCATCGTGAACCTGTACGGCGGCGGCCAGCAGAAGGCCGAGAAGATTGCCCCTGAGACAGCCCATGCAGCCATCACGGCCGAAATCAGCGGCGCTACCTACGACGACGAACAGATCAAGGCTGCCATGCGTGCGGCTCTGGCCACCGATGGTTACGTCTGCGACCCACATGGTGCCTGTGGCTATCAGGCGCTGGTGGACGGCCTGCAGCCAGGCGAGGTAGGCGTCTTCCTCGAGACGGCACATCCGGCCAAGTTCAAGGATACGGTCGAGGCCGTCATCGGTCAGGAAGTGAAGATTCCGGACACGCTGCAGAAGTTCATGGACGGCACGAAGAAGTCGCTGCCTCTGTCGGCCGAATTTGCTGACTTCAAGGCATTCCTGATGGAGAATCTGTGAGGTTCTCCGGGTTGATGAAGGAACAAACAATCGAAAAGAACAATGGGACAACACCGCACGAAAGAAGAGATGTTCAATACGCTGACCCACTTTGTGGGCCTGTGTCTTGTGCCGTGCATTTCGTGGGTGCTGATCTGGTTCGGCTATGCCAAGAACTGGCAGAATGCCTTCGGTGTGACATTCTTCACCGTGGGCATGCTGCTGATGTATCTGGCCTCGTCGCTCTACCACTGGTGGAAACCGGGGACGAAGGGTAAGCTGGTGCTACGCAAGCTGGATCATATCTCGATCTACGCCCTCATTGCCTCGAGCTACACGCCCATCTGCATGCAGCTGGTGGAGGATAATCACCTGGTGAGCGGCTGGGTGAGCTTCGGCGTAATCTGGAGCCTGGCCGTGCTGGGCGTCTTCTACAAGCTGTTCTGGTGGATGAAGTACCCCAAGCTGTCGCTCCTGCTCTACCTGATACTGGGCTGGTCGATACTCTTCATCCTGCCTTCGGTGCGCGAATGTATTACGCCCCTGTCGCTCATCTTCATTGCGGCCGAGGGCGTGGTGTATACGCTGGGTGTGTACTTCTTTGTTCACGACGACCGCCATCCGTATTACCACGGCATCTGGCATATCTTCGTGATACTGGGCACGCTGCTGCACTGGGCGGCGGTATTCGTAATGGCCTGGCCGTGGGAGGATGGGCTGTTTTGACGCAAGCGTCAAAACAATTACGAATTACGAATTACAAATTACGAATTGACGGCACGTAGGAACGATCCGCGAATGTTGCGCGTTCCGTTGCCGAACTGCACGCTGTACGAGCCGCGGGCTTCGTTGTACTCCACGATGATGCCTTCGCCCAGTACGGCGTGCATTACGTGTGTACCCGGGGCGAACTCGGCTTCGGGGCGAGCCGACGTGTTGGACGATGCAGGATCGGACATCGTATCGTTGAACTCCAACCCCATCTGACGCACCAGGCGACGGCTCTCCTGCCAGAGCGTCTCGTCCATGTCGCCCTCGGTGACGAAAAGCGAACGCTGCACCTCGCGCAGGAAGCGGCTGGGGTACTTGGACAGACGGGCCGCGGCCGAGAAGCCTTCGCTCTCGGTGAGGAACAGCTCGCGCTCGGCACGCGTTACGGCCACATACATCAGGCGACGTTCCTCCTCCTCGCCGTCACCTTTGCGCTCGCGCAACGTCTTCATACTGGGGAAGATACCTTCGCTCAGGCCCGATACGAAGACGTAGGGGAATTCAAGGCCCTTGGACTGGTGGATGGTCATCAGTCGCACCTTCGGCGAGGACTTGCCATTGGCCGCAGCGCTATCGGTCGACTTGCCGCCGGACGACTTCGGCTCGATGTCCATATTGGTGTAGAGGGCAATCTCCTGCAAGTAGCTGGCGATGGTAAGCTGATCGTCCTGCAGGTGAGCCTCCTCGTAGAGATGCACGCTCTGAAGGAGCTCGGTGAGGTTCTCCAGGCGGTCGGTATCGTCGTCGTCGCGCAACAGCTGCTTGTAGCCACTGCGTTCGAGGACGAGGTCGAGGACGTCGCTGATGACGTGATCGCGCCGCTGCGTACTCACCACGGTCCCGTGTTCGTCGAGGTAAATGGGCAGCTGCATGCGCTCGTCGACCAGCTGACGGCACGACTCGATCAGGTCGATGAAGTGGATCATGGACTCCTTGTAGAGCTCGCGCGCCGAGATATGGCGCTTCAGGGCCTCGTAGAGCGTGGTGCCATCCTGATCGGCCAAGGCCTTGAGACGGCTGAGGTAGACCTTGCCCACCTTGCGGCTGGGCGTGTTGCAGATGCGCTGGAAGGCGAGGTCGTCGCCACTGTCGATCAGGCGGAGGTATGCAAGAGCATCCTTGATCTCGGCACGGTCGAAGAAACGCACGCCACCCCAGATGACGTAGTCGATGCCGGCATTGACGAGGGCCTGCTCGATACCCCGCGAGAGGTACGAGGCGCGGTAGAGGATGGCAAAAGAACTCAAAGACCCTCCCTTACCCCCCTTAAAGGGGGGAGACTGGAGGTTACTATTCGGTGTCGAGGTGTTGTCGGGATTCTGCGAATCGACGATGGAGAGTATCTTCTTGGCAATCCACTGCGCCTCCTCCTGGTCGGAGCGACCGTGGAAGTGCGTGACCTGCGTGCCACCATCACGTAGGGTGAAGAGATTCTTGGGCAGACGATTGCGATTGCGGCTGATGACGGAGTTGGCCAGACGAAGGATGGGCGACGTGGAACGATAGTTCTGGTCGAGGACGATGGTGCGGTCGTTGGCGAACTCGATGAACATCTTAGGCTTAGCGCCACGCCATTCGTAGATTGCCTGGTCGGGATCGCCGACGATGAAGAGGTTGTGATGGATGCCCTGAAGGGTTTCGACGATGGTCCAGTCGGACTTGTTGCAGTCCTGCGCCTCGTCGAGCATGATGTACTCCATCTCGCCCTGCCAATACTGACAGGCATCGGGGAAACGCTTGAGGATGTGGATGGTGAAGAAGATGAGGTCCTGGAAGTCGAGGGCGAGCGTCTTGCGCTGGAGGGCGAGGTAGCGCGACCAGGCGAGATCGTCGACGGAAGCACCGTCGACGGCGGAGGACGAGGGAGGGGCCGCGTCGGCGGAAGCACCGCCGACAACTGAACCGGATGCGGGTGAGAGCGAAGCGGACCCGGACGAGGCCGAACCGGATCCGGACGAGGCGGAAGCGGAGGCCATCATGGTGTCGATGTAGTTGGGCTGGCGGAGGAAGGCGTCGACCTTGCGGGCGGCGACGGCATCGAGGAACTGGCCGACAGTCTCGACGCTGCGATTGAGGCCCAGCTCCTCCATCACCTGCTTGGCCAGCTGTTTCTGGTCGTCCTCGTCGAGGATGGTGAAGGTCTTAGGATAGCCGAGGCGATGGATCTCGCGACGCAGGAGCTTGACGCAGAAGCCGTGGATGGTGCAGACAAAGTCGTTGTAGTCGCCACTGGGTACGAGCTGGTGGATACGCTGGCGCATCTCCTGCGCAGCCTTGTTGGTAAAGGTGAGGCAGAGGATATTGGCCGGATCGACACCGAGGACGTTGACCAGATAGGCATAACGGCAGGTCAGCGCCTTGGTCTTGCCCGAACCGGCACCGGCCACCACACGGATGCGGCCCTCGGTGGCTTCGACGGCCTCGCGTTGGCGTGCATTGAGCGTTGCGAAATATTCCTGCGGATTCATTGTTGGGATGGAGATCGATCGGAGAGACTACGTAGATAGAGTATCAAGGCCAGGAGAAAGACCTCGGCCAGAGAAACCTCGGTGAGCGAAGGATAGAAGTAGAGATGGCCGCCGAGCAGGAGTTGCTCGAACCTGCCGATGGACTGCGCGACCCAACCGACCCAGGCCGTGAGGCCGTCGATAGGAACGGCCAGCCAATGCCACGTCGGGAAGACCATGCCCACGAGGAAAAGCGACATCAGCAGGGGCAGCAACGGGACCACCAGCAATCCCTGCAGCCAGCCGAACAACGGGACCTGATGGAACCAATAGGCCACGATAGGCGCCGTGAGCCATTGTGCGGCCACCGAGAGCAGCACCAGGCGAAGCCATCGAGGCAAGGCGTCGGACTGCAGCCAGGGACGGAACAGCAGAATGCCCGCCACGGCCAGGAAGCTGAGCTGGAAGCCGGGAGTAAGGAGCATCCAGGGATCCCACGCCAGCATACACAGCGCAGCAAAGAGCAGCGTGCGCCACGTGACGCTGGGCCTGCGGACCATCCAGCCTACGAGGAAAAGACTGAGCATCAGCACGGCGCGAACGGCACTGGGAGGCGCACCGATACGCCAGACATACCACAGCGTGACAGCGATGACCAGCAGACGCTTGACGCTACCCAGCCAATAATGCACCGCCATACGCACGGGCAACAGCAGCACGAGCACGGCCTCGACAGGCCGAAACAGCATCCAGACGATGGACATGATGATGCCGACGTGCAGGCCCGATACGGCCAGCATGTGACTCATGCCCGCGGTGCGCATCTGACGGATGAGGACGGGATCGAGCGCCGACTTATCGCCAAGGAGCATGCCCTGGGCCAAAGCCTGTGCGTCGGACGAGATACCGAGGTCGGTCAGCTGCTCGATCATGGCAAGAGGAAGAGGACAGACGGCAAACGGTACTGCCTATCGGCGCGTCCAGCCGCCAAACATACCGTCGGTATCGTAGAACACTTCGGCCTCGCGTTCGAGGGTACACTGCCCCTGCTCGACACGGATGGTAGTGAGACAACAGTTGAAGTATGGCGTATCCCAGAACTGCGGAATCTGCTTGAAACCAGCAGCACATACCATACCGCGAATCAGCGCACCATGGGCCACAATCAGGACATTGCGCACACCTTGTGCCTCGAGCGGAAGAATCTCGTCGCGCAGGAAAGCCCCTGCCCTATCGATCATCTGAGGAAACGACTCGCCACCCTCGGAAGGAACGTACTGTTCGGGATGATGCAGCAGGTTGTACATCGGGTTGAGCGGATCGTTGCCGGCCTCGTCGATGTTCTTGCCCTCGTTAGCGCCGAAGCCGAACTCGATAATACGCGGATCGACGATGATGCGCTGCGCCTCCTCACGACCTTCGAGGACGAGCTGAGCCGTCTCGTACGCACGACACAGGGGACTGGAGTACACGCGGTCGTAGGGAACGACAGGCCAACGCTGAGCCGTGACGCGTGCCAGCTCGCGACCGTAGTCGTTGAGTGGGATGTCGATGCGTCCCTGGAAGCGATGCTCCTTGTTCCAGTCGGTCTGACCGTGACGGAAGAGGTGGAGGGTCATGGGAGGTGAAAAGGTAAAAAGTTAAAGAGGTAAAAAGGTAAAGAGGTAAAGAGTTCCTGTATCTCAACTAAACTTCTGCTTGATGGCATCGGCGGCACGTTCGAGCTGAACGCCACGGCTGCCCTTGACGAGGATGGTGCCACCAAGGTTCTGGAGCGTGACGGTATCGGCAATGAGATCGTCGACCTTGTCGTAGCAACGGACATTGACGGCGCTCTGCGACGCATACTGCAGCCCCTTGGCACGGAAGGCACGGCTGAACTCCTCGCCCACGAGTACGATCATGTCGAGGCGGATGCCCGACGAGAAGAGCCAGTCGAGAATGACGGCATGCTCGGCCTGCGACTCGGCACCCAATTCGCGCATGTCGCCCAGGATGACGCTCTTGTGCGGCGCCTGGTTCTGGTGGAACGAGGTAAGAGCGGCATTCATCGACGTAGCATTGGCATTGTAGGCATCGAGGATGAGCTGATTGCCATGACCGAGGTCGACCAGCTGCGAACGCATGTTCTGAGGCTCGTAGGCCGCAATGGCCTCGCTGACCTGCTGGAGGCTGACGCCGAAGAAACGACCCACGGTAGCCGCTGCCTGACAGTTGACGTCGTTGTACGCACCGATAAGGTGCGTCTGGATCAACGCAGGCTCGTCGCACTCGGTGTCGTAGATATAGAGTTTGAGGTAAGGGCTGCAATCCTCGACGGTAGAAGGCAGATAAGGACGGCACTTGACGCCCAGTTCCATGACCTTGGACAGGAGGGCACGGTTGAACGAATCGACAAACGCCATGCCGCCATCGGCCGCCAGGCTGCGATAGAGCTGCGTCTTAGCCTCGATGACGCCCTCGAGCGAACCGAAGCCGAGCAGATGCGCCTTGCCGACGTTGGTGATCAGGCCATAGTCAGGGTGTACGATGGCACAGAGTTCGGCGATGTCCATCGGATGATTGGCGCCCATCTCGATGATGGCCATCTCATGCTGTGGCGTAACCTTGAGGAGCGTGAGCGGCACACCGATCTGGTTGTTGAGGTTGCCCTCGGTGGCCAGGGTGCAGTACTTCTGGCTCAGCACGGCGCGCAGCAGCTCCTTGGTCGTGGTCTTGCCATTGGTACCGGTGATGCCGATGACGGTGACCGGACGCTGCCACTGACGGAACTGCTGACGATGGTAGGCCGCCAGCTGCTGGAGTGTGGTGAGGACGTCGTCGACCAGATAATAACGCGAATCGCCCTCGGCAGGGATGACCGAAGGATCGTCGACCACAGCCAGCGCAGCGCCCTTGGCAAGGACTTCGGCCGCATACTGGTTGCCATCGAAACGCTCGCCCTTGAGGGCGAAGAAGATCTGTCCTGGCTCGACGCGACGGCTGTCGGTCGTGACCGAAGGATGCTCCTTATATATATTATATAATGTATGCATGCAAGTGAAGATTAGAAGTAACGCTTGATGGTGATGAGGTGATGAGTCTGCTCCTTGCGGACGATGCTCCAGATGCCCTCGGGACGAAGTTCGTCGAAGTGGAGGAAACCGCTGACGTGGAGCACACGGCCATCGCCAGCCACCAGGCCGACGTGCGAGACGCGTGTCGAACCCTCCTCCTTGCCGAAGAAGGCCAGATCGCCAGGTTCGGCCTCGGCAAAGTCGACCACCTTGCCCTGCAGCGCCTGCTGCGAAGCGTTGCGCGGAAGCTTGATGCCGATGAAGCGGAACAACGTCTGGGTGAAGCCCGAGCAGTCGACGCCACAGGCCGACGTGCCACCCCAGAGATAAGGCGTGTTGAGCAGCATCTGCGCCTGCTGCATCAGGTACTTGGCCACCGCCTTGCGCGACATGGAACGGGCATGCATCGGAGCGACGTAGCTCATCGACGGAACATCGAAGCGGATGCCGTGCATACGGAAGGTGATGCCCGTCTCGTCGAGGTCGAAGATACGGCTACCCCACGACAGATGAGCCGAGCCGGACAGGCCCTGCTCGGTGCGCTGCACAGGATTGAACGGCAGGCGCAGCAGCGGAGCGTCCTCGGTATGGTCGACGTAGCGCTGATACTCGATCTTGTCGATCAGCGTGGCGGTCTTCCAGTCGATCCAGCCTTCGTACTGATCGCAATCGCGTACGATGCGGTACCAATGTGGCTGCTCGTCAAGAATCTGGAACGTATCGCCGAAAAGCAGCTGGCTGGTCATCTCGGACTGCTCGGCCGCCTCGGCACGCATAGGGATATAGGGTTGAAGACAGATAGCGTACTTCATTCGGTGGAAATAAGATAGAGTGATAGAAAAGAATAAATATCAGAGAAGCCCGGCCAGCGCATCGTTGCTGACCATACGCAGGACGGGATGGCCGTCAGGCGTCAGCTGATGATCGGGCAAGGCGAGTAGCGACTCGACGAGCTGCTGCATCTCGTCGTCGGCCATGGTGCGACCATACGGAATGGCCTGGGCCTGCGCCAGACGGAGCGCCAGACGACGGTCGAGTTCGTCGCTCACGCCGTGTACCTCCTCGCGAGCGGCCTCGATCATCTGCTGCATCAGTTCCTGGATGTTCAGGCCACTGTCGAGCGAAGCGGGCTTGCCGTTGATGGCATAGGTACCGCCGCCGAGGCTGTCGAGTTCGAAGCCCAGGTAGTTGAGTTCAGGCAGGATAGCCTGCAGATGCGGTTCGTCGGCCGGCGAGATGTCGATCATCTCGGGGAAGATCTCGTGCTGCGACACGCCCTGACGATGGCAGATCTGCTGATAGTAACGGTCGAAAAGCACACAGACGTGAGCGCGATGCTGATCGATGAGCAGCATGCCGCCACGCATATTGCCCACCACATAGCGATTGCCTACCTGCAGGTACTGCGGACGGTTGTGCGAAGGACGCGGAGCCTCGGCCGGTGGCAGTTCGGTCATCAGGTTGAGGGCACTGGGCAACTCCTGTTCAACTGTGGGGGTGGATGGTATGGCATCGAGCCGCGAAGGCAGCTCGGTATCGAAGCCGCGACTGGGGAACTCGAGCGCGGCCTCAACAGGTTCGGACGATGGACGCTCGTTGCGGAAATCGTCGTAGAGCGACTCCCAGTGAGCCGGCGACTTCTGGCGGAAAGGATTATAGTCGGTGGTATAGGCCGGCGGCTGACTGACCGACGTCTGGCGCGTGGTATCGTACTGCGGAGCCGTGAACTCGATGGCGTCGGCCTGGTCGAAGTCGATGGCAGGCACGGCATTGAACTTGCCCAACGCCTCGCGGACGGTAGCCATCAGGATGTGCCAGCGAGCCGGCTCGTTCTCGAACTTGATCTCGGTCTTGGTAGGGTGAATATTGACGTCGATGGTATGCGGATCGACCTGCAGATAAATGAAGTAATTGGGCTGCGAACCCTCGGGGATGAGGTCCTGGTAGCACTCCATCACGGCCTTGTGGAAGTAAGGATGCTTCATGTAGCGGTCGTTGACGAAGAAGTACTGCAAGGCACCCTTCTTGCGTGCGCCATCGGGCGAACCTACGAAGCCGGAGAGCGAGATGAGGTCGTTATCGACGGCGATAGGCAGCAGTTGCTGACCGAGGCTCTTGCTGAACAGCTGGATGATACGCTGCTTGTGCGAACCGGCCGGAAGCTGCAGGACGATGGCATCGTTGTGCGTGACTGTGATCTCGACCTGCGGATTGGCCAGGGCTACGTGCTGCACCTCCTGCATGATGTTGGCCAGCTCGGTCTGATTGCTCTTCAGGAACTTACGACGCGCCGGGACATTGAAGAAGAGGTTACGCACCATGAAGTTGGCGCCGGCCGGACAGGCACAAGGCTCCTGACGCGTGACCTGACTGCCGGCCAGGGCAATCAGCACGCCCGCCTCGTCCTGCTGACGACGCGTACGTAGCTCGACCTCGGCCACGGCAGCCACCGAAGCCAGCGCCTCGCCACGGAAGCCCATGGTGTGGAGGTCGAAGAGGTCGGCGGCCTGTTGTATCTTGGAGGTTGCATGCTTCTCGAACGCCATTCGGGCATCGACAGGGCTCATACCCTGGCCATTGTCGATGACCTGGATGAGCTCGCGGCCAGCCTCGCGCAGCACGATCTGTACCTGCGTGGCGTGAGCGTCGATACTATTTTCGAGCAGCTCCTTGATGACGCTGGCGGGACGCTGAACGACCTCGCCGGCAGCAATCTGGTTGGCCACCGAATCGGGAAGCAGATGGATGATGTCCATGAAACGGAAATATTACTTGATTAACTGCCAGAACACGATGATCAGCAAGACGATGGCGACACCGAGCTTGACGTAGCGATTGGCGGCCGTCGAGCCGTCGTCGGCCTCCTTCTCCTTGCGACGCTTCAGATGGCGAGTACCCTCGATGAACGTACCGCGGATCACCTCCTCGGCACGGATCTCCTCGTCGGGCAATTCGCCCATCTCGCGCTTGACCTTGCGCACACGGGCCTCGAGCCACTGCTTGCGCTCGTTGGCAGCAAAGGGGCTCTTGTGTTCGAACTTCTTGGGTTTGGCGGTAGTAAATATGGTAGCCATGGAGATGTGTAGATGTTAGAATGTGATGGGGGTTAATAGCCGTTGAGCTCGTCCTCGTCGAACAGCTTGATAATCTCCTGCTTGTCCTCCTCCTTCATCTCGATGCCGCGGAAGACGTCGTCAGGACCCGTAGGACGCAGGTAAGCCATCCAGCGGAAGTTGTTGAGGAACAGCATATCGTCGGTAACCAACGGGATAGGCGTGAGCGATCCGACAGGCTGCGGCCAGATCTTGAGCATCTCCATCTTCTGGTCGCGGAACCATACGGTCAGGTAGTTGCCAATGACCTGGTTCAGGCCGATCAGAGTCTTGTCCTTCTCCTCGGGATAGTTGATGATCTGCACATTGCCATCCATGTCGAGACGCTGCACGCGGCCAGAATCGAAGAGGCATACGAGGTTGTTGCCCAGGATCTGGTCGTAATGGATCGTATCGATACGCAAGGCCTTCTGCTCCTCGACGGAAAGCGTATCCATACGGACCGTCAGGCTCTCGTCGTGGCTCTGGGTCAGGAAGGCATTGGGATGGATCATGGCGCGCTGGATGCCGTCGCGCGTGACGATGGCGAAGATCGAGTCGCCGGTGATCTGATACTGCGAATTCCACATCACCGGATTACCGACCAAAGTGGCCAGCGAGTCCTTGACCGAGTAGATCAGCGAGTCGCAAACGCCTTGCAGGTCGCTGCGGTAGTAACGCACGTTGTAGTAGGCCTGCATGAAGCGGAGCGAGTCGACGTAGGCCGGATGGATTGCATCGATCACCAGCTGGGTATTGCCCAGGGTATCGATAGGCTCCTGATGGCTGAGGGTATCGGCGGGGATATGATTCAGGATCGTATAGGCCCGCAACGTATCGGCATGGAGGAAGAGGGTGTCGCCGTTGCTGTATTCCATGGCCAAGGCGCGGCCGGTGACGAAGCCCCTCTGCGGCGTCGAATCGTTATCGATATAATAAGCGTAATCGCCACGCACCTGGATGCAGTCTGTGGTATCGACGGCATGCACATGGCCCCACGCCTCGCCGTAGCCGGTCTTCGAGTTGTAGAACAAGGTATCGGCCGTAGCGAAACGACCGGGACTCTCGATCCAGGAATGGTCGTAGAGATGCGCCTCCTGCGACGAAGTGTCGAAGCTGCCGCGACGCGTATGGATGACCGACGAGTCGTTGACGATGCGCGACGGACCCAGCACGGTGGCCAGCGTAGCATCGAAGTCGTAGCGGAGCGTATCGCTGAACAGCATGAACTCGGGACGCAGACGCTCATCGTCGGGATAATAGTCGTGAGGCGGGAAACAGCCTAACGACTGCCAGACGGAATCGCGTTCGTAGGTACGACCCTCGACATCGTACTGGAAGAAGGCCAGCTTGCGCTGCGGATAGTACCAGCCGATCTGGCTACGCAGGTGGACGAGCGAGTCGACCATCACGCCGGTGTCAGGATAATTGGCCTCCTCGACCTCGCGGTCGTAGGTCATGTAGCCGGTGTAGAGATGCGTATGCGTCGAGGCTGACATGTGGACCAGATGCACGTTGTCGTAGAGCTCGCCGAACAGGGCATTGCCGTCGTAGAACAGCGAGTCGCAGTAGACGAAGAGGGTATCGCCCTGCTGCATGCGCACGTTGCCGAAGGCGGCCATCGAGTTCGAGTTCTCGTAGAAGTAGGCTGAGTCGCAATACATGTAGCACGAATCCTGTCGGAACTGCACGTCGCCGTGCAACGTCTGACGATCGGGATCGATACGCTTGTCGTAGTTGAGGGTATTGGCATGTAGCAAGTGAATCTTGCGCGGCTGCCGCTGTTGCGAACTCTGCTGCTGCGCAAGACTCATGGCTGTGACGGCCAGCGCCGCCATGCCCAGGACGTATGTCAGTTTCAGTCTCAACCCAAAAAGGTTCTGTTATCGGTTAATATTGTGGTTTCGCTTCCCGGCAATCACTCGCGAGGAGCGCCCCAGCCTGGATACTTGAAGTCGTACTTCTCCCAACCCGGCTTGATGCGGACATAGGTGGTCTTCTGCTTCTCGCGGATGAAGTTCTCGATGATCTCCTCGCGCTGATGCTGCTCGTAGATACGCTTCACGGTCTGGTAGTCGTCGTAGTAGTTGGCCTTATGACCGGCGATGCGGCGCTTCAGCTTGACGATAGCCACCTGGTCGCGGCTGGTCTTGGGATCCTTCATGACGAAAGGCTTCGAGATCTCGCCCTCCTCCAGACGAGCTACGACACGAGCTACCTCGGCCGGAAGTTCGTCCATGTTCATACGACCCGAACCGGTGCGTTCGCTGGTCATCTGGCCACCGCTGTTGCGCGTGTTCTTGTCGCTCGACAGGTAACGGGCAGCCTCCTCGAAGGTAAACTTGGCCGAGTCGAGGTCCATGCGGAGCGAGTCCATGCGGTTGCGCGAGTCGTTGAGTTCCTTGGCACTCACCTTAGGAGTGAGCAGGATGTGACGGAAGTTGGCGCGATCGCCACGACGCTCGATGAGCTGGATGATGTGATAGCCGAATTCGGTCTCGACGACCTTCGAGATCTTGCCAGGCTCGGTGAGCTGGAAAGCGGCAGCCGAGAACTCAGGGACGTAGGCGCCACGGGCCTTGAAGCCCAGTTCGCCGCCCATGGCAGCGCTGCCGGGGTCCTCGCTGTAGAGGATGGCCAGCGTCGAGAACTGCGACTCGCCGGAGTTGACACGGTTCGAGAAGTCGCGCAGACGGTTCTTGATCTCGTCGATCTGGAGCTTGCTGATCTGTGGCTGCATCGTGATGATCTGCACCTCGACCTGCGTCTCGATGAAGGGGATGCTGTCATTAGGCAGACGCTCGAAGTACTGACGCACCTCGCTGGGCGTGATGGTCACATCCTCGCAGAGCTTCTCCTGCATCTGCTGCGTGATGCCCTGGTTCTTGATGCCCGTGCGCCACTCGCTGCGAAGGCTGTTGATAGGCTTGCCGAGGTATTCCTCGAGCTTCTCCTTCGAACCGATCTGGGCGATGAACATATTCATCTGTGCATCGACCTGAGCCTCGACCTGCTCGTCGCTCACCTCAATCGAGTCGATGATGGCTTGATTGATGAAGAGCTTCTGGATAGCCATCTGCTCGGGGATGACGGCATACGGATCGCCGTCGATCTTCTCGCCCTGATAGAGCATGCGCATACGCTCGGCCTCGACCTCACTGCGCAGGATGGCTTCGTCGCCAACGACCCAGATGATCTCGTCGATGATGTTGTCGGACTCCTGGGCCATCAGCTGCACGGCAGCCAGCAGGCCGAAGAAGAAGGAGATTATTCTGTGTTTCATCACTTACGGATTTTATCAAGTTCTTTCTGGTTGATCTTGACGTCGAACTTCTTGCGAAGCTCGGCTACCCAGATCTGCTCGAGTTCGGTCTGATACTCGGCAACGACGCTACCGCGCACGTCAGCCAGCTCCTCAGGCTCGGTAAGCAGGCGGCCATAGGTCATGACGCGTGGCATCTTCTCCTTAGGCGTGAAGGTTGCGCCCTGTACGTTGAGGTGACGGGCATCGACGCAGGCATTGTCGCCCTCCTTGAAGAGGCCATTCACGATGTGGAAGCGTGGAGCCTTAGGATTAGGCGTGAGCAGGGTATCGGTGAGGATGGTAGCACGCACCAGGTCGGCAGCAGCCATCGGCTCGTTGTTGTCATAGATGTTCTTGAGGGCATCGTAGAGGGCATCGTCGTCGACACACTCGATGAAGGCACCCTTGAAGCGTGGCTTGTCGAAGGCGAACTGTGCGCGATGAGCGTCGAAGAAACGCTCCAGGCCTACGGTATCCTGTCCGGCCTTGTCCCATACGGCACGGCTGCTGACGTCGAACAACATCAGGCCGTCGTGATACTCGCGGTAGAGGTTCTTGAAGTCGGCATCCTCCACCTCGAGCTGACGGTCAGCCCAAGCCAGCACCTCGTCGTCGGTCCAGCCGGCAGCCACCTTGCGCAGCTTCTTGTCGTTGGCCAGACGCACACGGGTCTGAGCGATGAACACCTCCTGACCGGCCTTGACACGCTCAGGATCCTTGGCCAGCTGGTCCTTCAGACGGGCATCCGAAGCGCTGTCCGATGGAGCCTCGGCACGACGGTCGAGCAACTTGACGATATGCCAGCCGAACTGGGTTGCAAATGGAGCAGAGTAAGCGCCCTTCTCGAGCTTGTAGCACTCATCGAGCCACTCCTTAGGGAAGCGGGCTGCACGGCCGATCCATGGATAAGAGCCACCATTCTTGGCGGTATACTGGTCGTCGCTGTTAGCGGCGCAGAGCTCGTTCCAGTCGGCGCCGGCGTTCAGTGCCTGATAGATCGAGTCGATCTTCTGCTTAGGATCAGCAGCGCCCTCGGCCTGTGGACCGCGCGGGATATTCTTCATGATGTGAGCCACCAATACCTCGCCCTCGGAAGGACGCTTGTCGATGACCTTGACCAGATGCCAGCCGAAACGCGAACGTACGACCTTGGTCTTGCCGACAGGCGTAGTGAAGGCAGCCTGCTCGAACGGATAGACCATCTGCAGGGCCGAGAAGTAACCCAGGTCGCCGGCATTCTGGCGAGCCGATGGATCCTCGCTGTGCAGGCGGGCCAGGCTGTCGAAGTCAGCGCCGATCTCTACCTCGTGCTGCAGGCTCAGGATCTCGCGATACAGGCTGTCGACACGATCGGCAGGCGTGTTCTCGTCGCACGACAGCAACAGGTGGCTGGCATGCACCTCCCACTTGCGGCGCTCCTTGGTAACCTGGAGCAGCGAATCAGGCCAGCCTTTCACCTGCAGATATGGCTCGGCGATCTGCTTGCGATAGGTAGCGAGTTCGTCCAGGTAAGCCTGTGTGGTATCGACGCCCTGACTATAGGCCTCGGCCACCTTGAGCTTGTAGTTGACAAAAAGGTCGACATACTCGTCGAACGTCTTCTCCTCGGCGGCATCGATGCCGTTGTTCTTGTTGTAGAAATACTCGAACTCCGAACGATGAACGTCCTTGCCGGCAATCGTCATCACCACAGGATCTTTCGCATCGTTCTTGGCCTCGGCCTGCTGGGGCAGCGCGGCTATCGACAGGAGGGCAACAAGGCCCAGATTCATTTTGTTCATATATTTACCTATATTATTATCTTTAAAAAGCGGCGCAAAGTTACTAAATCTCTGCGAAAACTCCAAAAGATTTAGGATTTTTCAACACATTTCGGTGTTTTTGGTCGTCGAAATTTGGTCGGTTGCTATATATTCATTACCTTTGCGGACAAAATCAGCTGATAATAACCCTTCAACCGACAAATCATGCACATCGCCATAGCCGGCAACATAGGTTGCGGCAAGACCACCCTTACCAAGATGCTGGCCAAGCGTTATGGCTGGACGCCACGCTTCGAACCCGTCGACGACAATCCCTATCTGGCCGACTATTACGCCGATATGCAGCGATGGTCGTTCAATACCCAGATCTACTTCCTGGCCAAGCGCTTCAAGGAAGTTGTCGAGATAGCCCGAGCTCAGGAAACCATCGTGCAGGACCGTACCATCTTCGAGGACGCCCGCATCTTTGCCCCTCACCTACACGCGGCCGGACTGATGTCGGACCGCGACTATGCCAACTACAGCGAGCTGTTCGACACGATGATTGCCCTGACGCGTCTGCCCGATCTGATGATCTACATCCGCTCGTCGCTCCCCCATCTGGTCGATCATATCCATCGCCGCGGACGCAATTACGAGCAGAGCATGTCGCTGGACTATCTGGCTGGCCTGAACACTCGCTACGAGGAATGGATAGCCACGTACCAAGGCAACCTGGTGATAGTGGACGGCGACAGCTGCGACTTCGAGCACAATCCTGGCGACTTCCTGCGCGTGACCGATGACATCGACGCCCATCTGTTCGGCCTCTTCGCATAAGTATTACAGACTATACGACAACACCCCCTACACTCGAGTGCAGGGGGTGAATTTTGTTAGTCGGAGCCGACGGATCAGAACTTGTTTACATACTCCTCGACGATGCCCTCGAGGCGCTGCTTATCCTTGAAGTACTGATAGGTAGAGACCTTGAGGTCGACGCATGCGTCCTCGTCGCAGACGATGTTGCCGTGAGGATGCATCTGGAGAGCAGAAGCCGTCCACATGTGGTTGACGCCATTGTCGATGATGTGATGCAGGGCGCGCGACTTGGCAGGACCATTTACGACGATCAGCACCTCGCGAGCGGCCATTACGGTACCGACGCCGACGGTCAGAGCCTGCTTAGGAACGAGGTTGACATCGTTGTCGAAGAAGCGGCTGTTGGCCTGGATGGTGTTGGTGGTAAGGGTCTTGATACGGGTCTTCGAAGCGAGCGAAGAACCTGGCTCGTTGAAGGCGATGTGACCATCAGGACCGATACCGCCCATGAAGAGGTCGATGCCGCCAGCCTCCTCGATCATGCGCTCGTAGTTCTCGCACTCGGCCTTGAGGTCAGGAGCGTTGCCGTTCAGGATGTGCACGTTCTCCTTCTTGATGTCGATGTGGTTGAAGAAGTTGGTCCACATGAACGAGTGATATGACTCTGGGTGAGACTCAGGCAGATTGACGTACTCGTCCATGTTGAAGGTTACGACATTCTGGAACGAGATGACACCGGCCTTGTTGAGCTTGATCAGGTGCTTGTAGAGGCCCAGTGGAGACGAACCGGTTGGACAACCGAGTACGAATGGACGCTCAGGGGTAGGATTGAACTCGATAATGCGCTGGGCCACATAGTTGGCTGCCCAACGCGACATCTCATCGAAGTCTTTGGTAATGATTACACGCATAGGACATTGATTTTTTAGGGTGAATATTACAGTTGGTGATATGTGTCAGGAAAGGATGAGCGAGGCTGCCTCGAGGTCGCGCTCGGCATCGGCGTCGAGCGACGCGTTCCATGCATCGAGGGCTTCGTGGCTGCGGGCGATGAGGGCCTCAGGATCAGAGATATCGAAGTGCGCAGCCAGCCAGTCGCGCTCGGCTACGGCCAGGATCTGCTGCAGGTCGGCAAAGGTCTGGCCATCGCGCAGGGCATTGAGCATACGCTGACGTGGCACGATCATGCCGCCGTAGTCGGACCAGTCGCCCGTCACCTCCTCGGTCGGCACGGCGATGAGCGTTGCCGGCGTTGCAGCCAGACGCTCGAGGGCCTGGCCGACGTAGATGTCGAGGGCCTGCTGGTAGAGCGCGATGCCACGGGTGACGTGATGCGACGCGATGCGACAGCCCTGATAGTCGTTGTGGCCCTGCTCCTTCATGCGACGCAGGATGTCGAGGCCACGAAGGATAGAACCCACGGTATAGGGATTGAGCATGTCGAAGCAGATGATGTCGCGACGAGCCGACTCGGGTCGCTTGTCGCGCTTGGGCCACTTGGCCGAGTCGCGACGCGTGCCCACACTGCGGAAGGCCTGGCCTGGGATGATATGGGTTCCCTCGGGACCTTCGGTGACGAGCGAGAATGGCAGGTCGCAAAGGTTCTGATGTCCGGTGTGATGTCCGATGACGGTCGAGAAGGCTCCCACCTGCATAGGCCAGTATACGTAGCTCGACGAACCGAGCTTGGCGCCGCGCTGCAGCTGTCCGTACTTGTTTGGTCCCATCTTGTACGAGTGATTGCTTTGGTTCGAACCTGAGCCGGCATTGAAGAACGATGTCATGCAGGCAATCATCAGCGTGGCCTTGTGGTGGCTGACGCTGTAAGGGCCTGCGAAGTAGGCACAGGCCTCGCCATTTTCGAAATGGCAGTTGGCAAAGAACAGCGACTGTGTAGCCGAATACATACGGCCGATGTGACAGCCCTGACCGACGAAGCAATTGTCGAGCTGAGCACCGTCGCCGATGTGGCTACCTTCGCTCACGATTACATGCTCGAGTATCACACCGTCGCCCACGCCACTCACGGCATCCGGACGGCTGCACAGGCTTACGTCCTCGAGGCGTAGCGCTCCCACGACGTGTGCCGACGCTCCGATATACACGTCCGTAAGCTGACGGACGTCGGTCACTACGGCACCGGCTTCGATCACCGATCCATCCTTGGCCTTCGCTGCTGCCTTATCGCGTGCCGCCTGCTGCAATTGTTTGACCAACGCTGGCTCGCGCTGTGCCTCGAGCACCTCGAAGGCAGCCTCCATGGCCGACAGTTCGTCGTGAATCACAACTTCCATGCCGCCATCTTCGCGAAGTACTCCCACTTCTACGCCGTTGGCGAACGTGGTGTGGCCTGTCGAGCCGATAGATGAAATATTGCGAAGCGTGACGCCTGAACCCAGGTAAACACGTCCGGTGAAGCAGACGTTCTGGATAAGGGCAGGCTGAAACGGTTCGTCGACCTGCACCAGCTGCCAGTCAGTAGCCGTGCAGGATTGCTGCTGGAGGATCGAAACCTCCTGAGGTGTTAGGGTGCGCATAGATTTATTCTTGTATTTACAGTATGGTGCTATCTGAAGTGACGCGAGCAATGCGTCGAATGGCTGAAGGGCTCCAATGATTCACGCGAGGAGCTTCCCGCTCGTCAGGAATGCTTCCGCAATTCGCGGCATGTCCCGCTTGGAACCGGGACGGACATGCTTATTTTGCGGCATATCCCATTTGGAACCGCGACGGACATGCGCAACTCGCGGCTTGCTTCGCACGGAAGCGGAAAGTGCCTGCTCAACATGCAGCATGTACCGTTCGGAACCGCGACGGATATGCTCAATTCGCGGATTGCTTCGCACGGAAGCGGAATGTGCTTGCTCAACATGCAGCATATCCCGTTCGGAACCGTGACGGACATGCACATTTCGCGTTGCTCAATTCTGCAAGCGGAATACTGCTCCGCGCAATTCGCGAGCCTATTCCGACGCTGGCGGAAGTCCTTTCGGCAAAATTGAGAGCTTATCGGACGGTTTTCTTCTCGATCCACCAGATTGCGGCGCCTATCAGGAGCGTGCCGAACGACATGATGGTAGTCCACGGAGCATCCTGACTGTGTGAGACGAAGGCCTGGTCGAAGTCGTCGAACATCAGATAGACGATGGACCATACGAAAACGATGCCAAACAGCAGGGGCGGCAGCGGATAGAGATGCGTACGATACGGACGCTCGGCCTGCGGGAAGCGACGGCGGTGGACAAATACTCCCACGACGGTCAACAGCGCAAAGAGCGAGATGATAATGCCCGTATACTGCGTCACCACACGGAACGAACCTGTCAGGATCAGCAGCGCGCTGATGGCCCACTGGGCCCAGATGGCGCTCGACGGACAGTCCTGCGCATTGCGCCGCGTCAGGAAGCGGAACAGCCGATGATCCTCGCCCATCGTCACGCCTACACGAGGCCCGACGTAGACCATCGACGAGATGCTGGACGTCAGCATCAAGGCAATCAGCAATCCTACGACGTTGCCACCGGTCGTACCGAAGATGTGGCGCGCGGAGATCAGGCCAATCTCGACCTCGCCTGCCATCTCGGCGATCGGCGTGGTGCGGATAAAGACGACGTTGAGCAGCACATACAGGACGATGACCACCAACGTGCTCGACACCAGGGCCAGCGGCACATTGCGACGGGGATTGACAATGTCGCCCGAGATGTAGGCTGCCGAATTCCAGCCAGAGTAGGCGTAGTAGACCCAGATCAGCGAGACGGCGAAGGACGTCGTGAAGAGCTCGGAAGGCTGGAACTGACCGATGCCCTCGAAGTTGGAGGCGCCACCCGGCTCGACGATAAAGCCGACGACGATGAATGTAGCGATGATCAGCAGCTTGGCGGCCGTCAGGAGGTTCTGCGCCGTGATGCCGATGCGCGGATTGAAGGCATGGAGCACGGTGATGACGGTCAGTACGCCCAAAGCCAGCCACATCTCGGGGATGGACGGGAAGATATTGCAGACGTACGAACTGAGCGCCATACACGCCAGCGCCACCGGAGCGGCAAAGCCTACGATCAGCGACGACCAGCCAGACAGGAAGCCGACGAATGGATGGTAGATGACCGACAGGAAGTTGTATTCGCCACCCGAACGTGGCATGGCGGCACCAAGCTCGCTGTAGACCACCGCGCCACACAAGGCCGTCAGACCTCCGATCAGCCAGAGCAGCACGATGCTGACGGGGCTCGTGGTGGTGAGCAACTGGAAACCCAGCGACGTGAATACGCCTGTGCCGATCATGTTGGCAATGACGAATGCCGAAGCGGTGCGGGCGTTGATCTTCTTGTTCATTCTACACGGAATTTATAAATGGTGCCGTTGCGCGAGCCGACGACTACATGGTTGTCCACCACGATGGGCGACGACTCGAAGTTACCGCCTACGCGTGCCGTATGGAGCACCCGGCCCGTCAGGCCATCGATCAGGTAGCAGTTGCCGACGGTATCGAACGTCAGGACGTAGAACTCGCCCCGCTCGTTGACAAAGCCCACGGGCGACGACCAGGCGTAACACTTCAGGCGCGTAGCGTAGACCTCCTCGCCCGTCCGGCGATCGATGGCTACGAACACGCCGTTCTGGCGCTGACCGCTGGCGGTATGTTCGTTGATGACGCGATTGTCAAAGATCAGATGGCTGCAGTTGGCTCGACCCGGCAGCGACGAGGCGTAGTAACCGCCATCGAAGTGCTTCTCGTCCTTAACGTAGCGGTAGCTGGGCGCCGTGAGCTCCCACACGCGTTCGCCGGTCAGGGCATTGAGCTTGACGTAACGGCTGACGCTATCGTTGGGATGGATATCGACCTCGCTACCGGTATAGATGTAGGTACCGTCGGCCTCGTGCAGCAGGACAGGCGTGCAGTCGCAGTCGTCGTGATTGTCGTAATGCCAGACGGGCTGAAGGTTGTCGAGGTTGATGCAGAGCACGTTGCCGTGGTTGTCGTTGCAGTAGCCGTAGTTGCCCCACACGCACATCGAAGCCTCGAAACCCGGAGCGCTTCCTCGGACGCGATAGCGCAAGGTGCTATGCAGGCGACGGCCCTCGGGGGTGTCCTCCCACTTGTAGATCGAGCCATTCTCGCTGACGTGGAACACGAAGTTACCGATACGCAGCGGAGAGGCATCGTTGCCATCCCATCCGCGCCACGAACGGCGGTCCTTGTTCATGAAATGAACGACCTCGTGACGGAAAAGGTCGATGGTGACCTGTCCCCAGCCGTATTCGTTGTCGGCCAATACGCCATGGCCTACGTACAGGCGGCCATTGAGCAAGGGGTCGAGCATCGGCGTGCCCTTGATGGGATTGTTGACGTAGATCGGATCGCGCGACGGCTGTCCGCTCTCGTAGTCGAGGAAGTAGACGTTGCTGTTGAGCGAGGCGAAGATAATCTCCGATGCGCCGGGTAAGGTAGCGTGGCAGGTGGTGTCACGACGGAAAGCTTCGAGCAACGAATCCGGCCAGACGATGTAGAGCGGCTGTCCGGTCCATCCGGTACCTCCACCCCATCGGCCATGGTTGGTCGGACGGTTGTCGGCCTTGGTACGGAATGTCCACTCGGTGATCAACGTATCAGGCGTGCCCTGGACGTGGCCGATGAAGGGAGCCGTACGATCGAGCGAACCTCGGAACGTCAGGATGCCTGGAGCCCCGCGATACAGATCCTTGTAGCCAGATACACGTCCGGATGTGACGGTATCGAACACGGTGATGCTGTACTTCAGCGCCTCGATCGAGGCAAAGGAGGTATCGGGATGTATGGGCGTCACCTCCAGCTGCCGTAGGCTGTCGGCCTGAGCACGGGCGATACTATCGGCGCGCTGCTCGGAAGTGGGCAACGTAGCATCGGCCGACGAGTGCGGCTTTGCGGTGCACGATACGATGAGTACCGCGAGTAGTAACAGAAGGTTACGCATCAGCTCTGAGTAATAAACTTTAACGCGCAAAGATAAGAGATTATGGCTATATAGACAAAAAATTAGAAAAAAAAATGCAAATGAGAAATAAAAAAAAACGTCATTCAGACATTTTAGCATATAAAAGTATTATTTTCGGTGTTTTTTTTGGCGTTTTGACAAAATTCGCATACCTTTGCAGCAAAATTGTAAAAAAGTGACAGCTATGATCAAGACCATCACCCTGCAGATGCTGGGAAACCTGCTGAACGAACGCGACCCTGAGAGCCACAAGAACGACTACGGCAACGCCCTGTTGGTGGCGGGCAGCCGTGGCATGATGGGCGCCGCGCTGCTGTCGGCCCGCGCCTGTATGCGTAGCGGCGTAGGCCTGCTGACGGTACGCGTACCCCGCTGTGGTTACGAAATCATGCAGTTAGGAATACCCGAGGCCAAATGCGAGACGGACGAGCGCGCCGACCGCCATTCGTACATCGAGGTGGCCAGCAATGTCGATGCTATCGCCATCGGCCCTGGCCTGGGCCTGCACGGCGAGACACAGCAGGCGCTGCGACAGCTGCTGGAACGTGGCTTCAACACGCCAGGACTCCCCGACCCTGCGCTGGTGCTCGATGCCGACGCATTGAACAGCCTGGCCTTGCAGCCCGATCTGCTGAAGCTGCTGCCACGCGACACGATCCTGACGCCCCATCCGGGCGAGGCACGCCGCCTGCTCGAAACTACCGGCCTGAGCAACTGCGCCGAACTGGCCATGCGCTACCGCATCGTGGTGATACTGAAGGGACATTGCACCAACATCTACCTGCCGGACGGCAATACCTACCGCAACGAGACGTGGGGCAATGCCGGCATGGCCGTAGGCGGCAGCGGCGACACGCTGACGGGCATCCTGCTCGGTCTGCGTGCGCAAGGCTATGAGGCACGTGATGCCGCGATCCTGGGCGTAGCGCTCCATGCCATGGCGGGCGACCTGGCCATAAACGAAGGACGGCAGAGCGAAGAATCGCTGCTGCCGTCGGACATCATTCAGTGGTTGGGACGAGCGTTTGCATGCGTCGCAGACGCCGCATCTGGCGCATGAGCAACACCATAGCCAGCATGAAGGCGATGGTATCGCTGATGCACATGGCACTCCATACTCCATTCACGCCCCAATAATTGGGCAATACCAGCAACAAAGGCAAGAGGAATACCAGCTGGCGCGACATCGACAGGAAGATGGCCGTGCCGGCCTTGCGTGTGCTCTGGAAGAACGAAGTGGAAATCATCTGCGGGCCGACAAGCGGGAAGGCACACAGCGTGATGCGCAGCGCGGGAATGCACTTCTCGATGATGCCGGGATCGGACGTAAAGAGCGAGGCCAGCCAGCCGGGGAAACACATCACGATGGTGAAGCCGACGGTCATCACCAGCGTAGCACAGACGAGGGCAAAACGCGTGACGCCGACTACGCGATGGAACAGACGGGCGCCGACGTTGAAGCCGACGATAGGCTGCAGGCCCTGGCCGAAGCCCATCACCATCATGATGATCAGCATGGCACACCGATTCACGATGCCATACACGCCCACGAAGGCATCGCCCTCAGGGCCGCCCTGCTGCAACAGCTGGTGATTGAGGATGATGACGATCAGGCAGTTGCAGAGGTTCATCGAGAAGGGCGAAAGGCCAATGGCCAGAATCTCGCGGATGATGTCGAAACGGATCTTGAGTCCGACGCGCGAGAAGTGGACGAAGCTGCTCTTGTCGAAGAAGAAGCGGATCTCGTAACACCAGGCCGTCAGCTGTCCCAACACCGTAGCCAGCGCGGCTCCGCGCATGCCCCAGCCGAGGCCCATGATGAAGATGGCATCGAGCACGATATTGACCACCACCGCGATAAGCTGTGCGCACATGGCACGACGCGGATTGCCGGTGGCTCGCAGCTGATCGTTCATGCCCAGGAAGGTGTGCGTGATGATGTTACCGGCCAGGATGATCTGCATGTAGTCGCGTGCGTAAGGCAAGGTAGCCTCGCTGGCACCGAACATGCGCAGGATAGGGTCGAGACAGATTAGGCCAATGATGGTCAAGACCAGGCCGACAGTCACGTCGAGGCGCAGCATGTTGCCGAAGATCTGCAAGGCACGGGCCTGGTTCCCCTCGCCCATCTTGACCGAAGTCTGCGCTCCGGCTCCGACGCCGAACATGGCACCGAAGGCCGTCGAGATATTCATCAGCGGGAAGGTGATGGCCAGACCGGCAATGGCCAGAGGTCCGGCGCCCTGTCCGATGAAGATCGAATCGCACAGGTTGTAAATAGCACTCGCCGACATGGCGATGATACTGGGGGTGGCAAACTGAATCAGCAGACGTCCGACAGGACGCGTTGCCAGTTGCCGTTGACGTTCATCTTTATATTCACGCATAGTAGTTTCTTTTGCTATTAATCAAATGAGGAGGCTGTGCCGAAAGTCACAGCAAATGATAAATACTAAATATTAAAGAATCGCTATCCTCGCTACAATGCTTTGTAATGAGGATAGCATTAGTATTTATGCTTTATTATTTATTATTTCGTGTCTTTTGACACCGCCATGTTTTTCTTATTTGAACATTCCCTTGAGGATTTCCTGCGTCACCTTACGCGTAACCGTGGTGGTAGCGCTCTTGGCGGCCTTTCCGACAATCGAGCCGGAGTCCTTCTTCTTCGACGAACCGCCAGTGATGCTCTTACCTACGCTGTTGCCTACGCTACGGGCTACACTGGCCGTTACTGCGCCGATGAGGGTGCCAAAGATGGTACGCGTCCAGCTGTTCTTCTTTTTCTTCTCTTCCTCCTTCTTGGCACGCTCAGCCTCCTTACGCTCCTTCTCGGCCTGCTTTTCGGCTTCCTTGCGTTCCTTCTCGGCCTGCTTGGCAGCCAGTTCCTCGGCCTTCTTGCGGGCGTTGGCCTCCTCTTCGGCAGCCTTTTCCTCTTGTGCGGCCTGCTGTGCGGCGGTCAGCACCTCGTAGGCGCTCTCGCGGTCGAAGAAGTTCTTGTATTCCTTGATACGATCCGGTGCGGCATTCTGGATATCGAGACGCTGGCCTTCGGTGATGGCGCCGATCTGGCTCAGCGGGAAGAGGATGCGTGCACGCTCGACGATGGTCGGAGCACCCTTGGCATCGAGTACCGATACGAGTGCCTCGCCGGTTCCGAGCTCCATGATGGCATCCTCGGTCTTGAACTCCGGATTGGCACGGAACGTCTGTGCAGCGGTGCGAACAGCCTTCTGGTCCTTCGGAGTATAAGCGCGAAGAGCGTGCTGGATGCGATTACCCAGCTGACCCAGGATATCCTCGGGCACGTCGGTCGGCGACTGCGTGATGAAGTAGATGCCGACGCCCTTCGAACGGATCAGACGGATCACCTGCTCGATCTTCTCGACCATGGCCTTCGAGGTTCCGTCGAACAGCATGTGAGCCTCGTCGAAGAAGAACACCAGCTTCGGGAGCTCCAGGTCGCCTACCTCAGGCAGCGTGGCGTAGAGTTCGGTCATGAGCCAGAGCAGGAAGGTAGAATACAGCTTAGGATTGAGCATCAGCTTATCGGCAGCCAGCACGTTCATGATGCCCTTGCCGTCCTCGCGGTCGATCAGGTCGTTGACGTCGAAGGCAGGTTCGCCGAAGAACTTGTCGCCGCCCTGTGACTCGATCTCCATGATCTGACGCTGGATAGCACCGACCGAAGCGGCTGCGATGTTGCCATACTCGGTGGTGAACTTCGAGGCATTCTTGCCACAGAAGTCGAGCATCAGACGCAGGTCCTTCAGGTCGATGAGCAGGAGTTCGTGGTCGTCAGCGATACGGAATACGAGGTTCAGTACACCGGCCTGCGTATCGTTCAGGTTCATCAGTCGAGCCAACAGCTGTGGTCCCATGGCCGAGACGGTGGTACGCATAGGGAATCCCTGCTCGCCATAGACATCCCAGAAACGTACGGGGCATGGCTGGAACTCGGGATTCTCGATGCCGAATTCGGCGCAACGCTTCTCGATGAAGCCCGACATCTTGCCCGTTTGGCTGATGCCCGAAAGGTCGCCCTTCATATCGGCCATGAAGCAAGGCACACCGGCCTGGCTGAACGATTCGGCCAATACCTGCAGCGAAACGGTCTTACCCGTACCCGTTGCACCGGCGATCAGGCCGTGACGGTTACACATCTTGCCCACAAGGTTGATGGGGCCATTGGCCGAATGGGCCACGTAGAGATTATCGTTGATATACATGATTACTGATATTGTTTACTAATCTAATTTATTCTTCGTACGGATTCTGGCTGACAGACTGGAGGGTTCGCGCCGCATATCCCACAGATCTACCACATAAATGATATCTTTGTCTCGGTAGTAGATACATTTGCTATGCTTACCGACTTTCAGGCATCGGTATTCTATTCGTCGCTCTGCCAGCAACGGTTCTATCCTTCCTATCTCTGGGTTTTCTTCGATCCACAGAAGCCGCTTGTGAACCTCCGCAGTGAAATCGCTTGCAGCTCAGATTCCAAATTCATCGATGATGTAATCAATGACAGACTGGAACTCGCGCTGGAAACGGGCTGTGAGACGAATCATAGCCTGGAAGTGATATATGCTTTCATTTGACCGAAAAACACTTCAGCGTCAATCGTCTCACCACGAGCTATCTGTTCTTCAGCCTCATCGATACGGGCAGCCAGCTCTTCCTTCGTATAAGGAGTGACCGAAGGAATAAGCATCTCAGTTCGCCCGCACACCAACATAGCGTCGTCCTGTACCTGAGCATTGTTGGTATCTTCCGTATTCAGATCATATTGTTTTGCCACGACTGCAATCAATGTTTTAGGGTTTCAAATTCTGCCGCAAAAATACGAATATTTTTTGACATATCAAAATCATACACACAAAAACGACAAAAAAAGAGCCGAAAACCTCACAAACAAGGGTTCTCGGCTCTATTTCGGAGTCAATTATCGATTCTCAATCTGACACTTTGTGTCACAGAGCCTGCTCGACAGGCAGGACGAAGGCACGAAGGCCAAGCATTGGACGCTCCTGGTCGAGCTTGCGCAGACGCTCCAGGATAGGCTCGACACGGCTATCCTCGCACATGGCGAAGATGGCACTGTTCATGCCTGGCCATGCGTGGCTGCCGTAGTGTGGCTCGCCGTCCTTGCTGCCACGTCCCTGTGCCTGCTCGAAGCAGGTAAATCCGCGCTGCAGTGACGAACTGAGGGCCTCGAGGACCTTCTCGCGATGAGCCTGGTCGAAGGCTATAAAGATTGCTTTCATAAAAAGATTGACAATTTTACGATTTACAATTTACAATTTTACAATTGCCTATTACTTACGACGCTTGAAGACGTGCTTCTTCTTGTTCCATTCGGCCTCAACGCCCAGCTTATCGGCCCAGGCACGACGCGAAGCATTGATCTTGAAGCCCTGGAAGATACAGTAGATCGAAGGAACGACAACGAGGGTCATCACGGTCGAAACGAGCAGACCACCGATAATCGAGATACCCAGTGGACGCCACATCTCAGCACCCTGACCCGTACCGATAGCCATTGGCAACATACCGAGGAGGGTAGTCAACGTGGTCATCAATACTGGACGCAGACGGCTACGACCGGCGTGGACTACGGCCTGGATGACAGACTCGCCACGCTCGCGGAGCAGGTGGATGTAGTCGATCAGCACGATACCGTTCTTCACCACGATACCGATGAGCATGATGGCGCCGAGCATTGACATGAGGTTCAGGTCGGTACCCGTCATCCACAAGGCCAGTACGATACCCGTGAAGGTAAATGGAATAGATACGAGCATGATGATGATAGGATCGCTCCACGACTCGAACTGTGCAGCCATGACGATGAATACGATGAGGAGGATGAGGATGGCAAGCGTGCCCATATCCTCGAACGACTCCTGCTGATCCTCGTACGAACCAGAGATGATGATGTCGGTATCACCACCAAGGAGGCCCTTGTCGCGCATCTCCTCGACGTAGGCCTGACCGGCCTTAACAACGGCACCGAGGTTACTGTCGTCGGTATTGACGACGCAGGTCAGGGTATTGACACGCTGACGGTCCTTACGCTCGATGGCAGGCAAGGTGAAGCGCTCGACGACGGCACCTACGTCCTTGATACGTACGCGCTGGCCGGCAGTACCATAGAGCAGGATATTCTCGATGGTGTTCACATCCTCACGGACCTCAGGCGTATAGCGTACGATCATGTTGTACTCCTCGCCATCCTCGCGGAAGAACGAAGCGATCGAACCATTGAAGCGGTTGCGCAGATAGCCACCGGCCGTGGTAGTATTCAGGCCATAGATAGCGAGCTTGTCGCGGTCGAAGTCTACCTGTACCTCTGGCTGATAGTCAGGACGCGAGATGTTGGTCTGCATCACACCAGGAACGGTCATCATGTACTGCTTCATCAGCTGGGTGAGCGAGTCGGTCTTGGCCAGATCGTAGCCATAGATCTCGAAGGCTGCCGTTGTCTGACCACCCATACCGCCCATGCCGCCACCCTCGGTGACGATCTTCTTCGACAGCTCAGGATACAGCTTCAGGTCCTCGCGCATCTGACGGCCTACCTCGTTCATCGAGATCTTCATCTTACGCTCGGCAACCTTGTACATAGGTACGTTGAACGAGATGACGTGCGTACCGTTGTTCTGCATCGAAGCAAAGGTATTGTCGGTATCGGCCTGACCTGTGGTGAAGTTACATGCCTTGAGCACCTTCTTGTCAGGAGTACCCCAGCGGGTCATCCACTTGTTGGCCAGCTCGCTTGCAATCTCCTCGGCACGCTGCTGACGGGTACCGATAGGCAGCTCGAGGCTGACGGTGATACGGCCCGAGTCAGAGCTTGGGAAGAAGCCAGTACCGATGAAGCCCATTATGGCAGGAAGCATCGAAACGACGAAGAAGATAAGCATGCTGATGACCATCGTCTTACGGTGACGAACAGCCCAGTCGATACGCTTGGCATACCAGTGATCGAGCTTGTCGAGCATACCGCGTACGATGAAGTGCTGATACCAGCGCGAGAACCAGTTCTCACGCTTCTTGAGGCGCAGCATCTGTGAGCACATCATTGGGGTGAACGACAGGGCCGAAACGGTCGAGACGGTCATGATGATACACATCATCCAGCCCAGCTGCTCGAAGAGCACACCGGCCATACCCGATACCATGGTCAATGGGAAGAACACGCCGATCATGGTCAGCGTCGAGGCGATAACCGAGATGGCCACCTCGTTGGTACCATGGATAGCAGCCTGTTTAGGCTCGGAACCGCGTTCGATGTGGTTGGTCACGTTCTCAAGGACTACGATGGCATCGTCCACGACGTTACCGATCGCGATGGTCAGACAGGAGAGCGAGATCATATTGAGCGACGAATCGGCTACCAGCAGGTAGATGAACGACGCAACAAGTGACAATGGGATGGTGATGACGATGACGACTACCGCACGCCAGCGTCCCAGGAAGAGGAAGCAGACGATGGCCACGAAGAGCATGGCGAAGGCGATGGTCTCCTCGAGTGTCTCGACGGTGGCGTAGATGTTCTCTGACGAGTCCATCATGACGCCCAGCACGACGTCCGAAGGCAAAGTCTTCTGGATGCGGGGCAGCATTTCGAGCACCTTCTCGCAGATTTCCACGGTATTCGAACCTGACTGCTTCTGAATTACGATCATAGCACCCTGCTCGCCCGAATAGCCATCAGGATCGGCAGGATTGGTGAAGAAGGTGGTTACCTTCTGGGCACGCTCCTCGAGGGTATCCTCGACGCGAGCCACGTCCTTCACACGGATGATCTGGTTGCCACGGGCCGAGACGATGAGGTTCTCGATCTCCTTAGGATCCTTGAACTCGCCCTTTACGCGCAGGGTGTAGGCATTGTTACCCGTGTCGAACGAGCCACCTGGCACGTTGCGGTTCTCAGAAGCGATGACCTGCGAGATGGTCTCGATAGGCAGGTTGTAGGCCTCGAGCTTGTCAGGATCGCAATAGATATAGACGGTACGCTTGGCTGCACCCGAAACCGACACGGTACCTACGCCAGGGATACGAGCCAATGGGTTGGCTACCTGGTCGTCGAGGATCTTATAGAGTGCAGCGGTACTCTCCTTGGCCTGGGCCGACAGGATCATGATAGGCATCATGTCGGTCGAGAACTTGAAGATGATTGGCGTGCCGGCGCCATCGGGCAATGCCGAGCTTACCATGTCGAGCTTGTCGCGCACATCGTTGGTAAGCGCGTCAATGTCATGGCCGAACTCGAACTGCAGCGTGATGAGCGCATAGTTCTCCTGCGACTTCGAGGTGATATGCTTCAGATAGTTGGTCGAGTTGAGGATATTCTCGAGCGGACGCGTCACGTTGTTCTCGATATCCTCTGCACTGGCGCCTGCATAGGTCTCCATTACCATGATCGTGTTCGACTCGATATCTGGCAGGAGGTCGATAGGCAGCTTCGAGAACGAGAAGATACCAAAGACAGCGATGGCGACGAACACCAGCGTGGTCATAATCGGTCGACGGACCGATCCTTCGTATAGACTCATACTTATAGAATTACGAATTACAAATTACGAAATACGAATTACAAATGACGGATTACTGCAGGATGTTAACCTGACGGCCGTCGGTCAGAAGGTTCTGGCCGAAGACAACGACGACGTCGCCATCCTTCAGGCCTTCCAGGATCTCGTACTCGTCGTTCATACGACGGCCCAGCTCGACCGTACGGTGATAGGCACGGCCATCGTTGACTACATATACGAAGCGCTCGCCCGAGCCGGTCTGCTTCACTACCGACTGATCAGGGGTCAGCACGTGGTTCTGCGAACCGAAGTTGAGCGATACGCGGGCAAACATGCCTGGACGTACACGCTGGTTGCTGTTGTTGATCGTAACCTCGATCTGGAAGGTACGGGTCTGGGCATTCAGCGTAGGATAGATGATGCTGACCTTACCCTGGAACTCCTCGCCCGGATAAGCGTCGAGGGCGATGTGCTCGACAGGCATGCCTACCTTCACGTTGCGGAAGTACTGCTCGTTGACGTCGAGCAGGATCTTCACGGTCGAGATCTTCTCGACGGTCAGCACTGGCTGTGCACCGCTGTACAAGTCGCCATTGTCGTAGTTACGAGCGGTAACCACGCCGCTGATAGGGCTGACGAGGCGGGTATTCTCCTCGATGTTCTTCATCGACTGACGCATCACGTCGAGCTGGGTCTTGGCCTGCTCCCACTGGCTCTTGCTCACGCCGCCTGCCTGATAGAGCACGTCGATACGGTTGAACTCGGTCTCGAGGTTCTGCAGCTGAGCCTGCAGCTGGGCCTCGTTGTTATTGTCGAGCAGCACCAGGGTCTGGCCTGCGGCTACACGGTCGCCTACCTCCACGTTGATCTTGCGGATACGGGTAGGAGCCTGTGGAGCAATCTTGTTCACTACGTCCGACTGTACGTTGGCCGTAAACTCCACCAGCTGGTCTACGTCGCGCGAACTTACGGTCTTGACCTTCACGTTCACAGCCTCAAGCTCCTCGTTGGTCTTGAAGGTGGTCTGGGTCTCAGAGGCTTTACGGCACGATGTGGCGCCAAGCACCATGACGGCTACCGAAGCCAGGAAAAGGATTTTCTTCATTGTTATTTTTGTTTTCTTAGTTTTTTCTTTTTTTCGATGGATCGATGGATCGAGATTTCGAAGCATCTCGAGGCATCGAGTACCCGATCTCAATTACTCACCGGTCACTACCTTGCCGAGGGTCTGCTCGAGGGTGGCGCGGTTGTCGAGGAAGTCGTAGATAGCCTGTACGTACTGCAGACGTGCCTGCAGCAGGCTCGACTCGCTGGCGGTCAGCTCGAGCATCGTGCCCGAACCTGCCTCGTAGCGCTTCTGGCTGATGCCATACGCACGCTCGGCAGCGTAGATGTTCTCCTTGTTCGAAACTACCTGCTCAGCAGCTGTCTCGATGCCGTTCAGGCTGCTGGTTACGGCCAGTTCCAGCTGACGCTCTGCGTTCTCGCGCTGGATCTGCAGGCTCTCGATGGCGAGCTTGTTCTGACGGGTCTTCATGTACTTCTGCATGCCGTCGAACAGGGTCCACGAGATGCTCAGGTTCAAAGCTACCGAGCCGTAGAACGAGGCATCGAACGGGTTGAAGTCGTCAGGCATGGCCGAATAGCCGGACTGCAGCGCCAGTGCGATGGTTGGCAGATAGCCCATCTTGTTGATGGTCTCGCTCATGCGCAGCATACGCTCGTTCGAATCCAACTGACGGAGGGTAGAATTGTCGGTCAGGTCGGTATTCTCCTTCAGCTTCAGCAGGTCAGCGAAGAGCTGCTCCTCGTAGTCCGACAACTTGCCGCTGAACTTCATAGGGGCATCCACATCCACGCCCATCAGTACCTTCAGGTTCATCTCGGCCAAACGGATACCGTTCTCTACGCTCAG
The DNA here is from genome assembly GCA_045640225.1 of Bacteroidales bacterium. Lineage (GTDB taxonomy): Bacteria > Bacteroidota > Bacteroidia > Bacteroidales > UBA3663 > Liminaster. The sequence continues at coordinate 24,005 of JAZUEP010000092.1, read as the reverse complement.
CACATTAGGCTTCAGCGAAGCCAGCTGTACCTCGGCCTGCAGCTTGTCGTACTCGCTGATCGAGCCTACCTCGTACATCAGCTGTGCGTTCTTGGCGTTGATCTCGGCGGTCTGCTGTGCCTTCAGCAGGGCATCATAGCTATCGCGGGCCAGCAGCAGGCTGTAATAAGCCTTGCGTACCTGAGCGATGGTGCTGATCTTGCTCTCGCGAGCCTGCTCGACAGCCAGTTGTACCTGCTCCTCGCTCACCTGGATCGACTTCCACAGCTGTGGAGCCACCAGTGGCAGTGCAGCGGTCAGGCTGGCCGAGTAGTTATACGGACGACCCATCTGGATCTTCATTGGTGGCTGACCAGGCATTGACATTACCATCGTAGCAACCTTCACGTTCTTAGTACCAGCAGCCGAGAGCGATGCCGTAGGGAACAGTCCTGTGATGGCTTCCTTCTTGGCGTACTTCTTGGTCTCAATGGTCTTGTCGGCCACGCGGATGCTCGGATTGTCGGTCAACGCAATCTCAAGGACTTTGCCCAGGTCGACTTCCACGGTGTCCTGTGCTGCCTGTGCCATTGCCGTCTGTGGCAACAGCATCGACAGGCCCAGCATGGCACCCATTGCAAATAATAGTTTCTTCATTGTTGTTATTTTGTTTTATTGTCTATAATCGCTGTCTGCTGACCGCAGTCAGAAAAACGTTGCAAAGATACATTATATATATATAATATGCAAAACTAATTCAATCAATGTTGGCCGAAAATCAACGAAAATCGATACAGAACTGAAGAATTAAGTTTTTTTATGTTTTTTCTCTCATTTTTTTGCCGTATCTTTGCACCGTCAAACTATCATTTCTCCAGTCTGAATCCACCTCTCTAAACTCCAAAATCGTGAACGGAACCGGTCTTCTGAACTTCCTGCAGCGCCATCACCGTCATCTCATCTGGATGGCCATCTTCTGCATCATGATTCTGCTCTTCAGCCGTCATCAGAGTCCGATGGCTGCCGTGGTACTCGCCGTGGTCACCATATTGCCTATGCTGATCGATTCAACGGTGTTGCACCTCTATCTGCTGCCATGCCTGCTACGGCGTCATCCGCTCTACTTCGGCATCATCGCCTTCCTGTTGCTCTGCTTGCTGACGATGCTGGCTACGTGGTTCGACAATTGGGCCTACGAGATGGTCTACAGCCTCGATCTTACCAAGGACTCGCCACGCGACACTACCCCCGAACGCATCAACCTCCTGCTGCTTAACTCTAAGTACGCCTTCCTGCTGCTCTGTACCACCGCCGGACAGACCGTCGACTATCTCATTGCCGAACGTCGTCGCGAGGCTCAGACCTTCCACGAACAACAGATGCAGGAACAGCTGAAATACCTGCGTGCACAAATCAATCCTCACTTCCTGTTCAACGCGCTCAACTGCATCTACACGCTCACGATGATCCAGGACGAGAAGGCTCCGGATTCGGTGCTGAAGCTGTCTGAGATGCTACGCTACGTCATCGACGACTGCCGTGCCGACCAGGTTCCGCTTACCAAGGAGGTGCATTATATCCGCAACTACATCGACTTCCAGCGCATCCGCATGGAGCACGAGCCCAACTTGACGTTCGACGTCCAGATCTCCGATCCGCAGTACTCCATCCCTCCGATGCTGCTGCAACCGGTCATCGAGAATTGCTTCAAGCACAGCCGTCTTGTCGACGATCCCAATGCCTGGATCCACATCCTGATCCGCCAGAACGAATCCGGCCTGCTCTTTACGTGCGACAACTCGAAGCCTGCCGCTACGACCTTCAGCCGCCAGTCGGCCATCATAGGCCGTAAGGACGAGGAACGCACCGGCATTGGCCTCATGAACGTACAGCAGCGCCTCGCCATGCTCTTCGGCGACAAGTGTTCGCTCAAGGTCATCGAGGACGATACGCACTACAAGACCATCCTGCATGTCTGACACCCATTATCTCCATACCCAATGTACAAGGTCCTAATTGTCGACGACGAATTCCTGGCGCGCAAGCTGCTGCAAGGCTACGTCCAGAAGATGCCTGAGCTCGAGCTTGCAGGCACGGCGCAGAATGCCTTCGAGGCCTTCTCGTTCGTCAAGGAGCAGCACGTCGACATCCTCTTCCTCGACATACACATGCCCGACCTCAACGGCATCGAGCTGGCACGTACGCTCAAGGACGTACCTGCCATCATCTTCACCACGGCCTACAGCGAGTATGCCCTCGAGAGCTACGAAGTCTCGGCCGTCGACTATCTGCTCAAGCCCATAGCCCTACCCCGCTTCATGCTGGCTGTCGAGAAGGCCATCAAGCGCCTCACGCCCGCTGAAAGCGAAACGGCCGAAGCGCCATCACTCCCTAACACCACTACCCCATCGCAGCCCAATGCCTCAGCGCCTGCGGCTCAGGCCGATTATCTGATGGTCAAGGCCGACTATCGCCTCTACAAGATCAACTTCGCCGATCTTCTCTACGTCGAAGGCCAGCACGAATACGTATCGTTCTACACCAGTTCGAAGCGTATCACGGCGCTGTATAGCCTCAAGGCGCTCGAAGAGCAGCTACCCGCCGAACAGTTTGTCCGCGTACACAAGAGCTACATCGTATCGATTACCCACATCACCGAGATCGAACAGCTATCGCTCACCTGCGCTGGCCAGAAGATCCCCATCGGCGGCAGCTATCGCGAATTGCTGCTCAAGCGGTTAGGAGTATAGAGCGGCTGTACCCCCGTTTTTTTCGGACCATCGAGGAATCGATCAGTCGACCATCGAGGAATCGATCAATCGCCCATCGAGGAATCGATCAACCGACCCTTCGAGCTTCTTGTAACCATCAAATCCCCCTCGCTACACGCCGTAACGAGGGGGATTATTATTTAGTATTTAATATTTATTATTTAAGTAAGCGACGCTTACTTCACCGTCTGCTTGAATGCCGAACCGAAGATCAGGTAGGTGGTGTTGCCGGCGATGGTGCCTTCGTTCTGACCCCAGAGGAACGGCCAGTCGTCGTAGTTCTCGAAATGGTCTGGCTTACGGAACAGGAGGCCTGGAGCCATGTTGCCAGGGATGAACGAGAAGTCTGCACGGTTGTTGCCGTAGAAGACGGCCTTAGGACGTGTAGCGCCTACCGTAGCTACGAGCGAATAGTTGTGGTATGGATGGCAGCCGTAGAGGTAAGCAGCCGACTTGAAGGCGTCGTTCTTGTCCACCAGGTCAGGGAAGTACTTGCTGGCGTGGCAGATCGTAGTACCGAAGGTTGCTACCTGTGGGCTTGCTGCCCAGTTACCCAGGCCGATAGGTACGGCATACGGATTGTCGTTCTCCAGGCCCTTGATGTACTCGTTGTACTTGGCTACGTAAGGACGCAGCTTCTCGCGGTACTCGTCGTCCATGTAAGGAATGGCATCGAGGGCGGTGCTGATGGTGTAGGTCACGTTGCGCTCCAGGGCCTTCCAGATCTGCTGCTCGAAGGCATCGCGATACTGCTGCTCGTGGGTCGAAGCATAGAGCTGCAGGTTGGTCGACATATTGCCGAAGCCAGCCATGGCCAGGCTGTCGCGCTCGCCGCTCTGTCCCTTACCCTCCTTGGCCATCAGTTCGCTGGCCTCCTTCAGCAGGCGCTTCGACTGGGTCAGGGCGCGCTGTGCCAGGGCATCGTTGTAGCCTACCAGCACACGGCTGGCAGCTGCCAGCATCGTAGCAGCACGGAAGTCGAGCTGTGGATTACGTGGCGAAGTGAAGGCCCACATATCGTCGTGTGTACCGGTCTTGCCGTCGGTGATGGCCGAGATGTCGCCCAGGTGATGATAGTTGTCCAGCACGCCGTTCGACAGGGTCGAAGCCATGTGGCCGATCTGCTCGGCCTGTGCTACGATGTTGAGCGTACCGTGCTCGATGTACTGCAGGATGTCTGGCTTGCCGTCCGGACGGTGCAGGTCTACATAGCGCTGCTGTTCGTCGACGAAGGTCTCGTCGCGCTCTGAGCGGAACAGCTCCCATGCCAGTACGAGGTTCTGGATCACGTTGATGTTCGAACCGGTCTCGATGTCGTAGTCGCCGGCATCGAAGAAGCCGCCTACGTTCAGGCCAGGAATCAGCTGATAAGGCTTGTACTTGGTCTCGGTCTGCTCGCCCTGGAAGTGCAGGTCGAAGTGATCGCTCGGAGGAGCCTGGACGTAGCCGTCCTTGAATGGCTCGCCGTGCCACAGACGATAGCCTTCGTTCACGGCCATGTGGTTCATGTGGATAGGGATCCAAACGTCACTCGTAGCGTCGGTGATCTTGTCGTATACCGAAGCGTCGATCAGGAAGTTGTTCGACTTGGTCTGACCGTACTGGATGTAGTATACGCCAGGTTCCTGTACGCTCGAGAAGTCGAACTTCACGTAGTTGTACTTGAAGTAACGGCCCCATACGTCTACCTTGCCGGTGTATACCAGCTGGCCGCTTCCGTCAGGCATGATGCGATGGATGCTGGCCTTAGCCTCAGGCTTGTCCACCTTGTCGAGCTCGATGACGGCTACCTTAGGCTGCTCAGGCAGATAGCCTACCTGCGAGAAGCCGATGTTTGGCTCTCTTACCCAGCCCTTGATGGCGTTAGGCTCGACGGTCCAGGTCACGACCTTGCCGGTCTTGCCCTTTGGCAGTTCGCTACGCAGCACGAACCATCCGTTCTGTGCCAGCACACGGCCGTCGTAGAGCTGCAGTTCGGCGTCCTGGCTCGTCACCTTGATCATGCGCTCAGGAGCGTCCTGAGCCATCACGATGCAGTGACCGGTCTCGAGTGGCAGTGGATCGACGAAGCGATCGGTACCACGGTCGTCGTAGGTCTTGAAGCCCTTGAACTGGCGAGGCTTCTCCTGGTTAGGACGGGTGACGGTCTCGCTGGCCGTGATACGAGGGAAGCGGTTCAGACGACCGTCCATCATGTAGGTCTTGGCCCAGTACTGCGAAGGCAGGAACTCGAGGTTGAAGCCGGCATCGCCTACCAGACCTTCTGGCAGAGGCTGATCCAGGTAGACGGCGATCTCGAAAGCTTCGCCCTTACCGGTTACGACGACGCGTGAGTCGAAGTTGTAGTCCTCGTAGCGGAGGCATACCTCGATCGAGTTGTCGTCCTTGTTGACGGTACGACTGGTGGTCTTAGGCACCAGGTCCCACTGTTCAGGCGTCTTGTTCAGACGTACGGCGCCACCCTGCACCGTACGCACACCATGATGGATGAGCTCGATGCCGGAGTTCTTCTCGTCGTTGAATCCGCCATTAAAGTCATTGCTGTACACCAGCACGTTAACGCCCTGTCGTTCGAAGTACTCGAGGTCGTTCAGCTGCAGGCCCTGCTGTTGTGCCTGCTGTCCACCACAAGCTGTCAGCAACAATGCTGCAGCTGCAGAGAGAGAAGGAAGAATCTTCTTCATGAGAGTTGATATTAATAGGTAATGTTGTTATAGTTGACAAAGATGGATGAGTGGCCGCGATATAATGGAAACACCATTAATAACCGAACCAGTACGTGCACACTCCTGCTTTCGCTGCCGTTTCCGTCCGGTTAGCTGCGGTGTTTCCGCTGTTACTACGGGCAGGTTCTATTGACGAGGGTAGCGCATATTTCGTTCATAAGTTCCATTTCGGCCTTCCCATTGTGATCGCTGTGTGGCCTATCAAACCACGGTGCGATGACCAACAGCTCGCCGACAATACCACACTGCATATCGGTACGCTCGGTGGCACTGGCCACTAAGGTGGCCGACCTCGAGCCATTCCACCAGGCAGGCAATTGCTGTTGGGCAATGCTACGCGTTGTATCTGAGAGTTTATACAACGTATTCATGGCCGTCGGTTCTACCACAATGTGCGGATAATGATTATGGCGAGCCAGTCGCAGTACCATCTTCTCGCTCCATGATATGAACGGCGAGACGAGTATAGCACCCTCGTGCTCACATAACGACAGTAATCGTTCTACTTCCATCTCGAACTGCTCCCTGGTGACGCTGCGCGAGATGCGCACCCTCACCAGCGGCCTACCACTGTCCAGCAAGGAACGATTGCCACACGTCCTAGCCTTCAGCCCTACAACGCGATCGTTCTGTATGGTACGTATCACCAAAGTCTTTGCCAGGAGTTCGAGATGGGTGGTAGCATAATTACCACGATTCGATACTCGCTGAGCCGACTGAGTCCTCTGTCCCCGATGCTCGTCGCAATACGAGGCGAAATCCTTGAGTCTTTGTGCCTCACCGACGAGGACTGGCAAAAAGACGTCGCTGACCTTCATATACCATTGATCGCTATGACGCTTAGCCCAGAGGCGAGCCGGATTGCGTTGTACATAACGCTTCAAGATCGCTAACTGTCCCTGCTTACTCAAGATGCGGTCATGATACCCTGCAGCCCAAAGTGGCGGCACATAACGGATCTTATCCTGTTTCGACGAACCTTCAGCATCAGCAGCCATCCTGAAACGCACATCGAGTGAAGGACGAGAACCTGAGACGCGGCACATACAACCACATTGCTTACTCAACGCATTGAGATAGGCGACCGTGGTTCCATATTTAATTCCCCATACTACCTTACCTAAATGGTCAGGTAAAGTTTGCTTCACGTCAATGAGGATGTGGCAATGGTCTTCCATCACGATGTAGTCGATCAACGCAAGCTGAGGATGCCGTCGTGGCTGATCGCATATCTCGTTCTGTAGAATCTTGCCGAGAGCCGTAAGCACTATTGAAGCGGAACCCTCATCGTGTCCCGTAAGAGTCCCGAAGGGTTTTGCTACGCGATTGTTGACTGTAAGTGTGAGCAAATAAATACGAGGCTCCCTATAGTCATGCCAGTGTGCTCGGTCGATTTCCATGTAACAAAGGTAATGCGGAAATGCGTTTGACGCGGTGCAAATTTACGGAGTTTTTTCGAGATTTCCAAATATTATGGGGAGAAATGTTCAGAAAGGGGGAAAATGAGAGGAATGGAGGAAGGAATTGATGTTTTTCGGCAGGTTTTGGAGGGATACATATTATAATATATATAACGAACAAGCGGCCACTGGTGAGGTGGTCGCTTGTATGAAAGAAGAAATCTGTTCAATTAGTAAATAAGACTAGGATTGCTGATCGTCTTATACCATTCAGCATTTGCAGTTTCATTGCCTACCCAGTCATTGAATTTTGAATAACCCTGCTCGATGAACTGGCATTCCTTCATCCACCGAACAGATGTCGGAACACAGAAACGTTGAGGAACATTATTCGAACCAATGCCAGGGTTTGGAGCAGTATGCGAATTGTTGTTCGAACCGCTGTAGTTCTCGCCCAGATTATGACCCAGAGCGCTGGTAAGCGAAATAACGGCTCCATTGTTGACGACATAAATATCGATCAACTCTGCATTAGCAGATGGAAGGCCATTTATACGATAATTCGCAACGGTGTTCGACGAATTTCCGCCTACATTTACTGGAGTAGAGCTGCTATATCCCAACATCTTGTGTGCCTCGTAGAAACCATCCAATTCATTTGGCTGCTTACCTACATAGATAGGCAATGTACCGCCAGCAGCACGAAGGGTAACGATGGCGTCATAGGTTGTGGTGGCACCATAGATGGTTTCAAAACGAACATCGAACACAACGTCATTAAAGTCGAAGTCGAATGTATTACCAAGGTCTTCGCACATTACACGACATTCCTTCGATTTATCCTCAGAAGGAGTATAATTAGCTGGCGAAATCTTGATAATCCAGTTGCTGTAATAGCCATCTGGGCCATATTCTACTTCTGTAGAGCTCTTTGTTGCTTCATAGTCAAAAGCGAGATAATAGCCTTCGCGCTTAATGCCTTGTTCTACCCATTCGAGCTTAATCAACACCCATTCATTGAAATAAGCGTACTGGTCGGTTGAGAATGACGAATGGTAGGCGAAATCTTCTGTACCAGCCGACTTGATATACTTGATTACGCGGTTGGTATTGGCATCATCGGGTTTAGGTGTAATATTACCATCATTGTCTATGTAGTGCTCTGGATTGTGGTTAGAATTACCACTATTAAAGTCATTGGCGTGTGTCCAAAGCTTACCAATAGTAGTCTCCTGTGCACTCTTAAACAACAGGTGATCCATGCCAAAATCTTTATTATTTTGACCCAAAGTAGTTGTAATCAGTTCGCCTTCTGGATACTCTTTTCGATCATTGTCTGAGCTGACGTTCTGGATATAGAAATCAGACAGGTGGAGTTCTACCTTGCGGCTTTCAAGCTCTGGATCGCCTTTAGGATGTGTACGGAACCAGCGTGATACATAGTCGACCTCAAAATCTGTCACATCGCCACATGGATGAATGTTGTTAATACCTGGATCTGTATCATAGGTTATGTACGAGGTCTGAGTATTGGAATCATAGTATTTGCCATCAAAGTTAGGCCAACCTGGAACCTCCATACCCCAAGCAACCCAGTTATTACGTTCTGTGTTGACATTCTGATTACCCTGCTCACCATTATCTATAGCTGCAAGAGCACGAGTATCGGTGTTATTAACAGCCACCATAGCGTCGAATCCCCAAGAGTGATTTGGATCGACATCACCGTAATGGCTAACAAAGTTGTCAGTGTACTCACGTGCCTTAACCGAAGCTGCGACTGTGGCCTCATCGAATGGCTCATAGTCCTGGCACGAAGCAAAGCTACCGACTACGAGGGCAGCACTTGCAAGTTTTACAAAGTTTTTAATTTCCATAAAAAGAACAAACCAAAAATATAAATAAAGAAGTATAGATAATATACGAATGTAAGAACAAACCAGGGTAACCCGAGGCGTTAAATGCGTCAAAATTACCACTGCAAAAATGAAGATTATTTTTAAAGCACGTTCAAAAAAGTGGAGAAAATTTTCATCAATGTGTAAAAAATATGCTAAAAAATATGTTTTTGCCCACCGGAGTAAGCAAAAACATGTTCTATAACATACTTTGAGTATTGTAAAAACTACAACAAGGAAATTGTACGGAATACAATTATTGTTGCATTGAGAAGAGGTAAAAACGAGTCAGATTTGGTTTATTATTATGCTTAAATTTTAGTTTGGATTTTATGTCTGATTTTTAGTTTGGATTTTGAGCGCAGCGACCATCTTTAGAAAGCTTCCCTATTTTTAGTCGGATTTTTAGTTGAAATTTTAAGTAAGATTTCTCTCGGCTGCAAGGTTGTCAGATTCTATACCCTACTACATCTGCCAGTCTGTTCGTCGAGTTTCCAATTCTCGGAATACACTCCTTTTGGTCCAAAGTTGATGAGCATACCATAACGAAAATTCTGTAGCCTCATGTACGACCACAACTGCCGTCTCTGTTCATCGCCAACGTAACCTATTGCTTTCAGTTCCAGTAATACGTCTCCAAGATTTCTGTCCGTGGCGACAAGATCGATCTTACGCTTCACTGGAGAAGGACGTCCTTTGTAATAGATGGGGAACATCTCCTGTCGATGTACAACGAACCCCGCATCTTCAAGTTCGCAGTAAAGACCCGCCTCGTATGTCAATTCATCAGCCATGCTATGAAAGTAGTTGTACGATTTAAAAGCACAACCAACTATTGTTGCAAACATGCGACTGACAGCCTGTGCATATTCTAACTCTGTCATATAAACTATAGCATAATAATCTGACTGAAAATCATTATAAAAATCCAACTGAAAATTGGAAAGGGATAGTATTAAGATGGTCGCTGCGCTCAAAATCAAATCTAAAATCCAACTGAAAATCTAACAGACAAAAATAAACACTTTCAGTCGTAATATTTCAAAGATTCTGAGCGAAGCGCCCCTCAGCCTCACTTCACCGCAAACCGCGCAGCCTTCACATCCCTGCTGTTCGGACCAACCATCACGTCGAAGTCGCCGGGTTCGAGGACATACTGGAGGGAGGCGTTGTAGAACTTCAGCAGATCGGGCGTGATCTGGAAGGTGACGTCACGGCTCTCGCCTGGCTGCAGGGTGATGCGCTCGAAGCCCTTCAGCTCCTTTACCGGACGGGCGATGGAAGCAAAGAGGTCGTGGATGTAGAGCTGGACGATCTCGGTGCCTTCGCGCTGACCCGTGTTGCTGACGGTGACGGTGGCGGTGAGGCTGCCGGTCGACGACATCTCGCTGGCCGAGAGGCTGACGTCGCTGTACTCGAAGGTGGTGTACGACAGACCGTAGCCGAAAGGATAGAGCGCACCATTGCGTACGTCGATGTAGTTCGACGCGAAGAGCTGGTAGTTGGCAGCATCGTCGGCTACCGGACGACCGGTGTTCAGATGGTTGTAGCAGAGAGGCAGCTGGCCCGTATGCTGTGGCATCGAGACGGTGAGCTTGCCCTGAGGACATACGTCGCCGAAGAGGACGTCGCAGATGGCATCGGCCGACTCGCTGCCGTACCAGCACTGCAGGATGGCATCGAGGTTCTGTGCCTCCCAGCCCAGTGCGGTAGCACGACCAGCGAAGTTGAGCAGCACGATAGGCTTGCCCGTAGCCTTGAGGGCCTGCAGCAGCTTGCGCTGAGGAGCAGGCATCTCGACGTCGGCACGGCTGGTGCCTTCGCCATTCATCCACGCGTTCTCGCCCATGGCACAGACGATGACGTCGGCCTGACGAGCGATGGCCAATGCCTGCTGACAAGCCTGCTGAGCGTCGACCCATGCGATAGGCTCGTTGCCATGACCTGCACCGGTCACGATCTGAGCCTGCTGATCGTCGAGCAGGTTACAGCCCTGAGCACACAGCACGCGGCCACGGCCTTCCATAGCACGCTCCAGGCCTTCGCGCAGGGTAGAATACTGTTCAGGCACCTGAGCCACGGCCCACGAGCCGGAGATGTCCGTACGCGTCTCGGCCAATGGACCGATGAGGGCGATGGTACCCTTGCGCTGCAATGGCAGCAGCTGGCGCTCGTTCTTGAGCAGTACGAGGCTCTCGGCCGTCAGACGACGTGCGGCCTGGCGATGCTCCGGGGTGAGGGTGCTGCCCTCTACCCTATCGACGTTGCAGTAGCGGTAAGGATCGGCAAAAAGGCCCAGCTTGTACTTGGCCTCGAGCACACGACGGCAAGCCTGGTCGATGTCGCTCTGACGGATCAGACCCTCGTCGAGCGACTGCTGGAGCGTCTCGACAAAGCCGCGTGCCACCATATCCATGTCCGTACCGGCCAGCAGCGCCATGGCGGAATTGTGCTGCTTGTCAGGATAGATGCCGTGCTGTTGCATCTCGTCGATGCTGGCATAGTCCGTCACGACGAAGCCGTCGAAGCCCCATTCGTTGCGCAGGACGTCGGTAAGGAGCCTGCGATTGGCCGTAGCCGGAACGTAATCCACGAGGTTGAAGCTGCTCATCACCGAGCCGGCTCCGGCCTCGACAGCGGCCTTATAGGGCGGGAAGTACTGGTTGTACATGCGCAGGTGGCTCATGTCGGCACCCGAATAGTCGCGACCGGCCTCAGGCGCACCATAGAGGGCGAAGTGCTTGATGCAGGCCATGATCTCGTCGTCGGCATACTGGTCGGGGTCTGGGCCCTGATAGCCGCGCACCATGACTTCGGCAATACGGCTACCGAGGTATGGATCCTCGCCAGCGCCTTCGGACTGACGTCCCCAGCGCGGATCGCAGCAGATGTCGACCATAGGGCTGAAGGTCCATGACACGCCGTTGGCCGAGGCCTCCTTGGCGGCAATACGGGCCGAGAGCTCGATGCCTTCGAGGTCCCATGTCGAAGCGAGGCCGAGAGGGATAGGGAAGACCGTCTCGAAGCCATGGATCACGTCCATGCCTACGATGAGGGGGATGCCGTGAGGCGACTGTTCGACAGCGATCTGCTGCAGGGCCTTGACACGGTCAGCGCCCTTGAGGTTGAGGACCGAACCGATTTCGCCACGCGCCACGAGGCCGCCAATCTCGGTATCCTGAGCCGAGCCGGTGACGATCTCGCCAGCTACCTGCTGGTTGAGCTGGCCGATCTTTTCCTGGAGTGACATTTTGCCCATCAGGTCGGTGATGAATGCATCCATCGGATCCTTGGGCGTAGTGCTGCAGCTTGCCACCAAGAGGGCGAAGGCTGCGAGGGAGAGATGTTTCATGATGATATGGTGTTAGAGTTATGATGAAGACGGAGGAAAAGGCTGCAGAAGCAGCGAGACGAAGGACACTGCATACAGCAGTGTGAACGAAGGAGATGAGGGCACAGCCCTCATAGTTCAGCTGCAGATTGCAGCTGATGCGCTTCGCGCTCTGCTTGCCGGCGGTTACTGCGAAGGGGCCTGCGAAAGGGCTTCGCATAGGGTGCGACAGAGCTCGTTCATGAGCTCCATTTCGGCCTTACCCGTCTTGTCGCTTACGGGGCGGTCGTACCAAGGATGGAGAAGAAGGAGCTCGCCAGCCTCGACGCACTGGAGGTCGCTACGGTCAGGAACGGATCGGAGCAACACTTCGTACTTCGAGCCACGCCACCAAGGTGGCAACGTCTGCTCGCGGACAGCACGCACAGCGTCCATCGGCTTGTAGAAGGTGCTGATCGAAGCATCGTCGACCACGATGTGCGGGTAGTGATGATGGCGCAAAAGGCGAAGCACCACCTTCTCGCTCCACGATACGAAAGGCGAGACGAGCACCGTGCCTTCGTGCTCGCACAGCGACATCAGGCGTTCGATTTCGGCCTCGAGCTGAGCAGGAGTGACACTGCGCGAAATGCGCACACGTTCGAAGGGACGGCCACTCTGCAACAGATTACGGTTACCACATACGCGCAGACGGAGACCGACCTTGTGGGTCTCTGATGCCGAGGTTTTCACCTTACGCAGGGTCTTTCCCAGCAGCTCGACGTAAGACCGCGCGTAAGGATGCGAGATCGACAACTGATACGACGATAGCGAGCGTCCTCCCCTATGTTCGTCGCAATAGATGGCGAAGTCCTTGAGCCCTTGAGCGAGGGGCAGAGCGAGGGGCAGAAAGACATCGACAACTGACATCAGCGTACGATCACTGTGCTGCTTAATCCAGAGACGAGCGGGATTACGCTGGATGTAGCGCTTGAGTACGGCCACCTGGCCCTTATGTTTCACGACACGATCGTGGTAGCCTTGTGCCCAGAGCGGAGGGACAAAGAGCACGGGCACAGAGTCCGAACTGGCCACAACTCCACGACGCATGGAAGTCCCGCCTTCCACCAAGCAAGTGCGACCTGTCTGTGCGTTCATGGCGCTGAGGTAACCGACGGTGGTGCCATACTTGATACCCCATACGACCTTGCCGAGATGGTCGCGCATAGCAGTCTGAATATGGAGACAGATGTGGCAATGGTCTGGCATGATGACGTAGGCAACAATGTCCAGTTCCGGATGGCGACGCGGTTGGCTTTCTATCTCGTCTCTCAGGATCTCGCCGAGGGAGGACAGTTTGATCGCTGCTTCCTCTTCGTCATTTCCGATCAGGCTGCCAAAGGGGTGCGAAGCACGATCCTCAGCGGTCAGCGTCAGCATGTAGTATCCTGGCGCACGATAGTCATGCCATGTGGCTCGATCGATTTCCATAGTATTCAAATGAAAATTCGCTGCAAAGATAGCACATTTTTCCGAGACTTCCAAATAAATACGTGAAATTCGACTATTTCGGAGAAAAAGATGATCTAAAAACGTGGAACGGCAGTTTGCTGACGAAATGCACTCGGCCGGAACGAGGGAGAGCAGTTTGGCGGCGGAATGCCCTTCCTCGGAGCGGGGAAGAGCATTTTGCTGGCGGAATGCACTCCGCCGAAACGAGGAAGAGCAATTTGGCAACGGAATGCCCTTCCTCGCGGCGAGGAAGAGCATTTTGCTGGCAGAATGCACTCCGCCGAAACGAGGAAGAGCAATTTGGCAACGGAATGCCCTTCCTCGCAGCGAGGAAGAGCACTTTGCTGGCAGAATGAGGTCCATAAAAATTATGCATGTCCCGTTTGGTTCCGAATGGGACATGCTCGTGGCGAGGAAGGGGATTTTGCTGAAGAAATGGGAAGAATTGGGGCGAGGAAGGGGAAAGCGTAAAAAATGGCTCCTCGATGAATCGGGGAGCCATTGATATGAAGAGATTATTCTATCGAAAAAGAATTATTCTGCGCCGTAGCATTTGCTCTTATCAATCCAAGCATTGCCCCATACTGAAGATTCTTTTGAACCGAAGTCCCAAGAACCGAGCCATGAGCTTACTTTTGTATCTGAGTGATTCTCAATAATAGGTAATTGGCCTTCGCCATCACGCTTAAAATAGCCTTTCTCATCCCAACGGAGACGATAGTCACACTGCTCGTCTGCTACCCAATCAGCAAAGTGTTGATAAGCATCCTTAATGTGGCCATTCTCATATGTCCACTTAGCATCGGTTGAGCAGTTGAAAAGCTGAGGAACAGCATTTGTTGCACGAACACCTCCATTATAACCGGTACCATCAGTGGCTCGCATACCTTGATATAGATCATAACCAGAAACGGCATACTTAGTTGAGCCATTGATGATATATATTTTCATCTTGAAAGCAGAAGCAGCCATCTGACCTAATAGAGTTGCATTTTGCCAATTAGATGGAACATGACCAACAACGTTGCCTTCTGTATCTTTGACATCCTGCATTGTAACTTTGGAAGGATCAACCTTAAATGCATTCTTGTAACGATACATGGCAGCTGGGGCTTTTGCACCACCCTTGATAACATTAACAGGCGTAGTTGATGGATTGTCTCCAAGCAAATGATGAATTTCCATATTTGCTCCTAGTCCATCAGGGTCAAGAGCCACATAAATTGGCATTGTACCACCGGCAGCCTGAATAACGACAACCATATCATATGTCTGACCAGATTGGTCTGCTACATTCTGGGCAAAAGAGAGGTCGAAGACCGCATCGTTAAAGTCGAAATCGAAGGTGTTACCAAGATCCTCGCACATGAGTCGCTTTGGCCAACGATCCTTCTGTACGGGATAACCAGGAGTGAGTTTCAATATCCAGTTGTCATAAACGCCATCGCCCTCATACATTGGCCAACCTTCATCTGTCTTCGTACATTGGAAGTCAAAGCAAAGATAAAAACCCTCACGCTTTTTGCAAGTGAAATAATCTGTAGGCTTAGCCAATACCTGATCGATAGTAACACCTGTCGGAATCTTCGTACTCCATTCTGGATCAAGTGGCTCATCCCATTCATAGCGCACAAGGATATATTCATCGAATGTAGCACTTTGTGTCGCATTCGAAGGGTGATAATTAAAATCTTCAGTACCTGCTGACTGCACATAGATAATATTACGACAACTGTTATTACCGACATGAAGATTAGGTTTGTCGTTCATATTGGCATTGAAATTATTGATGTGAGTCCAAGTGTTAGTTCCACCCAAGGACTTCGCATTCAAATAATCCATTGCATAATTTGAATATTCATAGTTATTACCATTCGTGCCTATTCCGCCATACGTAATTACAGTTCCGGTTCTATAATCAGCATCGTTTGCATAGTCACCATTGGTGCTAATAACCTGAATGTAGTAATCAGAGAGATGTAAATCGACAGTTGGATAAGTAGTCTGATAGTGCACCTGGTTAGACACCCAAAGAATCTCGAACTCAGTTACATCACCAGGCATGTTACAACTTGGCTGTTTGGTATCATAAATTGGGTAGTGGCCATTGGAGTATGTTCCGTCTTGGGTATAATACTTACCATCCCAGTTAGGCCATCCAGGCACACCATAAATATTCAGCAAAGATGTAGGATCACTAGCAGTACACCACATATTACGGTTGACGTTTAGACGACCAGCCGCATTATAATCGCTTGCATCTGGATCTCCTGCTGCACGAGTAACGCCAAGAATAGCATCAGCCTCTTCTGGAGTCATTCCAAATCCCCAAGTGTGGTTAGGATCGGGAGTTCCGAACTCTTTCTCAAAATTTGCGGCAAACTCGGCGAGCTTGTCCTGATAGGTAGCCTCCGTCGAGGTCGTGGCAATGACGTCAAGCTGCTCATTGCACGAGGTAGCCGAAACGAGAGCAACGGCTGCCAACGATAAGGTTAGACTCTTTCTCATAGTCATAAAGTTTTAGTGTTTGTATATTATTTTTCGGAATGCTTATTAGGCGCAGAGGTCAAGACACAACGATATCAATGACTTACGCGCTGCAAAAATAGGAATTTTTCGCGAAACTGCCAAATTATTTTGCAAGTTTTTTACTTATTGGGTATGATTTTTGTACTTTAAGGCAAATAAAGGCAATTTTAGGGGAGGAAATATGACAAAACCGGAGCCGCGAAGTTCAACATTTCAGCAGATTGCGCTTCTGCGAGACGCGGAAAGTCATTAGCGTTCCGAATTGCGCTTCCGAGTTTTCATGGAGGCCAGTTTGCTTTCGGATTACGCTTCCCAATAATTATAATCCTAAAAAAGTTCAAGGGTGTGAGGTGGCGAGTGAGAGCATCTGCTCGCACTCGCTCTTCTCTTATTACTTCTCTTTCTCTATTCTCTATTCTCTTTTTAGTGTTCCGAAGGAACACAATAAGATGTCCGCGAGTGTGGGCCTCTGTGTGGGCCTCTGTGTGGGCCTTCGTGTGGACGCGTGTAAAGAGCAAGCGAACCAGGGGGAGGCAAGCAGGGCTTCAGACGTGTATAATAACGGTCATAAAATGCAAAGGCAAGATGGCAAAGTGAGCAAAAACAGAAGAAAATACGACAAAAAGCGCAAAAAAGTTTCGGTTTACCCTAAGAAATAAGTACCTTTGCAGCCTATTTTTCGTAGGGACGTATTGTGTCCCGACCAAAATAAACTTGAGAAGAAGATATGCGCCAAATTAAAATTACGCAGAACATCACCCGACGCACCGAAGAGTCGATCGAGTCGTACCTTACCGCCATCAGCAAGGAGCACATGGTGACCCCCGACGAGGAAGTGGACCTGGCTCAACGTATACATAAAGGCGATCAGGTAGCGCTGGACAAGCTGGTTCGTGCCAACCTTCGTTTCGTGGTGTCGGTAGCTAAATTGTATCAGAATCAGGGTCTGTCACTGTCGGACCTCATCTCGGAAGGCAACGTAGGCCTGGTAAAGGCTGCCGAGAAGTTCGACGAGACACGTGGCTTCAAGTTCATCTCGTATGCCGTATGGTGGATTCGTCAGTCGATCATGCAGGCCCTGTCAGAGCAGGCCCGTATGGTGCGTCTGCCTGGCAACCAGAACAACCTGATCCGTCAGATCCGCATGGTTCAGAACCGCTTCGAGCAGGAGCAGAACCGTCCGGCTACGATCGAGGAGATTGCCGAGGAGCTGGATGTCGCACCCGAGAAGGTACGCGAGACGATGGCCGCCAACAGTCGTGGCGTGAGCCTGGATTCGCCACTGCAGGACGACGAGGACGGCACCCTGTTGGACGTTACGCCCGATACGAAGCTCGACGCTACGGATTCGTCGCTGAACAACGAGTCGCTGCACATCGAGCTGGACAACCTGCTGCGCTCGATGCTGAAGGAGCGCGAAGCCCTGATCATCAAGGAGACGTTCGGCATCGACTGCCCCGAGAAGAGCCAGGAAGAGGTAAGCCAGGAGCTGGGCCTGACACGCGAACGTGTGCGTCAGATCCGCGAACGGGCATTGCTGAAGATCCGCAAGTCGCCTAACGCCAAGCTGCTGCTGGCGTACCTGTAAGAGCCCTCCCCACCCTCCCAAGGAAGGGAGACCTTTACGGCCGAGAATTACCGCTGTCGCGTTTTGCGACGGCGGTTTTTGTTTGTCGGAATATCAAATCGAGGGAATTTCGGTTAAAAGCAGGGATTATTGCAGATTTCGTCCGAATTGTTTGGAGATATGAAATAAATTTCATAACTTTGCGGCAAAATAATATATAAAACCTAAAGGCATGACAACTTCAGCATTGAACGCATTATGGACCTATCTGCAGTCGCTATCCCTAACCCAGCAGAATAGAGAATGGTTGGCCGGCAAGCTGATCGATCCTTCGCAACAAGTATCGCAAGAAGATACAGAAGCTACGCTCTGGAAAGAATATTGTGCCACCTTCAGTGCCGAACGAGACGCTGCAGTGATGGAGCAATTCAAGGTGGATGTGGCTCGAGGAATGGCATCACAAGACTGCCTGAGCGAAGAGCAGGTTTTCGAACAGTTAGGAATATGAACAATAATCAACAAAACAAAATACATTTTATCATTATGGAAACCCCAGAAGTAGCTATCGAGGAGAAGAAGGCCTCGAACTTCGTTGAAGAGGCCATCGAGGCCGATATCGCTGCCGGCAAGGTGGCAGCATCACCTACACGTATCGTACACACACGATTCCCACCTGAACCTAACGGATACCTGCACATCGGCCACGCCAAGGCCATCTGCATGGACTTCGGCGCTGCACAGAAGTACGGCGGACAGTGCAACCTGCGCTTCGACGACACGAATCCTTCGCGCGAGGATACCGAGTACGACGACGCCATCAAGGAGGACATCCACTGGCTGGGCTTCGACTGGGGCGACAGAATGTACTACGCCTCGGACTACTTCGAGGAGCTGTGGGCACTGGCCGAGGAGATGATCCGTCGCGGCCTGGCCTACGTCGAGGAGCAGAGCAGCGAGCAGATCGCTCAGCAGAAGGGCACGCCTACACAGGCCGGCCAGGAGAGCCCCTTCCGCAACCGTCCATGGGAGGAGTCGCTCGACCTGTTCCGCCGCATGAACAAGGGCGAGTTCGACGAGGGCACCTTGACGCTGCGTGCCAAGATCGACATGGCGCATCCGAACATGCACTTCCGCGACCCTATCATGTACCGCATCATCAAGTACCCTCACCACCGTACGGGCAACAAGTGGAACGCCTACCCTATGTACGACTACGCACACGGACAGTCGGACTTCCTGGAGGGCATCACCCACTCGATCTGCACGCTGGAGTTCGAGATCCATCGTCCGCTGTACAACTACTTCGCTACGATCATGGCTCTGATCAAGGAGGGCAAGGACATCCACTACGAGGAGGGTCTGGTAGAGAAGCTGGGCGTAAACGAGAAGCCTGAGAACGGCGAGCACGAGGTGACCGATGCCGTGGGCATCACCTACAAGCCTCGTCAGATCGAGTTCAACCGCCTGAACCTGACCAACACCGTGATGTCGAAGCGTTACCTGCGCGACATGGTGGAGAACCACATCGTACGCGGCTGGGACGATCCCCGCATGCCAACCCTCTGCGGCCTGCGTCGTCGCGGCTACACGGCCCAGGGCATCCGCGACTTCATCACCACGATCGGATACACCAAGTTCATGGCGCTGAACGACATCGTGCTGCTGGAGAATGCTGGCCGTAACGACCTGAACAAGATCGCTACCCGCGTGATGGGCGTAGTGAACCCCGTGAAGCTGACCATCACCAACTGGCCCGAGGGCAAGGTGGAGATGTGCGAGATGGAGAACAACCCCGAGCAGGAAGGCAGCGGCACACACCAGATGCCATTCTCGGGCGAGCTGTACATCGAGCGCGAGGACTTCCAGGAGGTGGCCGAAAAGAAGTTCTTCCGCCTGACCATCGACAAGGAGGTACGCCTGAAGTCGGCCTACATCATCAAGTGTACGGGCGTAGAGAAGGACGAGAACGGACAGATTACGAACATCCTGTGTACGTACGACCCAGAGTCGAAGAGCGGTATGCCAGGCGCTGACCGCAAGGTGAAGGGTACGCTGCACTGGGTATCGGCCCAGCATGCCGTAGCCGTCGAGGCACGTCTGTACAACAACCTCTTCCTCGACGAGGAGGCTACGACCGATTCGGTACGCAATCCGGAATCGGAGGTAGTGGTGACGGCTCAGGTCGAGCCATTTGCAGTCGAGCAGCTCGAGGTTGGCAAGAAGTTCCAGTTCCAGCGTATCGGCTACTTCTGCATCGACAAGGACACGACGCCCGATCACGTAGTGTTCAACCGTACGGTATCGTTGAAGAGCTCGAAGTGAATTCATAATTCATAATTCATAATTCATAATTCATAATTCAGAATTGAGAATTCATAATTCATAATTGATAATTGATGCAGAAACGCAAGAGCCGCGCATACTACCAGTACATGCTCGACGTCTGTGACCAGCGGGTAGGCTACTACAGCACGGACGATGTGGCCAACATCGTCTACGACCTGCTGGACGATGGCGACGAGCAGGAAGCACTGGCTGCCTGTCAGAAGGGTCTGGACCAGCATCCTGGCGACGAGTTCGTACTGATCGTCAAGGCCAAGGTGCTGGTGCGGATGCATCGTTACGACGAGGCCGAGCACCTGCTGAAGGGTAACCCGGACGAGCAGTCGCCCTTCGGCATCAGCATCCGCTTCGGCATCGACCTGAAGCAGAACGGTGCCGTCGAGGCCCTGCAACGCCTGATGGCCGACTACGAGGCGCAACGACTGACGACGCAGGAGATGGTGGACATCGCCGACGAATACTTCGACGACGTGCAGCATCTGGTGCTCTGCCCTATCCTGCTGCAGCTGGCACAAAGCATCGACAACGAAGCCACGAGCGACGACGGACAGAAGGCCGAGACCCTGGGACGCATCGGTGCCCTGCTGATGGACTGTCACTGCCACAGCGAGGCCATCAGCGTGCTGGAGAAGGCACTCGACGTGGATGCCTACGACGTCTACTCGTGGCAGGACCTGACACGCTGTCAGTTCGAGCTGAAGAGGATGGACGAGTGCGAGCAGTCGTGCGAGATGGGCCTGGCCATCGATCCGCAGCATCCGCTGTTCAACTTCCTGCTGGGCTACATCCGCTGCGAACAAATGCGCTACGACGAGGCCATTGCCTGCCTCGAGCTGACGCGAGCCTACACGGAGGGACGCCTGCAGCACGAGAACATCAACCTGGACAGACAGGAGGCCGAGCAGCAGCGCTTCGTGATGTACGAGATGCTGGCCATCGCCTACCAGAACGTCGAAAAGACCGAGAAGGCCATCGAATGCTACAGCATCCTGGTACAGCGTCAGCCACGGTACAGCGAGGGCTTCGAACGCCTGGCCATGCTGTACAGCGAGACAGGCCAGATGGAACAGGCACTGCTGCATGCCGACATTGCCATCCGCCTCGAACCGGACAACAAGGAGTTCCTGGCGCTGCACGCCTCGCTGAACACGCAGATGCGACACTTCGAGGCTGCGCTGGACGACCTGGACCGCCTGATCGAAATCGATCCACGATCGAAGACCTATCTGCTGGCCAAGGCCGAGCTGTCGCTGTCGATACAGCGCTTCGACGACGCCGACACGGCTTACCGTCGCCTGCTGAAGCTACGGCCCAACGACGAGGCTTCGCGCCGCATGATGCGCGAGTACTTCGAGTCGATAGGCGACGAAGAGGCGCTGAAGCAGTTATAAAGTTAAAAAGTTAAAGAGTTAAAAAGTTTGGAAGCACTATATTACGCAATTGCAGACCACCTGAACTACTGGTGGGTGATGCTGTTCATGACGATCGAGAGTTCGTTCATCCCTTTCCCATCGGAGATCGTAATCATCCCCGCAGCCTACATCGCTGCCAACCAGGGTACGATGACCCTGACGATGATCATCGTGGTAGGCACGATAGGCGCCATCGCAGGTGCCCTGATCAACTACGGTCTGTCGGTATGGCTGGGCCGTCCGCTGATACACCGATTTGCCGATACCAAGGTGGCACACATGCTGCTGATCGACCTTCCGGGCGTTGAGCGTGCCGAGCAGTACTTTGCTGACCACGGTGTAGTAGGCACCCTCGTCGGACGTCTGATTCCGGCCATCCGCCAGCTGATATCGATACCGGCAGGTCTGGCCAAGATGAAGCTGTCGACCTTCGTACTGTGCACCACGGCCGGTGCAGGCATCTGGAACGCCTTCCTGGCGCTGCTGGGCTACTATGTAGGCCAGACGATGCCCGAGGATGCGCTGATCGACGTCGTACAGCGCTACAGCCGCTACGTGAAGTGGGGTATCGCTGCCGTGGTTGCCCTAGGCCTTGCCTACTATATTTATAAGGTGATCAAGGCCAATCGCGCCACCACTCAGCGCAATTCGTAATTTGTAATTCGTAATTTGTAATTGTAATTCGTACTTCGCATGACCTTCGAGCTACAAGCAACAGACAAGAATTCGTGGGCACGTGCCGGCGAGATCACGACGGACCACGGCAAGATCCAGACCCCTATCTTCATGCCCGTAGGCACGGTAGGATCGGTCAAATGCCTGCACTTCAGCGAACTGAAGGAGGACGTAGGCGCACAGATCATCCTGGGCAATACCTACCACCTGTATCTGCGTCCGGGCCTGGACGTACTGCAGGAAGCCGGCGGACTGCACAAGTTCAATGGCTGGGACCGTCCGATACTGACCGATTCGGGAGGCTTCCAGGTCTTCTCGCTGGCCGATAACCGCAAGCTGACCGAGGAGGGAGCCATCTTCCGCTCGCACATCGACGGATCGAAGCACCTGTTCACCCCCGAGCGCGTAATGGACATCGAACGCATCATCGGTGCGGACATCATGATGGCCTTCGACGAATGTCCTCCAGGCGATTCGGACTACAAGTATGCCGAGAAGTCGCTGGGCCTGACCGAACGCTGGCTGGACCGCTGCTACAAGCGCTACAAGGAGACCGAGGACGAAGCCGGCAATGGCCTGTACGGCTATCACCAGGCCTTGTTCCCCATCGTGCAGGGCTGTACCTATCCGGACCTGCGTCGACGTGCAGCCGAGAAGATTGCGGCCATGGACGTTGAAGGCAACGCCATCGGCGGACTGGCCGTAGGCGAACCGGCCGAGAAGATGTACGAGATGATCGAGGTAGTGAACGAGATACTGCCACACGACCGGCCACGTTACCTGATGGGCGTAGGCACACCGGCCAACCTGCTCGAAGCCATCGAACGCGGCGTGGACATGTTCGACTGCGTGATGCCGACGCGCAACGGACGCAACGGCATGCTGTTCACCCGCCACGGCATCATCAACATCAAGAATGCCAAGTGGGCACACGACTTCTCGCCCATCCAGGAAGACGGCCCTTGCGAACTGGACCGCATCCACTCGAAGGCCTATCTGCGTCACCTGTTCCATGCCGAGGAATACCTGGCCCTGCAGATCGCCTCGATACACAACCTGGCCTTCTACCTATGGCTGGTACGCGAGGCACGACAGCACATCATGGCCGGCGACTTCAAGCCGTGGAAGGAAGAGATGCTGCGTGCCGTGACGACACGACTGTGACGTGACAAATCGACTATAATCTGATCATGAAGAAATGAAACACGGACCGAAACACTACTCGCTCGTAACGCTGCAGATGGTTGTGGCGCTGGTGCTGCTGGCTCTGTTCCTGTCACTGTACAAGTACACGGAGGGACTGCTGGAGAATCAGTGCGACGAGATGGCGTCGCGCGACATGGAACGCATGCAGCTGACCATACAACGCGAGATGCTGCAGGTCGAGAGCGCCACACAGGCCCTGGCTGCACTCGAGTTCGACAACGGCAAGGCAATACCTACGGATTCGGCCGTCATCTACCGTGCCCTCGAACACTTCATCGATGCCATGCCTCCCAGCATCACGGGAGCGATCATCGGCTTCGAGGACGGTGTGCTGCCTGAATACGAGGCCAAATGGGGCTTCATCCCCCTGGTGCGCCACGTAGGCGGCGAATACATACGCTACCAGCTGGGCGGTGTGCGCGATATCCGCACGATGCACGACTGGTACCGCGAGACCAAGCGACTGGACAGCAAACGATGGGCCGAACCACAGCTGGCCGAAGAAGGCGAAGTGATCTGCGGTTACTGCCTACCGTTGCACGATGCGAAGGGACACTTCATCGGCGTACTGGAGGTCGACTTCTCGCTCGACATGCTGTCGAAGGAAGTGTGCTCGATTCGTTCGTATCCGAATGCCATGCCGCTCGTGATCAGCGACGACAAGGAACTGACCATCC
>JAZUEP010000091.1:0-36245 GCA_045640225.1 Bacteroidales bacterium | reverse complement strand
GCAGGTTACATACGCGTTACTCACCCGTGCGCCGGTTTCAGTCCGAAGACTTCTCCCTCGACTTGCATGTGTTAGGCCTGTCGCTAGCGTTCATCCTGAGCCAGGATCAAACTCTTCGTTGTATTTTCTTTATCTTCGTCTCTTTCTTTCAGTCCGGGACTGGAAGAACTAAACTTGACTTGTTTGAATTGACTAGGTTTTGTTTGCTTGCATGTGACTGAATAATCAGTCACTCTTTTGTCAAGATTTCACTCTTTCAAAGATCGTAGAATCACAAAATGTTGTGACACTTAATGGCGTAAAAAAATAAGGCAGCTAGGCTGACTTAATCTTACCTGTGGTCGCTGAGGGATTCGAACCCCCGACCCTCTGCTTGTAAGGCAGACGCTCTGAACCAGCTGAGCTAAGCGACCATGATGTTTAGTAGTCCATAGCAGAGTCGAACTGCTCTTTAGAGAATGAAAATCTCTCGTCCTAACCGATAGACGAATGGACCATCAGACTTAATGTCAAATTACGGTGGTACCACCAGGAATCGAACCGGGGACACAAGGATTTTCAGTCCTTTGCTCTACCAACTGAGCTATGGCACCAGACTAGTACGGAGGATGAGACTCGAACACACACAGCCGAACGGCCACTACCCCCACAAAGTAGCGTGTCTACCAATTTCACCACCTCCGCAACTACAACTTGATGTCCTCAAACTTGAGGCATTAACGATGAGCGAAAAACGGGACTCGAACCCGCGACCCCGACCTTGGCAAGGTCGTGCTCTACCAACTGAGCTATTTTCGCAAGCATTGGATTAAATCGCGGTGCGTACGGGACTCGAACCCGTGACCTCCGCCGTGACAGGGCGATATTCTAACCAACTGAACTAACGCACCAAATAATTATGATCAAAATGACCTGACGCAACAGCGTCATAAGCACGGGTGGAAAGGTTCGAACTCTCGACACCTGGTTTTGGAGACCAGTGCTCTACCGACTGAGCTACACCCGTAAGTGTCGGAGTTAATCCGCACGATGCTTAACTATTTGTGATGTTGATTATCCAAGCTTAGTACACCCGCAGAGGCTCGAACTCTGGACCCGCTGATTAAGAGTCAGCTGCTCTACCAACTGAGCTACGGATGCATATAACTACCATCAAGTACCTACAACATTTCAAAGATCGAAAGTGAGAGACTCACTTGTGAGCGAAAAACGGGACTCGAACCCGCGACCCCGACCTTGGCAAGGTCGTGCTCTACCAACTGAGCTATTTTCGCGTATATTATTTAGGTGTCAGCCAGAGACCTGTGGGCGCAGATGGATTCGAACCACCGAAGTCGTAGACAGCAGATTTACAGTCTGCCCCATTTGGCCACTCTGGAATACGCCCTTCGTTTGCGCTTCAAGATGGGCTTGAACCAACGACCCCCTGATTAACAGTCAGGTGCTCTAACCAACTGAGCTATTGAAGCATTTGCCGCACGATAAAGTACCTTTGTTTCGTTTAGCGGGTGCAAAGATAGCGGCTTTTTCGGAGCAATCCAAATATTTTCGTCATTTTCTGCTTTAAAACACGTTTTTTGCCTTCAAAGCCCTATTTTTCGTCATCCTCAACTATCAAAATAGGCACTTCCAACATCAATAATGGGGCATTCGCAGTCGCGAGCGCCCCATTATTACCTGATACAAGCTGAAAATAGCCAGTACCTGGGCTAAAAAGAAGCCAAAAACGAATTATGCTTCCTCTTCAGCCGCCTCAACTGGCTCAGAGAAATCGTCATTGCCGGTTTCGATGAGGATGTTGTACCACTGGATAAACTTACGGATATCACCAGCATGTACGCGATCAGCATCGTACTCAGGCATAACCTGAGCAAACCATGCACGCTGATCTTCGGCAGGATCCTTAGTTGAGACAGGGGAAACCTTGCCACCGGTCAGTTCCTTTGCTTTAGCGAAGACCGAATTGAGCGGCACCTCGCCATCGACGGTATACATAGCAATATCAGCGAGAGACAATACCTTGTCGCGCTGAAGAGCGGGACAACGACGGCCATCAGCCAAAGATTCGCAGATAAGCATATTCTTGCCTCGGCTAACGAGGCGATAAAGTCCGGGCTTGCCGGAAATAGCCAGAATTCTTTCAATCATTATTATATATTATTTAAAATGTGTAATTCGTAAAAAACAATATCAGAAACATCTACTTCTATCGTCCTAAACGAGCCAGAATAGCCGAAGCCGCACGAACAGGAGCTCCAGGATCGCCTAACGACTGAGCCATACGCTCGTAATAAGCAAGCACCCTCTTACGCTCAGCACTTTCGCCCAGCAGCGCCACTAACTCGTGATGGAGCGAATCTGGAGTCAGCTTATAGCCAAGCAGCTCACGAACTGCGGGCTCTTCAGCCGGCAACTGGCCCGTGAAACCATCAATAATCAGATTCACCAACGAGACAAAGCGAATATGACGAAGCAAAAACTTCATCACATTATAGAAGAAACGTCCACCACCAAGCTGATAGCAAACGACTTGAGGGCAACGCAGGCAGGCAGTCTCGAGCGTAGCCGTACCACTGGTAACAGCTGCCACCTCAGCAGCTCGCAGCAGATCGTACGTCTCGCCGAACACGAGCTTGACAGGAGGAACCATATTGTGTTGGCGGATAATCTCGGCATAGACATCAGGAGTAAGACCGGGTGCACCAGCCACAACAACCTGATGGCACGAAATGGTCGTAGCAGCATCGAGCATCAAAGGCAGATTGCCCATTACCTCAGCCCTACGACTACCCGGCACGACAGCAATGATAGACTGATTAGAATTGATACCGTGACGTCGGCAGAACTCCTCCCGGTCGAACGGCTGAGAAAGAACAGGAGCCAGCTCGTCTACGGTAGGATTACCTACATAAGTGACCTCATATCCGCGCTGTCGGAACCACTCGACCTCGAATGGGAAAATCGCAAGCAAGCAGTCGACATAGCGGCGAATCTGTCGAATACGGTATTCCTTCCAAGCCCAGATCTTTGGGGAAATATAATAGAAAACCTTGACTTCGGGCATATTGAGCTTGACCCATTTAGCCATATCAAGATTAAAGCCTGGATAGTCGACCAGGATGACCGCATCGGGTGAGAAAGAGCGGATATCGCGTTTGCAATCACGCATGCCAGACAGAATCTGAGGCAAGTGCAAGGCCACTTGCACAAATCCCATATATGCCAACTCGCGATAATGGCGCACCAGCGTACCTCCTACCGCCTGCATGGAATCACCGCCGAAGAAACGGAATTCCGCCTTCGGATCCTGAACCTTCAGTTCCTTCATCAGATGGGAAGCATGAAGATCTCCGCTTGCCTCACCGGCGATAATGTAATACTTCACGAGACGTCTGCAAATTAAAGAGCAACCTGTTCGAGATATCCGAACGAGCCGAGATGTGGATAGGAAGTCTGATCGACCGTTGTCGGGACGGCCGAAATGTAGTCATGTTCAAGCCAATAGCGATCAGTATCGGTGGCATCTGGTTCGCGATTGACATAAACTCCTGTCACCTGAAAACGAGCGATTCCTGTCTGTTCGTCACCTTCGAGGAAGTGATATTCCTTGTCCCAATAGCCATTGGCCTGACGGCAGACACGGACTCCGTTGGGCTGCGCGACGTCAGGGATGTTGACGTTAAGGACAACCCCCTTAGGCATCGGATGGGACAACACTTGCTGGGTAATGGAACGTACGTAAGGAAGGATGGCAGAAAAATCGGCCTGCGGGCTGTGGTTCAACAACGAAAAACCAACGGCAGGCAATTCCACGGCACAACCTTCGAGTGCAGCGCCCATAGTTCCACTATACATCACACAGATGGAATCGTTGCCACCATGATTGATACCCGAAAGCAACAAATCAGGTCTACGCTGACTGAAGAAACGATGGAGTGCCAACTTAACACAGTCGACTGGCGTTCCGCTGCACGAATAGACAGCAACCTCGCCATCGTCGCTAATCAACTGAAGCGTGATTGGACGTGTACAAGTAAAACTGGAAGAAAAACCGGAACGAGGAGAATCGGGGGCACAGACTACGATACGACCTATGCCTCGTAATGAATCAACGAGAGCATTGATACCACGAGCAGCATAGCCATCGTCGTTTGTCACCAAAATTACAGGAACGCCATCGGGCAACGGCAACTGGCCGAAGCCATCAGCCTCGGGATAGGTGAATGCCTGAAAATTATTCTCGTTCATTGATTACTCTTGTTTTCTGGGCTGCAAAGATAATGATTTTTCGGCAAACGAACAAATAAAACTTCATTTTTGTGCCGTTTTGAGCCGAAAGTTATCAACAAGCAATACACTTATCAACATTTTTCTACAAATAACCATTATTTTAATTGGATACTTGCAGAAATTGTATCATCTTTGCACCGTGAAATTGTGTAACCACAACAAAAACTACAAGATTATATGGGATTAGTAATCGCGATTGCCAATCAGAAAGGCGGTGTCGGCAAAACGACGACAGCCATCAACCTTGCCGCATCGTTGGCCACACTTGAGAAGAAGGTGCTCCTGATCGACGCTGACCCACAGGCCAACTCGACCAGTGGTTTAGGCATCGACCTCAACACGGTTGACACGTCAGTCTATGACTGCCTGATCGGGAATGCTGCAGCCTCGGATGCCATTATGCCAACATGTCTGGATCATCTGGACATCATATCGAGCCGTATAGACCTGGTCGGAGCAGAGCTGGAATTGCTGAACATCGAGAACCGCGAACAGATGCTCCGCAAGCAACTGCGCAGCATCAGGAATCTCTACGACTACATACTGATTGACTGTTCGCCTTCGTTAGGACTGATAACCGTCAACTGTCTGACGGCTGCCGACTCGGTCATCATCCCCGTGCAAGCCGAATACTTTGCACTGGAGGGAATCTCGAAATTGCTCAATACCATCAAGATTATCAAGACGAAGCTCAACCCGAAGTTACAGATCGAAGGATTCCTACTCACGATGTACGATGCACGTCTACGTCTGGCCAATCAGATCTATGAAGAGGTGAAGCGTCACTTCCAGAAACTGGTGTTCGACACAGTCATCCAACGCAACATCCGACTGAGCGAGGCCCCGAGCTTCGGCCTTCCCGCCCTCCTGTACTCGCCAGATTCAAAAGGCTCACAAAATTATATGATGTTGGCCCGAGAATTGCTGGCAAAACATCATGACACTATTAAAAATTAATAAATTACGCGGTTGATATTTGGATATCTCCGCGTTTTATCGTATCTTTGCAACATGAAACCTATCAAGACAGGCCTTGGACGAGGCTTAGACGCACTCATATCGATTGACGACAACAGCAGCACGCTCAGCTCGGTCAACGCCCCTTCTTCGATCAACGAAGTGGACATAGACCTGATACATGCCAACCCTACGCAGCCCCGTCATGACTTTGACGAACAGGCGCTGGACGACCTAGCAGAATCGATCCGAAGCATCGGCATCATCCAGCCCATTACTCTGCGACAGGAGTCAGACGATAGCTACCTGATCATTGCCGGCGAACGACGCTATCGCGCAGCGCAACGTGCCGGACTGACAGCAGTGCCAGCCTATATCCGCAAGGTAAGCGACGACGCCGTGATGGAGATGGCACTGATAGAAAACATCCAGCGAGAGGACCTCAACGCCATAGAAGTAGCACTGGCCTATCAGCAACTGCAGACACGCAACGGACTGACGCAAGAGGAGCTGTCGCAACGCGTCGGAAAGAGCCGTGCATCGGTGGCCAACTTCATGCGCCTGCTGCGACTGCCTGCCGAAATACAGCTTGCATTGAAGGATCGCCGCCTATCGATGGGACATGCCCGTGCCCTGTTAGGCATTGAAGACGCAGAACAGCAAGTTGCATTATATCACCTCATCGAAGCACAAGACCTCTCGGTTCGCAAGGTAGAAAGTCTGGTACGAGACTTTGTTGAAGGTCGAATCCTTGACTTCCGCACCGAAGGACAGCCCGTACGCAAACCTGCAGAAACCACACAGCCACAAAACGAGATAATCGGCATGATGTCGCAACATCTTTCGGAGATGTTCCGCACAAAAGTAAAGATGACCTGCAACGACAAGGGACAAGGAAAGATTACCATTCCGTTCAAAAGCGATACAGAGTTGCAGAACATTATCGCCTTGCTTGACAAACTGAATTAATGTCTATCGACAAACAGTACATACGGCTACTAATATCGACTCTGGCCATCACAATTCTGGCCCTCAGCAATCTGAAAGCTCAGACTGCCGAGGATTCGTTGTCGTTACGACCAAGCAATGGCCTGATCGAAGCCTTTGAAGAAGTCTCCTTCGAAGATGCATTGCCACAATACTTCGAAGCCGACAGCCTTGAAGCATTCGACATGGACCCGGATCTTTCTTCGTACGCGCGCGATATTGCCGACAAACTGGAGGAAGAATATCGAGTAGATACTTACTTCGAAAATTTTAATCCCACACCAGCCAAAGCCGTATGGATGGCAGCGCTGTTGCCCGGTGGTGGACAGATCTATAACCGCAAATACTGGAAGCTGCCTATTGTATACGGAGGATTCCTCGGACTGATATACGGCTACAACTGGAACCAACGATACTACAAGACCTATCAGAACGCCTACCGCGACCTGATGACAAATAGTCCGAATGCAAGTTATCTGCAGTTCATGCCTGGCAAGACACTAAAGGACAAACAAGCATACGCCAACTCGCATGGATCGTATCTCGAAAAGACATTCACCCGCAAACGCAACACCT
Organism: Bacteroidales bacterium; assembly: GCA_045640225.1. GTDB lineage: Bacteria > Bacteroidota > Bacteroidia > Bacteroidales > UBA3663 > Liminaster. Next base: position 29,435 of record JAZUEP010000091.1, on the reverse strand, counting down.
ATCGCAACTGGCGCGACTATTGCGTTGTAGGCATGTTAGGCGTATACCTCGTATCGATAGTGGATGCATATGTCGATGCCGCCTTATACCATTTTGATGTTTCACCCGAACTTGATGCCTACAACAATCCCTCGATGGTCGTAAGCTATAAACTGGAATTCTGATGAAAGCAACGATAAAAAGCCTTTTGACAATCATATCCGCCATGCTGTTGATCTGGCTTGGCGACATTACTCTGCATGCACAGGAGCGCGAAATGACCCTTGAGGAGAAGCAGAACGCCGCCTATCGCGCCATGATGGAGGTACAGGATTCTGCCCTATATATTCTTGAGAGCCTGGACGATGCCGATCCTTCGGATTATACCTGGACCGAACGCCATTATATCCACATTGACCCTAACTGCATCAGCATTGCCAATCCCGAACCTACGCCAGACTCGGTATTCATTATGCGCCTCAGGGCAATGCCTACCATCATCGAAATGCCGTTCAATCAGCCGGTAAAACAGGCGCTGGAGTTCTATCTGGAACGCCGTCGCTCACTCATCGAACGCATGGTAGGACTGGGATTCAATTATTACTTCCCGGTATTCGAGAATGCCTTGCAGCGATACGACCTACCATCCGAGCTGAAGTATCTGGCCTGTATTGAATCAGGTCTTCGCCAGAATGCCTATAGCCCAGCACGAGCAGCAGGACTCTGGCAATTCATTCCGGGAACAGGCATCCTACGCGGTCTGGAGGTCAACAGCTACATCGACGAGCGTTACGACCTTTACAAATCGACCGATGCTGCCTGTGCCTTCCTCAAGTTCCTGTACAACCGGTTCCAGGACTGGCACCTCGCTATTGCTGCATATAACTGCGGACCTGGCAATATCGACAAGGCCATTGCCCGATCGGGAGGGAAACGCACCTTCTGGGAGATCTACAACTTCCTGCCCAAAGAGACACGCGCCTATGTGCCGTTCTTCATTGCCGTCACCTATGTGATGAATTACCACTGCGAGCATAACCTTTGTGGATCAGAGGCAGATATTCCAGTCGAATGCGATACGCTGATGGTAAATCAGATGGTACACTTCGAACAGATCAGCCATTGGCTGGAATTGCCTATCGAAGAGATTGAAAGCCTCAACCCACAATATGTCTGCGACATCGTTCCAGCATCGATCGAGAAGGAACGAAGCATCACGCTCCCTGCACAAAAGGCATTGGAATTCATCGAATTTCAAGATAGCATTTATGCCTATAAGGCCGATTCGCTGCTGCCACGCAATGGTGCCATCACCGAAGTGTTAGCCCATGGACGCACCAACAGCTATGTAGCCAAGGGCGGCAACCGCTCGATAGGCGGCAAAGGTGGTTCTGGTGGCGGCAGAGGAGGCTCGTATACCGTAAAGAAAGGCGACACCCTTGGCTCGATTGCAAGAAAGCACCGAACCACAATCGCAAAAATAAAGAAAGCCAATGGCCTACGATCGGATAATCTCCGCGTAGGACAGAAACTGAAACTTCCCTAAAACCTAGATAATAATAACACTATTCCGCAACAACCATGAACGAGGAAAACACATATAACGGCTTTGTTTCGGAAAGCCAGCCACTGACTGTACCATCGACCCTATCCGCTCAGGAAGAGGAGATGATACAGGCTGAGTTCGAGGGCTTGCTCGAAGACTATCGGCATACCCGCAATGGTGATAAAGAGGATCTATTACGAAAAGTATTTGCCTTCGTACGCAAGGCTCACGGCAATGATCGCCGCCTGAGCGGAGTCCCCTACATCTGTCATCCCCTGGCAGTAGGACGCATCGTAGCCAGTGAGATTGGTCTTGGTAGTACCAGTATCAGTGCCGCATTGCTGCACGATGTCATCAAGAGCGAACGTTGTACGTACGAAGACATCGAACAAGCATTCGGCCCCTATATCACTAGTCTGGTCCGCGGCCTTACACAGATTTCGGGCGGCAACGTACGATTCGTTACCGAAGAGACCAGCGACATAAACCATCCAGCCCTCAGCAATCCGGAGGAGCAAGCAGAGAACTTCCGCAACCTGTTACTTACCATCGCAGATGACGTACGCGTTATCCTTGTGAAGGTAGCCGACCGCTTGCACAACATGCGCACGCTTTCCGCATTGCCCGATTTCAAACAGAAACGTATCGCCAGCGAAACGCTCTATCTCTACGCTCCGATTGCCGATCGTCTGGGACTATATAAGATCAAGCAGGAACTGGAAGAACTTGGATTGGAATACACCCATCCTGAAGAATTTCACCAGCTCAAGGCACAGATGCAGGAGGCCGAAGCCAAGTACTCGGTATTGTTTGCCGCATTTGCTGCACCTGTACGATCGCTGCTGGATGACTTAGGCCTGCAATACACCTTCCAGCATCGCATGAAGACTGTATACTCTGTCTGGAGAAAGATGCGCAAGAAGCACATCACTTTCGACGAAGTCTACGACCTCTATGCTGCCCGCATCGTCTTTACTCCTACGAGTCCAGAAACCGAAAAAACCGACTGCTGGCGCATCTATAGCGAGCTGACCAAGATCTACACGATTCACCCAGACCGCATACGCGACTGGATTTCGCATCCCAAGGAGTCCGGCTACGAGGCATTGCAGATTACGGTTATGGGACCTGAGTCGAACTGGATTGAAGTACAGATTCGCTCTGAGCGCATGAACCAGATGGCCGAGGAAGGCGGTGCTGCACACTGGAAATACAAATCAGGACGAATCAGCGACAACGACCTTGGCAAATGGATGCAGAACATCAAGGACATACTCGAGAATCCTGCTCCGAATGCTATGGACTTCCTGGCACAAATCAACCTGAACGTACTCTCTACGTCAATCTATGTCTTCACGAAAAAGGGAGATCTACACCAGTTGCCCAAAGAAGCTACGGCATTGGATTTTGCCTTCTCGGTCCACACCGACATCGGCATGCACGCCGAAGCCGCACGTATCGATCACGAACTGATGCCTCTGAATACAGTCCTGGAAAACGGACAACAGGTCGAGATTATTACAGCGGCCGAAGAACGCATCAACGAGCAATGGATAGACTGGGTCAATACGACCAAGGCACGCGCCAAGGTTCGCCAGTGGATCAACAAGAACCGAGCAGGCGAGCTACCAGCCCAAGAGAAGAAGCAGAATAAACTGCTGGCCGGCCTCTTAGGCATGGTGAAAAAGAAGAAGAAGAAGGAACGTCCCAAGACTGAAGGCTTCGTTTCGAAGTCGTCGACAATCGAGCTTTCAGGCATCGACGGTCGCGGACTGCTTAATACAATTACGCGCGTAATCAGCGAGAGCTGTACTGCCAACATCGTAAACATTCACCTGGAATGCAAGGATGGTCTGTTCAAAGGCTACATCACGCTCGATACCGGTAATGTAAATGTAATTAATAAGATGTGTAACGAGCTCAAGAAGATTCACGAGATCGAGAAAGCGCACATCAAATAAGACAAGCACGCATACATACCCCAATATAGCAATATGTTGATAGCTCAACAGAAGAGAAAAGAAAATATAGCCGAATACCTGCTATACATGTGGCAGGTTGAGGACCTGATACGAGCCTGCAATCTGGATGACGAGCGCATCGAGCAACTGCTTGTAATGCGCTTCGCTCAAGCCACGTCGGATCTTAGTCCGATACGCCAATGGTATCATGAACTAAGGGATATGATGCTAGGCGAAGGCAAACGCCAGAGCGGGCATCTGCAAATCAACGAGAATCTACTGGCCGACCTATGTGACCTGCATCTCCGCCTGTTGAAGGAAGGCGACGATGCGATCTATACGTCCTGCTTCTATTCAACCCTCCCCTACATCGTAGAGCTGCGAAGCCACGAGGGAGAACAGAAACTGGGCGAACTGGAAACCTGCTTCACCGCTCTGTATGGCATCATGCTATTACGCATGCAGCAACGCGAAGTGAGCGAAGCCACACGTCTGGCAATCCAGCAGATCAGTAAGCTCATCGCACTACTTTCGGCCAAATATCAAGCCTGGAAAAGTGGTGAACTAAAATTCAAAGACGAATAAACGCGCTATGCAACGACTCTTATTTTATGGTTTAATTATCCTGGCAGTAGTCCTGATCTTTGCCTTTGTCGACTTCATCATCTATCGCATCCTGCGGCTGATGCTCACGAAGCATGCTGCACAGACTACCAACGTCGTGGTGCTGACAGTGATGATACTGACAATTGGCATCAGTTCTTGGTGGGGACATACACATACTCGCTTACAGATTGCGGTCAGTCATACCGATATCTGCTCTGAACGAGTGCCTAGCGCATTCGACGGATATCGAATTGCCCAGATTTCGGACCTGCATCTGGATTCTTTCGGACAGGACGAAGGCCACAAGTTTCTTGGCGAACTGGCCGACACAATAGCAAGCCTGCAACCAGACCTTATTGTCTTCACGGGCGACATCGTCTCGATCCGAGCCATTCAGGCATATCCTTTCCGCAACGACCTGGCCCGACTGGCACAGATTACAAGGCACGATGGGAATGGTCTGGTTCCGATGTACAGCATTCTGGGCAATCATGACTATGCCGACTATGTGCGCGACTTTTCGCCAGAAAGAAGACAACAGGATCTGGACAGCCTCATCGACCTGCAAACAGCAGCAGGCTGGCGAATGTTACGAAACAGCTCGGTGATGCTGACAAGCCCACAGGCAGAAGACAGCACGACCGAGCAGATAGCATTGGTAGGCGTTGAAAACATCGGCGAACCTCCATTCTCGGTTTACGGCGACCTGGACGTTGCGATGGAAAGCATCGGAGGCGTACAAGCGGCAGATGACGCATTTACCATCCTGCTGAGCCACAATCCGACACATTGGCGCAGTGAAGTACTACCACGTACGAATATCGACCTGACGCTGAGTGGCCATACTCACGCCACACAGATTCTGATCGGTTCGTGGAGTCCTGCCAAATGGAAATACGACGAATGGATGGGCCTATACAGCGAAGGAGCACAACACCTCTACGTCAATACCGGCGCAGGATGTGTAGGACCCAAAGTCCGTATTGGAGTTGCTCCAGAAGTCTCGCTCCTCACTCTACGAAGAAAATAATGAGGCTGTATCCCCAAAGACACAGCCCCATACCTAGGATCAACGCTTCCAGACCTCGAAGGTAACAGCGTAATCATTGTTTTCGTCAGCCGGCACATCCTGTCGGCTGACGCATTTATATGTAGCAGGAACCGCAGGTACTGAAGCATCGAACTCGTCGATGACCGTATGTACACGCGTCAGATAGATGGCATCGGCCTCAGCCCAAAGCTGATTGTAGACCTGAGCACCGCCAATCACGAAACTATCGGCCGGTGCCTTCTCGAGCGCTTCGTCCAGATCGTGATAGACCTCGATCGTGGTACCTGGCTTGAGATTGGACATTACCTCAGGAGAGATATGGAACAATGTCTGCTTTGTAACCACGATATTGCGACGACCAGGCAAGGGTCGGCCTATCGACTCATAGGTCTTACGTCCCATGATGACAGCATGACCCATAGTCGTGGCCTTGAAGTACTGAAGATCGGCACGCAGATGCCATGGCATCGAGCCACGGTTGCCGATAGCATTGTTCTCTGCTGCTGCTACAATGATATTCATATTATTCGACGTATAATACCAAGCCCTTCAGGTATTCGCCCTCAGGATGGTAGATGTTGATAGGATGATCGGCAGGCTGGTGCAACTGATGGAGAATGCGGACGCGACGTCCGGTCTGGGCCGCAGCACTGAAGACGGCACAACGGAAGTCGTCCTTGCTTACGACCTGCGAGCACGAGAAGGTGAACAGAATGCTGCCTGAAGGCATCTTGGACAGGGCCGCAGCATTGAGTTTCTGATATCCGCGCAAAGCGTTCTGCAGCACCCGCTTATGCTTGGCAAAGGCCGGAGGATCGAGGATGACAAGATCGTACTTCCCTTCACTCTCCTTCAGGAAATCGAAGGCATCGGCCGCAAACGCCTGGTGTCGCGGATCGCCAGGATAGTTGAGTTCGACATTAGCGTTAGTAAACGAGATAGCCTGCTTTGAAACATCGACCGAATGGACCAGTTCGGCACCGCCTCGCATGGCATAGAACGAGAATCCGCCTGTGTAGCAGAACATATTGAGCACCTTACGTCCCTTGGCGAACTTCTCGACAAGGGCACGATTCTCGCGCTGATCGACAAAGAAGCCGGTCTTCTGGCCCTTGAGCCAATCGACGTGAAACTTCAGACCATTCTCGAGCGCCACATCGCTGATGCTGGTCTCGAGTGCACGTCCCTGAGCAGCATCCTTGACAGGCTGGCCATCGATAATCAGATAGCCGTTGACCGATTCTCCCTCGGCCTCAGCCTCCTGACGAGCCTCGGTCTTATATCCTAACGTGGTCTCGGATTTGTAGTAGACGTTACGGATCTCGGCTCCTGCCACACGGATCAGATCCTCGGCCAAAGCCTCGCGAATGTAATGGATACCTGCCGTATGTGCCTGCATGACGGCCGTATGGGCATAGACGTCGATAATCAGGCCCGGAAGGCCATCGCCCTCGCCATGGACGAGACGATAGGCATCGTTATCAGGACGAATCAGGCCAAGAGCCTGACGCAGATCATAGGCCGACTGGAGGCGACGCATGAAGAAGTCGTCGTCGAAATCATCCTCCGAGAACGAGAAGATACGCACGGCTATCGAGCCTATCTGGTACTGGCCCAAAGCCAGGAACTCGCCTTGAGCCGAGACAACACGTACCCAATCGCCTTCGTCAGGCTGTACTTCGGTACCGAACTCGTCCTCCATACGATGGATAGCTCCCGAGAAGACCCAGGGATGAAAACGCTTGAGGGACTCTTCCTTGCGATATTTCAGTATGATCGTAATCATAAATAAAGCTCTAAACGGACAGATAAGACTTACTTCAGCATCGGCTCGATGATAAACTTCCAGATATCGTTGGCGTTGACGTAAACCATCAATGCAATGACGAGGCCCATGCCGATGTAGATGGCGCGCTCCTTTACCTTCTCGCTGATAGGGCGACGAATGATAGCCTCGATAAGCAGGATGAAGATGTGACCGCCATCAAGTCCGGGAATGGGCAGGATGTTCATGAAGGCCAATGCTACCGAGAAGAAGGCCGTCATTGACCAGAAAGCCATCCAGCGCCATGTCTCAGGGAAAATAGAGCCCATCGTACCGAATCCGCCAAGCGACTGAGCACCCTCCTTGGTGAACACAAGCTTGAACTGTCGGACATAGTTATAGAGCATCGTCCAACCACGTTCGATACCGGCAGGAATAGCCTCCCAGAAAGTATAATCGATATGGGTAAGATAATCCTTTCCGATTATCATCTTTGGTACAATGCCGATCATGCCCTCCTCGGTTACTGTCAGGTCGACAGTCTGTTCCACGCCCTCGCGCACAATGAGCAAGGTCAGTGGCTGTCCGGCATATTTCTTGAGCTGGGCCTTCACCTCATGATAGAAAGGCGTCAGCAAAGTGTCGGCCACCGTCACGAGGCTGTCGCCCATCGCGATCTGCAAAGGCTCGACCACACCGATGATCGAATCGCCGACCTGCATGCCAGCCTCACGGGCAGGACTAGGTGTGTCGTCGGCAGGCAACTTAGCCACCACCATCGGGAAGCGAGCATCAAGGAAGTTGTTCAGCTGCTCAGGATCGCGCAGGAACACCTGGCCCAACGTATCCGGCAAGGCGATCTTTACCTCCTGGCCATTACGCAACACGGTAACATCGTTGGCCAGCAGCAAAGCGCTATGAAGACCGCCGAAGTCGACCTTCTTGCCATCGACAGCCACTATCTGATCCTCCTCCAGAAAACCGATCTGATGAGCATACTCGCTATACGTCACGCCATAAGGCAGGTTCTCGATCTCGATGATGTCTTTGCCCCAATGCCAGCACATACAAATATAGATGACGACTGCCGCAATGAGGTTATTGAGCACACCACCGACCATAATCATAAACTGGGCGAACTTACCTTTCTTGACAAAAGCATCGTCGCGATTGAAGTCAGCGCTGCTGGCATCGTGCGTCTCGTCGACCATGCCCACGATTGCACAATAACCGCCCAATGGAATCCATCCGATACCATATTCCGTATCGCTCGGATTGGCTTTTGCCGAAACATTCAGGTTACAGAGGTAGAGACCTGACTTGTTCCAGCGCAAGAGAGCGAACTTCTCGGTATCGAAGAACATGTAGAACTTCTCGACACCGACCTTAAATATACGAGCCCACATGAAGTGTCCCAGTTCGTGGACGAACACAAGGATCGACAGAGCCAGGATCAGCTGCAGGGCCTTAAAGAGAAAAACTTCCAATTTAGTATAGAATTTTGAAAATAGACTTTAGAACAATGGGAAAGACGATACTCAGATACCCAGAATCTCACGAGCCTTGACACGGGCCTCGGCATCGATTTCGAAATAGTCGTCGAGTGATGGCTGAGCGACGAAAGGCATTACCGACAGCGTCTGCTCGTTCACCTCGGCCATCTGCAGGAACTTACATTGTCCGCGACGGAATGCCTCGTTCGTAACCTCATTGGCGGCATTGAGCACGCACGAACGGTCACCGCCCTGGGCCAAGGTCTCGAAGGCAAGACGGAGGTTAGGGAAACGATCGAGGTCTGGACGCTCGAAGGTCAGAGCGGCATAATCCTCGATACGGAGCTTGCCATTGATCTGCGACGGCATACGCTCGGGGAAACTGAGGGCATAGGCAATCGGAAGCTTCATGTCCGGACATCCCAGCTGGGCCTTGATGGCACCATCGGCAAACTGAACCATCGAATGGATGATTGACTGTGGATGAACGGCCACCTCGATCTGATCGGCCTTCATTCCGAACAGCCAACGGGCCTCGATAACCTCAAAGCCCTTGTTCATCATCGAGGCAGAATCGATCGTGATCTTGGCACCCATATCCCAATTCGGATGCTTCAGGGCCTGTGCGGCAATAACGTCGCGCATCTGATCCATCGTAAAGGTACGGAACGGGCCACCCGATGCCGTGATGATAAGCTTGTCGATCGGATTATCGAGGTACTGAATGGCATCAGGATTCTGCGGATCGTTATGCAACCAAGGGAAACAGCCAGTAGCAATGCTCTCGCCCTGCAGGCACTGGAAGATGGCAGAATGTTCGCTATCGACAGGCAAGATAGGCACCTGATACTCGCGACAAAGATCCTGAATCAGCTGACCAGCCACAACGAGGGTTTCCTTGTTGGCCAATGCCAGCGCCTTCTGAGCCTTGATGGCAGCAACCGTAGGACGCAGACCCGCGAAGCCGACCATCGCTGTGACAACGACATCGACCGGACCGGCCTCGACCACCTGGCAGAGGCTATCAGCTCCGGTCCAAACCTTGATCGGGAGGTCGCTCAATGCCTCGTTTACCTTGTCGTAATATGCCTCATCGGCTATCACAACCACCTCAGGACGGAACTGACGGGCCTGTTCGATCAGCAGATCGGCCGAACGGTTGGCCGTGATGGCATAGACGCTGAAACGATCAGGATGCTCGGCACAGACTTCGAGGGTCTGACGGCCGATGCTACCCGTACTTCCTAATATAGCAATGTTACGCATAATCAAGTATATAATCTGTTTTATGGCTGCAAATTTACGATTTTTCCGCGACATTTCCGCATGTTTTCACGAAAATTATGTGTCGGCTACCTGTTTTTTGCCTTTTTTACTTGTTTTTCTGTCCTAAAGTATCTATCTTTGCCGCATGAATATAGCAGTTTTACTTGCCGGCGGCAGTGGCCGGCGCATGGGAGGTCCTGAACCCAAACAATTCATACAGATAGCCGGTCGATCGATACTGGAGCATTCGATACGCGCTTTCCATCAGCACGACGGTATTGACGAGATTGTAATCGTTGCACATGCCGACTACATTGACCGCATAACTGAGATTGCTTCGCCTTACCCCAAAGTGCGACACATTGTGCCCGGAGGCAAGGAGCGATACGATTCGACGTTGGCCGCCATCAACATCTATCGGACGTCAGAAAATGCCTCGGACATCGCCCTGCTGATACACGATGCCGTCAGGCCTCTGGTCAGCCAGCGAATCATCAGCGACTGCATCGAGGCATTGAAGCACAACAATGCCGTAGATGTAGCCATCCCCTGTACGGACACGATTATTGAGGTGAACGAGCAAGGTCACATCTGCCATATCACACCTCGTGCCATGCTACGAAATGTGCAGACGCCACAATGCTTCAGCCTGCCTGTGATAGCTCGTGCCTACGAATTAGGATTACAAGATCCTGGCTTTGTTACCACCGACGATTGTGGCGTGGTGCATCGCTACTTGCCCGAAGAGCCTATCGTCGTCGTCGAAGGCGATTCGACCAACATCAAGGTGACATTCCCTGCCGACCTGATCTTGGCAGAAAAGAAATTGGCTTCAGAATAATGCGGAAGGGCATTTCGCTCGCGGAATAGGCTTGCCCGCTCCGAGGAAGCGTATTCTGTACTAAAAATGGAGCTCCACAAAACGAGGAAGAGCATTTTGGCAGAAAAGTGCGCTTCCTCGTTTTTATGAAGAGTATTTTGCGAGAAAAATAAGCTAAAACAAAACGGGGAAGAACATTTTTCTGTAAGAATGCGCTTCCTCGTTTTTATGGAGAGTATTTTGCGGACGGAATGCACTTCCACAAATCGTGGAAGCACATTTTTAGATCAAAACGACGTCCAAACAAATTTGGAAGGAAGGCCTCGCATTGAAACCATCCCTCCGAATACTTAGAACTTCTTGCCAAAGACAATGCTGGTGAATGTCAGGAAAAGGACCTTGCAGTCGAACCACCAGGAACGATGGCGCAGGTAATAAAGGTCCAATTCGAGGCGACGCAACATCTTCGCCATCGTATCGGTATAACCGTTATAGAGTGTAGCATAAGAAGTTACGCCAGGACGAATCTGATAAAGGAAAGCATAGCGAGGATCTTCGCGCATGATCTGATCGATGAAGAATTTGCGCTCCGGACGATAGCCGATGAAAGCCATGTCGCCACAGAAGACATTCCACAATTGTGGAAGCTCGTCGAGGTGATGCTGACGCAAGAACCTTCCGATCTTGGTCAGTCGAGGATCCTCATCACCATTGGCGTGACTAAGGGCAGGACCTTCCTTCTCGGCATCGAGCCGCATCGAGCGGAACTTGTAAATCCAAAACGGACGACCAAAGCGGCCGATGCGCTCCTGACGATAGATCGCAGGACCTCCATCATCCATCTTGATGAGAATATAACATACAAGGAAAAGGGGCGAGAATACCACCAGACAGCAAGCCGAGAGGACGAGGTCCCACAATCGCTTGGTCGAACGTCCAAAGCCTGTCATTCCATCGGGAATGAACTCGATCGGATTGCCCGTCTGCATGTGCAAGGGCAAACCCATGGTGCCATACGTCTCGATCTTATGACGCATAACTTCGTGAGGCACATGGCTTTCCCATGCCTCCTTGCCATACAACTTATTCCATTCCGCGCGATGATGCGACTGTTCGTAGGCATGGATTCGCCAATTGAGGCCGTACTGCATCAGAACCCACAATACCACATCGATGAAAAACAACACTGTAGCATTGCAGCCGAAATGAAGCCCCAGGATGTTAACCGCTATGAACATTGCCATCAGCAGGACGATAGCGAACGGTATCAGCTTCGAGGCGAGGCCTGTACGAAGTAACTTATAATTGAACTGGTTACGGTCAGGAGCCTCAATCTTGCGACCATCGCGAATACGGCTACCAAGGACACGCACGATATCGAGCATGGGCAGTATCAGGATACCAAGGCTAATCAATGTCAGATCGGCACCTCGTGATGGAATGCGGCAGAAGCCAACCATGAGGCTTGCAACAATGTACCCCAGAACATAGGCGCCAGAATTGCCTAACATGGTCAGCTGACGCCCGGAACTACGGAAAGACATCAGACAAAGAACAGAAGCCACACCCAAAGACGAAGCTGCAATGGCGCTGAACAATGCTTCTCCCTCGATAACCCCGAGCACAAAGAAGGCGACGAGAATCAGGAAACCGAAGCCATGCGACAATCCTTCGATGCCATCCAACAGACTGAATGCCATCGTGATAAACATTACCAAGATCACGGTGAGCGGCATGCCGATCCAAGGCGATAGCTGGCCTATGCCAAACAGACCATGCAAATCGTTGATCCAAAAGCCAACACAAGGCAAAAGCACAGATCCAGACAAAAGAGCTATGAACTTCACGAAGTCTCCTGCCCCATTCAAATCATCTTTCAGACCGACGAGGAACAACAAAGAACTGCCCACAAATAGCTGGAGCAATGGCATTACCCAACCATCATAAGTAAGGTCGTTGCTTTCCACCTGCAGCACATAGGGCGAAGCAAGGCCTACGATCAGTGAGATGAGCGTGATGAGGAAGAAGGAAATACCACTGATGCGAATTCCAAGGCCGTCGACGGTCTTATCATCTCCATTATTGAAAATCTGCGTCTTCTTTGGCGAGCTATAGAGCATCATGTGAGGCACGATAAACACGCCACACAAGATGGATAGAGCCAATGGAAGCAACAGGATTAATAACATGAGATAATAAATAGAAGAATAACTGAAGAATTACGCAACAGAACCGGTAATCGAAGGATTATAGCAACCTGAACTCGTACCCCTGAGCCAACAGATATTCGATGGAGGCAGGCAAAGCTTCCTGCAAGTTATGCCACGACTTAGGCTGATCGTGAAAGGTAATGATCGACCCATTGCGGACATAACGCCTGACGTTGGCAATCACCTCCTGCGCGTTCAGTCGCGACGAATAGTCTCGCGTCACTAAGTCCCACATAATGAGACGATACTTCTTCTGAAGCAAGGACGCCTGGCCGAAACGCAACCAGCCATGAGGCGGCCGAAAGAGGTCACTTTGAATCAAGACATTCGCCTTCTCAACATTGGCCAGATAGGCTTTCGACTCGTAGGTCAAGGCCGAGATATGGTTCATAGTATGGTTCCCCAATCTGTGACCGGCAGCCTTCACGCGCTCAAAAATGGCGCGATTTCGCGCGACGTTATCACCGACGCAGAAGAAGGTGGCGCGTATGCCATATCGAGCAAGTACGTCCAACACCCACGGAGTGACCTGGGGTGTTGGACCATCGTCGAAGGTCAGGTACACGCACTTTGGCTGTGAAGGTATTCGCCAGAACGAGTCCTGATACATCAAGCGACGAAACCACGTGGGAGGTTGCTCGATGAACACAGACCTTTACTTGAGAATCTTATACTTGGTATACGCCAGTTCGAAATAACGCTGGAACTTATCGGTATAGGCATCAGCCAAGGCATCGTCGCCATACTTGCCGGCCATGTCGATGGCATCGCGCATAGTAAGCAGCTGCTCGCGGATAGTACGCGATACACCAACGACATCGCCCTTATCGAGCGTGAACACCCACTGCAGATAATCGTCGTTCTGCGACAGTATGTCGCCAACGATACGGCTGCCTTCGGCTGGCTTATCACAGATATAATAGGTCTGTGCCAGCGTCAGTGCGGTATAATCGTAAGGTACATTGACCGACGGAATGGTCTGGTCGCAATACTCTGTAGCCTTTAGGGCACGAACCGTATCGTTCTGCTGCAACAATTCATCGATAAGCGTCACGAACATCATGCGCTGAGTGCGACACATACGACGATTATTCTCATCGAGATAGATTGTCGGATCCTGGATGTTACCCCAGACGAATTTATTCATCATATTGTCGTAAGTCTTATCGACATCACAAGCGCTTGTTCCGCCATGCTCAAGAGGAACAATCTGGTAAGCCAGACCAGCCAGACGGAAATAGCGATTGAGCGAGAGGTACATCTCCGAGCCAACGGTGGTAGCGAAATAGATTGGACGCTTCCAACCATCACGAGCAATGTTGTCGATCATCGAAAGCATGGCAATCTCGTTCTTCGTGATGTAGTGCTTGCTCGTAAGATCGATATGCATCCTCTTGGAGATAAGCGACTTGTCAGGCGTAGCCACAACAGGTGAGTTTGCGACAGCTGCCGAATCGACGTCGATGAACAATTTGTTGGCAGGCACGAGTGGGATGTCATCGTATTTGCGCAACTTATCGCCATAGAACAGATCCATCACGGCAGGGAACGAAGCCTCGCGACCATCTGGATCTTCCTGTACATAAGCATAATTAAGCTTATCAGCCACATATTGTTCTGGGGCGAACGAAATAGGCAGCGGCTCCGACTCATAGGCCTGCGACTTCATCTGGTTGATATACCAATCGGTCTGCAGATACGAGAGGTTGCAGACACGTACATCGGTACGATAACCCTCGACCTCCTGATTGTACCAGAGCGGGAAGGTATCGTTATCGCCATTGGTGAAGATGATAGCATTCGGCTCGAGAGATGTCAGGTAGTTTCGGCCGAAATCACGTGCCGTATAACGTCCTGAACGATCGTGATCATCCCATGTCTGACCAACCATCTGCAATGGAACGCCAATACACAGCAGGCCAAGGACAGCCGATGCCCAAGCGCTACTCTTCTTGGTTAAATGCTCGAAGATAGCCACCAAGCCGGCTACACCCATGCCAATCCAGATGGAGAAGGCATAGAACGAACCCGCATAGGCATAATCTCGCTCACGAGGCTGATATGGTGTCTGGTTGAGGTACAATACAATAGCCAGACCCGTCATGAAGAACAGGAAGAAGACTACCCAGAAGCCTTGAATGCCCTTTTCGCCCGAGAATGCCTGCCACAGCAAACCTATCAAGCCAAGCAGCAACGGCAACATATAGAAGACGTTATGGCCCTTATTATCGCGAATTGATGCAGGCATATTGTCTTGCGAACCTACCAGCATTTCATCAATGAACGAAATACCCGTAATCCAGTTTCCTCGATCAATCTCGCCATAGCACTGGACATCACTCTGTCGACCAGAGAAGTTCCACATGAAGTAACGCCAATACATGAAATTGACCTGATAGTTGAGGAAATACTGCAGATTCTCGCCGAAGGTCGGAACCTGAATAGTCTTACCGTCGACACGAACCTTCTGACCCTTGTAGTTACTCCACTGCTTGTAACCCTCGATATGATTACCTTGCTTGGAATACATACGTGGGAAGAAAGTAGTGTAGTTGTACTCGTAGGTCTCATGATAGCCGCTGATGAAATATTCGTCAGGCTGATTAGGATCGGTCTTGACAACCTTCGTATAGATTGGAGCACCTTGCTTGGTGATTGGTGCACCGCTAGAATCACGCTTGATATCGCTGGCAAAAGTCTGACCGACAAAAAGCGGATTCTCGCCATACTGCTCACGATTAAGGTACTTGGTGAACGAGAAGATTTCATCTGGTGAGTTCTGGTCCATTGGTAACTGGGCCGATGAACGGATGATAATCTGCGCGAAAGTAGAGTAACCGATAAGAATCGTCAGCAAGCAGAGAAGAATATTGCTAGCCAGACGAGCATTGAGTTTCTTCCAGACAAAGATTCCGACAATAGCAGCTGCCGACAATAGGATACCGAGCAACCATCCTTCGCCGATGAAAGGAGTTCCGCTCAGAACAATACCTGCAGCAAGAATGATGCGAAGGGTTCGGTCCGACGTATCTTTACGATAAGCCTTCCATACACCGAAAGCGAGCAAAGAAAGTACAAAGAAGAAATAGAATACCGTACCCGAGTTGAATGGAAGATGCATCCCGTTAACAGCAAGCAACTCAATCTGACCAGCCAACTTGATGAAGCCTGGAATCAGACCATAAAGGATGAATGCTATCATCAGAACGGACAAAATCAATGCAGACAACGTCCCCTTGAGCTGTGCATTTGGCTGCTTCTTGAAATAATATACCAAAACAATGGCAGGGATACACAACAAGTTGAGCAAATGGACGCCAATCGAAAGGCCAATGATATAGGCCAGAAGAATGATATAACGGTCGCCATCTACACCTGAGGACTTGGTCTCCCACTTCAAGATAAGCCAGAATACAACTGCGGTCATGAATGAAGAAAAAGCATAGACTTCCGCTTCGACCGCAGAGAACCAGAACGTATCGGACCAAGTATAAGCCAAGGATCCTACCACGCCCGAAAGCAAAATGGTGATGGCCTGACTCCAAGACATCTCATTGTCCTGCTTATTGTTACGACAAACGACCTTCTTGGTCAAAGCTGTAATAGTCCAGAACAAGAACAAAATCGCGCCTGCCGAGAACAATGCAGACATACGGTTTACCCAAATTGCAGCCTGCGACATGTCGCCGCCTGCAAAATTGACAAAGAATCGACCAGTAAGGTTGAAGAACGTGTTTCCTGGAGGGTGACCTACCTCGCCCTTCGCAGCACAAGTAATAAACTCAGGACAGTCCCAGAACGAAGCAGTTGGCTCCACCGTCATCAGGTAAGTGCAAGCTGCTACCGCAAAGACTATCCAGCCCAACAGGTTATTAAGCAAACGATATTGCTTGATCATATACAATTAATATATTATAAAGATGTGGGTGTAACAAAAGAGCTACACCCATAATTATTATTCAGCAACAGCTTCTTCTTCCTCTTTCTTGGCTGCTAACTTTTCCTTCATCGAAGCGTAGAAAGAGGCTCCGAAAAGAAACCATGCACAGGTGGCGACAAAGCCCAAGAAGGTAATTGTGATGCAGGTCTTAGCACGACTCTTAGCGGGACGCTGGGGGAATGTTGCAGGCTCGACTACAGCGAAAACAGGCTTCATTTCCTGGACTCGGCCACGAACAAGCTCACGTTGCTGAAGCATCTGGGAATAAACTTGTTCACGAAGATTCATCTCATTCTGCAAACGCTGCTTACGAACCGAGACAGACTGAAGAATAACACTATGATCGTTATCCATACTCTGAGCGTATGCGGCTTGTGCAGCCACCAACTGAACGTATGCACTATCGGTAAGAGCTGAATAGTAGCTGAGGTTCTCGCGCTCTTTCTGAGTACGGTACTCGAAAACGTATTCCTGCAATCTACGACATACAGTGTCGGCTAACTGCACCGCCATCAAAGGGTCATCTAATGTAACAGACAAAGAAGTCACGCCTGTCTTCTTATCGACGTCAGCCGACATAAGTTTACGCATCTTTTCAACAGCAAGACTTTGTTTTTTAGTCAGGTTCGAGACCGAAAATATAGGTTCATCTGGGTCCTCACCGAAAATACTGACAAGCATACGCTTAATCAAACCAGGCTCCTTATCCTTACCACGAAGATGATCGTAAAGAGAGACCGGCACACCGGGAGCCGCTCCCTTTTCAATCTTCTTAGGAGAAACATAAGGAGTAAGCTCAACGTCAAAAAGACTAACGATAAAAGGAGTACTATTTACAATCTCTGGAAAGATAGTAATATTAAGAGCATCGGTCGAAGAGCCCATTGCTACGCCTCCAATACCGAGCATGCTGGCAATACCGCTAAGGCTACCACTACGAGACGAACTACTCTGCACCTCTGGAGCCAATGTAACACCGACATGGTATGTTCGTTTCTGACACAATGCGATAACCACACTGAGAACAGCACAAATCGCAGTTATCTTGATAATTGCCTTTCGATTACTCCACAAAGTATTCAGATAGCCCATCCAGTCTATCTCGTCCTCTTCCTCCATTTCAGGCTGGAAATCCGGATTCTGGTAATTCTCATTCATAATACAGAATGTGTTTATGGATTCAAATATTAACGCAACAGATTTGCAAGCGTTGCTGTCATGGTGCCCAACGATGCCAAAGATGTCATAATACCGATAGTCTGCGTGATGTTATGTTCCTTCTTCTTCTTCATAGGCACATAAATCTCGCAGCCAGGTTCAATCTTTGTGCTTCGCTTCAGCGGTTTTACATGGCCATTCATATAGACAACGAAGGCTTTACTCTTGCGAGCATTCTTCAAATAACCACCAGCTTCCTTGATATAATCGTTCTTTGTCATCTTTGAAGAATAAAGGACAACATTAGGCATCTGAACTGCGCCATTGACATGAACCGTATTGGTCATCACAGGAATCTCCAACTTATCTCCTTCACGAAGAACAAGATCATATTCACTACCAGGATTTGCAATTGCTTGCTCAAGATCAAGAGCCACGACATATGTAGAATCTACAATAGCAAACACAGAGTCATTTTCTACTCGCATTGAGCGCACAGCCATCTTCAACTGTTCTATCTCGGTAGCATTAATTTGACGCAAAAGACGAGCGCCACGGACATATGCATAGTCTGAAACGTTGCCAGCCTTAGCAATCAAATCACTGACACGCTCTTCACGCTTTGACATTACGTAATTACCAGGAAAGTTAACTTCTCCGGTAATACTAACAAATTTGCTCTCAACATAAGAAGGAGAACGACGAACACTGACGATATCATATGGCTGAAGCTTAAAAGTGGCAGCACCATCGACGCTGAAGTCTTCGCGAATAGAAAATGTAAACATCTCTGAAATCGCATCCTTGGCATAGAGGCTGTGCGAATCAACAACTTTTCGGCTCACATCAACACGAACAATAGAAGCACTACGCAACAAACCACCCGCCTGAATGATCAAATCCTCAAGCGTTACATTATCTGCATACGGGAATGTACCAGGACTAGCAACCTCACCATCGATGGTCAAGGTACCACGATCACTCAAATCATAAATGCTGGGGACATAGAGTTCATCGTTCTTGCGGAGTTCAATATCAGGCTTACTACCATTCAAAATAGACTCGATATCAACTGACAGAACCTCGAGACTACGATCAGGACGCTCTCGATACAAAACAGCATGCTGTTGGAAAGCTTCAGGAAGGAGTCCTCCGGCCTTAGCCACCAATTGGCGAATATTTCGAATATCATTGCCCAACTGATAAATACCAGACATATAGACCGATCCCTTAATGCTCACACGATTCTCAAAGCGAGTTTCAAGTTTATTGACTGTCACTTCGTCTCCATCCTGAAGTTTAAAAGTCGAATACTCGTCAGAATTAACTGTATATACAGCATAATCACGTTCTGACTGACGGACAACCGTAAGAGACTCAGTATAGGCAGAACGACCGAAACCTCCAGCATATCGGAGCAGATCGCTGACAGTCTCTCCTTCTTTAAGCTCGAAGTTCATTGGACGTTTGACAAATCCACTCAGTTTGACAAGCGACCTATATGGATCAATCAAAATAATATCACCCTCTTCCATGCGGATATCATTTTTACGGTTTCCAGTCATAAGGAAATCATAGACATCGACCACTGCGACAGTCTTGCCCTGTCGAATAACCTTGATGGCACGCACAGTACCCGTTTCATTAACACCACCCGACTGATGCAACGCATGGTATACCGTAGAAAGTGAATTAACCATATATGTGCCTTGATGAGCAGACTCACCGACGACATTAATCTGAACGCTACGAATCTGGCCAAGGGTTATTTGTATGTCAGTAGCCTCCTTTTCTTCGCCATTCAAACCGTTATAGATTGTAGCCAAGCGCTGTCGAAGATACGCATTAGCCGACTCAATCGTCTTGCCGCTTAAGTACACTGGGCCAAGGACATCAACGTTGATGCTTCCTTCTGGAGAGATGACACTGCGCAGTGTTGTCTGATTTGCGCCAAAAATATCAATGATAACCTCATCGCCAGGACCAAGAATATAGTTACGTGGCGTAGGAAGGTTAGCACTTGGAGTAAAAGAAAGTCGTTGATTATTGAAAACGTCACGCCCCCATACAGTTGTCGACGCGTCAAGGTCCGAAAAATCATTATCTTCGAAAATCTGATCTGAGACCAAAGCATCAGCCTCTGTAATAGATTCAGAAACAGCAAGATGCTCACGACTACGAATTACAGCTGCCGCACTCTGAGGCTGATTTTCCGACTCCATTTGACTTTCATACAATTTTTTGACACGCTCTGCTTGAGCTCGATTAACACCTCGAGCTACTAATTCTGTCATCAAAGTCTTGCGGTTTTTACCAGCGGCAATACCATCCTTCACATATGTAAGGACTTGCTGATCGGTCATTGTACTTTGTGCTGATAGCTGGAAAGCAGAAAGTGCCACCAACCCTGCAGCGACGAATGCGATTAGTCTTCTCATATTAATAGTTTTTTTATTTCAATCGTTTATCAAAGATAATTTGGTGCAAATATAATAAAAACCGGTCAAAATACAAATTTTTATGTGTTAAAGAATGCATTTACGTACAAAAAACGATTACATTTGTAACATTTTACAAACTTTACAAATCATTTATCATCACTATTTTACCTATACAAGTTTATTCGAAGGTGCATTCCACGGCCAATCGGTTATTTTGTTTTCACGATTTTCCTTATGTATCTACCCATAAACAAACAATAAGAAGAAAGACGCGTTTTAGGAACATAAGTCATTTTTTATAGGTAAAAAAATAAGTTTTTCAGTTTTTTCTTGTCTCTTTTATAAAAAAGCATTATCTTTGCCGCATGAAAAAGAATAACTTTTCGCCTATTGGCATTTTTGATTCCGGCTTCGGTGGTCTTTCCATCTTCCGTGAAATAAACCATCTTTTACCCAATTACGACTACATCTATTTGGGGGACAACGGACGTGCGCCCTATGGCGATCGCTCGTTCGATGAAGTATTCGAGTTTACGAAGCAGGCAGTAGAAAAACTATTTGATATGGGCTGCCCACTGGTTGTTCTTGCTTGCAATACGGCATCCGCCAAAGCTCTTCGCAACATCCAGCAACGATGGCTTCCCTATACAGACGATCCATCACGTCGAGTATTAGGCGTTGTTCGACCGACAGTCGAGCGTGTTGAACAGCTGACCTACTCTGGACATATAGGCATCATCGCAACTCAAGCGACCGTATCGTCACAGTCTTACGAAATGGAATTGGAAAAGATTCCAACATCATTCCGATTAGATTTCCAACCATTAAGAGTGACAAGCCATGCCTGCCCACTCTGGGTTCCTATGATTGAAAAAGGCCAAATGCATACACAGGAGATGCACGACATCGTCTACAATGATCTGTCTGCTCTCCTCTTGAAAGATCCTGAAATTGATACCATCATTTTAGGATGTACGCATTATCCTCTTATAACGTCACTAATACAAACTGTTCTTCAAGAGCTGAAACATCCAGAGATTATTCTGATGCCCCAAGGCAAGCCTGTTAGCTACGCTTTACGAGACTATCTTCGTCGCCATCCAGAAATTAATAATAGGCTAACACAGACAAGTCAAACAGAATACTACACGACAGGAAATGTCGAGAATTTTCACAAGTTAGCACCGTTCTTTATGGGGGTCGACGCAGAATTCGACACACATCACCTTGAATGGTAGAAACAAAAAAATGTCCGGAATCCCGGACATTTTTTAGTATCCAAACATAGAAGACACTCGTTTAATTCCAGCGACAAGAGAATCAATCTCTTCAACTGTATTGTAGAACGAAAAGCTTGCTCTTACTGTTCCTTGTATACCTAAACTATTCATCAAAGGCTCTGCGCAATGGTGGCCAGTACGAACAGCAATGCCTAATTTGTCAAGAAGCATTCCCATATCATAATGGTGGATATCTCCGACCAAGAAACTCATTACTGCAGACTTTTGTGCTGCATTTCCAATAATTCTCATTCCGGGAATCTTCTTAAATTCGTCTGTGCAATAGGTAAGAAGCTGATGCTCATAATCAGCGATCTCGTCCAACCCTATAGATTCCACATAATCCAAAGCTTTGGCGAACGCTACCGTACTAATAAAGTCAGGTGTACCAGCTTCAAATTTATACGGAAGCACATTGTATGTAGTATTTTCAAAAGAAACGGAATTAATCATTTCGCCTCCACCCTGATAAGGAGGCATCCTGTCAAGCCATTCTCGTTTTCCATATAATACACCTACGCCTGTAGGTCCGTAGATTTTGTGTGCCGAAAAAACGAGGAAATCACAATCGAGATCTTGCACATCGACATGCATATGGGGCATCGATTGCGCGCCGTCTACCAGGACAGGAATCCCTTTACTATGTGCAAAAGCGACAATCTCCCTAATGGGATTTACAGTTCCCAAAACATTAGACACCTGAGTAAGGCTCAAAAGGCGAGTCTTTTCATTAAACAATGATTTGAGATGTTCAAGATCAAGCTGCTGGAATTCATCCAGACAGACATGGCGTAAGGATATCTTTTTCCGTGATTGAATCAATTGCCAACTAACAATGTTACTATGATGTTCCATATCAGTAACAATAACTTCATCACCATCCTTCAAAAAAGCATCGCCAAAGGAACTGGCGACCAAATTAATGCTCTCCGTTGTACCTCGGGTGAAGATTATTTCTGCTGACTCACGCGCATTAACAAAGCGCTGAACACGCTGACGTGCCTGTTCGTGAAAATCTGTAGCCTCCTGGCTGAGAAAATGAACGCCACGATGAACATTTGCGTTATGCTTGCTGTATCCATCAATCAAGGCATCTATAACGCATTGCGGTTTTTGGGTCGTAGCGCCATTGTCCAAATAAATCAACGGTTTACCATAAACTTGTGATGAAAGAATCGGGAAATCCTTTCTGACTTCTAAAACATCAAACATTGTAGTGAGAATAAAGCGCCCGCACAAGACTGAACTTGCGCGGGCATATTGTGAAAGGAGTAATCTTTATTACTCAGCAACAGGAGCCTCTGCAGCAGGAGCAGCTTCAGCCTTCTTGCTGCGTGAACGACGAGTCTTAGTCTTCTTATCAGCAGTTTCCTTAAGAAGGTTCTCGTTGTAATCAACAAGCTCAATCATTGCGGTAGCAGCATTGTCGCCAAGACGATTACCAAGCTTGAGGATACGGAGATATCCACCAGGACGGTTTGCAATCTTTACAGCGATATCGCCAAAGAGTTCCTTAACTGCCTCCTTATCCTGAAGATAAGAGAAGACAATACGACGGCTATTGGTAGTATCATCCTTTGCACGGTTGATGATTGGTTCAGCGTATACGCGAAGAGCCTTAGCTTTAGCTACAGTAGTAACAATACGCTTAGCCTTGATCAACGAAACAGTCATGTTAGACAGCAAAGCCTCACGATGAGACTTGGTGCGTCCGAGATGATTAAATTTCTTATTATGTCTCATTGTAGTAATTATTCTTTATCAAGTTTATATTTTGAGATATCCAGTCCGAAAGAAAGATTGAGGCTTGAAAGAAGTTCCTCAAGCTCTGTGAGAGACTTCTTACCGAAGTTGCGGAACTTCAGGAGGTCAGTCTTGTTGAAGACAACCAGCTCACCAAGAGTTTCGACTTCAGCGCTCTTCAAGCAATTAAGGGCACGAACTGAAAGATCCATATCAGTAAGCTTAGTCTTCAGGAGCTGACGCATATGAAGTACTTCCTCATCAAATTCCTCATTTACATCATTCTCAGTTGTCTCAAGAGCGATCTTCTCGTCTGAGAACAGCATGAAATGATAAATAAGGATCTTAGCAGCCTCGCGCAACGCATCCTTAGGATGGATAGAGCCATCAGTGGTTACATCAATCACCAACTTCTCGTAGTCAGTACGCTGTTCAACACGGAAAGGCTCAACAGTGTACTTCACATTACGAATAGGTGTGAAGATTGAATCGATGGCGATGGTAGTTACCTCAGCAGCAGGATTTCGGTTTTCTTCTGCAGGAATATAACCGCGACCCTTGTTGATGGTCAAAGTGATATCAAAACTTGCACTAGAGTCCATGTGGCAGATCACCAAGTCAGGATTAAGGACATCGAATGCTGTCATTCCCTCATGCAGATCACCTGCCTTAAGGACATCCATATTCTTCACCTTAATGGTGACTGTTTCGCTCTCTGTACCTTCGACGATCTGCTTCAAGCGGACCTGCTTGAGGTTAAGGATGATGTTGGTAACATCCTCCATTACACCCGGAACGGTGGCAAACTCATGCTCTACACCAGAAATCTTAACGCTGGTGAAAGCATAGCCTTCGAGTGAAGAAAGCAGTATTCGGCGCAGAGCATTACCGACAGTAATGCCGTAGCCTGGTTCCAATGGTCGGAATTCGAACTTACCAGAGAACTGGTCGGCTTCCAACATAAGAACCTTTTCGGGTCTTTGAAATGCTAAAATCGCCATGTGGACTATTTATTATTTAGAGTACAATTCGACAATGAGCTGCTCCTGGATATTCTCAGGGATGTCAGCACGCTCTGGGGTATGAAGATACTTGCCACTGAGCGAATTCTGCTCCCACTCGAGCCAAGGATACTTGCTGTGATTGAAACCAGCCAGAGCGGCATCAATTACCTCAAGTGACTTAGCGCGCTCACGTACTCCTACGATCTGACCAGGCTTAACATTATAAGATGCAATGTTAACAACCTTGCCATCAACAACTACATGCTTGTGAAGGACAAGCTGACGAGCTGCTGCACGGGTAGGAGCAATACCAAGACGATACACGATATTATCGAGACGGCTCTCAAGAAGCTGGAGAAGTACCTCACCGGTTACGCCCTTAGTACGCTCAGCCTTCTCGAAGAGACGACGGAACTGTGCCTCGAGCACACCATAAGTATACTTAGCCTTCTGCTTTTCACGCAGCTGGAGGCCGTACTCAGAAGTTTTCTTACGACGATTCTGACCATGCTGACCAGGGGCATACTTACGCTTCTCGAATACCTTGTCTGGTCCGTAGATAGCCTCGCCAAGTTTGCGGGCAATGCGGGTTTTAGGTCCAGTATATCTTGCCATAGTTTTTTTACAATTTAAGCTTTAAATTAATTAAAAAACCACACTAATTAAACGCGACGACGCTTTGGAGGGCGGCAGCCGTTGTGTGGAAGTGGGGTTACGTCGATAATTTCGGTTACCGAAATGCCAGCACCATGGATGGTACGGATAGCCGACTCACGACCGTTACCTGGACCCTTAACATAAGCCTTCACTGAACGAAGACCAAGATCGTAGGCGATTTTTGCACAATCCTGTGCTGCCATCTGAGCAGCATATGGAGTGTTTTTCTTCGAACCTCTGAAGCCCATTTTACCTGCAGATGACCAAGAGATCACCTGACCCTCACTGTTAGCGAGAGAAACGATAACATTGTTGAACGACGAGTGAACATGGAGCTGACCATTAGCGTCAACCTTAACATTACGCTTCTTAGCTGCAACTGTTTTCTTTGCCATAGTTAAATCAGTTTTTACTTAGTAGCCTTCTTCTTGTTAGCAACTGTCTTCTTCTTACCCTTACGTGTACGAGCATTGTTCTTGGTGCTCTGGCCACGGCAAGGAAGGCCAAGACGATGACGGATACCACGGTAGCAACCGATATCCATGAGACGCTTGATGTTCAACTGAACTTCAGAACGAAGATCGCCCTCTACCTTGTAGTTGGCACCGATATACTCACGAATAGCGGCGGCCTGTTCATCAGTCCAATCTTTTACCTTGATGTCCTTATCGACACCAGCATTGTTTAAGATGGTATTTGCAGCACTACGGCCAATACCATAAATGTAAGTCAACGCGATTTCTCCACGCTTATTCTGCGGAAGATCAACGCCTACAATTCTAACTGCCATATTTATTTAAATTGTGTATTTTGCGAAAAATGCTTGCAAATTTACGGAATTTATCCCTGACGTAATTTAAATTTAGGATTTTTCTTATTAATTACGTACAAAACGCCGTGGCGACGGACAATTTTGCAATCTGGGGTACGCTTTTTAAGAGATGCTTTAACCTTCATCGTTGTAAGAAATTTATTTGTATCTAAATGCGATTCTACCTTTAGAAAGATCATATGGAGACATCTCAACTCTCACTTTATCACCTGGAAGAATCTTGATATAATGCATACGCATTTTTCCAGAAATGTGAGCTGTAATCTCATGACCATTCTCTAGTTCTACACGGAACATAGCATTTGATAATGCTTCAACAATTGTTCCGTCTTGTTCAATAGCCGCTTGTTTTGCCATTAATTAATGAATATAAAATTAGATAAATCTGTCTTTAAGAACTTCTTCAATATAATCGAAAGTAGAAAGTATTTCAGGACCTTCTTCCCTAATTGCAAGACAATGCTCATAATGAGCAGACCATTTATGATCTCTTGTGCGGATTGTCCAACCATTTCGATCACAAACTACATTTTTAGAACCAATATTAATCATAGGTTCAATACAAATGCACATTCCAGATCTCAACATAGGACCGACGCCTCTTCTACCATAATTTGGCACATCTGGATCTTCATGAAGTTTTTGTCCAATACCGTGACCAGTAAGTTCCCTAACGACAGAATATCCTTTATGTTCACAATAGTCTTGAATAGCGAAGCCTATATGTCCAATTCTATTTCCGACCTTAGCCTGTTCAATACCTAAGTATAAAGATTCCTTTGTTGTCTTCAATAATCTGAGAGTTGCTTCATCTACATTACCCACAGGATAAGTATAACAACTATCTCCATTATAACCATTCAAGACAGCGCCACAATCCAAACCTATAATATCGCCATCTTTAAGAACATAATCAGAAGGGAATCCATGTACAACTTCATCATTTACTTCAATGCAGAGAGT
The DNA here is from genome assembly GCA_045640225.1 of Bacteroidales bacterium. Taxonomy (GTDB): domain Bacteria; phylum Bacteroidota; class Bacteroidia; order Bacteroidales; family UBA3663; genus Liminaster. The sequence goes on along the minus strand of JAZUEP010000091.1, from coordinate 2,720 downwards.
ACCAGGAAAACCTTCATAACCCTTAAATCCAGGAATACCTCCATGATCACGAATGAATTCCTCGGCTATTTGATCAAGTCTTTTTGTAGAAATACCTGGCTGAACCCACTTAGCTAATTCGCCTAAAGTTTGTCCAACCAGTTGATTTGCATTTCGCATCAAACTGATTTCTTCATCAGTTTTCAGAAATATCATAGATTCAAAAATTAATAAGCAGCGACAGAACCTGTACGGCCTTTAATTTTGCCAGACTTCATCAAGCCATCATAGTGATGCATCATCAAATGAGACTCAACCTGAGAAAGTGTATCAAGAATAACACCTACAAGAATCAGGATAGAAGTTCCACCAAAGAACTGTGAGAATTCCTGGCTAACACCGAAGATTCGAGCAAAACATGGAAGAATTGCAACGATTGCAAGGAAGATAGAACCTGGCAATGTGATGCGAGACATGATTTCCTCCAAATATTCTGCAGTTCTCTTACCTGGCTTGATACCAGGAATGAAACCATTCTGTGACTTCATTGAATCAGACATCTGCTGTGGATTCATTGTAATTGCAGTATAGAAATATGTAAATACAATGATCAAGATAGCGAAGATGAAATTGTAAGTAAAGCCTGTATTATCAAAGAAAGCAGACCAGAAACTCTGAGAGTCTTGAGATGCAAAGTTTGCCAATACAATTGGAATAAACATGATAGCCTGTGCGAAAATGATTGGCATTACGCCTGCAGCATTAACCTTAAGAGGAATATACTGACGAACGCCACCATACTGACGGTTACCACGAATCTGCTTAGCGTACTGAACTGGCACCTTTCTTGTACCCTGTACCAACAAAATGCTGAGACCGATGACAACGAGAAGGAAGAACAATTCGAGAAGGAGCATTACAAAACCACCTGCACCTGTTGAGCGGAGGATAACCTCCTGCCAAAGTGACTGTGGAAGGCGGGCAATGATACCAATCATAATAAGGAATGAAATACCATTACCAATACCCTTGTCTGTAATACGTTCACCAAGCCACATTACAAACATACTACCTGCGGTCAACATAACAATGCTTGAAATTGTAAACCAAGCGCCAGTTGACAAGATTGCAGATCCAATTTGATAATGCAAGTTTGTAAGATAAGCAAAACTCTGGAAAATCAAGACAACAACAGTAAGCAATCGAGTATACTGATTGATCTTGTTGTGTCCACTTTCACCATCGCGAGCCAACTTCTGGAATGATGGAACAACCATTGTCAAAAGCTGGATTACGATAGATGCAGAGATATAAGGCATAATACCCAAAGCGAAGATTGAGGCATTCGAGAAAGCACCACCCGAGAACATATCAAGGAGTGCCATCAAACCGCCACGTGTTTGGTTCTGAAGACCAGCGAGCTGAGTGGCATCAATGCCAGGCAACACTACGAAAGAACCGAGACGATAGATAGCGCATAAGCCTGCTGTCCAAAGGATACGGTTGCGCAACTCTTCAATCTTCCAAATGTTTTTGAATGTCTCAACAATTCTCATGGGAATTATGCATTTTCAGGAGCAGGAGCTCCAATCTTTACTACAGAACCACCAGCAGCAACGATAGCTTCTTCTGCTGTCTTTGAGAAAGCATGAGCAGAAACTTCAACAGCTACTGTAATAGAACCATTTCCAAGAACCTTTACAAGCTGATTCTTAGAAACAAGACCAGCATTCTTCAAAGCCTCGAGATCAATCTTGTTCAAAGACTTAGCCTGAGCAAGAGCATCAAGAGTTGAAAGATTAATAGCCTTATATTCTACGTGATTAATATTCTTAAAACCGTACTTAGGCATACGACGCTGAATAGGCATCTGACCACCTTCGAAGCCGATCTTCTTCTTGTAACCAGAACGCTGCTTAGCACCCTTGTTACCACGTGTAGAAGTTCCTCCAAGACCAGAACCTGCACCACGACCGATACGCTTACGAGACTTTACAGCACCTTCAGCTGGCTTTAAATTACTTAAGTTCATATCTATAAACTTTTTAATAGTCAAACATTAGTGATTAGTCAACGAGAGCTACCAAGTGGCTCACTTTACGGATCTGACCACGTGTACACTCATTATCAGGAAGCTCACGAACCAAACCGATGCGTGTGAGTCCAAGTGCATCAAGGGTAAGCTTCTCTGTCTTAGGGCAGTTAATACGACTGCGAACCTGCTTAACTTTTATAGTTGCCATAATTTCGAAACTTTATTAACCTTTAAATACAACATCGAGTGAAACACCACGGTTTTCAGCTACTGTCTTTGCATCACGAAGTTCTGCAAGAGCAGCGATTGTAGCCTTAACCAAATTATGAGGATTTGAAGAACCCTTAGACTTAGCGAGCACATCCTTTACACCTACACTCTCAAGAACAGCACGCATAGCACCACCGGCCTTAAGACCTGTACCGGCACTTGCTGGCTTGATAAATACAGATGAACCACCGAACTTAGCATACTGCTCGTGTGGAATAGTACCCTTAAGAACAGGAACCTGAATAAGGTTCTTCTTAGCAGCCTCAACACCCTTAGCAATGGCAGCCTGAACTTCGCCTGCCTTACCAAGACCATAGCCAATGATACCATTACCATCACCTACTACAACGATAGCAGCGAAAGTAAAGGTACGACCACCCTTGGTAACCTTTGTAACACGGTTGATAGCAACCAAACGGTCCTTCAACTCGATTTC
>JAZUEP010000090.1:0-2752 GCA_045640225.1 Bacteroidales bacterium | reverse complement strand
TCATGCCGTTGGGAGTCTGGTATCGAGATTCCAACAAACGAGGATACCGATTTTTATGCAGAGAAGAACGTAGAGCATGGCAACGTACAGCAGACCCTCTTCTCGAGCGAGTCGGGCAAGTGCATGCGTACCGCTTGGGTTTATACTCCAGCTGGTTATGGTCAGATCGTCGACAAGAAGGGCAACCCAGCCAAGAAGGGTGCTCAGAAGCGCTATCCTGTACTCTACCTCCAGCACGGTTGGGGTGTGCACGAGACCTCTTGGTTCCGTCAGGGTCACGCTGGCCTGATCATGGACAACCTCATTGCCGAGGGTAAGATCGAGCCATTCATCGTCGTGATGACATACGGTCTGACCAATGACTTCAAGTTCGGACAGCGTCGTGCTGAGAACTGGAGTGAGCCATTCGAGAAGCTTGTTATCGATGAGATGATTCCATATATCGACTCTCACTTCCTCACAATTGCCGATCGTGATCATCGTGCTATGGCAGGTCTTTCAATGGGCGGTATGGAGACTCACATCATCACCCTCAACAATCCTGAGACCTTCGGCTATTGGGGACTCTTCTCTGGTGGCCAATATACTCCACAGGAGCTCGAAGGCAAGCCAGCACCTAAGCTGATGTTTGTCAGCACCGGTGAGAAGGAGCAGCCAGCTCGTGTAAAGCAGAGCGTCGAGGAGATGAAGGCAGCCGGCTACAATGCTGTTAGCCATGTATCTCCAGGCACAGCTCACGAGTTCCTCACCTGGCGTCGTGCGCTGAAAGAATTTGCACAATTGCTCTTTAAATAATGATATCAAGGTATTAGAAATATTCTTTTGCCGCCAAATTGAGCGATCAGTGGCTCACATTACCAATAATACCAACACAAGCAGGTTTAACAATTCCTGATTACCCTATTTGAGATCGCAAGACTTGGCGAAACACAGTAGTGTTATGTTTGCTTCGGCAAATGTAACACTATTTTTTTCGATACTTTCACCTCGCCTGACCTCCCTCCTGCTTTCTTTTCCATCATGTTCAAATCGCTAAACATTCGCCTCTATTCAACAATCAATAAATAATCCAAACATATCAATTTAGCTTATTTCTCCACAATTCGGTCCTACTTTCAACAATTATTTAAAAGTAATTGTGATAGATTTCGATAAAAACATTATATTTGCGCAAAAATAGACGCATTTAATCATACAAATATGAAGAAACAACTCAAGAAGGTACTCGTACTGGGCTCTGGCGCGTTGAAGATCGGCCAGGCTGGCGAGTTTGACTACTCAGGTTCGCAGGCTCTCAAGGCTTTGCGCGAGGAGGGCATTCGTTCCGTTCTCATCAATCCTAACGTTGCAACCATTCAGACAAGCGAAGGCATTGCTGACAAGGTATATTTCCTGCCAGTGACGCCTTATTTTGTAACTGAGATCATCAAGAAGGAGCGCCCAGACGGCATCATGCTCGCTTGGGGTGGCCAGACAGGCTTGAACGTAGGTACTGCTCTCTATCAGAGCGGTGTGCTCAAGGAGTACGACGTGCAGGTGCTCGGCACCAGCGTTGAGGCCATCATGAACACTGAGGACCGTGACCTCTTCGTCAAGGAGCTCAATAAGGTTGACCTCAAGGTGCCCGTAAGCGAGGCTTGCGAGACCATGGATGCAGCTCTTGCTGCTGCCCGCAAGATCGGTTACCCTATCATGATCCGTTCGGCTTACGCTCTCGGCGGCCTCGGTTCAGGTGTGTGCCCTACCGAGGAGGTATTCAAGGAGATTGCTGAGTCAGCCTTCACTTTCGCACCACAGGTACTTGTCGAGGAGTCGCTGAAGGGTTGGAAAGAGATCGAGTTCGAGTGCATCCGCGATGCCAACGACCACTGCTTCACTGTAGCTTCAATGGAGAACTTTGACCCACTCGGCATCCACACCGGCGAGTCAATCGTAGTTGCTCCTACCTGCTCATTGACCGACGAACAGGTCAAGATGCTGCAGGACATCACCATCAAGTGCGTACGTCACCTCCAGATCGTCGGTGAGTGCAACATCCAGTTCGCTTTCAACGCTCAGACCAACGACTACCGCATCATCGGGATCAACGCCCGCCTCTCTCGTTCTTCAGCGCTCGCTTCTAAGGCTACCGGTTATCCTCTCGCCTTCGTTGCTGCCAAGATCGCCCTCGGCTACACCCTCGACCAGATCGGTGAGATGGGCACCACCAACTCGGCATACGTTGCTCCATCGCTTGACTACATGATCTGCAAGATCCCACGTTGGGACCTCACCAAGTTCGTAGGTGTCAGCCACAAGCTCGGTTCATCAATGAAGTCAGTCGGTGAGATCATGTCTATCGGCCGTTCGTTCGAGGAGATGCTCCAGAAGGGTCTCCGTATGATTGGTCAGGGCATGCACGGTTTCGTAGGCAACGACCACACTAAGTTCGAGAATCTCGACGAGGAGCTGGCCAATCCTACCGACCTCCGCATCTTCGCTATCGCTCAGGCACTCGAATAAGGTTATACCATCGCACGCATCGAGGAGCTCACCAAGATCGATCCTTGGTTCATTGAGCGCATGAAGAATATCGTGGATTACAAGCACAAGCTCGAAGGCTACAACTCGCTTGAGGAGATCTCGGCCGACGTCCTCCGTCAGGCTAAGATCCTCGGTTTCTCCGACTTCCAGATCGCCCGTTTCGTCCTCAAGCCTCAGGGCGGCAACATGGAGAAGGAGTCGCTTCAGGTTCGTGCTTATCGTAAGAACC
>JAZUEP010000089.1:0-37233 GCA_045640225.1 Bacteroidales bacterium | reverse complement strand
AAGAAGGTCATCCAGCCAGCACCGGCCTTAGCACTTGGCACGTTGATATAGCGCACATTATCTACATAAAACTTGATGGCACGCTTGTTGAACGAGATGGCATAGTGGTGCCAGCGGTTGTTGTTGATCTTAGTCTTCGGGGCTTGATCGCTTCTCCCCTGCTTGTCAGAATTGCTTTCAGAGTCTGGACGCACGTACCAAAGCGTCATGGTATAGTCATTACGCCAAGACAAGGTGAAGATCTCGCTATCTGCTTGCTCATCAGGATGCATGAAGTCAATCTCGAATTCACCCTCGGTGTACATGAGGTCGAACTCTACCGTAAACTCATCGCCGAAGTAGTTCTTTGGGTTCTTGCTGATGAGAGGCTTGATCCATGAGTCCTCCTTGGCAAACTCGATAACCTGTTCGCCATTGACGGTGGCAATCTCGGCATTACCGCGTTCCAGGTCCCACTTGCTTGGGAACTCGCCCACCTGCTCGCCCTTTACCACGTCTTCGAACACCACGACCGAGCCGCGCACGAAGTCGCTCTTCTGATTGACCACCTGAGCTGCAGGCTCCTCAGCTGCTGCCTCCACTTCCGGTTCGTCGTTGTCCTGATCGCGACTGTCGTCATTCTTGCCAATCTTGCCATCCAGGGCATCGTCAACGGTCTGGCGAGCCTTGTCGCGTGCTCGTTGTTCCACGGTACTCTTTGCAGCATCGACTGCTGACTCGCCCAGTCGGCGGAGCCATCCTTGTGCATTCACATCGGCATCGTAGCACATCATGGCCACAAGTGCTAAAATAAGAGTCTTCTTCATATCAGAAATATGTTTGAAATTAGTATCGTTTGAAGTAATTATTGGCGGCAAAGATACACATATTATATATTATATGCAATCCCCCAAATGGGGGTCCACCTAGTGAATAATTTCCGAAAGGCTAGTTTTGCTATCTGCAAGTGCTAAAATGGGCCATAATAATACGGCTGACAATTCAATAATCCCAGCTTTGGTAACAGTTTGTCTGTAGCAGAGTTGGGATTAATCAATCAGAAGCCTTCAATGCCGCGATCCTCGGGCGGATAGTCGATGCTGAAGTGTAGGCCTCGGCTCTCCTTGCGCTCCATGGCCTGACGCATGATGATGTATCCCGTGTTGATCATATTGCGAAGCTCGCAGATGTCCATATTGACCTTCGAGCGGAGGAAGAGTTTCTCGGTCTCCTCGTACAGATTGTCGAGGCGTGTCCAGGCTCGCTTCAGGCGCAGGTTCGAACGTACGATGCCTACATAGGTCTGCATAATCTGCTGTACCTCGGTCTTCGAGTCGGAGATAAGGAAGAGCTCTTCGTGAGGTACCGTGCCCGTGTCGATCCAGTCGGGGATGTCCTCGCGATAGGCGAGTTCCTCGATGCGGGGAATGGCATGCTTGGCAGCAAGGTCGGCATAGACTACTGCCTCGATCAACGAGTTGCTGGCCAGACGGTTACCGCCATGCAAGCCGGTGCAGCTACACTCGCCTGCGGCATAGAGGCGGTTGATGCTCGACTGTCCGTCGTAATCGACCAGAATGCCGCCACACATGTAGTGATGGCAAGGCACGATAGGGATGCACTCCTTGGTGATGTCGATGCCGATCGAGAGGCACTTCTTATAGATGTTGGGGAAGTGGCGCTTGGTTTCCTCCGGATCCTTGTGCGTCACGTCGAGCAGCTCGTGGTCTTCGCCGCGAAGCTTCATCTCGTTGAAGATGGCGCGTGCCGTGATGTCGCGTGGAGCCAGCGACAGACGTGGGTCGTACTTGTGCATGAACTCTTGTCCGTCGAGCGTACGCAGGATGCCACCATAGCCACGCATAGCCTCGGTGATGAGGAAGTTCTGGTGGTCGCCCTGATGGTAGAGGGCCGTAGGGTGGAACTGCACGAACTCCATGTCCTTCACCGTGCCTTTGGCGCGATAGACCATGGCCACACCGTCGCCCGTGGCGATAGGTGGATTGGTGGTGTTCTGGTAGACCTGACCCACACCGCCCGTGGCCATCATGGTCACCTTGGCCAGATAGGTGTCGATGGCACCGGTATCCTCGTTCAGCACGTAGGCGCCGAAGCATTCGATGTCGGGCGTACGACGTGTGACCTCGACGCCCAGATGATGCTGGGTGAGGATCTCGATGGCGAAATGATGTTCGAGCACATCGATGTTCGGATGCGTCTTGACCGCATCGATCAGGGCACACTGGATGGCGTGTCCCGTGTTGTCGGCGTGATGCAGGATGCGGAATTCCGAGTGTCCGCCTTCGCGGTGGAGGTCGAACTCGCCATTTTGCTTGCGGTCGAAGTCGACACCCCATTGTACGAGCTGCTGAATCTGCTCGGGAGCATGGGTGACAACCAGCTCGACGGCTTTAGGGTCGGAGAGCCAGTCGCCGGCAACCATGGTGTCGTGGATGTGTTTGTCAAAGTTGTCGACAGTCAGGTCGGTTACTGACGATACACCGCCCTGTGCAAGGTCGGTGTTGGATTCCTGCAGCTCGCTTTTGCAGATCAGCGCTACACGTCCGGCATGAGCTACCTTCAGGGCGAAACTCATGCCTGCAATACCCGAGCCGATGACCAGGAAGTCGTATTTCTTTTGCACGGTAAATCTAAGTTTTTCTATTTTACTTATAATGAAATGGCTATAAATGCCGCTGCAAAAATACTTAAAAAATGGATTGGTTGGTAATCGGAGTCGGCTTTTTATGCCAAAAAAATGCAATTTCCACCGTTTCCCATCGTTTATGGGGCATTTTTTTGGTTTTTTCGACGTTTTTTATTACCTTTGTGCCCAATTATTAAGCGACAAAGTCATGAAAATCTTTACGAATATACGTTCTGTCCTGACCCTTTTGCTGCCAGCTGTGATCGCCTTGGTGGTGCTGAGCGGATGCCATTCGCGGCAGAAGATCGTGTATATGCAGGGCGCTCACGAGATAGGCTCGTTCGAGCCGACCGCCGACTACGAGGCACGTATCCGTCCCGATCAGCACCTCTCGATCATGGTGACGTGCAGCGACCTGCAGCTGGCCGTGCCCTTCAACCTGCAGCGCCCACAGGCCTCGGTGCAGGAGGGCGGTGGCAGCTATAGCACCAACTATCAGGACAGCGAGAACCTCAATTATTATGTCGACAAGGAGGGCTGCATCAATTTCCCTACCATCGGCCGGCTCGAGGTGGCAGGCATGACGCGTCGCGAACTGTCGGCCTACCTGAGCGACTACCTGATCCGCAACGGCTACATCGCTGATCCGATCGTCAACGTATCGTTCAACGACCTGCACTATTCCATCCTGGGCGAGGTGAATACCCCCGGCATGAAACCGATGAACCAGGAGCGCATCACCCTCTTCGAAGCCCTGGCCACGGCCGGCGATATGACCATCTTCGGCGAGCGCGATAAGGTGCGTCTGATCCGCACAGCGGACGGCAAGGAACAGGTCGTCGCGCTCGACCTGAAGGATCCACAGATCGTTGCCAGCCCTTATTACTTCGTCCAGTCGGGCGACGTAATCTACGTCGAGCCCAATGCCACCCGTGCAGCCAACCGCGAGGTGTCGAGCCTTTCGTCGTTCGCCATCTCGATTACCTCGATCCTGGTGACCATCGCCAGCCTCGTCATCACGGTACTGAAATGATCGGTACCGACCGTAAACAAGAATATAGTAATCAGAAAAATATAAAACAGCATCATGTCATTAAAATGTGGTATCGTAGGATTGCCTAACGTAGGCAAGTCCACCCTCTTCAACTGCCTGTCGAGCGCCAAGGCTCAGGCAGCCAACTTCCCTTTCTGTACCATCGATCCTCAGGTGGGTATCATCACGGTTCCCGATGAGCGTCTGAACAAGCTGGCCGAGCTGGTACATCCCGGTCGCATCGTGCCTGCCAACGTCGAGATTGTCGACATTGCCGGCCTGGTAAAGGGTGCATCGAAGGGCGAAGGCCTGGGCAACAAGTTCCTGGCCAACATCCGCGAGACGGACGCCATCATCCACGTGTTACGTTGCTTCGACGATGGCAATGTAGTGCATGTCGACGGTAGTGTCGATCCTGTCCGCGACAAGGAAGTAATCGATACCGAGTTGCAGCTCAAGGATCTGGAGACCATCGAGTCGCGTCTGCCTAAGGTGCAGAAGCTCGCTTCGATCGGTTCGGACAAGGACGCCAAGGTGCAGTACGCGCTGATGAGCCGCATCAAGGATGCTCTGGTTCAGGGCAAGTCGGCCCGTACCATCCAGCCCGAGACGCCTGAGGAGGAGCGTGCCTATCACGACCTGTTCCTGCTCACCTCGAAGCCTATCCTCTATGTCTGCAACGTCGACGAGGCCAGCGCCAAGGACGGAAATGCCTACGTCGAGCAGGTGCGCGAGGCCGTGAAGGACGAGGATGCCCAGGTGCTGATCATCTCGGCCAAGATCGAGTCCGAGATTGCCGAGCTCGAGACCTACGACGAGCGTCAGATGTTCCTCGAGGAACTGGGTCTTTCGGAGTCGGGCGTGAACCGTCTGATCCATGCGGCCTACGACCTGCTGGGCCTGCAGACTTACATCACGGCCGGCCCGATGGAGGTGAAGGCCTGGACCTATCGTCGCGGCATGAAGGCGCCTCAGTGTGCCGGCATCATCCACGGCGACTTCGAGAAGGGCTTTATCCGCGCTCAGGTCATCAAATACGAGGATTACCTGAAGTACGGTTCGGAAGCAGCCGTCAAGGAAGCCGGCAAGATGGGCATCGAGGGCAAGGATTACGTCGTGCAGGATGGCGACATCATGCACTTCCTCTTCAACGTCTGATTTTCCGACAGGCCGAATTCGCCGGAATTCACAAATGCGCTTCCTCGATTTGCGGAGAACAATTTTGTTATCAGATTTGTGCTCCCCGTTTTGCGGAGCCGCATTTTTGTGGCGAAATGCTCTTCCTCGTTTCGCGGAGCCGCATTTTTGTGGCGAAATGCTCTTCCCCGTTTCGCGGAAGCGCAATCTTCTGGCGAAATGCTCTTCCCCGTTTTGCGGAAGCGCAATCTTCTGCCGAAATGCTCTTCACCGTTTCGCGCGACCTAATTATTGATTCAAACTGCTAATCCGTCATTCCGATATGAAACTTCGTTCAGTTCTGTGTGCCGTCCTGCTCGCTGGTGCAAGCCTGTTGGGTAAGGCCCAGACCATCTACCTGCCTACCGAGGCCAACCTGGAGTCGCGACGTGAGTTCGCCGACATGAAGTTCGGCATCTTCCTTCATTGGGGCATCTATAGCATGTTCGGCCAGGGCGAATGGTACATGCAGAACGCCAATCTCGACTGGCAGGAGTACCAGAAGGCCGCATCGGGCTTCTATCCCTCGCGCTTCGATGCCCGTCAGTGGGTCGAGGCCATCAAGGCCAGTGGCGCCCGATACATCACTTTCACGTCTCGTCATCACGACAGTTTCTCGATGTGGCACACCGCACAGTCGGATTACAACATTGTCGATGCTACCCCCTTTGGCCGCGATGTGGTGAAGGAACTGGCCGACGAATGCCACCGTCAGGGCGTGCGTCTGCACTTCTATTATTCGCACCTCGACTGGCGTCGCCCGGATTATCCGCTGGGACGCACCGGCCATGGCACGAAGCGCGACCTGCAGCCCAATTGGCAGACGTACCTTGCCTTCATGAAGGGACAGCTTACCGAGCTGCTGACCAACTATGGCGAGATCGGTGCCATCTGGTTCGATGGCGTGTGGGATCACGACGAGGATGCCACGCCTTTCGACTGGAGCCTGGACGAGCAGTACGAACTGATACACCGCCTGCAGCCGCGTTGCCTGGTGGGCAACAATCACCATCTGGCCGTCTTCCCGGGCGAGGATATCCAGATCTTCGAGCGCGATGTGCCGGGCGAGAATCATGCCGGCCTCTCCGGACAGGATATCAGTACGCTGCCTCTCGAGACGTGCCAGACAATGAACGGCATGTGGGGCTACAAGATTACGGATCAGGACTATAAGTCTGTCGACGAACTGATCCGCCTGCTGGTGGCTACGGCCGGTAAGGGCGCAAACCTGCTGCTCAATATCGGCCCTCAGCCTAACGGCGAACTGCCGGCCACGGCCCTCGACCGCCTGCACGAGATGGGCCAGTGGCTCGATCGTTATGGCGAGAGCATCTATGGCACCACCGCGGGCGAGCTGGCACCACAACCGGGCTATGCTACCACCCGCAAGGGCGATGTGCTGTATGTGCACGTCACCGATCCAGACGTCACCCAGCTGTTGCTGCCATTGACCTGCAAAGTCAAGACCGTCGAAGCCTTGAACGAAGGCTGCACGGTGACAGGCAAGAAGCAACGCGATGGCTACCTACTTCAGATCGGCCAATCGGCCGTTGCCGGCCCTGACCGCATCGTCAAGCTGGTGACCAAGTAAAACATCATCACATCTCCATACCTAAACACCCTCACATCCTCATGAAGCGGCTTTTCCTTCTCGACGCCTATGCGCTCATCTTCCGTGCCTATTACGGATTCATCAACAAGCCTTTGACCAACAGCAAGGGACAAGTCACTTCGGCTATCTATGGCTTCACCAAGACCCTGCAGGACGTGCTTGCCGGCCAGAAGATGCCGGGGTTGGAATCCGCTGTCGTCGATCAGGACGGTATGTTGCGCCCAGATTGTCTGGCCGTGTGCTTCGACCCTGAAGGAGGTACCTTCCGCCACAAGGAATTCCCTACCTACAAGGCTCAGCGCGAGAAGACGCCCGAGGACATCACCTTTGCCGTGCCCTGGATCAAGCGAATCCTCGAGGCCTATCGGATTCCGGTCATCGATGTGCCTAATTACGAGGCGGACGACGTGGTAGGAACCATGGCGCGTCTGGCCGACGAGAGCGGCGAGTACGAGACCTTCATGATGAGCCCCGACAAGGACTATGCCCAGCTGGTGACCGGCCATTCGCGTATCTTCAAGCCTAAGTCGTTCGGCCCTGGCTACGAGGTGCTCGATGTGGCTGCCGTGTTGGAGAAATACGGCCTGAAGCGCACCGAGCAGGTCATCGATATGCTGGGCTTGCAGGGCGATTCGGCCGACAATATCCCCGGCTGTCCGGGTGTAGGTCCCAAGACGGCACAGAAGCTGATCGAGGACTTCGATAGCGTCGAAGCCATGCTCGAAGCCGTCGAAGCCGCTGCCGCCGAAGGCAAGAAGGAGCTGCCTGGATTGCTGAAGAAGGCCATGTTCCAGAAGGTACTCGACAACGTGCAGCAGATTCGCGATTCGAAGTATCTGGCAACGATCTGTCGTCAGGTGCCTGACGTGGCGCTCGATGCCGAGGCTCTGGCCGTGAAGGTGCCCGATTACGAGGCCCTGTATGCCATCTTCGACGAGCTGGAGTTCCGCAAGATGCGCGACGAACTGCCTGTCAAGGCACAATCGAAGCGTGCGACATCTGCTCCTACCGACAAGAAGGTCGAGGCTACGGTCGTCGTCGAGCCTGTGGTACCAGCCACGCTTCGGACAATTCGCGACGTCGAGACACATTATATCATTGCCGATACGGTCGAGAAGCGACAGGAGATGATTGCCGAGCTGTTCTGGACGCCAGAATGGGCCTTCGATACCGAGACGACATCGCTCAACATCATCGATGCCGAGCTGGTGGGCATCTCGTTCGCCATCGGTCATAACAAGGCGTGGTATGTTCCGGTTCCGGCCGATCGCCGCGAGGCCATGGCTGTGGTCGACGAGTTGCGTCCCCTGTTCGAGAACGAGGCCACGCTGAAGATTGCCCAGAATGCCAAGTACGACTATTCGATCCTGAAGCGTTACGGCATGGAGGTGAGCTATCCGCTGTTCGATACGATGATCGCTCATTACCTGCTTGAGCCAGAACAGCCGCACAATATGGATTATCTGGCGGAAATCTATCTGGGTTACCGTCCGATTCCGACCAGCGCCCTGATCGATACCGGCAAGAAGAAAAAGGCTGCCGAGGCCACGCTCGACCTGTTTGCCATGATGGATGCGGCCGAGGAGGAGGATAAGCCTGCGTCGATGCGTGACTGCCCTGTCGAGAAGGTGGCCGAATATTGCTGTGAGGACAGCGACGTCACTTATCAGCTGGCACAGAAGTTGCGTCCGATGCTGGCCGAGCAGGGTCTTACCCGATTGTTCGACGAGGTCGAGATGCCGCTGGTGCGCGTGTTGGCCGATATGGAGCTGACCGGTGTGCGTCTGGACGTCAGCGCCCTGACCGAATCGAAGTCGATCCTCGAATCCGAGTTGAAGCGCCTCGATGCGCGGCTGACCGAACTGGCCGGACATCCGTTCAACCCGCTTTCGCCCAAGGCTGTAGCGCAGGTCATCTTCGACGAGCTGAACCTCGATCCCAAGGCTAAGAGCCGGTCGACGGCCGAGGAGGTGCTGCAGTTGATGAAGAATCGACTGGAACGTCCGGAACACCTCGAGCTGATTGATGGAATCCTGGATTATCGTGGCATCAAGAAGTTGCTGGGTACCTACATCGAGGCTTTGCCTGGCGAGATCAATCCTGCCACGGGCCGAATCCATTGCCAGTTCAACCAGACGGTGACGGCTACCGGCCGCCTGTCGTCGAGCAATCCTAACCTGCAGAACATTCCTATCCGCGATGCGATGGGCCGCGAGTTGCGCAAGGCTTTCGTGCCCGACGAGGGCGAGGTGTTCTTCTCGGCCGACTATAGCCAGATCGAATTACGTCTGATGGCTCACCTGTCGCAGGATCCGGCCATGATCGAGGCGTTCAACAATGGCAACGACATCCATCGTGCCACGGCCGCCAAGATCTATCATCTCGAGCTGGATGAGGTGTCGAAGCTGCAGCGCACCAAGGCCAAGACGGCCAACTTCGGCATCATCTACGGTATCTCGGTCTTCGGACTTGCGTCGCGTCTCAACATTCCTCGAGGCGAGGCCAAGGAACTGATCGACGGTTATTTTGCCACCTATCCCAGTGTGAAGGCCTATATGGACCAGAGCATAGCCGTGGCTCGCGACAAGGGTTATGTCGAGACGCTGTTCGGACGCCGGCGAATGCTGAAGGATATCCACAGTGCCAATGCCACCGTCCGCGGCTATGCCGAGCGCAATGCCATCAATGCGCCTATCCAGGGCACGGCTGCCGACATCATCAAGGTGGCGATGATACGCATTACGGACCGAATCCGTCGTGATGGCCTGCATGCCAAGCTGCTGATTCAGGTTCACGATGAATTGAACTTCACCGTACCTGCGGACGAAGTCGATCGTCTCGAACAGCTGGTACTCGAGGAGATGGCAGGCGTAATGAAACTCAGCGTTCCGCTCATTGCCGACTGTGGCAAGGGCGAGAACTGGATGGCGGCTCACTGATGACGATACTACTTTTGATGCTGGCAGCAATGGGCGCCGCCTTTGTGCAGCGCGTGTCGGGGTTCGGCTTCGGCATCTTCATCATGACCATTCTGCCTTATCTCATGCCATCGTATGGCGAGGCCACGACGCTGAGCGGCATATTGGCTGCCGTGACGTCGAGCATCATCGTCTGGCATATGCACAAGTATATCGCCTGGCGTAAGCTGCTGCCTATCCTGCTGACCTTCCTTGTCGTATCGTGGGGAGCGGTGCAGTTTGTGGCGGCTGCTGGCGATGGTGTGCTGAAGCGCATTCTGGGTGCGGTGCTGATACTGACCAGCATCTACTTTTTCTTCTTCAGCGAAAAGATTCATATCCGTCCTACCTTGCCAATGCAGCTCTCGATGGGAACCCTGTCGGGTGTGATGGGTGGCCTCTTTGGCATGCAAGGACCTCCGGCCGTGCTCTATTTCCTGGCATCGACCGAACGTAAGGAGGAATACATGGCCTTGGTGCAATGCTACTTCCTTATAGGCAATCTCGTGATGACCGTCTATCGTGCCCAAAGCGGATTCCTGACCCATACGGTATGCGTCAGCTGGTGCTATTGCCTGGTGGCTGTGCTGATTGGCACTTGGATTGGTGCCAAGGTATTCCGGATGATTCCGATTAAGGTATTGCGTAAGATAATCTATGCTTACATGGGCGTGAGTGGTGTGATAGCGTTGTGCTTCTGACGTCTGAAAGGTTTTTGAATTCTAAGAGGAAAAGTCTATTGCGGTATGACAGTCGATAAGATACTGCCGGATGCCGAATTCGGCCACCTTTACATCAAGAGTAATGCGCGTGCTGTGCGCTACACTTTTCATCCGGCCAAGGATGGTACGGCCGAGTGTGGCGTGCTGATCACTGTGCCTCGCCCGTTCGACCAGGCTGATGTGATGCGCGCAGTGGAAAAAATGCGCCCTCGGCTGCGAGAGATGCTTAATGCATATCGCGAAACAATCGGACGAGGTGACGATAGCAAACGACCTCATATCGACTGGAACTTCAAAATCGAGACCGACTGTCTGCATATACATATTATTAAAGGTACGCGCGAAGGATTCTATTTACACAACGAACCGGCTGAGGTGCGTAAGAATGCAGTTCACGATGACGAAATCGTTCGTCCTGCAGTTCTGGACCTAGTGTGCCCACCTGACTGCGACTTCGATATTGATGGCCGACAGGAGTGGCTGGAACAATGCATCGTTGAGGGTGTGCGTAGCCATGCCAAGACGCAACTCATCCCGCGCTTGCAGTCCTACGCGCGGCTTTATGGTATCAAACTGCGAGAGGTGAAGATCAACAATAGCAAGGGACATTGGGGTAGCTGTGCGCGTCACGGACACAAGGCAATGCTGTTGTCCAAGGGGACGGAGTATTTTAACATCAACCTCTCACTTTTCACTCTGCTGTTGCCCATGCCCGTACAGAAACTTATTTTATTGCATGAGCTAACACATACCCGGCATATGGATCACAGTCCCCAGTTCCATCGTGATTTGGATGTTTGGCTGAAAGGTCAGGAACAGAAACTTGAGCAAGAATTGAAACGCTATACTACGAGCATCTTTTCGTTCGTCTGACAGCCTGGAGCTCTGCTCTATGTAACAATACTTCACGGATTGCCTATAGAATGGCAGTAATTACTTTGATATGCGTTTGTATTATCCCAATGAATATCGTCCGCTGATCCGACTGGGCCTACCCGTGGTGGTAGCACAGATTGGACTGACGTTGCAGAATGTATCTGATAATATCATGGTCGGACAGCATGCAACCGAGGAATTGGCGGCTGCAGGCTTCGTAAATAATCTTTTCGTGTTTATCATGCTGCTGAATCAGGGCTTTTCGATGGGAGCTCTGTCGCAGATGGGCGCCCTGTATGCTCAGGGCAATCGCAGCCGTATCATGAGCGTCATGAAGTCGAGCTTCTGTGCGGATATGCTGCAGTGTGCCTTGTTGGTAGGTGTGCTCTTCGCTCTCTATCTCGGATTGCCGCTGTTAGGTCAGCCTGATGAACTCCTGCCGCTGATGCGGCCCTATCTGCTGATCCAGATAGCCTCGCTGCCCTTGATGGCCCTGTCGAGCTGGCTGAAGCAGATGACGGACAGCATCAACGATACGCGAATCTCGATGTATGCCATGTTGGCCGGCAATGCCTGGAATATCCTGTTCAACTACCTGCTGATATTCGGTCATGGAGGTTTTCCCGAGATGGGTATCATCGGTGCAGCGTGGGCCACCTTCTCGTCGCGTCTGCTGATTCTCCTCATCGTCGCACTGGCAGTATTCCGCACAAAGCGTTACCAGTTGTATACCTGTCACTGGAAAGAAGCACGGGCTTCGTTGGCCGAGATGAAGCGACTGAATCGGCTGGGATGGCCTATTGCCATACAGATGGGGCTGGAATGTGCATCGTTCTCGCTGGTGGCCATCTTCCTCGGGTGGATCGGTACCAATGCACTTGCCGCTCATCAGGTGATGAACAACGTGGCTTGCATCATCTACATGATCTATATCGGCATCGGTACGGCCGTATCGATCCGTGTCAGCAATCACAATGGCATGCAGAATATGACAGGAGTACGACACGCCACCTGGGCCGGCTTGCAGATGATCATGCTGGTGGGCGCCGTGCTAACGACCGTTTTGACCGCCAATATCCACGACATCTCGCTCCTCTTTACTCCCAACGTTGAGGTTGCTGCCATGGTATCGATGATGGTGTGGCCCATGGTGTTCTACCAGTTAGGCGACAGCACCCAAACCGTGCTCACCAATGCTTTGCGCGGTTTGGGTGATGTGCGTTGCCTGATACCGTATGCTACGGTGGCCTATATCGTCATATCGATACCGTTGAGCTATATCTTTGGTATCGTGATGGAGTTAGGAGCCTTTGGTGTGTGGCTGGCCTTTCCCTTCGGACTTTCTACGGCTGCGGTACTCTACTGGAGACGTTTCCAGAAGATTACTAAGCGCTGACCTCTCCACCTTGAATGGGTGAACTACTTACTTGACGGTGGCTCCCAGGTTGGTGATGTCACACAACTCGATACGGAAGAAGAGGTTTGAATAAGGATCGATGCTCGAACCACTGCCTGCCTGACCGTAAGCCAGAAACCATGGAATCATGACTACTACATTGTCGCCAATGTACATCTCCTGTAGGACGTCACCCCAGCCGGTAATTACCGAGTTAGGCGTGAAGTCCGAGTAGAATCTTACCTGATTAGACTCGAGCGTGTCGGCCTTCAGTGTATTGTCGATAGCATTGGCGAAGAAGATCGAGTCAATCGCTCCGTTGTTATTGCGCAACAGATCCTGTGACCAGCCTCCCAGCTGCTTTACC
Source organism: Bacteroidales bacterium (assembly GCA_045640225.1). Lineage (GTDB taxonomy): Bacteria > Bacteroidota > Bacteroidia > Bacteroidales > UBA3663 > Liminaster. The sequence continues at coordinate 24,468 of JAZUEP010000089.1, read as the reverse complement.
TTGTCGTACACAGAACTGGTCTTGTAGAGGGTGTAGTGAACCGAAAGGGTACTGGTAGAGTAGGGGCGGTAATCCTTGCGCGGCGAAAGATTGCGCAGGCTATCCAGATTGGCATGACGGAAATAATGCACATACGTAGGATAGGAACCTGGCTCCTTGAGCGAAAAGACGGTCTGGTCGAAGTACGTGCGGGCCGAATCGTCCTTGTGAACCTTCCACAGCAATTCGGTAATTACGTTGTTTTCGTCACGCCAGCCGTAGTATTTGGTGTAGTCGACATCGTCTTCATCCTTATTGCAGGCGGTGATCATGGGGAGAGCCATGATCATCGCCAACAAAAGAAGTATGTAGTTTGTTCGCTTCATTTTAGTCGTTTTCGATCTTGCGAAGCAGCGACGAGATGTTAACCGAGTCGCCGATGATCTTGTGAAGGTCGCTGACAGCCACGCGCTGCTGCTCCATCGTGTCGCGGAAACGCAGGGTGACGGTGTTGTCCTCGAGGGTCTGGCCATCGACAGTGATACAGTAAGGAGTGCCGATGGCATCCTGACGACGATAGCGCTTGCCAATCGAGTCCTTAACCTCGATCTGGCAGGTGTAATCGTAGCGGAGCTCCTTCATGATCTCCTCAGCCTTCTCAGGAAGACCATCCTTGTTGACAAGTGGCAGGATAGCTACCTTGACAGGAGCCAGTGCTGGTGGAAGGCAAAGGACAACACGCTTGTCGCCGTTGACCTCCTCCTCCTTGTAGCTGGCAGCCATGACAGAGAGGAACATACGATCGACACCGATAGAGGTCTCGATGACGTATGGAGTATAGCTCTCGTTGATCTCAGGATCGAAGTACTCGATCTTCTTGCCGCTGTACTTGGCGTGCTGTGAAAGGTCGAAGTTGGTACGCGAGTGGATACCCTCGACCTCCTTGAAGCCGAATGGCATGTTGAACTCGATGTCGGTAGCAGCATTGGCATAGTGAGCCAGCTTCTCATGATCGTGGTAGCGGTACATGTTGTCGCCGAAGCCCAGGGCCTTGTGCCAGTTCAGACGGGTCTTCTTCCACTTGGCAAACCAGTCGAGTTCAGTGCCAGGCTTGATGAAGAACTGCATCTCCATCTGCTCGAACTCGCGCATACGGAAGATGAACTGACGCGCTACGATCTCGTTACGGAAAGCCTTGCCGATCTGAGCGATACCGAATGGCAGCTTCATACGGCCAGACTTCTGTACGTTCAGGTAGTTCACGAAGATACCCTGTGCGGTCTCAGGACGGAGGTAGATCTTCATAGCGCCATCGGCGGTTGAACCCATCTCGGTCGAGAACATGAGGTTGAACTGACGGACGTCGGTCCAGTTGCGGGTGCCGCTGATTGGGCAGACAATCTCCTCGTCGAGGATGATCTGCTTCAACTCCTCAAGATTCATGGCGTTCATGGCGTCAGAGTAACGCTGGTGCAGTGCATCCCACTTGGCCTGATAGTCCATGACGCGCTGGTTGGTAGCACGGAACTGAGCCTCGTCGAAAGCCTTGCCAAAACGCTTCTTGGCCTTCTCGACCTCCTTGTTCATCTTGTCCTCGATCTTGGCCAGAGCCTCCTCGATCAGGACGTCAGCACGATAGCGCTTCTTCGAGTCGCGGTTATCAATGAGCGGGTCGTTGAAGGCGTCGACGTGGCCTGAAGCCTTCCAGGTCGTTGGGTGCATGAAGATGGCGGCATCGATGCCCACGATGTTCTCGTGGAGCTTGGTCATAGCCTCCCACCAGTAGCGCTTGATATTGTTCTTGAGTTCGACACCATTCTGGCCGTAGTCATATACTGCGCCCAGACCGTCATAGATTTCACTCGAAGGGAAAACGAAGCCATACTCCTTGCAATGCGAGACGGGCTTCTTGAATACATCTTCCTGTGTTGCCATTATATTTACTATTAATTTTATTATTTACAAATTATTGGGCGCAAATATACTTAAAAAAACTCGAAAATCGAAACTTTTTTGCAATTATTTGCATAAGAGCCAACATTTTGGATATCGTTATACGCTATTTTACCAACTGCAAATGCCGAAGTGTGGTACTATTTGCCTTCGCTAAGCTTCGTCAGATTGCTCACCAACTGGTCACCAAGACCGATGGTATAGCCTTCGGAAATGAAGACAATGCGGTTGAAGGTATCGGCAATGACGAAGATTGGAAGCGACGTCGGCGATACATGCATCTCGGCGCAGAGCTGGCTGGTAATCGTGCCATTGATATCCGTTCCGAAGTGGGTGTGCTGAGGCATGGCAGGGAATTCAGATGCCTTGAATCTGGCGGCATCAGCCTCGTCGCTGAATAGCAGGACGAGGTGTCCTCCCAAGGCCTCGAGTTGTTCGCGACAACGAGCGATATCACGCAATGCATGATTGGTGGGTTCTTGCCCTGATGCGATGAGTCCCAGTACATAATAGCCTCGTCCGGTGGTAGAGAGTAGAGATTTCTGCCCTGCATTCAGATCATGATAGAGGTTCTCGGAATCGAAGTTGCCGATGACTTGCAGCCCTTCGTCCGACTGCCGCAATGAGAGGGGAAGCGTAAGTTCGCGGCCCGGTGCAAGCGGGGACACTTCAATATGAGCCAGCACACTGCCGTTGGCCATGCGTGTGCCTGTAGTGAGCAGATAATCGCCGGCATCGAGCGTCTGTGCCGCAGCACCGAATAGCGATTGCCATGTGTCTTCCTCGCCATAATTGAGCAACGTAGGCGAATCATCGGAAAGAGCGGACAGCGTGAAGTGCGTATAGTACTTCGGATTGGAGAGATAGCTGGTCGGCTGGTAAGAAAGGTTGAGGCTGCCGATGCTCGCAGGAGAAAGAATGGAGGCGGCTTGTACATCACGTGCATTATCTGTCGGGCTGAAGGTGACGTCCTGCCAGCAGTTCTCCTTCAGCCGATAATACTGCACCTTTTCGGTGACGGGATCAATACGGGCAGGGAAACCGAAAGTGCGAGCAAGGGCGACGAAGAAGATATTGCGCGAATGTGTGTCGGTGATACGGTGGCGATAGACACCGAGGGGCGACATGCAGAGCCGTTGAGGATTGTGTGCATCGTCGATCTGTATGCTGTCGGCAACCCAGCGTACGATGGCCTCTGGCCCTTGCTCCCACTTGGCGGAGAATAGCTTTTCAATCTCTTCAAGCGAGTTGGTACCCATGGCTTCGAACAGCTGGGAACGGAAAGGAGTGAGGCGTTCGTTGTCAACGCGAGGACAGACGATGTATGGGAAAAATATTGAATCCGGACACGCCCCATCGTAGAGCAAGGCGGGTATCGTTCCCAGATTAATCTGGTCGTTCAGTACGTCGGACGTAACGTCACGCAGGTCCTTGGCAGACAGTGATTCGAGCATGCTGAGGGCAAAACCTTCAATGGCAGCGATATAATCCTGACCAAGGAATTCGAGGAGTGTTGCGTAATTGCCGCGCGAGGCCTTGAGGAGCGGTAATACACGGTCGGGAGACAACGGACCCTGATAGCCGGTCGGGAAAGTGGCAACATAGGCATTGCGAATGCTGTCCTCGTAAGCCAGACGGCGCACATTGTGTTGCCGCTGCTCCTCGGTCATCGGTGGAACCGTATTGCGCTCGCCGGGAGGTACGATGTCGAGGTCGACGCTGTACGTCTCGCCGCTCTGATGGTCAAGTCGTAGTTGCAGCGTATCGGCCGGGCCGAATGTGCAACGGGCAAAGCCGTAGCGACCGTCCTTGGATGCCCAGGCCAGAAGATCTCCGCATCCGGCTTGCATCGAGGTGAGTCCATGTACGTCTGTTCGATGGGTAGCGACAGTATAGAATTCGGCGTAGTTGTAGATCTTGAACTCTACCTGTGCCTCAGTAACGGGATTGCCGTCAGTATCGATGACTCGTACGTGGCGACGGGCAACCGGTGCGTAGTTCGAGGTAACGTCAATCTCGGTAAAGCATGGCGTGCGCTGCATCACCTGTTCCGGACCATCGTAATGGCCAAAAGCCTTGGTATGCATCAGCATGGCACGCGAAGCCGGAGCATTGAACCAGCCAAGGTCGAGGACGGCTTCGGGTTCGCAGGCACCCATGAAATGCCATTCGCCATCGACCCAGGCCTCAACCCAGGCATGATTGTCGTCGGTATGCGCCCAACGTGGGGTATAGACTTGTCGCGCAGGAATACCTACCGAACGAAGAGCGGCTACCAGGAGTGTCGATTCTTCGCCACAACGGCCGTAGGCAGTACGAATCGTCGCCAGCGGTGAACTGGTTCGCGCGTCGCTGGGTTGATAGGTCACATGCTCGTGACACCAATGGTTGACTTCGAGGACAGCTTCGGTCATCGTGAGACCTTCGACACGAGGCTTGAGAGCTTCGTATAGTACCATGCGTGAGCGGTCGAGGTCCTCGTTGTTGACGCGGACGGGCAGCACAAAGTGTCGAAACTCGCGTTCAGGAATCTGCGTACCCCAAGGCATCTCTTCGCGAGCACGTAACGTGTATTCGATGTTTTCGGTCCAGAACTCGCGACTGTAGTCCACGCTGTCAGGCGTAGGCATCGAGGCGTAGAGAAACTCAAGGAGGGTGAGAACTATGCTGTTTGCCATGTGCGATTGACCATTAATTATACTATCTTCGATTTATTAGTTACTTGCAACGATCTGCAGCAACCGACGTACTACTCCGGCATCTGAATGCGCATCGGCCGATGAACGTCGAGCTGACGAGTGGATTTCCGTAGCGCCTGTTTCGGACAGAATACGTCCTGCATTGCCAGGATTAACACCAGCGCCAGGCATGATGATGATGCGCCCGGCGGCCTGCTGTACCAGCTGGCGGAGCAACGGAATGCCGGCTTCGGCTGTCGAGGCCTGACCTGACGTCAGCAGTCGGTGACAGCCCAGAGCAATGATCTGTTCGAGGGCCACCAGTGGCTGTCGGCATTGATCGAAAGCTCGATGAAAGGTTATCTGCATGCCATTGGCAGCCTCAATCATTCGCTGGCAGAGGGCTGTATCGATGTTACCATCGGCCGTGAGTGCTCCGATCACGACGCCATCGGCTCCACAACGTCGCGCTTCGGCAATCTGTTGCAGCATCTGCTGGGCTTCGGACTCGCTGTAGACGAAGTTGCCCTCGCGTACACGTATTAAAATATGTAACTTCAGACCCGCTATCTGGCGGGCCTGAAGCATCATATCCGTTGATGGAGTGAGACCATCGAGAGGCAAGTCGCAGCAGAGCTCGATGCGTTGGGCACCGCCTTCAGCCGCAGCCTGTGCACTCAGTAGGTCTGCACAGCAAACTTCGAGTAATGGCATATTACTTGCGGGCATTGAGCGACGCCTTGACAAGGTAGCAGATCAGCGCAATGTACATGACGAGGCTGAGAATCTGACCCCAGGCACTTACCGACCATTCGCCGCCTTCGATCATCCAATCGACACCAGCGAAGGTGAGACCTGCACTGACAACGCCCATGAGGGCACCACCAGCAATGAAACCAGAAGCGAGCAGCGTGCCGCGCTCACCACGTGCAGCGTTGACCGACGCATCCTTCGAACGTGAGGTTACGTACCAGTTGATGGCACCGCCTACAAGCAGTGGCAGATTGAGCTGCAGCGGAATGAACATGCCAAGAGCAAATGCAAGGGCTGAGATGCCGCAAAGGTTCAGTACGATGGCGATGACAGCGCCAATGCCATAGAGCAGCCATGGAGCGCCCTGACCCATCATCAAAGGTTCGATAACGGCAGCCATAGCGCGTGCCTGAGGTGCGGCCATGACGTCCGAGTTGTCAGGCGTGAAACCATAGGCTTCGTTCAGAATCATGATGACACCGGCAGCAGTTGCGGCGCTGACAAGAATGCCCAGGAACTTATAGGTCTGCTGCTTGGCCGGGGTAGAACCAAGCCAATAGCCGATCTTGAGGTCGGTGACAAAGGCACCTGCGCTAGACAGAGCCGTACATACAACGCCACCCATAATAAGCGCAGCGACCATGCCGGATGTGCCGTTGAGTCCGACGGCAGCCATGACCAGCGAGGCAAGAATCAGCGTCATCAGGGTCATACCAGACACTGGGTTCGAGCCTACGATTGCAATGGCATTGGCGGCTACGGTAGTGAACAGGAAGGCAATGAAGAAGACGATGAGCAGAGCAACAACCGTAAAGAGTACCGAACCATGCATTACATCGAGGTAGAAGAAGAGCGTGGTAACCAGCAACGCGATGACCAGGCCAAGAACGATGACCTTCATCGAAATGTCGCGATCAGTACGAGGTGTACCCGTATTATTCGAATTATTTGAATTGCCTGATCCGAAAGCGGCCTTGATGAGCGAGAACGAACCCATGATGACCTTGCGGCTGTTCCATACACCGATGATGCCAGCCATGGCGATACCGCCGATGCCGATAGATTTGGCATACTGGAAAATTTGCTGAGGCATCGCATCGGCAGCGGCAATGCCATTAGCCACCTCGAGATCTGGCCAGATGAGAGCAATGGCAGGCACGATGATCCACCAGATCAGAACCGAGCCGGCGCACATGATGGCAGCATATTTGAGGCCAACAATATAGCCCATGCCGAGCAGCGCGGCCGAAGTATTGCAGCTGAGCATCAGTTTCGACTTCATGGCAATGGTCTGTCCCAGTGCCCCAAAAGTGGTGGTGAAGTTCTCGGCCCATGTGCCGAAGGTTGCTACCAGGAAGTCGAAGATGCCGCCCAGTACCGAGGCCATGATCAGTGGCTTGGCCGACGAACTCTCGCCTTCGCCAGAAATAAGTACCTGGGTCGAAGCTGTAGCCTCAGGGAAAGGATACTTGCCGTGCATGTCTGAGACAAAATACTTGCGGAACGGGATGAGGAACAGAATGCCGATGACACCACCCAGCAGTGAGGCCAGGAATACCTCGAGGAAAGAAACGGAAATGTTGGCATCAGGGAACTTCGAGTCAAGAATGTAAAGGGCAGGCAGCGTGAAGATAGCACCGGCCACAATCATGCCAGAGCATGCGCCAATAGACTGAATCATGACGTTTTCGCCCAATGGATCCTTGCGCTTGGTAGCACTGGCCAGGCCAACGGCGATGATGGTGATAGGGATAGCGGCCTCGAAGACCTGTCCGACCTTGAGTCCGAGATAGGCAGTGGCAGCACTGAAGATAACGGCCATCAGAAGGCCCCAGACGAGCGACCATGTGGTGACCTCGCGTGGATTTGCCTTGGCTGGCATGAGAGGCTTGTACTCCTCGCCGGGAGCCAGCGGACGCATGGCGTTCTCGGGGAGTGACTTTGGTGTAGAGTTTTGCATTGTTTTATTGTTTTTATAGGTTATATTTCTTTTTTGTCATACCTTTGACTCCGTGATCGCCGCCTCTTATGCGGGGTCGACATCGTAATAGAACACGATGCGGGCAAATTCCTGATCGTTCTGTTGCATCTGCTGCTGGATGAGCTGCAGGAGTCGTCGGACTTCGTTGATCGATGCTTCGCGTTCCATCTTCAACATTATCTGGCGGATAAACATGTTCTTGATGCGACTGACCACGGGAGCTTCAGGCCCGAGTACGCGTTCGCCGAAGGTGTAACGCAACTGAGCCGCATATTGTGCCATCAAAGCTTCCAGCCGATCTTCGTAACGCCCTTTCATGTAGATCATGATAAGACGGGTGAAGGGCGGATAGCCATAACGCTTACGGTCTTCGAGCTGTGTTGTCGCCATCTGTAGATAATCGTGCCGAACCACCTGCTGAAGTAGGGGATGCTTCGTGTCGTGGCATTGGATGATGACTTCGCCTTCCTGTCCCTCGCGACGACCTGCACGACCGGCGACCTGTTCCATCAGCTGATAGGCCCGCTCGTGAGCCCGGAAGTCAGGATAATTCATCAGCGTATCGGCATTGAGGATTCCTACCGTCCGTACCGCTGCAAAATCAAGGCCTTTGGTGACCATCTGTGTGCCTATCAGTACATCGGCTCGCCGTTGTTCGAAGTCGTCGATAATACGTTCGTAGCTACGACGTGTATTGGTGGTATCGGTATCCATGCGCAAGGTGCGGGCTGCCGGAAACTGTTGGCGTAGCATCTCTTCGATTCGTTCCGTGCCATATCCTTGGTTCTCGAGCTGTTGATTGCCGCAATGGGGACAGCTGCGCGGCCAAGGCATGTGGTACCCACAGTAGTGGCACTCGAGTTGTCGCGTGCGTTTATGATACGTCAGCGATACGTCGCAACGAGGACAGCGAGGGGTCCAGGCACAAGCCGTGCATTCGACTTGCTGGGCGTAGCCGCGTCGGTTCTGGAAGATGATCGCTTGTTGTTGTTCCTGCAGCGTGTGGCCAATGTGCTTGAGCAATGGTGCGGAGAATAGATTCCCGTCGAGCGGAGCAAGCTTTATGTTTGGCAACGAGACGCCGGCATGACGTTCGGTGAGACTGACCAATCCATATTTGCCCTGCTGCGCCAGATAGAATGATTCGAGGCTAGGAGTGGCACTGCCTAAAACCACTTTGGCCGCATGTCGTTGTGCCAGGACGATGGCCGAATCGCGGCCATGGTAGCGTGGAGCAGGATCTTGCTGCTTGTAGCTGGGTTCGTGCTCCTCATCGACGATGATGAGCCCTAACTGCTCGAATGGGAGGAAAATAGAGCTGCGGACACCCAGAATGAGACGCGGACTGCGGTGAGGAGACTTAGGTTCGTTGTCACTGCGCTTTCCTGCAGTTACCATACTTTGCCAGATTTCGACACGCTCCTCGTCCGACAGTTTTGAGTGATAGACGAGCATCTGCGTTCCGAAGACGCGGCGCAGACGTTGACAGAGCTGTGTAGTCAGGGCAATCTCGGGAACCATCATCAGCACCTGACGTCCTTGCTCGATGACCTCCTGTATCAAGTGGATGTAGATCTCGGTCTTTCCACTCGAAGTCACACCGTGGAGGAGGCAGACCTGATGGTCGCGCAGCGATTGGCAGATCTGTCGAAATGCTAACTGTTGCGCCGTAGAAAGAGTGTGAGGCGTTGCTTGGCTGATCGTCTGTCCACCATCGGCGGGAGAATCCAGTCGCGATACTTCCTCTTCGAAGGTAGTAAGCAGTCCCTTCTTGCGTACTTCGTTGAACGTCGCTGGACTGACGCCTACGGCCTTCATGAGTTCGGTCTTCGGTACGGGATCCGGATCACTCTTCTGCATGGCATGACTCATGTCGAGCAGCTTCATGAAGAGTGCCTGTTGTTGTCGCGAGCGTTGTAGGCCGTCAAAAGCAGCCTTCAGATCGTCTTGCAATACAATGCGGACCATCGTGCGGGTTCGGGGCTTGAAGTCCTCGCGTACGGTTCCTTCGCGTCCCTCTTCTGGCTTGAGGAGGCTAGGAAGTGCTGCCTTCATCACATCGCCTATCGGGCAGATGTAATAGTGCGCCATCCACTGCCAGAACGGATACTGATAATGGCGGATTACGGCTCCTCCTGGCAGTATCTCGCGAATCTCCTTCAGCTCGTAATCAACAGTCGGACGGTGTGGCGTGAGTCCGACGATGATGCCCATATAGACATGGTTGCGGCCAAAGGGAGCCGAGACACGCTGACCAACCTGCACCATAGCCTCGAACGCATCGGGTATGATGTAAGTGAACGTCTGGTCGAGGGGGACCGGTAGTATGAGGTCAGCGTAGAGCACTTCCTGATTGCAATTGAATGTTAAAATTAGCTCTTCGGCGTCAACGTGATGAGCGGAATCAACATCTCTTCGAGCGAGATGCCGCCATGCTGGAAGGTATCCTTATAGTACTGTACGTAATAATTGTAATTGTTAGGGTAGGCAAAGAAGTCGTGCCCACCACAGAAGGCGTACTGCGTACTGAGATTCAGGATTGGAAGGCCGAAGTCCTGCGGACGTTCGATCCAGTATAGTTGCTTGGATTGCGAGTTGAGGTTCTTGCCCAGCTTGTAGCGAAGGTTGGTGTTGACATTCTTGTCGCCTACGATCTTCACGGCATTGTCGCAGCGGATCGATCCATGATCAGTGGTAAGGATTACCTTATATCCCATCGCTGCAATCTGACGGAAGAGTTCGAGGGTTGAAGAGTGCTCCATCCAGGTGCGTGTCAGAGCACGATAGGCAGCCTCGTCGTGTGCCAGCTCGCGTACGGTCTTGATCTCGGTGCGAGCGTGGCTGAGCATGTCTACAAAGTTAATGACAACTACGTTGAGTGGATAGCGGCTCAAGGCCTTCAACCCTGATACCAACTTCTCGCCATAGTTGTTCTCATTCACCTTGTGGTACGAGAATTCGTATGGCTTGCGATAGCGGTCGAGCTGAGTCTGGATGAGTGGCGCCTCATTGAGGTTCTTGCCTTCTTCTTCATCTTCGTCGACCCAGAGGTCTGGGAACATCTGCGCTATCTGGTCGGGGAGGAGACCACTGAAGATGGCGTTGCGCGCATATTGTGTAGCAGTCGGGAGCATGGCGCAATAGACGTCCTCTTGACAGCTGAAGTAAGGCGCTAATAATGGTTGAACGGCGCGCCATTGGTCCAGACGGAAATTGTCGATAACGATGAAGAAGAGTTTCTCGCCAGCATCGAGGAGCGGAAATACGCGTTCCTTGAAGAGCGAAGGCGAGAGGAGCGGTGCTCCTGTTTCGATCAGAGCCTCCTTGTGGGGGAGAGGAGTCTTGAATCCACTCTTGTTGGGCACGGCTTTCTGCACAAGAGGGGCAATCCAGTCCTGATAGTTCTTCTTCACGAATTTGAAGAAAGCTGCATTGGCTTCGTCTTTCTGCATCTGCAACATAGAAGCCAGCTGCGGGTCGGAATGAGCCGAGAACTCGGTCTCCCAGAATACCAGTCGCTTGTAGACCTCGACCCATTCGTCGAACGAACGTGCATCGCTGATAGCCATCGACAGCCGACCAAACTCCTGCTGATAGCCGGTGGTCTGTTGCTGCTGGACAATCTCGCGCGCGTGCAAATTCTTTTTGATGCTCATCAGCATCTGATTGGGCAATACCGGTTTGATCAGATAGTCGGCGATACGCGAGCCGATAGCCTGGTTCATGATGTCCTCTTCTTCGCTCTTCGTAATCATGATGACCGGCAGCTCGGGATGCTGATCCTTGAGCATAGACAAAGTTTCGAGTCCAGAGATACCTGGCATATTCTCGTCGAGGAATACCAGATCTATAGGATTGGTGCGCGCATAGTCGAGCGCATCCTGGCCATTGGTCATCGTGATGACGTCATAGCCTTTCTTCTGGAGAAACATGATATGGGGCTTGAGAAGTTCAATCTCGTCGTCAGCCCAAAGAATTTGAGGATTCATGGAGTAGGGAATTTTAATGATATTATGGAGTCTCAACCTCAGATTCAACTTCTTCCTGAGTAGGGTTTACAACCTCTTCGTCAGTCTCGATGTCGTTATCTGTCTCATCAATCTCAGCTTCGATAGGAGTCGTGCTGCCGTAAGTGGCCTGGATCCATTCGAAATACTCTTCGAATGTCTTGCCGCGCAACAACAGACGGAAGTTCGGATCGCTGATGTCGATCTGTGTGATTCCGTTTGGTATAGCGAAACTGCTGTAGTCGTCCATGCGATCATGGTAGTCGAGCAGCTCGTCGAGGTTGGCAAAGCCACTGATGACGAGTACGGACAGGCCGCCGCCGGTATCGATAATCTCGAGGTCAAAATCCTTGACCAGATAATTTTCGAAGTTGAACTTCGCAATCTCGAAGAGCAAGTCGTTCTGAATGTGGCTCAGACTGTCGGTCTTGAACGCTAGCAGCAATAGATGCGGCACGTTGTCGTCGTCGAGGAACATGTCGGTCGAGTCGGCCAGTGCTCCGTCTGCACCTTCCCCACGCAACGAAGCTCCCCACATCATGCCACGCATCTGTGAACCTAACTGTAGCTGACGGCCCTCACGGATACCTTTGATCATCAGGCTGGCCAAAGGTGATACATCGCTTTCGGGGTAAGTAGCCGTCAACTGTTCGAGTGCCTCCTTGTAGCTGTCGGCATCGCCATCCTGAACGAAACTCAGCGCATGCAGGAATAGGAATTTTGGCATCAGCTTCGACAGCGGCCATTTATCGTGTACAAAATTGTAGCTGTCGTGTACGGTGGAAGTATTGCCGGCCAGATATTCGTCGTAGGTATGTATGTAAAGCGAGTCCTGACCGATAGCCATCTGGCGCAGCGTGCCGATGTAATCCGGATCGGCTACGGCTACGCCATAGGCACTTTCGGGATACGAATCGATGAGCTTGCGCCGCCATAACTCGGCCTCGGCCAACATATTGTTCTGTCGTGCAACGTCGCTTTCGCGTTGAGCCATGTCGCTCATGCGCATGTACATTAAATATATTGCATAGTACATGTCCGGACGATGCGACGACTCAGGGAAGCGTGTCTCGAGCTGACGGAAAGTGCGAATGGACAGCGGAAAGTTCTCGAGCTTCTCGTTGATGATTACGCCCATGTTGTACAGGCCTTCCTCGATCAACTGATTGGCATTTTCCTTCTGTTCATCGCTGAATGGTATCTGAGCCAGGTAATAGGCTGGCTTATGTGGATCGTTTACGTCATCTGTTGCCGTGCTGTCGGCTGCAGCAACGGTTTTCTTCGTGGCGTCAACGGCCGTAGAATCAGTCAAAGCGGCAGTCCCTTCTGTGTCATTATCGCCTTCGGCTGAAGCCAGCTGCTCCTCTTCGTCGAAGAAGGAAGTTTCAGTCTTGTTCTTGCGCCGCCAGTTATCTTCGGGTTTGCGTGCACCCCAGGTGCGCTGGAAGGACGTTTTACCTGCGGAGATCTGCGAGGGGTTGTAAAAGTACCACGACTTGTCCTGCTTGCCTACGGTAGGCTGCTGATCATTTTGAGCCAATGGGTCGGCATTACCTTGTTTCTTCGATTCGTACTCGGCCAGACGTTCCTGGTCCTCGGCTTCTTTCTCGGCTTTAATCAGTTCCTTGATGATACGTTCTATTACCTTGTTCAGTTCCTTCTCTGGAAGTTGAGCCAGTTCCAGAAGACTGTCTTGTAATTGAACGGTTTCGGCATGAGTCTGCAGTTCGTCGAGAACCGAACTCAGATGCTGTATCTGTGCATAGTCTTTATACTCCTTGGTCAGGATTCCCATCGCTACGCTATAGGCCTTCTGTGCCTTGACATAGTCTTCCTTGAGGAAAGTAATCTCACCCAGGCGCAAGGCAGCGACGGCCTTATCCATGCCGTTACGCTTGCTCTTCTCGACGGCTTGTTCGAGCTGATGGATAGCTTTGACCGTATCTTTCTGCATCAGGGCCACGTTACCCAGACCAAGGTAGATCTGGTCGAGATAGTCTTCGTTGCGGTACTGAAATCGCATGTAGTTGAAGCGCTTCTCGATCTTGGCCAGATTCTTGGCCGAAGTGCCGCCCTTCTTGGCCAGAACGCCTATCTGTGCAAGCTTGGCATTGAATTGCGTCTTGTAATCTCGTCCGCTGTGTCCCAGACGTCCGAAGATCTTGTAGGCTTCGTCGTACTTGCCATTCTCTTCGAGCAATTGTGCCAACAGATAATCGCAACGCAATCGTTGTGCATTGCTGTTCGAGGCTTTGCGCCCAACGCGAAGGTATTCGATAGCCTGTGCTGATGTTTCGGGCTTGCACAGCAGAATCTCGGCCTGTGCCAGCGAAAATGCCTGCTGCATTGAACGGGGCAGATCACGATAAGCTGTCAGTCGACTGAGCTCTTCCTGACTGTTGTACTGCTTGGCAGGAATAACCAGCCCTAACTCGGCCTCAGCGTCGAAGTTGAAGCCCTGGACAGCATAGACGCGTGCTGCCCAGATGTGACACTCCTTTACCGTCAGTTCGCGCCACCAGAAGCGACGGGCGGTGTAGCTGAAGGTGGCTGCAGCTGCGTTAAAGTCGCCTTTGTAGAACTGAGCCTTTCCCGAGAGAACCCAGGCGTTATGTAAGTATGGGTTGTACTCGGTACGAGTCAGCCACAATTTGTATTCTGGGGTATTGCGATGATTGCGTTTCGGTTTCTCTGTGATGCTGCGCCGCTGTAGTGCAATCTTGCACTTCTCGATAGCGCGATCGAACTGCGCATTGGCCGCAGGTTCCTTTAGCCCCACCAACTTATAGACAGGATGTAGCCAGATACGTTGGCTGAACTCCTCGTCATGTGTCTCTTCCATCTTGGTAAGACCTTCTTTGTAGGCCTCATTGCCATTGAAGTAGACATTATACTTGGTGTTCATCGCCTTCAATCCACGGTTCAGCTTGGTATTGCTCTTACAACCGCTGAGGCATACGACCATCAGCACCGCGAGGCACGCGGTGACGCATAAACGAATATGATGGTTGGAAACTCTCAAAAACAACTATACTTAAGTCTTTACATTACGCTTTGGATTCTCCGCCTTTGACGCGATCCTCGCTATGATCTACGCCATCGGCCGATACCGACTGAAAACGTCTTTCGCGCACTACGAGGAACACCTCGTCCATCAGTTGCTCGGGTAAGGCAATCTGACGAAGCTGGAGAGAGCGAACCCATCCTGCAACCTCAATTTCCTTGAGCTCGTAGAACACGTTGGCGAATTCTTCGGCCTCTTCGTCGGTGTATTCGTCAGACTCGCGACCTTTGTACTGGTCGAGTTCCTCGTCGGCGTAATAGATGATGTCTTTCGATACCGCCGCCAGGAGAGAGTCTCGTTCGCAAGTGGCATGCTGTCCGCAGCACTCATCAGGGACTTCGGTGGTTACCTCGAGAGGAGATGTCTCGTCAGGACTGGCGGTACCTTCCTCGACACGCTTCACGTAGCGCTTGTGCCCGATGAACGACGGAATGCCAACCGCTAAGGCAAGCACCAGAAGTGCTATGATTAAATAGAGCATGAGACTAATTCAGGAAAAAATGACCTTTGCAATGAATAGAAGGATAAGCAGAACAGCAACGACGATAATGTAGCACCAGATCTTCTTGCTCTGCTTCATTATGGCTGCCTTTTTCTCGGCTTCAGTATCGTATTCTCTGATGCTGAAGCCGATCTGTCTCAGGTGCTCCCAATACTGAGGATACGATTTCGAGACAACGGCTGGATCGTCGATGAGAACAAAGCTGCCTTCTTCGTCAATGTTGTTGGAATACAACGCTACCGGAGCAAACGACATGGCCATACGATGATCCTTATAGGTGGCAATAGTGATGGCTCCCGCTCCGTCGGTCGCTGTCTCCTCGCCATTCGAGATCATGCGGTCATTATCAAGGTCAGTGACGATGATGCCAAGTTTCGCCAATTCGTTCTCAAGCGCCGTGATGCGGTCTGTTTCCTTGATTCGTAGTGTGTGGAGTCCGCAGATGTCGAACTTGATGTCGAGCAACGCATACGTAGTGATAACCGTCTGTGCCAGGTCTGGCTGTTCGGTCATGTCCCAGTCGAGTCGCTCTGGCAATTGTAGACCTTGATCGTCAAACGACAGAGTCACACCCTCGTCGGTAAACTTCGTGACGATACCCAGTGGAGCAAAGTAATCGGCGATGTGGCTGTCACCTTGTAGACTGTTCTGATGTAACCCTTTCAGCCGTATTTTCTTGACGCGAGTTTCGTTCTCGGTGAATGCCAGTATTTCGTACCAGTAACTGGCCGCACTCCAATCGCTCTCCACCTCGTATTGCTGCGCTTTATAGGTTTGCGGAGCAATGCTGATCACATTCCCTTCCCAGACGGACTCGATGCCGAACTCACGCATCATTCCCAACGTCATGAGAATATAGGGGCGACTGGTAACATCGCCGGTCAACGTGAGCTGCAAGCCTTTTGTCAACGTTGGCGCTACCATGAGTAGTGCCGAGATGTATTGGCTCGATGTGCTACCGTCGATGCAGAGAGGCCCACCGTCGAGCTTGCGACCATGGATGCGAAGCGGTGGACAGCCTTCGGTTTCGAGATACTCGATCGCAGCTCCCAATTCCTTGAGCGCATCCACCAGAATCCTGATCGGACGCTGTTTCATGCGCTCAGTGCCTGTCATGATGACCTCGGCTCCTTCACGTGTGGCAAAGTATGCTGTCAGGAATCGCATGGAAGTTCCTGCTGCACCAATATCAATAACGGCAGGCTCGGAAGAGTGGTGCTGGGCGATCGTCTGGAAGGCCTGTTGCATCACAACCGTGTCGTCGCAGTCGCTGAGGTGCGTCAGATTGCATGGTTCAGGACAGAGTGCCTGCATGATCAACGCACGGTTCGACAGCGACTTGCTGGCTGGCAGGTCGATCAGCTGGTTGTCGAGCAGCTTATCGCCATCAATAGAAACCTTGTAAGTCATCGTTTGAATTTAGAATGGGAGATCCGATAGTCGAAGAACGATAATTCGGTACTTCGATATTTCGAGTTGTCAGGAGATTATTCTGCTACGATACGACAGATGTTCACCACCGTCATCATGGCCTTCTCCATGGACTGGATAGGCACATATTCGAACTTGCCATGCATGTTCATGCCGCCGGCAAAGATATTGGGGCAGGGAAGGCCCTTGAATGACAGCTGTGCGCCGTCTGTGCCGCCACGGATAGGTTGCACCTTAACTGGAGCACCTGCCTCGAGTATCGCTTGCTTGGCAATCTCAGTGATGCTCTTCCAACCCTTCTTGAGGTTTTCGGCATCGGCTTCCTGAACTTTTTCCAGCATGTTATAGTACTGATCCTTCAATACCACCTCACAGCAGCCAGGATAGGCCGTGTTGATGTTCTCGCCGATGCGCAGCATGTTCTGCTTGCGTGCCTCGAACAGTTCGCGGTCGTGGTCGCGGATGATGTAGCTGAGGCTTGCCTCTTCGACACAGCCCTTCATCTGTATCAGGTGGTAGAAGCCTTCATATCCCTCGGTGTGTTCTGGTCGTTCCTCTTCAGGGAGCTGCTCCATAAACTCCATGGCCAGGAGCGAAGCATTGATCATCTTGTCCTTGGCTGTGCCAGGGTGTACGTTCGATCCACGGAAAGTAATCTTTGCTGAGGCAGCATTGAAGTTCTCGAACTCCAGCTCACCTACTTCGCCGCCATCCATGGTGTAGGCAAAATCACATCCGAACAACTCGACGTTGAACTTGTGCGCACCGAGGCCGATTTCCTCATCCGGATTGAATGCAATGCGTATCTTGCCATGCTTGATCTCTGGATGCTGGCGCAGATACATCATGGCCGTGATGATTTCGGCGATGCCGGCCTTATCGTCGGCTCCCAACAGCGTGGTGCCATCGGTCACGATGAGATCTTCGCCCTTGTGGCTGAGCAGTTCTGGGAAAGTTGCTGTCTGCATTACAACGCCTAATTCCTTGTTCAGGACGATGTCCTGTCCGTCATACTGCTCGATGATGCGTGGCTTGACGTCTTTACCGCAGGCATCAGGAGCCGTGTCCATGTGTGCGATAAAACCGACAGTCGGTACATTTTCGACACCAGGAGTGGCAGGCAGTGTTGCATAGAGATATCCATTATCATCGAGGACTACCTCATCGAAACCCAGTTCTACGAGCTCATCACGTAACTGGCGTGCAAAAACCATCTGGCCAGGAGTACTTGGCGTAACTCCTGTCTCTTCATCACTGGTCGTAAAGACCTTCACATATCTCAGAAAACGTTCAACTAATTTTTCCATATCTTTGTTTTTAATTTCAGGTTTGCGCGTCTTGAATGCGTGCGCGTACTTAGTATAACGCAAAAAATGCTTTTTTATTATGCCAGAAGCCAAAAAACTTGCATCAGCTGCCTGATACTATCAGATAATGTGTCTTTTCGCCCTTAATCTTCAATCCTTTTACCTTGGTCAAGGCATCAGTGGCGACCTCTCGCCGGATTGCTACGTATGCACAATGGTCCATGACATCGATTCGTCCGATGTCAGTGCCTTTCAGCCCGGCATTCTTGGCGAAAAAGCCTACGACATCGCCCTTCGATATCTTCTCCTTCTTACCACGTCCTATGTAGACTGTTACCATTGACGGAGCTGCAATTCGGTCTCGCCCCTTGCGTAGCGAGAAGTAGGGAAGTTTCGCAGGAAAATATGCGGGTAAAACCTCTTCCGGTCCCACAATTACATAGGCTGATCCTGAAGCTCCGGCTCGTGCTGTTCGTCCGTTGCGATGAGTATAGGCTTCGTCGCTCTGCGGGAAGTGATAATGAACGATGTGTGCCACTTCCGGCAGGTCAAGACCACGGCTGGCAAGATCTGTGCTGACCAGTACACGTATCGAACCTCCACGCAGGCGAATGATCGATTTGTCGCGCATATCCTGTTCCAAGCCGCCATGATAGAGGGCATTCTCGATGCCTTCGTCAGTCAGGTAATGGGCAATTCGCTCAGCAGCTTCGCGGTAGTTGGCAAATACAATAAGGCTGTCTTCGCTATTGTCTGCAAGTAGTGTGCAGATCAATCCTTTAAGCGTTTCGAGCTTGTCCGCGATGGGCGACTTTACCTGATAGATCGACAGCCGTGAAGAAGCTTGTTGCGGCTCGTCATCCGAAGTAGGTAGGCCGAAGGCTACCTGTATGTAGTTGCTGAATCCTGTCCAGGGAGCAATCGGTACAGCGTGTGTGGCCGAAGTGAAGACTCGTTGGCGTAGACCACTGAGTGTGTCGATGATGGCGTGCATCTCGTCTTCGAATCCCAGTTCGAGGGACTTGTCGAACTCGTCAATAACCAGATAATCCTTCCGTGCAGGTTCGATATTGCCACGTTCGATGTGGTCCTTCAATCTGCCTGGCGTTCCGACGATGATGAATGGTGTTTGGGCTCCTTCGTCCGTTGCCTGCAGGCAGTTGCTCAACTGTTGTTGCTCGATGCGGAGATCGTGACCTCCATAGCAGGCAATGCAACGGATGCCTGTGTGCAGACGCTGCCATACATCTGCAATTTGCTGTACCAGTTCGCGGCTAGGCGCTATCACCAGAGCCTCGCGTTTGTTGGTGGCTTCGGTCTGCACCATAGCTTGCCATAATGGCAACAGGAATGCCAGGGTCTTGCCGCTGCCAGTGGGCGAGAGTAACAGAATGTCACGCCCTTGTGGCATGGTAGCCAGCATCTGTTCCTGCATTTCATTCAGCCGTTCGAAGCCTGTAGCCTCGAGTGCGCGCTTGCGAATATCTATTGTATTGTTCATTTTGTTGCTATTTTAGCATTTAGATATGCAGTTTTGGCGGCAAAGATAATGATATTTCTCCAAAATGCAAAATTTTTGAACCAAAATAATGCAATGTATCAAAAAAAGCTCTATCTTTGCACCATGTTTAAGAAATTATCGTGTCTGGCTATCGTTTTTGCGCTTGCATTGCTGTCATGGGCTGAAGATCTGCAGTCCGTGATGTCGTATTATAAGCCAGATATGAGCAATGGCTTTATCTTTGTCAGCAAGGTCGATATGACGCTCACGTTGGTCAGTCATGAAGGTAAAGCCGTGATTACCTATCCGATGGCTTGCGGCCGTAACCGTGGACAGAAGACTAAGCGAGGCGACTATCGTACGCCAGAAGGACATTTTCTCCTACAGGATATTCAGGATGCCAGTACCTGGGGACACGATTTCCACGACGGAAAAGGATATATCAAGAACGCCTACGGACCTTGGTTTATGCGTTTGCAGACAGGATTCTCTGGTATCGGTATTCACGGAACCCACGCTCCGAAGAGCATCGGTACTCGCGCAACCGAAGGCTGCATCCGTCTTGACAACCGTGATGTGGCTGAACTCAAGAAACAGGTGAAGCGCGGAATGCCCGTCATCATCGGCCCTGAGGACGGTGTAGCCTCGCTCATTGCCGCCAATATTCCCAGTCCGGCTAAGGCTGGCGCCAATGGCCGAACTTCGAGCCGCCGTCCTGTTAAGTCTCAGCCTTCATCCACACAGACTACAACTTCGCAACCAACTCAGAGCCTCGCTCAGACAGATGCGGTACCAGAGGTAGAGCCATCGCGCCCTGTTGCAACTCCTCAGGCCGTTATCGTATCGCCAGTGCAGTTCCAGCCAGTAGCGGAACAGCTGGTGCCTGCGCTCGAAGACAGGGACGCCGAAACTGTTGCATATAGTCTGGAAGTGACTGAAGTTGTCGAACCTGATGGCCGAGTCCGATATGTGGCTCGTTATGTCAACAAGTAATCCCGAAAGAAAGAAAAATCAAAAACTACATAAATAATTCGTTAATGAAAAGAGACAATTTGTTGTTCGACCTGATCTCTGAGGAGCGTCAGCGTCAGATGAAAGGTATTGAGCTTATCGCCAGTGAGAACTTCGTAAGCGACCAGGTAATGGAAGCTATGGGTAGTGTTTTGACCAATAAGTATGCTGAGGGTTATCCTGGTAAGCGTCACTATGGCGGCTGTCAGGTAGTCGACAAGGTAGAGACCTTGGCCATTGAGCGCATCTGCAAGCTTTTTGGCGCTGAATATGCTAACGTACAGCCTCACTCTGGTGCTCAGGCCAATGCTGCTGTACTGCTTGCTTGTCTTCAGCCAGGCGACACCTTCATGGGCCTCGACCTCAACCATGGCGGACACCTCTCACATGGTTCGCTGGTCAACACCTCGGGCCTTATCTACAAGCCAGTGGCTTACTACCTCAACAAGGAGACTGGCCGTGTGGATTACGACGAGATGGAGCGCCTTGCTATCGAGAACAAGCCAAAGCTCATCATCGGTGGCGCCAGCGCTTATAGCCGTGAGTGGGATTACAAGCGTATGCGCGAGATTGCTGACAAGGTTGGCGCTCTGCTCATGATCGATATGGCACACCCTGCAGGCCTCATCGCTGCCGGCTTGCTCGACAATCCTGTAAAGTACGCTCACATCGTTACCTCTACCACCCACAAAACCCTTCGCGGCCCACGTGGCGGTATCATCTTGATGGGCAAGGATTTTGAGAACCCATGGGGCAAGACTACCAAGAAGGGCGTTGTCCGCATGATGTCATCGCTGCTCAACTCTGCCGTATTCCCTGGTCAGCAGGGTGGCCCACTCGAGCACGTCATCGCTGCCAAGGCTGTCGCTTTCGGCGAGGCTCTGCAGCCCGAGTTCAAGGAGTACGCCCTGCAGGTAAAGAAGAATGCTGCTGTTCTGGCCGAGGAGCTCATCAAGCGTGGCTTCACCATCGTCAGCAATGGTACCGACAACCACTCAATGCTCGTCGACCTCCGCGCCAAGTATCCTGAGATGACTGGCCGTATCGCCGAGAACGCCCTGGTTGCTGCCGACATCACCGTCAACATGAACCTCGTTCCATTCGATACCCGCTCGGCTTTCCAGACCTCTGGTATCCGTCTCGGTTCACCAGCCATCACCACTCGTGGTGCCAAGGAGGATCTCATGGTTAAGATCGCAGCCTGGATCGAGGAGGTGCTCAATGGCGCTGAGGACGAGGCAGTCATCGCTAAGGTTCGTGCCGAGGTAAATGCTGAGATGGCCAACTATCCTCTCTACGCATGGTAATCATTATCTGAAGATATTGCAAACAATAAACGTCCGACTCGAAAAGAGCCGGACGTTTTTTTTCTCCGCACTGCCGCCCGAAGAACGCCGCAGAATTTACCCTGGACCAAAAGGTAAAAATCCCGTGTGCTGCCCGTGGCGGATTTGTAATAAAGTTGTGACAAAAGGGACGAAACGAGCGGCATTAGCAGCTCAAAAATGATAATTTCGAATAGCAACATACGACATTTTGGCGTTCAGCAAGGCGCCGAAAGTCGTATTTTGCTATTTTTTTGATGCGAATTGAGAGAAAATTCCTTATCTTTGCACCGTCAAAAAAACAAAGACTACTAAATAATTGCGTTATTTTTTTATTAATTTCAACCAGTTTTTTTTAAATTTATTTTTTTTATTTTATTTTATTATTTTTAAGGTATTTGTGTTATGAAAAAGAATTTGTTTATTGCAGTATCAGCCATCATGATGGCCACTGCCAATGTTAAGGGTGAAGAAATCGTAAATCTTTCTGCAACCCCCGAAGTGAACTACAAGCTGGAGGTTCCTATGCGCTCTATGTCGCGTTGCCTCAACTTGGACGAGAATCAGCAGTGTCTGATGGAGGACGTCTCACGCGACTTTCAGTTTGCAGTAGCTTGTCTCGAGAATACTTCGGCCGATCAGCGTGCTATGGATATGAAAAAGGCCGTGCGCATGCACCTGTCATATACACACGAGGTGCTCAAGCCCGAGCAGTATCGTCGCTATCTGGTGATCCTGAACAACACGATGAAGAATAAGGGTCTCAGCACCCTTCTCATCGAGGACGAGATGGCAATGAAGTAATATCCAAGATATTGATCACAACAAACGTGCACCGAGTCATTTCCCTCGATGCACGTTCTTTATTTTAAGGAGAGTCATAGGACAGGTACCTGACCCACGAAAGTACCAATGTTCACATGCGGTCTTCACTTTTTTGCCCGAAAATTTGGAATTCTCGCTAAAGGGTGTTATCTTTGCGGCGACATTATTGTGGTGTCCGATTCTCCTGTCCCTATGGACTTGAAAATTTGTAATTCTCGACAAAGGTCGCTATCTTTGCGACGGAAAAGATATCATCCAAGAGAAATATTATTATGGATAAAGAGCAAGCTTTGAATCTGGTTAGGCAATACAAGCAGGCAATCAGTGGCATTCTTTCTTCGCCCAAGGTGTTTCTCTATGGTTCGTATTCGAAGGGAACGGCCACCAAGGATAGTGATATCGATGTTGCCGTTATTGTTCCTTCGTTAGGTAGCGACTGGCTGAAACTCTCTGGAAAGCTGTGGTATGCCACTCTTTCTGTTAGCACCCTTATCGAGCCCGTATTGCTCGAAGAAGGAGACCCTTCGCCCCTCTATCGCGACATTATGAAGACGGGTTTAGCCGTGTGAATATAATCACATAAGAACGTATATAACCCACCCCTGATTTTCTATCGTATATCCTGTGTTTGCAAAGTGATAATATCATTTTGCAACGAGTATCAGATGCCCGAAAGTACCAATGTTTACATGCGGTCTTCACTTTTTCGCCCGAAAATTTGGAATTCTCGATAAAGGGTGTTATCTTTGCGGCGTCAATATTGTGGTGTCCGATTCTCCTGTCCCTATGGACTCCCAAACAGAGCATTGGCGGCTGTCGGTCATAGTCTTTTCGTGAATTATTCAAAATGTGCATAACTAATTTTAATCACTTACTTAATGACTATAAGAAAAATCAATCTGTTAGATGATGATGAATTAAGAAACCGAATAGATGCTCTTTATGAGATACAACCGCAAATTACAATTGCAAAGTGGTCATTAGAAATTGCGAAGCGTAGTATTTGTATATGTAATATTTGCGAAAACTCTTTTCCAGAAGTTGCTGAGGGATTTAGAATAAATGAAATGTGGCAAGCAGGAAAGGCGAGAATGCATGAAGTACGACAAGCGGGATTTACAATACACAAAGTTGCACGTGCTCAAACAGATGAACTATTGACTGTAACATTTAGAGTCATTGGTCAAGCAGTTGCAAGTGGACATATGAAAGAACATGGAATGGTCGCAAGTGATTATGCAATTAAGTTGATTAATCTTATGTATCCATGTGATATGTCTAAAGTCATCGAAGAAAGACAATGGCAATTAAGTAAATTGGATGAATTATCGCAATGACAAATTTCAGTTTGTAGGGGAGTTTTGAGGCTCCACTACAAAAAATGGCTATTTATCAACTGTTTGTTGTGACATAGCCTTATTTAACATCAGCAAGAGTATTTTTTGATGGTAAAGAGGAGTTTATGTTGTCTGACTCTCGTGCAGCTTCGTATGCGATGAGACAACTTTTGCATAACATCAAAAGGACGTTTAAAGTTGAAATGTCCGGTCGTCATCAAATATTGAGGAGAGTCATGGGACAGGTACCTGACCCATCTGCGTGGCAAAAATACATTATTAATAATAGAAATGCAAATTCCCACTCCAAATCTTTTCATTTTCTCCCTTTCTTCCCTCTTTTCCACCTTGATTTGCCACCCCAATTTTTCATTTTTACCCCTTAATTCTGTCAACTCCACTTCATTTTGCCACCTCCGCCTCGCATTCCTCAAAAAAGTAGTAAATATGCGGAGGAAAAAGAGTGGATTTTCCGAACTTGCTACCTATTTTGATACATGTTGCGAGGATATTTGTGGCGCGAAAGCAAGAAAGCAACAGCAGACGAGAGTATTTATGCCCATAATGAACAATTATTAAACAGAAGACAACAGTATGACAAGCGCGGTAAAGGACATGATCCGGCAGAAGAAGGCCGACAACGAGCGAAAGTAACTGGAATCAGCAGGTCAATGCCTGAGGCCGAACTTGTATTTCCTTGTAAAAACTTGTAATTACTTGCACACTTTTTCATAGGGGGCGATTCGCTTGGGAGGCCTATTTTTTTGCCCTATCTTTGCACCGTCAATCAGACAACAGAACGAGTCTGGTTGGC
>JAZUEP010000088.1:0-5653 GCA_045640225.1 Bacteroidales bacterium | reverse complement strand
GCATTCTATTGCTGAAACTGCCAAGAAGAACAACAATTCAAAATTCAACGCAATTCTCGCTGTCGTAAGTCAGTGAGCAGTAATCATTGTTTTAATTTCAACATAACCGCCAGCTCAGGATGGGGGTGCTGAGTAGTTACTGGATACGGCAGAACCTAAAATAAATGTTAAAGTGACAAAAATAGCGGAATAGGGATTTAACCTTGAGCGACTTCGGAGGTCATAAGAGGGAATGTAATGCTATAACTATACCTGAACAGTATCAAAAAAACAATGGAAATCAGTATGAACAACAGAACAAGAACTATCCTTCTGGCTACTGCCCTGGCTTACGGAGGCCAGGCATGGGCACAGACACACACGGCACAACAGGCCGCAGACCTGGACCAGACGGCACGCATGGGCCGCGAACTGACCAACCGCCTGCAGACCACACCAGCCACCGAGATGGCCAACGTAGTGCGACAGATGCGCGACGGCTTTGCCACGGCCAGCGACAAGACCTTGCGACGCATGCCCGCCATGGCAACGGCAGCCTACCTGCAGCGACTGGACAGCGTGAGCAGCGTGGACAGCAAATACACCTTCACCTACGACGAGGGACGTCGGTTGCTGACCGGCTACCACAGCTACGTGCGCAACAGCACGCAGGAGGCATGGCGCCTGACCGAGAAGACCTGCTATGAATACGACGGCGAGGGACGCCTGACCAAACGCCTGATAACCAACGAGAGCGAACACAAGGAAAGCTCGCTGATGCGTACCTACCATCCGTCGGGACGCCTGTCGACCGAGCAGGACGTAACCTCGTACTACGACGAGCAGAAGCGCCTGACCGGCGGCGAGGGCGACAGCCACGAATACGACGAATACGGACGTCTGACGTATGTGGCCCGCCTGGGTTATGCCTCGAGCAAGGGATTCTACACCGTCAGTGCCACCGAGAACGAATACTTCGACCTGGACATTGCCGATCCGGGCTTCACCCTGATACACATCCAGACCAAGTACAGCTGCCCCCAGAACAGCTACACGCTCGAGCCCTATTCGCGCTATACGGCCAGCACCGACGGCACGACGTGGCACAGCGAGACGTGCGTGAACGGCAAGTGGCTGACGCAGGAGAAGGCCTACTTCGACGACTGGGGCTGGACGCGCACGCTCGACCGTTACAACGTCAGCAAAGGTTCGGCCGTGCTGGTACAACGCGAGAGCGAGCAGCGATGGGGCTGGCAGAGCTTCAAGGACGGCCAGGTGCGTTGCCGCACACAGCTGTACTACAACGAGCAGGGCAATGTGACCAGCGGCACGAAGGAGGAGCACCTGCACGACTGGAATGCCGACGTGGAGGTACAGGTATACAACTGGAACACACGCAACAACGCATGGGAACTGACCAGCGACGGCAACCAGGGACAGCCACGCGAAGGCGCTCAGCGTCAGATCGTCGAGCTGCCTTACAACGTATCGGGTTCGGTACAGACCTACCGCGGCGGCAAATGGGTGACCACCACCTACTGGGGCATCGAGGAGGAAGTGCTGGTGCCTTATGGCGAACCGGGCTACAGCCTGTCGAACACCCGCACGCTGCACAGCCTGTCGTACACCTACGAGCCTAACACCGACCAGTACACGAGCTTCTCGGAGAACTACTACACCTACGACAACGGCAAGCTGTGGCGACTGGAGAACTATCTGGCACCGAACCGCCAGCAGTTCAGCTACCAGGACGAATACCGCTACGACTGGCAGGGCGACTGCATCGAAGTGGCACACTACAAGCCCAATGGCGTGAGCCTCACCTTAGACTATCGCGACATGTACGTGTACGACAACCAGGTAATGGCCGAGGAGGTGTTAGACCCTGCCAAGACATCGTCGGCCGGCGGAATGGTAGTAGCGCCAATGAGGCTCGAGACCATGCACAAGCCGCTGAGCGTAAAGCGCTACGACGGCATGGGCCACCTGATGGAGGACCGTACGCAATACTACTACTCGGACCTGCAGGAAGGCCAGGGCATCGCAGCCATCGCCCCGGACAACGCGCAGACATCGGCCACGGAATACAACCTGATGGGGATCCGCAACGCGGGTCAGACAGGGGTCGGAATCCAGGGAGGAGAAAAGAGGTTTAGGATTTATCCCTAATTCCTACGGAATCAGAATATCAGCGGTGGGTACCTTTTCCCACGCGAAATCAGCAATCAAATCGTGCGCCGCGACAGGTTCGCATCGGTCGATAAGGCCGGCCCAGAAAGCCAGCTGACCGATGACCTGTTGCGGTGTCATTGCGTACCGACGCACCTCGCCCAGATCCATGCTACGGTCGCGCTTGCAGAGGCGTTGGCCCTGGCTGTTGCAGAGCAAGGGCAAGTGGCAGAACGTAGGCTCGGGGAAACCCAGCAGGCGGTACAGATAGATCTGCTGCGGAGCCGAGAGCAACAGGTCGCGGCCACGTACCACCTCGGTGATACCCATCAGGGCATCGTCGACCACCACGGCCAGCTGATAGGCCCAGGCTCCATCGGCCCGACGGAGGACGAAGTCGCCGCAATGACGCGCCAGGTTGACCGACTGCGGACCGTAATGGAGGTCGGTGAATGCGATGTCCTCGTCGGGCACAAGCAGACGTGTAGAGGGCTTGCGACCGTTGGCCAGCCTTTCGCCCCCCAAGCCATCAATTATTAATTTTTCATTTTTAATTTTTAATTTCTCCGGCCTACACGTACCGGCATAGACAATGCGGCCATCTGACTCGTGCGGAGCCTGGGTAGCCATGATGTCGGCACGCGTACAATAGCACGGATAGGTCAAGCCTCGTTCGGCCAGCAGATCGAGATACTGCCCATAGACAGGGCCACGACGGCTCTGGACGTAGCTGTCGGCTGGACGCTCGGAACAGGCGCCATCGAGGCCACCTTCGTCCCAATCGAGACCCAGCCAGCGCAGGTCGTCCTCGAGCTGACGGGCGTACTCGAGACGCGAACGCTGAGGGTCGAGATCCTCGATACGCAACACCCACGCTCCCCCCTGGCTACGCACCGAGAGCCACGAGAGGAGGGCGGAATAGACGTTGCCCAGATGCATTCGGCCGGTGGGCGATGGCGCAAATCTACCTTTCATGGCCGCAAAGATAGCGTTTTTTTTGATAGAAAGCACAAAATATGACTAACATTCGCCGATTTTAGGCAATAAATTCGCAAAAACTACGTTTTAAGGTTAGCAGTAATATCGAAATACAACGAGATGAAGGTAAAAAAGTCCATTGCAGCGCTCCTGGTTCGCCTCGCATGTCTGACCGTGATGGTCGGCTGTGGGACGCAAGCCATCGCACAGCAGGACACCCAGCAGAGCATGTATTGGGCCACTCCTACCCTATACAATCCGGCCACGGCTGGCTGCGACTCGGCCCTGCACATCTCGGCTTTCGACCGCATGCAGTGGATGGGCGTCAAGGGTGCGCCGCAGACCTTCTTCGTCTCGGCCGACCTGCCGGTGATGCTGGGACGCAAGCGTGCCGGTGCCGGACTTACCATCCTGAACGACCAGGCAGGCCTGTTCAAGACCACCTACGTCAACGCGCAGCTGAACTACAGCACGAAGCTATGGGGCGGACGTCTGGCCATCGGCGTGCAGCCGGCCTTCGTGAACCAAAGCTTCGACGGCAGCGGCGTCTTCATCCCGACAGGCGAAGCATGGGACCCATCGGACGACGCCATCCCGACCAGCACGGTATCGGGCATGGCCTTCGACCTGGCAGCCGGTGCCTACTACGAGGGCAAATGGCTGAAGGGCGGACTGGCCGTACAGCACGTGACGGCAGCCGAAATCGAACTCGAGGATTATGCCTACACCGAGCACGTACAGACATTTTATTTTCACCTCGAGGGCAATATTCTTTTAAAACGCACGTTATTTATATTGCAGCCCTCACTGCTGGTGAAGAGTACGATACAGTTCACCCAGGTCGACCTGACGATGCGCGCCCTGTACGACAAGCGCTTCTGGGGGGGCATCAGCCTGCGTCCGGGCGACTCGGTAGTACTGATGGTAGGCGCCGACATCAACAACATCCGCCTCGGTTACGCCTACGACGTACCGATCTCGCAGATGAGCCTGGCAGGAGGCGGTTCGCACGAGCTGCTGGCCACCTACACCCTGCACATCGACCTGGACAAGCAACGCAACCGCGGCACGAAGTCGATACGCATCCTCTGAGGCGACCTCTCAGTTTCGAACGGTGTCTCCGTTCGAGCAAAAACGTAACAAACAAAACAACACGATATGATGAAGAAACTTTTATTGGCAATCATAGTGGCCGTCACGGCCTGCACGATGCTGACCAGCTGCATGAAGTCGCGCGGCGGTCAGGGAGGCGAAGTGACCGGCGTACGCGGAAGGGCCTGGAACGAACCCCAGCCCTATGGCATGGTGCTGGTGAAGCGTGGCTCGATCGAGATGGGCGCGCAGGAACAGGACTCGCTGTGGGGCGACCTTCTGGAGGCCAAGGGCGTGTCGGTCGATGCCTTCTGGATGGACGAGAAGGAAGTCTCTAACGCCATGTATCGCCAATTCGTACAGTACGTACGCGACTCGATCATCCGTGAGCGTCTGGCCGATCCTTCGTACGGCGGCAACGACGACTTCAAGATCGAGGAGGACAAGTACGGCGAGCCCGTCACTCCTCACCTCAACTGGGCCAAGGCCATCCCCTGGCGCAAGGCTACGGACGAGGAGAAGTCGGCCATCGAGAGCATATACAAGACCGACCCTATCACCGGCAAGAAGATGCTCGATGCCCACCAGATGAACTATCGCTACGAGGTCTTCGACTACACCATGGCGGCCAGACGCAAGTATCGCCTCAACCCGGAGGAAAGGAACCTCAACACAGACATCCAGGTGAATCCCGACGAGGAGGTGATGATATCGAAGGACACCGCATACATCGACGATGAAGGGCGCATCGTGAGACAGACAATCACCCGTCCGCTGAGCAGCATGTGGGACTTCGTCAACACATACATAGTCAACATCTACCCTGACACCACATGCTGGATCAACGACTTCCAGAACGCAGAGAACGAGACTTACATGAGACTCTATTTCTCCCATCCCAACTACAACGACTATCCGGTCGTGGGCGTGAACTGGGAACAGGCCACCGCTTTCTGCAACTGGCGTACCGACTTCCTCATCAAGGGCCTGGGACCGAATGCCAAATACATACAGCGATACCGTCTGCCTACTGAGGCCGAGTGGGAATTCGCGGCAAGAGGCAAAAAGGGCAACGAACTGCCTTGGGAGCAGAACGGCGTGAAGAGCGAGGACGGCTGTTTCTATGCCAACTTCAAACCGGACAAAGGCAACTACACGAAGGACGGGAACCTGATCACGAGCAAGGTCGGCATCTACTCAGCCAACAGCAACGGACTGTATGACATGGCCGGAAACGTGGCAGAGTGGACGAGCACAGTCTATACCGACGCCGGCGTGTTGTCGATGAGCGACCTCAACCCGGAACTGTCATACAACGCAGCCAAGGAAGACCCCTACGCACTGAAGAGGAAGAGCGTGAGAGGAGGCTCATGGAAGGACCCGGAGAGTTTCATCAAGTCGGCATGGAGAAGCAGTGAGTACCAGAACGTGGGAC
>JAZUEP010000087.1:0-4376 GCA_045640225.1 Bacteroidales bacterium | reverse complement strand
AGTCAGAACTCCATGTCGCCTGCTGAGTTCGATGTCACCTCGTTAGTGCACGAGGGCAAGAACCGCCTGGCCGTAGAGGTGTACCGTTGGAGTGACGGCTCGTACCTTGAGGATCAGGACATGTGGCGACTCTCTGGCATCTTCCGTCCTGTGCAGCTATGGGTGCGACCTCTCGTTCATATTGCCGACTATAAACTGATTTCTAAGCCGATACTCTCACGACAGAGAGGCGAAGTGTGGCGTGGCAGTTTCGAGGCGCTGGTCAAAATATGCAATACGGGCAAGAAAGCCGTGAAGGACGTGCCGGTAAGCGTGCAAGTGGGAGGTCTCGATGTCAAGCTCGAAGAAACTATCCCACAGATTGCTGCTGGCGACACCGTAGAGGTTGCACTACGCACCATCATCGACCGCATACACCTTTGGTCGGCTCACGACCCGTATCTCTATCCTGTCAGTATCGACGCAGCGGGTGAGCATTTCGACTATCATACGGGCTTCAAGGAGATACACACCGATGGCGACGTGCTCAAGATAAACGGTAAGAACGTGAAGCTGCGTGGCGTGAACCGACATGATCACCATCCGCGTACAGGTCGCTTTGTAGATCGTGCCACCTACGAGAAGGACATTGCCCTTATGAAGCTCTGCAATATCAACTTCCTACCCACTAGCCACTATCCCGACGATCCTTATCTCTACGAGCTTTGCGACCGTTACGGCCTCTTTGTGATGGACGAAGCCAATCAGGAGAGTCATGGTTACGACTATGCCAATGAGTATATGGGGCATCAACCCGATTGGAAGGATGCTCATGTAGATCGTGCCGTGGCGCTGGTAGAGCGTGACAAGAATCATCCAAGCGTTATCCTCTGGTCATTGGTCAATGAAGGAGGTGTAGGTCCTAACATCCAGGCGATGAAGGACACTATCGAACGACTCGATCCTACCCGTCTGCCATTCTACGATTGTGACCCTCAGTATTCAGCCCTTCACGATGTGGGTTATCCTTCGCCTGAAGCTCTGCGAGATATGGGACGTGGAGAGACACGTTTGCCTATGATTGCCCGAGAGTATGCACATGCCATGGGTAACTCGATGGGACACTTCAAGCAGTATTGGGACGTGATCTATGCCGATTCGAGCATCTGTGGTGCAGCCATCTGGGATTGGGTGGATCAGGGCATTGCTATGCAAGTTAACAGAGAACAGTTAACAGTTAACAATGATGGGTCGCGTAATGTGCTGTCAGGCCGACCTTATACCTCAGAGCTCACGAAGCATGACGATGAATTCTGGGCGTATGGCGGTGACTTCGGTGACCGACCTAATGACGATAACTTCCTGATCAACGGCATCGTAGGTCCTGACCGTATGCCGAATCCGCATTTCTATGAGGTGCAGTATGTCTATCAGCCGATTCATTTCAGCTATGAGAATGGCGAAGTGAAGCGTTGGAGTATGGATCCTTTTGTAAGCGTCGATGACTTTGATTACATCATCACCGGTCATCGTTACGAGGGCACAGACAGCATCGTCAACGTACAAGCCGTATTGCGTGAAGATAAGCCTTGGGGCAAGAAGGGAACGGTCATCGCACATGAGCAATTCGTAGTCGAAGCAGCGCCTTACCCAACGGGAATTGTGGCATCGGGCAAATGTCCGAAAGTAAAGCAGTCGGCACAAGAGATTATTGTCACGACAAACAACGGATCGGTAATATTCGATGCTCTCAACGGCGCATTGAAACAGATTCTGGCCGAAGACGAAGCCATGCTGGAACACCCATTGGAACCTTACTTCTGGAAGCCTGAGAACGACAACCAATGGAAGGCTGGATTCCGCGAGCGATTGGGCGTTTGGATGGATTGTGCTGCCAAACGTGAACTCAAGGACGTTCGTATCGAGAAAGGCAAACACAAGTTGACCGTGGAATTCCAGATGACGCTTCCTGTCGGTGCTGACTACACGCTCCGTTATGAGATCAACAACGATGGAGAGATCCTCGTGCATGCCACATACGTACCAAAGACCGATGACATCCCACTTATCCCGAAGTTCGGTATGCGCATGGCTCTCAACAACAATAATAATAGTATTACATACGTGGGTCGTGGCCCTTACGAGAACTACCCTGACCGTAAGCTGTCGCAACACATCGGCATCTATACCCTCTCGATCGATGAGATGAAGACGGAATACATCCGTCCGCAGGACAATGGTTATCGTTGCGACACCCGCATCATCCGCACCCAGACGGAGGGCAATCATACCCTCCAGATCGAAGGCTTGCAGCCATTGTGCTTCAATGTGCGCGACTATGCTGACGAGGAATTGGACAAAGGACATCGCCATCCGCAAGACATCCAGCGTGACGGATTGCTGCACATGAACATCGACCTCGGTGTGCACGGTGTGGGAGGCATCAACACATGGGGAAGCCGCACGCTGCCGGAATACACTTTGTCTGGCAATAAGAGATATGAATATGGGTTCATATTAAATGTAAAATAAATAATGTAAAATTGATACCTTATGAAACGCAAATTTACATACGCTATACTTGCAGCTACTCTACTTTCTGCCTGCAACAACAAGACACAAGTCGAACCTTTCGGCCCTCTCCCATCCGACGATCAGTTGGCCCTTCAGGACATGGAGATGTACGCCTTCCTGCACTATTCGCTCAACACCTATACCGATCAGGAATGGGGATATGGCGACGAGGATGTTAACCTTTTCAACCCGTCGGACCTTGACACACGTCAATGGGTAAAGACCTGTAAGGCAGCGGGTATGAAAGGAATTATTTTCACGGCCAAGCACCATTGCGGCTTCTGCATGTGGCCATCGGAATATACTGATTACTCAGTCAAGTCGGCTCCTTGGAAAGACGGAAAGGGCGATGTGGTGGCAGAATTGGCCGAGGCTTGTCGCGAAGAAGGTTTGAGGTTCGCCGTCTATCTCTCCCCTTGGGATCGCAACCACCCGGAATATGGAAATCCAGAATACGTCACCTACTTCCGCAACCAGCTGCATGAGCTCTTGACCAACTACGGTGACATCTATGAGGTATGGTTCGATGGTGCCAATGGTGGCAACGGCTGGTATGGTGGTGCCAATGAGACACGTCAGATTGACCGCCTTACCTACTACGATTGGGGACCGACCTACGACATGATACGCGAGCTTCAGCCACATTGCATCATCTGGAACGATGGCGCTGACCGACGTGGTGACTTGCGTTGGGTGGGTACCGAAGCCGGCAACATCGGCCATCGCAACTGGAGCAAGATGAGCAGCACCAAAGATCCTGAGTGGGGCGACCTGCATTGGGGCATGGAAGATGGCGACGTGTGGTGTCCGGGCGAAACAAACACCTCCATCCGTCCGGGTTGGTTCTATCACACAAGCGAAGACGCTCACGTCAAGTCGCTCTCCAAGCTGATGGACACCTACTACAAGTCGGTAGGTCGCAACTCTACCCTGCTCCTCAACTTCCCTATCATGCCCAACGGCTTGATCTCGCCTATCGACAGCGCTCGTGGTGTGGCTTTCAATAAGATGGTTCATGAGGTGTTCGATCATGACCTTGCAGAGGGCATAAAGCCGAAGAACGAAGGCGACTCTGTCTATACACTCACGTTCAAGACACCGACCACCTTCAACCGTTTCATGGCTTGTGAGGACATCGCGTTAGGTCAGCGCGTCAAGAAGTTCTCACTTGAAGCCTTAGTCGATGGCAATTGGCAACCGCTGCAGGACGAACTTGCGGATTGGGAAGACGGACTTGAGACGATAGGTCGCAAGCGTATCATCTGCTTCCCATCGGTCACAGCCACAGCGCTTCGCATGACCATCACCGAGAGCCTTGCACTTCCTGTCATAAGCCGTATGGGAGTGTTCATGGCTCCTGACATCACTCCAGACATTGCAGATGCGGGTGAGAAGAAATCGTCAAGCTACTATGTCTTCTTCCCAGGGTTTGCCGTGAATGGCGTCAAATCCATGTTCATCGACCTTGGCGAGACTCAGACAATAAGCCGCTTCAACTTCCTGCCAGACCAGACACATCGCGAAGGAATGCCACTCGATTACATTCTTTGGAACACCACCGATGGCGGCAAAAACTGGACACAGCTGGCTCGTGGTGAGTTCTCCAACATCATTAATAATCCTATCTGGCAAAAGATCTCTTTCGAAGCCCAGGAAGCAAAACTACTCCGTCTGGACGTGCCTCGTATCACAAGCGGAGAAAGCATCTTCTACGATGATATCGAGGTGATACTAGAATAACGAGGCACTAATACGCAAATAAATATGCATAGGCATTGCCTGCATTTTCATCGTAGCAGGA
The DNA here is from genome assembly GCA_045640225.1 of Bacteroidales bacterium. Classification (GTDB taxonomy): domain Bacteria; phylum Bacteroidota; class Bacteroidia; order Bacteroidales; family UBA3663; genus Liminaster. The sequence goes on along the minus strand of JAZUEP010000087.1, from coordinate 22 downwards.
TTGGCTAGCAAGCAATAACACA
>JAZUEP010000086.1:0-5974 GCA_045640225.1 Bacteroidales bacterium | reverse complement strand
CGCTTGTCGATGATGCCGTTAGGGCCAAGCTCGATCACGCGGTTGCAGATGGTCTGGATGAACTCGTGGTCGTGGCTCGACATCAGGATCACGCCGCGATACGACTGCAGGTTGTTGTTGAAGGCCTGGATTGACTCCATGTCCAGGTGGTTCGTTGGCGAGTCGAGCACCAGCGTGTTGGCGTTCTTCATCATCATACGCGCTATCATGCAGCGGATCTTCTCACCGCCCGACAGCACCGACGCCTTCTTCAGCACCTCCTCCTCCTTGAACAGCATACGGCCCAGGAAGCCCTTCAGTGTGATCTCGGACGTGTCGTTGGTATACTGTGCGATCCAGTCCACCATGTTCAGGTCTGTGTTGAAGAAGGGCGAGTTGTCGAGCGGCAGGTAGGCCGTCGTGATAGTCTGACCCCAGTTGTACGTACCCTCGTGGTCGTGGTCCTGGCCGTTGATGATCTCGAACAGTGCCGTCATGGCGCGTGGGTCGTGGCTGATGAACACCACCTTGTCGCCTGGCTCGATCTGGAAGTTCACGTCGTGGAACAGCTGCTGACCCTCCACCGTCTTGCCCAGGCCGTGCACCTCGAGCACCTTGTTGCCCACCTCGCGTTCGGGCGTGAAGACGATGCCCGGATAGCGGCGGGTCGATGGCTGGATCTCCTCCACGTTCAGCTTCTCCAGCATCTTCTTGCGGCTGGTGGTCTGCTTCGACTTGGCCACGTTGGCCGAGAAGCGGCGGATAAACTCCTCCAGCTCCTTCTTCTTCTCCTCGGCCTTCTTGTTGGCCATCTGCTGCTGACGCAGGGCCAGCTGCGACGACTGGTACCAGAACGAGTAGTTGCCGGCGAAGAGCGAGCACTTCTTGAAGTCGATGTCCACCGTATGCGTACATACCGAGTCGAGGAAGTGACGGTCGTGCGATACGACGAGCACCGTCTGCTCGAAGTTGCCCAGGAAGTTCTCGAGCCACATCACGGTGTCGAGGTCGAGGTCGTTGGTAGGCTCGTCCAGCAGCAGGTTGTCAGGATTGCCGAACAGTGCCTTGGCCAGCATGACGCGCACCTTCTGCTTGGCCGGGATGTCGCCCATCAGCATGTAGTGCAGGTCCTCCTTGATGCCCAGGCCCGACAGCAGCATCGCAGCGTCCGACTCGGCGTTCCATCCGTCCATCTCGGCGAACTTCTCCTCCAGCTCGGCGGCGCGCATGCCGTCCTCCTCGCTCATCTCGGGCTTCATGTAGATGGCGTTCTTCTCCTCCATGATGGCGTAGAGCACCGTATTGCCGCGCAGCACGGTGTCGATCACCGTGTATTCGTCGTACTTGTTGTGGTCCTGCTCGAGCACCGAGAGACGCTCGCCTGGGCCCATCTCGAAGGTGCCGCGGGTGGCATCGACCTCGCCACTCAGTACGCGCAGGAAGGTTGACTTGCCGGCGCCGTTGGCACCAATGATGCCGTAGCAGTTGCCGGGGGTGAACTTCAGGTTGACGTCCTGGAAGAGGACGCGCTTACCGAACTGTACCTGTAGGTTGTTGACTGTAATCATATTCTTGTATTAAGGGCCGCAAAGTTAGCAAAAAAGTCCGACATCGCCAAATCCTGCCCCCACAATCTGGCCCGCGCCCCTCATTTCCACCCCCGTCGGCCATGTTTTGCCAACGGGGGGTGTCAACGCCGCGCGGCTTTCGGTGGCGCTTGCCCGATCAGGGTCTCCTCAGTTTGCTTTCCGATGCTGCTCCCACCCCCGGGCCAGATCCACGACTCCGTCCTCTACATCTTCGCCCAGATACTGATCTACGCCGGCTCAATCTTCGGCATCGACGCCTACGTCCGCAAAGCCATCAACAAGACTCCGCCTCGCTCCTGACCACTCGCCTCGCCCCTGACCGCGTCGCCTCGCTCCCCACCCGTACACCCGGCCGTAGCCACACAAAAAAGCACGGCAAGACGAATCGTCTGATCCATCTTGCCGCACTTTACTTTTTCGGTATCGCGCCTCTGCCGTCCGCAGGACTTAATACTCCTCCTCGTTGAACCGTTTGGTTTAAGCTGAATATCAACAACATACGGCAATACCAATCATTGGTCGGGTGAAACTATTCCACCATCAAATGCGGTATGCAGAATCCTCGTTTCAGCCCCTTGTAGCGCATATTTTAGCATTTCATGTTAAAAACGTTAATCTCAACAAATTAGCCGATTTTGCTATCTTAGAGATTACAAAATGGCATGTTTCTGGAGGAGTGAGGAAGAGGAATATTCCTCCTCTTTGGAAATCGGAATAGCATAATACTCGAATATGTTTTTTACACCATTGACTCAAGTAACCTTAACACCTCATGCATTTGAGAATATGCCACGACATAGTCAGGATGTTCTTCTTTCAGAATACAGAGGGTTTCTGCGTTACTCATTGCCTGCTGAAGATTTCCAGTTTCTATTAGAGTACGATATATATCATGCTGACGGAAATAGCGTTTCGTCTTTTCGTATCCAGGCAAATATTTCTGCAGTTCGGGCAACAGCTGGTCATAATTTGCAAAACGACGGATAGCTGGAGCTGGGATAAAGTGAAGCAGGAACCAAAATTCCGTACAAGGTCCTGTCTCAATAAAGAGCACATGCTTACCATATCTCTGTTTCAGTCGTTGGTAAGTCTGCATCTCTATTGAGTTTTGATTCAGGCGATCCATATCTATGAGACAGACTACATAGTCGTAGCCTTCTGACAGATATCTCTCGGCCAACTTCAACATATGGGGCATATCTGCATGTTGAGGGAAGTCAGGAGCGACCTTAAACGGGAAACGACGGGCTCGACGAAGGGCATCAAAATAGAACCATTCCGTTTCGCCCTCACCAATGATTGCTATACTTTTCTTAGCCATAGCATCAATCGTTTTGGTCAAGGTAAATACTGCCGAGGAATGGCAATCGCACAAGTTTTCCCTGACGATATGCATTATAAGGAGAAAGTGTCTTGTGCAAGCCCATCTGATTGAGTCGCTTCAATGTGGTTTCTCCCAAGTCATTCTTATCTGTAAACCAAATAGCATCGCGACGAAGGAACTCCTCATTGAGCAGATTGATGTCGTGTGTGGTAAAGAGCATCTGAGAATGACCATCGCTATTGGCTAGGAACAGTTTGACGAAATAAGACAACAACTCATAATGAAGGCTTGTCTCTGCCTCATCAATCTGTAAGAAACAATTGCCCACCAACAACCGATGCAGCAACACTGACATACCAAGGAATCGCATAGTTCCATTCGACTCTAAGGCTTCTGGCAATTCATATTGACCTGCATCTGTCTTATGCTGGAAATCAATCTCGGCAGAAGCATTACCCAACTCATGCAAGCGAATATCCACGATATTGAAATCCGATACACGAAGCATCTTCAACAAGAAACGTTTCTGCTCCAGATTCTCATCGCTGCGCATAGCTGCCTTGACCAGCTCCGTCAACGATACGGCAGGTGTGACCATTTCACTATATCTATTTGTAAAATAGTCATACACCCGATTTAGGCGACTTGATTCAACATTCGATTTACCAAATGCAGCAATCACGGTGCTATTGTTGATAGTATTGCCCACGATGATGTTTTGGCTTTTCTTCGCAATCCCTGCCTTTTGGCTAAACGACACCTCTGCCATGTCCGATCCTGCATTGTAGATTCTCTTATATAGCGTAGTCGGAGTTTTGCTGGCATACACAGCAAGTGATTCTTGATAAATACGTTGCTTGTCCAGCTCCACACTAAGCACATAGCGTTCACCTTCCAGATAAAAGGTCATCGACATACGGGTATGTGCATTCCTACTCTCTTCATCAAGCAGGAATGGAACAGCTTCAATCTCTGTCATCTTATCGGCAGGAATCTCAGTCATGATCTGACGGAAAAACTCCAAAGCACGCAACACATTCGACTTACCTGAAGCGTTGGCACCATAAACGATGCCTAACTTCAGAAGTCGAACCCCTGGTTGAATTTCCACTACATATTCGTCAGCAAGCTGACTATCTGAACTTGCTTCAAACGATATCTTCTGTTCTGAACGAATCGAAAAGAAATTGCTTACACAGAATTCTGCAATCATATTCTTTTAGTTTTTGTGGTGCAAAGATAGCGAAAGAATTTTGATTTTACAAATTCTTGATGTTATTTTCGTGATTTTTTCACAAATCTAGGCCACGAAAAGCGAGTTTATTATTTCTATGTTGATAAAATTAGCACTAAAATGCTGCTGACTTCACCAAAATCGAAATAGAAAAGAAGGAGTTTCCTCAGACTGTTACTTGAACAGTCCGAAGAAACCCCTTACTGCGCTTGAGGAAGCAATCGTACCGAACGTGCCGCCGATCAGACCTCCGACCAGTGTTCCCACCACAGGAATCGGGACGAGGCTTCCGAGGGCTGCACCCGCTGAGAAGCCGGCCATGCCTCCGCCCACACCGGCGACATCTGCAACGGACTCCTGTACGCACTCACCTGCCGTCATCTCGCCCTTGCAGCACTTGCGGATGTTCGAACCGACAGCCACAGCCGAGAGACCTGCACCCACGATCACGTTGGTACGCACACCTGCTGTGATCACGTTACGCGCTGCGGCACCTGCAACCTGCTTGCCTGCCATGGCAGAAGCAACTGGAGTGAGAACTGCACGACCAGCGCTGGTACTCATTGCTGAGGCCACTGCCGGACGGATGGCATGGGTGATTGCAGCTGCAGCCGTTCGTCCTACCGTGGTACGAAGGAACTGCTGGGTTGCAACACCGAGGGCCATCGTGGTCAAGCCAGACTTGGCAGCTGTCTTGCCGGCTTCCTTCAGTGCCTCCGAATGCGTCTTGCCATCATGGATGGCTTTGGCATAAGAGACAACGAAGGAAAGTCCGCAGGCGACTCCACAGGCGACGGACTGGGTCTTCACATCGAACTTGATGGAATCCAGGTTTCCGGCCTTGGCAATGTTGCACGCTTCCTTGTAGGTCACGCTGCCCTTGATGACGGTCTGGCGGGCCGTCTGAGGATCGGTGAGCTCTGCGAAGCGGCGGACCGCCTCCTCGTACTGGTCGCTCGGCACTTCCAGCTTCATGCCTTTGTAGCGGTACTGGCCGTTGCGGAAAGCGGCATCTACCGACTGCCTGGCAGAACTGTAGTACTTGGTCTGGATGCTCACACCACCGCTGATTCGGTCTGCACCGTCAAGGGCGTTGTCCATGCCCACCTTGTCGACACGCTTGCCACTGAAGGCATCGGACATCGCGTTGGCATCCTCGGCTGCGAACCCATGGCCACCACGGGTGTGGTACTTGGTCCACTGCTGCTTGTTGAGAGACTCGGCGCTAACTGCGGCGCCATTAACAACACACGAGTTCGTTTTCTTTTCCATTGGCGTTTGGATTTAAGAAATGAACGAATTACTACCAATCAGACTTTCCTCCTATAGGAGGTAGTCTCCAACGCCGCGGTAGCGACAGGTCGTTGAAAAAAAATAATATATATAAGGTGTGTTGTCAAAGATCGTGCAGAGGTCGGTCTACATCATTATATGCAGAATAGCGAAAAAAGTAAACAGGTGAAATCCATTTTTTTGATAAATCACCCAAAAATTTACTTTGGATGCCTATCCTGCTGCCTCAAGATAGGCATTGATAACCCACTGAGGCATCTCGTCCAAAGATTCTACCTTGCAAAACTCTTCGTCCGGGACCAAGGCATGATGGCTCCAATACGCAACACAGTCGGCATACTCCTCATTGCTGGCTGTCGAAGGTTCTTTAGGAGAACCCGAACCTGCATAGCAAGTGATGATACGATAGAGATCCCCTCTCTTCTTGACGATCACCGTGATGTCATAAGTCTCCTGCATGCCGACTGCCTCAGCATCCTCGCGGGTAATCATCGGACTAGGATAACGGCGAGATCCACGAAAAGCCCAGAATACACGTGGGTCAAACATCGATAC
>JAZUEP010000085.1:0-17709 GCA_045640225.1 Bacteroidales bacterium | reverse complement strand
TGCTTCTGCAAACTCCACTATGAAAAACACTGCGGAGTTTGCCAAGCGGCAGGGGCGCAAAGCCCCTAAGAGCGTCCGGTATCTTTTTTGTCTAACCGTTTGCCGGTTTAGGCCTGCAAACATAGTGACTTGTTCTTAATTTATTTTACGTGTAATTAAAATGAAACGATGGAAAAAAATGTTCGCAAAGATCCTCGCTATGATGTTGAGGACGAAGAAAAGGAAGCAGGCACTTGTCACTTTCCCGACCCAGAGGAAGCAATCAAATGCCCTTATTTCGGCAGCAAACTTCCTCCCTCCCTTCAGGGAGGGACTGAGGGAGAGTCCGAATGTCGACGCACCTGCAAGCGTAACTTTTGGACCCAATTGCTTCGTACAGTCACAAAGATCGCAGGTGTTATCTTGGCTGCGTTCGGATTGTCGAGCTTCGGCGAGGACGATTGACCTCTTGGTGGTGCATTGTTCGGCGACGTGGCCTTCGATTAACTACACCTATGAGCGGCTGCTTCGCGATCATAAGGCACGAGGGTTCGGCAACTATCCTGGGTACCACCTCTACATCCGCAGGGATGGCACGCTGTACTACTGCCGCCCGGTCTCGATCGCAGGTTGCCATGTGGCGAACTTCAATCGGCACAGCATCGGGGTATGTTATGAAGGCGGATGTTCGGATTCGGCAGGACATAAGCCCGAGGACAACCGTACGGCTGAGCAGCTGGTGGTAATGCATGAGGTGCTCTCTCTCCTTGTCGAGGAGTATCCGGAGGCGAAGCTGGTGGGACATAGGGATCTGAATGGAGGGAAGAAGGCGTGTCCTTGTTTTGATGTAAAAAGCTATTACGGATACCTAGACCCCCTCGGTCCCCCTTAAAGGGGGATGACTGAAAGTTAGTGGCGGTTGACACTGGTTGTTAGTCTTTACTAACCGCTGATTCTCGGAATGGGCTTGCTCGATTTGTGGAAGGGTGTTTCGCCAGCAAATTACACTTCCTCGTTTTGATGGAGCGTATTCTGCTAAAAAAATTACGCTTCCACAAATCGAGGAAGAGCAATCCGGAAGAAAAATGCAGTCCACAAAAACGGGGAAGAGCATTTCGCCAGAAAAATGCAGTCCATAAAATCGAGGAAGAGTAATTTGACAGAAAAATGGGCTTGCGAGTTTTGAGGAAGGGCAATCCGGAAGAAAAATGCAGCACTGCAAATCGAGGAAGGGCAATCTGGAGGCGAAATGGGCTTGCGAGTTTTGAACTGGCAGATTCGGGCAGCGGAGAGCGCGGGGCGGGGTTTTATCCGCTAATTCAGAAGACAAAAGGGGGGATTGACGGAAAATATGTGAAGAATGGGCGGGGATATTCGCAAATTTGGTTAAAATATTTTGCCATCTCGATTATTTGTCGTAACTTTGCAGCCGCTTTCGGATAGCAATGGGCAGACGCAAGGGCCGCTGCCACAATCCGTACTTGACACGCTATATTAATCATTAAAAAACATCAATGACATGAACCTACAGAAAACAACTCTTTACGCTACACTTATGGCCGCTACCTGCCTGCTGTCGTCGTGCCTGGACGGCGAGAACGACCAGCATTCGGCCTACGGATACTTCACCGTGACGGGCAGCAAGACGGCTGGCTACGTCCTCTATCAGGATGGCGGTGGCCGAGTTATCCCGACGATGAGCAGCGTGAACGACCTGACCGGCGGCAAGGGCTTCGAGGACATCGAGCGTGCCCTGCTGCAGTTCACCTACCAGGAGAAGGACGTGACCGAAGGCACCATCACGGGCGCCGAGCTGAAGAGCGGCGAACAGATCCGCGTGATGGATCCGGTGGTGAAGCAGATGGCCGACGCGCAGAAGATTACGGCTGCGGACAGCCTGTTCAACATCGGTAACTTCAGCGCTGTATGGGCCTACCGTGGCTTCCTGACCATCATGTACAACGCCTCGTATGGCTGGAACGAAAAGAAGGACGGCTACCTGCTGCCTACCGTCAACCTGGTGTACGAGATTGACCAGCAGATTCCGAACGAGCTGAACCTGACGTTCTGCCACAACGAGCGTCGCTCGAAGACGATCAACCCTGCGGGCCAGATGGGCTTCACGGCCTGTTTCCGCCTGAACCAGCTGCAGAACCTGGCTCCGGGCAACGACAGCGTGACGGTGAAGATCGCGGCTGCCGGCCTCAGCTCGCCTATCGCCTTCAAGGTTGCACGCGAAGACTTCAGCAAGAGCGACTGGCGCGTGAAGTAAAGTCAATCCCTACTTACTCTTACCGGTCTTGGTGGTTACCAGGATGGCTCCGTTGGCGCCTTGTGCACCATAGATGGAGGCATCCTTGAGGACCTCGACATGATCGACGTTGCTGACCTGTACGAAATCGAGCGAAGGGACGATCGAACCATCGACGATGAACAGGGGGTCGGTCTGATCGGTATTGGTGCCGACGCCACGGATGATGACGCGTCGGCCCATGATCTGTACGCCTGCTATCCTGCCGGTAAGGGCTTCGAGCAGGTTGGTCTTGCCGGTACGGGCCAGTTCTTCGCCCGAGATGCCGTTGGTCGGGATGAGGCGTTCGCGTTGCTTGACGTAGCCGTAACCGAGGTTGACGAGCATCTCATCCTCGCTTACGTCGAGCTGGTCGCCCAGGCGGATGCGGATGCTCTTCTTGCCATCGACGGGGATGTCGTAGTGTGTCTTGCGGTAATGCAGGTGCAGGGTGTCGGTGGGCTGTACGTTGGTGAGGCCGAAGCGGCCTTGCTTGTCGCTCTTCGAATACTTGTTCTCGCTCTCGACCCAGACACGCACGCCTTTCAGGGGCTGGTCCATCAGGTCGGTCACCATGCCGTTGAATGGTATAGTTTCGTCGGTTTCGGTCTTTGCCTTTTTCTGGGCAACGAGGCTTCCGCTCATGACGAGCATTGCCAGCAGTAGAATATAAGTCTTCATATTAAAGGACTCTCCCCCCGCTAACCAAAGAGAGATAAAAAGGTAAAAAGATAAAGAGGACTCTCTCCCCTTGGCCAGCAGTAACTAACTGGCCCTCTCCCTAAAGGGAGAGCGGGGAGAGAGTCCCTTCCTTTCTTACTTATAGTACAGCTTCAGAGGGGTGTAGCCACCGCCGGTGAAGAGCAGGTGCTGAGGATCGAGCAGGTCGAGGATGGCATCGCCACTGAAGTTGACGGTGAGCGTCCAGGTACCATCGCCATTGTCGACCAGACGGTCGTCGCCAGGGAAGATGTCGTTACCGGTCCAGGTAGTTGACCACCAGCCGGTAGTGACACGGATCTGAGGACTTTCGCCCTCGAGGTCGAGGAGGAATGTGCCGTTGCGGATTACTTCCCACTGATCCATCGGGATGGCGAAGATCTCCTCGCCAGTCGAGGTCTCGACGTTCGAGAAACGATAGTCGCTCGACCAGCTGATAGCGCCCTTCGTGCCATCGTTCTCCCAGATGACTACCTCCTTGGCACCACCATCGCCGCCTTCGACCCAGGTGTCGACATAGATCTCGTTGACCTTATAGCCGCTACCGGTGAAGAGGAGGTGCTGCGCATCGACGACGTCGAGGAGCGGATCGCCTGCCAGGTTGACAGTAAGCGTCCAGATACCATCGCCGTTCTCCTCGAGGAGGTCGTTGCCTGGCTGGATGTCGTTGCCCGTCCAGGTGGTTGACCACCAGCCGCTGGTGACACGGATCTGTGGATTAGCGCCTTCGATCTCGACCTTGAACTCGTTGTTCTTGAGGAACTCCCAGTCTTCCATCGAGAAGAAATGGCACTCCTCGCCCGTAGCCGTCTGCTCGTTGGCGAAGCGATATTCGCTCGACCAGTTGATGTTGCCCAGCGAGCCATCGTTCTTCCAGAGCGACTTGCGCTCCCAGTGGCCGCCTTCGCCTTCAACCCATACATCCTGCTCGACATAGATGCGCATTGGCGTGTAGCCGCTACCGGTGAAGAGGAGGTGTTGCTGATCGAGGGCATCGAGGATAGGATCGCCATTGAGGTTGACGGTGAGCGTCCAGCTGCCGTTGCCATTGTCGGCAAGCAGGTCGTTGCCTGGCTGGATGTCGTTGCCGGTCCAGGTGGTTGACCACCAGCCGGTAGTTACGCGAATCTGTGGGTTGGCACCCTCGACATCGACCTTGAACTCGCTGTTGCGGATGATGGCCCAGTTGTCCATCGAGATCTCGGCAATCTCCTCGCCGGTGAGGTTCTCCGAGTTGGCGAAACGATACTGGCTGCTCCAGTTGACCTCGCCATTGCCGGCAGGATCGGTGTTCTCCCAGATGAGGGTCTTGACGGTCTCCCAGTGGCCACCATCGGCAGCAGCAGCATAGTTGTACTCGGGCAGTTCAAACTTCTTGCCATCGTAGGTCTCGAAGGTTCCGACCTGAAGGCCTTCCTTGATGTTGGCAGGAACCTTGATCGAAACGCTGTTGGTGGCAATACGATAGAAGTCCTTGGCCTCGAGCACGATAGGCTGGTCCTCGGTATCGATGAAGGTGGCCTTGTTGACAAACTCCATGTCCTGACCGAAGATCTTGAGGATGGACTTGGCCTTGACCTCATCGCCAGGTTCGGCCGAATAGGCATTAGGACGGGTATTGCCCTGTGTCATGAGGCGAGGCGACTCGGCCTGATTGCCCGAAGAGCGGACGATGAGCTTCTCGCCCTCGGCCGAAATGTTGATGCCCGAAGGAGTGACGACGCGAATCATCTCGCTGCTTACCAGTTCGAAGTTCGTGACGGCAATATCGCCTGGGAAGACTACCTCGGTGACCTCGTCGAAACCTGAACCATTGATCGTGACAGGTTGGCCAGGGACCACCTTGGTCGGCGAAAAGACCTTGATGCCCAGACCGACATTATCAGAACCGAAATCGTCCTTTTCGTCGCAGGCCGAGAACACTACCGAGAAGAGCAGTGCCATCAGGGTCAGACCTAAATATTTCTGAATATTTTTCATAATTCTCTTATTATATTAGATGTTACCAACCTGGGTTCTGGGTAAGTTTCGGATTACGCTGAATCTCAGACTGTGGGATTGGGAAGAGGTTGTACTTCTCGTCCCAGTTGCGCGCATGGGTCTGACGGGTGAGTACCAAGTCGGCACTGATCGAGGCAGCGGTGACGTTGCGGAAGTACTGCTGGCCCTTCTGCCAACGACGTACATCCCAGAAACGCTGATCCTCGAAGGCGAACTCGACCAGACGCTCACGCTCGTAGCGCTCGACCCAGGCCTCGCCATCCTCGGTGAACTTAGGCATGCTGATGTCGGCACGGCCACGAAGCTCGTTGACAGCCTCGTTGGCGGTCATGCCATAGGTGGCATCGTTGGCACTGCCGGTAGCACGATAGGCGGCCTCGGCAAAGTCGAGGTACATCTCGGCCAGACGCATCACGATCCAGGTGTGGCGCTTCGAGGTCTGGTTGTCGGCCGTGGTGACGCACGAACCGTCGACGTACTTGCGCAGGTAGTAACCGGTAGGCGTGGCACCATACTTAGGAGCCGCATTGAAGCCGCCGATGAAGGTCTCGATCACCTTCTTCTGTGCGCCATTGGTTGGCCAGGTATCGCCATTCTTGACGATGGTGAGCTCGAAGCGTGGGTCGAGGCCGGCATACGGATCGGCATTGAGGTCGATGCTGCCAGGATTGCGGTGGCCGAAGGTCTCGCCATTGTTCTGATACTCATACTGGTCGACCAGCGACTGGGTAGGACAGTTGCCCGAAGCACCGTTCTCGACACCGATCGGGTAGTTGGCCTTCTCGAAGTCGTTGTTCTCGCCACGGCCGATGCCGAAGATGATCTCCTTGTTGAAGAAGGCCTCGTGGCCCCAGAGGTCCTTGTAGGCACTGAGCTTCAGGCCCCAGTCCTTGGCATTGTCGATGACGTACTTGGCGGCCTCGGCTGCTGCCTCCCACTTCGAGGTGGCATTGGTAGGGTTGAACAGCGGAGAAGCCGCATAGAGCAACGTACGGGCCTTCAGGGCATAGGCAGCGACACGGGTGGCACGGCCGATCTCCATACCAGGTTCCTGCTCGTACGAAACAGGGAGATAAGGAGCGCACTCGTCGAGCTCGCGGACGATGAAGTCGAAGACCTCGCTGGCCGGGGTGCGGGTGACGTTATTGGCCTGACCATTGGTGAGCGTGGTGGTCACCAGGGGCACGTCGCCATAGGTCTTGACCAGCTCGAAGTAATAGTAGGCACGCAGGAAACGAAGCTCGTAAGGGAAGAGTTCGTACTGCAGGATCATATCGGCATACGAGCTTTCGTACTGATACTCCGAGAGGTCGACCTTGTGGAGGTTCTCGAGGTAATAGTGAATCTCGGCCAGGGCGCGATACGACTTGACCCAGGTGTTCGAGAAGGGGTTGGCAGGGCTCCAGCCGCCGTTGACAAACTTGTTGATGTTGGCGGTAGCGAGTGCGAACTCGGCCTCGTCGGTCACACTGGCGTGGTAGTTGTCGCTGTTGGCCTCGAACTCGTTGTTGTATATCTGAGCGTACACATCCCAAACCATGTTCTTGATACCGTCGTTCGGGTTTGAGTAGTTCCAGGCTTCGTCGCGCACGGTCTCCTCGGTGTAGTCGAGGTCGACACACGAACCGAGCGTGAAGGCTGCTGGCAGAGCTAAGATAAGGAATTTATTTAGTTTCATAGTAGCAAATCGGAATTAGAACATTACTGACAAACCAACGTTCACGCTCTTCATCACAGGATAGCCGGTGCTGAGGTTCTCGGCATCCATGGCGCTGATGCTGCTCGAGGTGAAGAGGTTCTGACCCTGCACATAGACCTTGGCGCCAGCGATCTTGATAGGCTCGGTCCATGCGGCCGGCAGCTTGTAGTAAGCCTCGCAGTCGCGGAGCTTCAGCCAGCTGACGTTCTGATACCAGAGGTCAGACTCCTGGGTGTTGTTCACCACGTTCTCGGTCGAGAGGCGTGGATACTTGGCACCGGCACCCTTGGTGTCGAAGCAGTTGTCGTAGTACTCGACCGAGAGGTTGCGATTGTCGGACAATGCACCCCAGACGCCATCGACATAGCGGATGTTCTTCATCTGGTTCGAAGCACCCTGGAAGTAGGCATTCAGGCCGAAGCCCTTGTACTCGAGGCCGAGGTTGAATGCATAGTTGAGGGCAGGAACGGCTGTGCCATAGTCGAAGTTGACGCGGTCGAACTCGTTGATGACGCCATCGCCATTGACATCCTTATACTTGATGTCGCCAGGCTTGACCTGTCCGAACTCCTGACGAGGGCTGTTGTCGATGTCGGCCTGATCGCTGAAGAGGCCCAGGGCAACCAGGCCACGGGCAGCATCGGCTGCACCATCGATGTACGACAGGTTAGGATAGGCTGGCGTCTCGATCCAGGCGTCGATGCGGCTGGTAGTAGCCGTCAGCATGGCACCGGCCGAGAGGTTCAGGCCATTGGCGAAGGTCTTGGCATAGCGGAGGCCAGCCTCGAAACCATAGCTGGTAACCTCGCCCTTATCGTCGTACGATGACTGGATGCCGACAACCGACGAGTTGAGAGCCGAAGCACTGACAAGGATGTTGGTACGCTTCTGGTAGAAGGCATCGAGCGTTACGTCGAGGGCATTGAACAGGCGCAGGTCGGTACCGATGTTGGCCTTGTAGGCAGTCTCCTGCTGGAAGTTGTCGGTAGGGAACGAGGTCTGGAAGGCACCCCATGAAGACGAGAAGCCCTGGCCGTAGAAGTACTGACCGTTCGAGTTGTTCCAGGCTGAAAGCCAGAGGCCTGCAGCCGGTACGTAATCGGTGTGCTGGATACCGCCGGCAACGCGAACCTTGCCGTAGGTAAGGGCACCGTCAGGATTGTTGGCAAACACGTAGCCGAGGCCGAGCGTTGGCGAGAAGGCCCACTTGGCCGGATAGCTACGGCTCGAACCGTTCATGGCCAGGATCAGGTCGGCCGACAGCTTGTTGGCATGGTCGTAATGGGTAGCCAGCTGGGTGTTGGCACGATAGTAGGTATTGTTGCGATCGTCGCGAATCTCGCCCTTGATGTTGTAGTTGAGGTTGCTCGAGAGGTGATCGCCATTGGCGAACTCGGCAGCATACTTCAGGCCAGCGTGGAAGGTAGCCGTGCGCCACTGGGCATCGACCCAGTTGCTGAAGGCCAGCTTGTCCTCGACGGTACCCTGGGTGACGGTCTTCATCTCGCCGCCATCGTAGTAGTGCCATCCGTACTGATAGCCCTTCGAGCTGCGCTCGACGATGTTCGAGGCATTGTCGTACGAACCGCCAGCATAGAACGAGAGGCCCTTGAGCAACATGCTGAGGTCCTGTTCGAGGGTCATGTTGGCCCAGATCTGACGCTGGTGAGTCTTCTGGAAACCGGTACCCTGTACCTTGGCAAGGAGGTTGTAGTCGCCATAGGTATTGCTGCCGCCCCATACACCGTCAGCGGTCTGGATAGGGAATGCCAGGGCCGGAACCTTGTAGAGGTGCCACCAGGCATCGTTCGAGGTGACGTTAGGGATGCCGTTGGTCTCCATGAAGATGGCAAGCATGTTGGCCGAGACCTTGGTGCTCTCGGACAGCTTGAAGTCGACGTTGGCACGGATATTGGCCTTCGAATACTTATGCTGTGAATCCCAGTCGCCCTGGTCGGTGTTCTTCAGCATACCGCGGGCATCGGTATAATCGAGCTGGGTGTAGTACTGTACGCTCTGGTTGCCGCCATACATCGATACGAAGGCATGGTTCTCGCTGGCCGAGTTGCCGAATGCCTCGTCGCGCCAGTTCACGTTAGGATAGACCAGCGGATCCGAACCGTTCTGGAACTTCGCCAGCTCGTCGGCAGTATAGGCCGGAGCAAGGCCATCGTTCATACGGGCCGAGTTCAGGGCGTTGGCATAGGTGTAGGCATCGACCATGTCGGCCATCGGGGCATCGAACTGGAACTTGTGCGAGTAGCCCACCTTGACGTGGTTGCCCGTGGTCGAACCGTGCTTGGTCTTGACCAGCAGTACACCGTTGATGGCCTCGTGGCCGTAAAGGGCAACGGCAGCAGCATCCTTCAGGACGGTAACGCTCTCGATCTCCTCGACGCTGAGACGATCGATAGGACGCTCGTAACCATCGACGAGGATGAGGATCTCCTTCTCGCCAGTGGTCTGTGTGCCACGGATATTGAACGAGGCACCTGCTCCCTCTTCACCCTTGAAACCAGTGTTCTGGGTAGCAGTGAGGCCGAGCAGCTTGCCGTAAAGAGCATCTGCAAGGCTGATAGCCGATGTGCGCTGCAACTCCTCTGCCGTGATGGTGGTAGCGGCTGCTGTAGTAAGGAACTCAGAGCTCTCTACGCCATAGCCGAGGTCGACCTTCTGGGCCTGCTTGTCGGCCAGCGTGGTCTGAGCCGATGCTACCATAGGAATGGCACACGCTCCTAACAGGCTATATTTAAATATGTTTATATTCATAATTGTCAGAGTTAATTAAATTACCAACCTGGGTTCTGGGTCAGACCATAGCCCTTCTGGATCTCGATACGCGACACGGGGTCGAGGTACCACTTGTTTGTCCAGTAACCTGGCTCCCACCAGCGGCGGGCACCATTGACGATCTGTGGACGCTCGTACTCGAACTTTGGCCATGGCTCGCCTTCGGCCAGACGGGTATCGCCCTCGGTCATACGCTTGCCCGAAGCATCCAGACGATATACACGGATCTCGTGCAGTGGCTTGGTGAAGTCAGCCTCGAGCTTACGACGGATCATGTCGTAAACGCGGTCGCCACACTCGGCACCGATCTCACAGTTGCGCTCGCGAAGGATCTCCTTGATGAGGTTTTCCTTGTTGGTCTTGAGGTTGAGCGATGGGTTCATATCCTCGATCTTGCCCAGGCCTACACGGCTGCGGATCAGGTTGAGGTCGGCAAGAGCGCCAGCCAGGTCATCGGTCTCGGCACGAGCCTCGGCACGGATCAGGAAGACTTCGGCCAGACGGATGTAAGCCACACCGATTGGCTCGTTGCCGATCTTCCAGTAATCGTTCACCCACTTGAACATCATGTAGCCCGATGCACAGTTGTCGGCATTCGAGTTCATGTTCGAGTCGTATTCGAAGTCGCCACCTACCCAGGTCTGGATCTTGGTGTTGCCCTTATAGTCCTCGATCTGGTTGCAGACGGCACGTGGCACTACGATGGTCTCGTAGAGACGTGGGTCGCGGTTCTCGAAGATGTCGATGCCGGTAGGGTTCTTGCCTTCGCCATAGATGTCGGCATTGGCATAAGGATAGTTGGTACCGTCGGCCATGCCGAACATCTCCATCAGCTCGTTGGTAGGTACGGCACCGCCCTGACGCAGGCAGTCCATCTCGAAGCCCGACCAGCCCCATTCCGATACCTTGTACTGTGGCTGAGCATCGAACAGCTTCTCGTGGTTTTTCGTACTGGCACGGTCGTGATAGGCAGCACGATAAGCCTTGCGATAACCGGCCTCGTCGTTGGTCTCAGGCCATACCAGATAGTACGAACCCGTCTTGCCGTCGTCCGAACCGTTCGAGTTGAAGAAGTCGCGGCAAGCCTCAAGACAGCGGTTCCAGAGCGCAGGATCCTTCTTGCCGAACCATACGTGCTCGATGTTGGTGAACTCGGTCTTCTTGTCCTCCGAGTACTCCATGTAAGGAGCATCGCTGTTGAAGAGTGGTGAAGCCGCAAACATCCAGAGCTTGCAGCGAAGGGCCTTGGCCGAAGCCTTGGTCAGACGGCCGCCCCAGTAGTCAACGTCGTCGATGACCCAAGGGAAGCCAGGCTCGTCGATAGCCTTCTGAATCAGACCGTCGATGAATTCTACGGTCTCCCAGGCAGTAGCACGGCCAGAGGTGAAGTCCTCGCCTACACCGAACGCATGGTCGACCAGGCAAAGGCCGCCGAAGTTGCGGAAGGCGTCGAAGTAACGGCTTGCCATAATGGTATAGGCCTCGCCCGTGAGCTGGCTCTTCTCGGCATCCGTCATATCAGGTACGTCAGGGAGCCTCTCGACCAGCTGCCAGCACTTGCGTATGGTCTCGTAGATCGATACACGGCCGTCGGCATCCGAACTTGGATTCTTGGTCGAATAGGAGAACTTGCCCTGGAAGTTCGAGTCGGAGGTGTCCTGACAATCTTCGGTCAGACCACCGGTATAGTAGCTCTGCTTAGGACCGCCCCACGATACATAGCAGTGCCATGAGTCGCCAAGCACGTCGATAGGAGCGCGATTCATACAGTTGCTGCTGGTATATTCGCAGTAGAGCTGGCCGTAGGCACCCCACAGGAAGTTACGGGCATACTCGGCCTTGCTGAATACGACATCAGCATCGACATCCACACCGGGAGCCTTCTCAAGGAAGCTGTCGCCCACCTTGAAGTCGTCGACACAAGCGGTGAAGCCAACTCCTGCAGCCAGAGCCAGAATATATATAGAATGTTTCATAGTTTGTACTTACTTTTAGAAGTTAACCTTTACACCGAAATTGTAAACGCGGGTCATTGGGTAGCGTACGCCACGCTCGTAGTTACCACCTTCGGCCTCAGGGTCATTACCCTTGAATGAGGTGAAGGTAAGGAGGTTCTGACCGGTAGCATAGAAGCGTACCGAGTTGAACAGTGGCATCCACTTAGGCTTGTTGATGGTGTAGCCGATCTCGAGGTTCTTCAGACGGGCATAGGCCGTGTTGATGAGCCAGATGTTCGAATCCTCGCAGTTGTGCGTACCGTTCGAGAACGAGATACGTGGCAGGATAGCATCGCGGTTATCCTCGGTCCACGAGTTGTCGGCTACCCACTGTACGAGGGCCGAATTGTCGGTCGAACCGAACTGCTTACGATAGTAGGTCGAGAGGAAACGGTTTACGTGGTCGGCACCGATCCACAGCATCGACAGGTCGAAGTTCTTGTACTGGAAGTACATGTTCATCGAATAGTTGAGCTCAGGAACGTCGGTATAACCGATGGCGTGCATATCGTTCTTGTCAATCTCGCCGTCGCCATTGAGGTCGACGTAGACGGCATCACCATGCTTCAGGGCGATCTTCTGGTCAGGCATATCCGTGCCATACTGTGCACGATAGCGAGCCTCGGTACCCTCGTCGTAGAACTCGAAGAACTCATAGCCGAATGGCTGACCTACAGGGTTACCGGTGCGGCTGAGCCATGGGTACATTGGTGGAACCTCGAGCTGCTCGATGATCTTGTTGCGGGCATAGGTCATGCCTGGAGCCAGCGAGTAGTAGAAGTTGTTGATCTTGTCCTCCCACTTCAGCTGGATCTCATAGCCATGGTTCTTCACGCGGCCACGGTTCACGTAGCTGGCAGGAAGGCTGGTCACGGCTGGCAGCGAAGCCTCGTTGGTCACGAGGATGTCCTTACGATCCTCCCAGAAGAAGTCGACGTTGATGCCGAGCTTCTCGTCGAACAGACGGGCATCGATACCGTAGTTCTGCTTGGTAGCGGTCTCCCAGGTCACGTCGGGGTTACCATTGGTAAGCTCGCGTGCAATCTGACGCCACAACTCATTACCAGTACCGAAGTTGGCACCACGGATCTGTGGATTGACGGTCAGCGAACCGCTACGGAACTCCCATGCACCTGGCAGGTACAGGAAGCGCTGGCCGCGAAGGTTGTCGTTACCTACCTGGCCGATCGAGGCACGCAACTTCAGGTAGCCGACGATCTTCTTGACAGGCTCCCACCAGGTCTCGTTCGAAGGAATCCAGCCGATCGAAGCCGATGGGAAGGTACCATAGCGCTTGTTGCGGGCAAAGTTCTCCGAACCGTTGTAACCGATGTTGAAGTCGATCATATACTTCATATCGTAATCGTAGGTAGCACGGCCTACCAGACCTACGTAACCGGTAGGAATGGCATTGAACGTGCCGCCAGGATAGTAGCGCTTGCTCTGGTTGTAGAGGGCGAGGGCGGTCACGTTGTGCTTGCCGAACTTGCGGGCATAGTTCAGGCTTGCCTCGGCATACCAGTTACGGCTGCCCCACTTGCTCTCGCTGTAAGGAATTGGCCAGGTGGTTCCCTCCTTGCGAAGTACCTCCTCGCCGTCGATGATCGTGGCCACGTACTTGGTGCCCGAGCCATAACCATTCTTACGATTCTTCTGTGCGGTGTAATCCGAGTTGTAGGCAGCCTTCACCTTGAAGTCCAGGCCCTTGGTGATCGGGCTAAGGTCGAGCTTGTACTGGATATCGAAGTTTACGGTGTTCTTGCTCTCGAGCACATAACCGAGGTTGTAGAAGTTGTCGAGGGCATCGCGGCCATAGTCGCCTACCAGGGCCTTGTCCGAGATGATATGGCGACCCTCCTCGTCCAGGCCATAGCCAGCGTATGGAGTAGCACTCTGCAGATAGCGGAACAGGAATGCCTCGCCGTCGCCCATAGTGGTACGGTTCTCTACGCGGCCACCCAGGGTGAGCGAAAGGGTGCTCAGTTTCGATACGTTGATATCGAGGTTGGCACGATAGTTGTAACGATTGAACTTGAAGGTCTCGTCATCGTTGGCGCTGAAGGTCTTGAACAGCGAGTTCTGGTTGAAGAAACCTACCGATACGAAGTAACGCATCTTCTCGGTGCCACCGCTCACGTTGATGTTGGCCTGCTCCTGCCAGGCGGCCGACTTCATGATGTAGTCGAGCCAGTCGGTCGAAGGATAGGTCACAGGCATGTCACCATCCTTGAAGTGCTGCATGGCGGTCTGGTTGAAGCGGATGCCCAGGTCCTCGTACTTCGTGTAGTCGCTGATTACGGCACTGCCTGGCCACTCCGACATTGGCAGAGCATCGGTAATCGTACCATAGTTGTGCATCTTGCCATAGGTGTACGAGTCGGTAAAGTGGATGAAGTCCGAAACCTGCTGAACGGCAGCCGAAGCCGTAACGCTGACCGATGGCTTGCCTACATCACCACGCTTCGTGGTAACAAGGATTACACCGTTGGCGCCACGCACACCGAACACAGCCGTAGCCGAAGCATCCTTCAGGATCGAGATGTCGGCAACCTCATTAGGGTCAATCTGGGTGAACGAACGCTCTACACCGTCCACCAGTACGAGAGGCTCGGCACTGTTCAGCGAACCGATACCGCGGACACGGATGATAGGATCGTCGGCACCTGGCAGACCTGAATACTGCACGGTCTGTACGCCAGGAAGCTTACCCTGAAGGGCGTTACCGAGGTTGGCAACAGGAGACTTCAGAAGCTCCTTCGAACCAACGTTCGAAACCGCACCCGTCATGGTCACCTTCTTCTGTGTACCATAACCTACAACGACTACCTCCTCGAGGAACTCATCATTGTCGCGCAAAACGATGTCGAGCTTGTTCTTCCCCGCAAGCTTCAGCTCTTGGGTCTCAAGACCGACGTATGACACTACTAAGGTAGCATTCGAACTTGCCACCTTCAACGAGAAATTACCACCGATGTCGGTAATCGTACCGGCATTGGTGCCCTTCTCTCTGACCGTTGCTCCGATAATCGGCTCACCAGTCGTATCCAAAACTGTACCTGTTACCGTCACCTGTGCGGCGAGCGTAAACGACATCAGCACAAGGCACAATGTCATCAACACAGCTTTGAATTTCATAACCTTTGATGTAATCATGGGAAATGAGAGTTAATAAGATAATATAATTGTTGTTTGCTTTTTTAGACGTAGTAGTCGCGTAGATTGCTTGACTTTTCTTTCGGTAATGTGCTGCAAATATAACGATTTATTTCCTGATTCTATTCGCACATCCTTGCACTATGCTAAAAGACTACAATAAATGGACGATATAATATCATGCAATTCGCGTTTTTGATACCCACGGATAGCATATTTACCGGTATACGACGTCCATTTTCCTCCGATTCGCCCCACCATCATGCAGAAACGAGCAGCCACGAGCTACAAAACGCCTCTCTGGCTGCTTATTATATATATTTAAAATGTGTAAGATTGGTTCGAACAAAAAAATCCTACACCACTCGAATGGTGTAGGAAAATCAATCCGAATTGCTAACACCACTCGAATGGTGTAGGAAAAACGAATCCAAATTGCTAACACCACTCCAATGGTGTAGGAAAAATGAATCCAAATTGCTAACACCACTCGAATGGTGTAGGAAAAATCAATCCAAATTGCTAACACCACTCGAATGGTGTAGGAAAAACGAATCCGAATTGCTAACACCACTCGAATGGTGTAGGAAAATCAATCCGAAATTGATGGCGATCAATTGCACATAGTTATTGCTGCACCCAGATGAGGTTTTCCGTTTCGTAACCTCGCTGTCGAGCCTCACGAAGAATCATATCACGCGTTGCGTTATTCAGTTGCGGTGTGCGCGAGAGTATCCAGAGATATTCATCGCTGCTTCCACCGACAAGGGCATAGGAATAGTCTGGGGCAAGCATCAGCACGCGATAGTCGGAATAGAATGGGCCGAAAAACGATACTCGAAGTATTCCTGGATCGTTCGTCAACTTTGCTTTGCCCTCCGACACCTTCCACGCACCATTCTTCTTGCCTTGGTTGATGACTTTGACCGTACCATCATCTTGCAACAGGTAGGTAGCCGTGCAATAGCTCAGATCACGCTCGAAACTATGGTCAAACCTGGCCAATTCGTACCATTGCCCCAGATAGCGATCCAAGTCCATAGTGCGGATTGCCGCATTGTCAACCTTCGCGGATGTGCCGCATGAGCAGAAGGCGAAACAGAGGCCAATCAGAATCGCCACGATGACGATCAGTACGCCATACGTACACCATCGCGACTTCCTATCGCAATAAAACCGAGACTGCGTTGCTCCACATTGTGGGCACCGTTCCGGAGCGTCATCCCCATAGTGTGTGTATCCACACTGTCTGCAAATCCATTTTTTCATAACTACTGCATTTATGTTATTAGTACTCTAAACTGCCAGCTCAACGATTCTGGCGGTGCAAAAGTACGCAAAATTGCATGAAACGAGAAAAGTTATCGATAGTATTTGCTAATGACATCCAATGCTTTTGCTAATAGCTGGCCCAAGAAGGCAGATATAAAGTACAGAGAATCAAATCATCTGATGCAGATTTGCCGTATCGCGAAGAATCGCTAGAAACTTCGTTGCACTGCTCTTTTGGGCAAGCCGATTATTGAAATGAGCGAAAATCGGGATAGGCTCATTCAACTCTTCAATCGGAACAGCACACAGATAGCTACGGCTGGCGATGCTTGTCTCGGTAAGTATCGTAACATAGTTTGACCCTTGAATAATATTGAGAAGAGCATTAACGTCATTTACAACCGCCTGGACATGGAGATTCCCCGTGTCTTTTCGGACAAAACTCTCAATGGCATTACGATCGCGCAGTCCCTTTTCGGGCAATATCAGTTTATGCGGCAAAAGATCTCGGAAGGTAATGTTCTTTTTCCGGGCCAGTACATGAGACTTGTTCATCACCGCAGCCAACCGGTATTCCGTCAACTCGACCGAAGTTATGAAGTCATGTGGACTTGCCGGCATCATGGACAGCATCACGTCTATCTCTTCATTTTGTAGCATCCTCAGCAATTCCTGTAGATTCTTGTAGTGCGCATTCAATCGTACACCAGGATAAAGGCGCAGGAACCGCAGCATCGCATCTCGCATAAATGGCTCCAACGAATAGGTAAGGCCAATATTCAGTTCGCCACACAGCAGGTTCTTCAGTTCCTTCATGGCGGAATTGCATTCCTCCACATCCTCTAAAACCGTTCTGGCCAAAGGATAGAGCTTCCTGCCACTTTCCGTCAACGTTACATTATTATGATGCCGCACAAACAATTGCGAGCCCAGCTCATCCTCAAGCAGTTTAATCTGCTGAGATATCGCACTCTGCGAAACATACAACTTCCTCGAAGCCTCCGAAAAGCCCCCCGAATCCGCAACTCCTACAAAATATGCCAATTGTCTCAGTTCCATAATCTCACATTTATATCGAATCTTCACTTTGAATCGAAGTGCGTCGCAAAATTTCAAACCATCGCTTTCCATTCAATCGCACCGCAAATTATGGAATCTACGATACACATTCAAACGCGCCGCAAAAATAACAATAATTCCGCATACTTCAAAGCAGATTACATAACTATCCCACAATTCAGCCAAAACTCTCCTTATTGAGGCTCACCTACTGCCAAATACTCCAAATTTAAAATAAAAAAAAATCGCAAAGAATTTTACATCTTTGCGATCTCAGTTGCTCTACCAGGACTCGAACCCAGACTAAAAGAACCAGAATCTTGCGTGCTACCATTACACCATAGAGCAGAATTGACAATATTGGAGAAAAGTCTTGTTCGTATCAGTAGATACTTTTTGTTTATTGCCTAGCCTGCCGTAATTCGTAATTTGTAATTCGTAATTACAACTGCTTTGGCTAAAAAGAAGTTGTCGGGTGATTAGTACTGCTCGGCTGAACAACTCGCATTGCGTACACCTGCAGCCTATCTATGTCGTAGTCTACAACTACCCTCATTGGAACTCTTATCTTGTGGCCAGCTTCGCACTTAGATGCTTTCAGCGCTTATCTGTTCCCGACTTGGTTACCCGGCTATGCTCCTGGCGGAACAGCCGGTACGCCAGAGGTCAGTCCAACACGGTCCTCTCGTACTAGTGTCAGGTCCACTCAAAATTCCTGCGCCCACAACAGATAGAGACCGAACTGTCTC
>JAZUEP010000084.1:0-5712 GCA_045640225.1 Bacteroidales bacterium | reverse complement strand
AACTCCTAAAAAGCTTTTGTTAGCACCAACACTCTCTAATATTATCAAAAGTAGTTTCTTAAACCATCAATGATAAATGGCTCTGTATCAATGGCGGTTAGGATGCTACTTTTGATAACAATATACTTTAGATAATGCCTGACCACATACACTTCATTCTTTATGTACAGGAACGCCTGACGGATTGCACGCTGGGCGACATCATCCGTGGCTTCAAGCAAGGATGCAACAAGGCATTGCGTGCAGCACTCGAAGCACAGGAGAGGGCCAAGGCCATCACGGCGCTGCCGACTAAAGGCATCCATGGAATGGACGCCGAAGGACACGATGAACACACACCTAATACCGCCGCCAACGTGCCCATCGCTACCACCGTGTACGATGCCAAGAATCACCATTACATAGCCGAGCCGCCAGCAGCGGTCTCTTGTTCGTCATCATTGTCCGAGGGCATTCCATGCCCGAGTTCCCCCTCCCAGCCCTCCGGATACCGCCAGCGGCCATTGCCTATCCGCAGCCCACGCATGATCGGGCAGCATGCGCTGTTCGAGGAGGATTACGACGAGACCATCCTGCGGCGACGGGGACAGCTGCAGGCCATGATTCGCTATGTGCACAACAACCCGAAGCATCGCTGGCTGAAGCAACGCCATCCGGACAGGCTTGTCCCTATCCGCGGCATCATGATCGCTGGCCGTTCGTATGATGCCATTGGCAACATCACGCTGTTAGGCTTGCCGCGGCAACAGGTCTGGGTACGGTCGCGATGGGACGATGCCACCCGTCGCAATTATCAGAATGGCAGTATCGTCAAGGCCCGACGGTTCCATGCCCTCGTCTCGCCTTTCATCAGCCCGCATGAGGCTGCAGTGCGCGATGTTGCCTTGCAGGAAGGCCATGCCATCATCGTTCTGACGGACAATGGGTTCAGCGATTACACCCAATGTCCCGGCGGTTTGTACGACTATTGCGTCAAGGGGCAGGTGCTGGTGCTCGTTCCCAGCGAGTTGCCGCATATTGCGAACAAAGGGGTTATCACTCGTGCCGAATGCACCTTACTCAATGCGCGTGCGGCAGAGATAGCAGACGAAGGGATGGGGACATAAAAAGAACACAAAAGTGAAACATAAAGATTACAAAACGGAAATCGGAGGAGCTGATGACGCGCTAAAAATGAGGAGATTCGGAAAAGTAGGAGGTAAAAATATGGAAAATGTATAAATTTTCATTATCTTTGCGGTCGATATGTGGTTTGTTCACTACATTACCCTAAATTGAAATTTATAATAACCGGTTTTTATTCTTTTTATGGAGCAACATTTTTTCTCTAATTTATCGAAGGGCGTTGTGCGCACTTTGTCTGCCGCCATTGCCCTGCCGCTCGTACTGACTGGATGTCAGGATGAGGAGTTTGGATTTACGGCTCAATCGATCCGCGATTCTGCTTATGATCGCAACTTCGTACAGAAGTATGGTGAAATTGAGCCAGACATGGATTGGGACTTGACCCGTCAGGTGGTTGGTGCCGAAGATTTCACCCGTGCCAATATCGGAAGCATTGGACAAATTACCACTTTGAACGAATGGTATTATGTCGAGAGCTCTGTAGTACAAGCATTCAACGACCTGCTTCCTGAGTACGATGCCTCGAACAAGCAGAAAGGCACTACTAATTTTCACCTCGAGTCAAACGGCACGTTCTACATTATTCCTATGTATCAGGGACAGTCGGGCGTCAAGAGTGAATTATGGATGTCTGTGACTTACAATGGTGTGACAGAGGCACCCGTCAAGGTTTGGGGTCGTTCTGAGCACATACAACGCCAGACCCAAGGTTCCTTCGAATGGAATAATTTGGACAATGGAAGAACAACTTTTCCATACATAGATTGGTATCAAGACACAGAAAATGGAAAATATCTCGCCAGCACTCGAGCAGCTGTTGGCATTCGTTCCAATCCTATCAAATGCGTCCTTCCGGTTGGAGCAGAGATCAAGTTCTTCTTAAAAATTTCAGGCGGTCACATGAACTTCCGCAAGGAAAAAGATGATTATGACCGCATTGCCGGCTGGGGCACTATCGGTGACTGGGGAGAGCCATACCTGTCAGTTACAGGAGATGAGATGTGGTCAGACAAGGGCATGATGATTCAGCTCAATGCAAACGAAAAGCTCAAGCCTACAAACATCAGCAAATTTGGCACCGAATACATGTTTATTGCTTGCGAAGATGCATGGGCAAAAGGCGAGCGCACCCAAACCCTTACTTATAAAACAGATCACGACATTGAAGACAAATGGGTAAATAGTACTGTAAGTAAAGATGGCACCATCACCGTCACGCCTAATGATTGGGGTGGCGACGATGACATGAACGATCTTGTCTTCCTCTTTGTTTCAGGCAAACTACCAGAAACAAAGGATGCCACCATCATTAAGAAGCGCTACATCATCGAGGACCTTGGTTCGATTGTCGACTGGGACTTCAACGACATTGTTGTTGACATGGAGCAGGTAACCAATACCAAGACTGGAACCATTCAGCAGAAAGCTACCCTCAAGCACCTCTGTGGCACTACACCTTTCGAACTATTTGTGGGAACGGTTAATGATGAAGATCATTCAGTCAAGCTCAATTTTAGCGGCTCAGATCTCAAAACCGTTAATATGGGCGAGAAGACCGTCCTCGATGGCGAAATACAGGACAAGTCAACAGAACTGAACTACGAGTTCTACTTACCACAGGCATTGTGGAATCCTCAGACCAACAATATTTGGGTCAGAGTCTATCCCAAAGATCGCTATTCGAACGAAAAGCATCCAGAGGGAGGTGATTATGAGTACATACATAATGACAATGACCTCTTTGGTGGAACGATGCAGTATGACTACAATAATGCTGTAGGCAATGGCGAAATTAACTCAACTTTCGATTATGGCGCATTCATCAATTTTGCATTCCCACGTAAGGGTAAGGTACCTCGCATCATCGCTGTAAATCCTGACCATGAGTGGACAGAAGAGCATAAAGACATCGACCCGGCAACTTGGACTGTCTACAAAGTAAATGTTGCCAAAACTGGAGGTAATGGCGAAGTATGGGGTACGGGCAACTATAAACCAAATACAACAATCGACATTAAGGCTAAAGCAGAAGATGGCTATCGTTTCGTAAGATGGAACGAGGATGGTAACACCAACCCAGAACGTCAAGTAACTATCACCGAAGGCAAAACCTATACAGCCGTATTTGCTGCTTTGACTGAAGAATGGGTTATGAGCAGTACCAAGCAATCAGGAGATGCATACAGCTATAGCGTCACCCTGAATAATGACGACTTCAAAAACGCATTGAAATACGGCTATAATACCGTCGTGGTTGAAACAGATGCTGACGGAGACAAGTTACTATTTGCTCTGCGCTCAGGATGGAAACAAGACTCAGGAGAATCTGACCACATCATCGAGGGTGATGCACTGGATTACTATTTCTCAAAATCTGCTCCTGGCGAATATGTTCTGACACCAGAGCAGTTAAAGCGCATAGGCGAAACAGGTCAGTTAATCATCCAAGGTCGTTCAAATGGTAGCATTACCAAAGTAACGCTCAAAAAGACTCCAGACTTCTATACTGTATCGCTCTTGCCAGTCGCAAATGGTCACGTTGAAGCAAGTGACAGAACTGCAATTACATCATATGAAGATAAAGCTCATCTTATAGCAAATGGGAATGTAGCATACAAAAAAGCAGCCTATGCTGCCGACGAAACGGTAACGCTCACGCCTGTTCCTGCCGAAGGTTACGTCTTCGATCACTGGGAGCAATACAGCGATGCCGAGGGCACTAAGTTGATAAACACTGATAAGGGTGGCGCGAATGGTGTTATTACAGTAAAATCAACTGCTATCTTGAAGGCTGTCTTCAAAGAGAAAGGCAAGTTAGTATATACTATAACCCAAGGTGAGTCTATAAAACTTCAGTACTCGTTTGACAATATTGATTTCGCTGACATCAATAGTGGCAGCCAAATCAACAATGCAGATGGCAAGATCTATATCCGCATCAAAACGAGCGATGATGGGTTCAATGTAAATGCAGAACATTACCTGATCGATTGGCAAAACGGAAGTGCTACCCAGGCAAACAAAGAGCCAGGCACAGCCGTTGAATATGACTGGAAAGCAACCGAAGGTCTTTCGCTGATACTGACAATCAAGTATCTGGTAAAGCCGGTTATTACAGCATATATGCTCAATGGAAAAACTGAATATAATAAAGCGGAAGCAGGAAGTGTAAAACTTCGTGCCAAGGGCACTGACAATGTAACAAATGATCAAATATTTGTACCTAAAGGCACTACGCTTGAACTAACCGCAACCTCAAAGGATGGTTATAAATTCAAGGAATGGAGCAATGGAACAACTGAGCAATTCCGTACGCTCGACGTGACCGGCTATCACAATCCATATGCCTACTTCGAAGAACTTGATCAAACTGTCTACTGGCAAAACGATGCCGGCGCCTCAGTAAGCCCAAGTCAGGCATTTAGCAAATTATGTTATGGTGACGCTGATGATTTCATTGCCGAACTAACGAAAATAACAAATTTAAGAAAAACATCTGTACAGATTACATTTACATTCAAGAGTGCGTTCAACGGGTACATTGCTTTCTATACGCCATACGAAAATGCACAGCATGAAGGTGGTTGGACAAGTTTCAGCACCCATCTTACCCAGAATCTGACAGATGCAAAGAGCATCACTCAGACATTCAATGCGGACGATATCGCGAAAATGATGTTGTTTGGAGGCTTAGTTTTGCAGAACTGCTCAAGCGAAACACTCGTAGTAACTCAGGTCAACATTCGGTATTAATTATTTACATTTATACGGAAAGGCCCAGGCGAAAGTCTGAGCCTTTCTTTTATTGATAGATGAGATGCATCGAAAGCCGCACAAATGTGCGCCAAACACTTAGAATCATGAATATCAGCAATATGGCATTGTAGAGAAAAAAAAGACTGTCTTGAGAGGGAGGGTCCTTACAAGTGTGCAAAATACATTTTTTAGCGTAACATAACGTTACGTTACGCAATAAATGCCACTGTAGAGGAAGGACTATCTTCGACGAAAGCCAGACGGATGGATTACGAGCGTAACGTAACGCTGTGTTACGCTATAAAATGATATTGTAGAGGAACTCGTCGTTACTTATCATTCTCTGCACACCATTCATAGACAGGCTTGATCAGGATATGAACATCACCCTTATCAAATTCCTCATACACATGATCTGTCAGCAAGAGCAGGTTCTTGCATTTCGTTTGTCGATAAGCAAGGAGCAAACCGTCAAGCTCGCGCTTGCGGGTCTTCTCATTCGAAATATCGTACGACACTTGTATGCATTGTAACACCTTATTCCCATCGCATACTACGAAATCACATTCTCCGGAACGATCCTTCAGATAATATACATCCCATCCTTCCGATTTAGCTTTTCGAATAAGGTGGCTCAGTACGATAGTTTCAAGTCTCCAACCAAGGTTCTCACCAGCAAATGCATCTTCGCGCTTGTTCATTAAGGCAATATCAACTGCATAGACCTTCTCCTGGGTAACTCGAATCTTACTTTTGGGAGAAAACTTCTTGACACCTGTTAGCAGATAAGCTTGTTTCAGATAACTGATATAGTTTCGAACCGTGTTAGCA
>JAZUEP010000083.1:0-8246 GCA_045640225.1 Bacteroidales bacterium | reverse complement strand
TGAGCGTCTGGGAATCAGCACCACAGAGCTCTCGTCAATCCTCAAGGGACATAAGCTTCCTTCATCCGTAATGCTTAGCAGTATTGCTTCTGTGCTTGGCATTGCACTTGCATCAATGATGTAAGAATCGCAATCACAAATTACCACAACGGCTTACCCCATGCCCATTTTTCACCCCACTTCCTCAATCCGTCCAGCCTTCGAGCAAGGCTGTGTGGTCTTGCGTTTATATGCGTATAACGTACTGAATTACCGCATTTTAGGGGGGGGTATTACAGGGGTCTAACCCACAGATTTTTCGTCGATTACAGAGCCTTCCAGAGGTGCCTACGGGCACTTCTGGGAGGCTTTATTGTATATATACGTCCGCATAATTGCGACAATCATTAACTCTATTAGGAAACATAGCAGATATGAATTTAATACATTCTGACATCCTGATTTACGTATTATGGATATTGGGGACTCTCCTCATTTATTTTATAATCGAAGTGTCGGTAATAGTGAATATACTGAAGACTGACAAAGAGGCAGGGCTTGACGCACTTTGCGATGTTGAGGATTACGAGTATAGCAAGCACAAAGGTCTTCCTGTTCCGACTAACCTCAGAGGCTGGGATTTCCGTCTCAGACTGTGCGCATTTTATTGGCTCTATGATGATAGATTCGACTTCAAGGAAAAGATAAACGACAAAATAATAAATAAAATTAAAGCAAAAAAGTAAAAAGATGAAACAAGGAAAACAATTCAAGCGACTGTGGAGCCTCACGCTGCTCCTCATCGCCATGCTCGTGCCACAAGGGGCGTGGGCAACTGACTTCATCAGTGAGATTAAGATTGGTGCAGCCATTAACCAAGGTACCGCCAAAGGCTATCTCTCTGGCTACACACTTATCGATAGGGATCTCAACTACGGCAATGGTAAAGATAGCTGGTATATCTATCTCGGCTACAAAACAGACACCGATGCCAGCAAGGCCATCACTGGTATTATGATTGTGTCGGGAGAATCTTACCAAAGCGATGACTACTTGGAAGGCGGAACTAAAACGCTCTCCTACGACGGTAAAACCTGGTATCGCTCGCCAGCACAAGGTGCAGCCGACATCAACAAAAAAGCCGGTGGTGATTGGCTTACTATCTTCTATACTCGTGATGGCAATACCGTTAATGGTGGCAAGCCTTTAGTGTCTCTTTCTGTAGCAGAAGAAATAGGCTTGAGTGGCTACACATACGCAGGTTTGTATAAAGATGGCGCTTTCTCTGCGAATGGAAGCACAAACGTAGGAGCTAAAGGTGCTGCCCGTTACATCACCTACACCACTCACACCCACGCTTATACAGCAGCTTTCAACTGGGCCGATGACGGCAAATCATGTACGGCAACAACTAACTGTGCTGACTGTGGCGACACCCATTCAAACATTGCTTGCACAGTTACATCAGAACCGAAGTCTGGTTCCGCTGCTACATGTACCGTAATGGGCTGGACAACCTACACCGCCGAGGTTACAAGCAATGGCAAGGACTTCTCTGCCACAAAGGATGTGCAGGATATTGCTGCTCTCGGTCACAGCTATGGCGCTGGCTCATGGTCATGGGCTGACGATGGTCACTCTGCTACCTGCACCCGTACCTGCGGTCGCACAGGCTGCACCACTAACACCACAGGACATACATCTTCCAAGAGTGTGACTTTTGGCAACGGCATCACATCTGCACAGCAAGTTAATCCAACCTGTACCACAATGGGAACCACTCGCTACACCGCTACTGCTACTGTGGAAGGAACTCAGTATAGTGCGACCAAGGATGTGCTGGATATCGCTGCCCTCGGTCACAGCTATGGTGCTGGCTCATGGTCATGGGCCGACGATGGTCACTTTGCTACCTGCACTCGTACCTGTTCACGCGACGCTAATCATAAATCATCTGCTAGTGTAACACTTGGCAACGGCATCACATCTGCACAGCAAGTTGCTCCTAACTGTACCACAAAGGGAACCACTCGCTATACCGCCACTGCTACCGTGGTAGGTACTCAGTACACTTCCACCAAGGACGTAGTGGATATCGCTGCTCTCGATCACGACTACTCTCAAGTAGTAGATGCTAACTACCTCGTCTATCCTGCTACTTGTACAAAAGATGCCGTGTATCACGAGAAGTGTAGCCGTTGCGATACTCACGGTGCGGAATGGTCCGCTACTGGCACAGCTCTCAATCATGACTACTCTCAAGTTGTAGATGAAGACTACCTCGTCTCTGCTGCTACTTGTGGCTCAGATGCAATATATCACGAAAAGTGTAGCCGTTGCGATACTCACGGTGCGGAATGGTCCGCTACTGGCACAGCCACCGGGAACCACAGCTACACCAACAATACCCTGACTGCTTCCCCTATCGAGGATGGTCTCTATGCCTATGCTTGCGACAATGGTTGCGGCACACACACCGATGACCATATCATCAAGGACTTCTACGGCGAAGGCAATCATCTTGAACTGACAAAGGACGGTGAAGGCAACTACTCTACAAGCGAGGATATCATAATCAATGACCCTGCTTCTTTCTATTCGTCTGTTGACTTCTCTTCGCCTGTTGACTTCTCTGCTCCAAGTGTGACCTTCAACCGCTATTTTATAAATGACGGTGGTATGTGGTCATTCATCGTGCCATTCGATATTCCTGCTGCCCAGGCTGCAGAACTTGGTAAATTCTATCAGTATAGCAAGCATGAGGAAGGCAAGGTTTACTTTGATGACATCACCAAGATTGACAACGCTGATGGCATCGTGAGGGCTAACACCGCTTACTTCTTCGAGCCTGCAACTGACTTCTTCACCTCTATCACCGTGGATGATGCAGAGATAAAGGCAACAACATCTATGCCTGACGCTACCAATCCATCAGAGCCAGGTCTCTATGGCACATACAGCCAGATAGATATTCCTGTAGGTGCTTACGGATATGCTATGCATGATGGGCAATCGACATTCGTAAAGTCAGGCACAGGCAACCTCCTTCGTTCTTTCCGTGCTTACCTCTGGTTAGGCAGCGGTGCATCAATGGCTAGGGCTCTCGCATTCTTCGGTGAAGAAGAGACCAATGGCATCTTCGATATTGATGCAGAGTCAGAGCATGACACCCCAGCCTACGGTCTTAGTGGTCAGCGTGTAAATGATGGCTATAAGGGCATTGTGATAAAGAATGGAAAGAAAACAATGGTAAGATAACAGCAAAAGTATGAAAAAAGTATATATAAAGCCAACCCTCAAGGTTGTAATGATTGAAAATGCAGATCTCATCTGCACAAGCCCGACAGGCTATAGTGTCAACTACGATGACGAGGATGAAGTTCCGACTGTACAAAACCACATCTGGGATAGATAATATTCAGAAATGATACAACCTTTCAAAGTGAGGGCTGCAAGTGGCGGAATTGCCGTGCTTGCAGCCCTCACTGTCTCTCATCTCCTTCGTACACCTCGCAATCCTCCAAGGCAGACATGAGCGTAAGCCTGACGGAACAAGTCCTGGCGGAAGTCATCAGGATCCTTGCCGTCCCAGCGCAGGCTGGACGAACTGCCGCCACCACCCTCAGAGCGGGAGAAGGCTGGGTCACCTCCTACGAGCGAGACGAACTCTGAGACTACTGAATGACGGATCTCCGGATTCTCGGCCAGCTCCCTGTCCCAGTCGAAGCAGGTGACGAGGATGTCCGGCAGGAAGACCAGGGCCACCTCGCGGTCATCGAGGCCGAGGCTGCGCACACGGCACTGGTCTGAAGACAGGGAGAGATCGAAAGGGACGGATGCGTAGCGGCCTGAGAGACGGAAGTGGTCACCAAACTCACCGATGGTACGGATTGCCGCATGGGTAAGCAGGTGCTTGTCGGGCATCCGTTCGGCCTGCAGCTGGTGACGCTGGCAGGTAATGATGCGCCGCTGCTGTTCATTCTCCTTGCGTGTGGCCTTCAGTTCGTCCTCCGTAGCCTTGATCTGTCTGGCCACTCTCGCCTGGGCAGCCTTTACCTGCTGCCGTGCATCTTCCTCCAGCTTCTGGCGGATGACCTGATATGCCTTGCCCACTGTAGCACGGATCATGTCGTTCTGCTCCCTGACCCACTCCTTCTGGTTCCACATGTTGGGCTTGCCGATCACAGGCATCTCTACACTGATCTTCTCCAGCGGAGTGTACTCACACTTCACGGAGAGAGCCTTGAGCAGGTCGTTGAGCTCGTCTTCCTTGCTCCTGATCAGCTCCTGCTTACGGTCGTACTTCTCCTGCATGTCTGCCAGATCCTCGTTGACCTCATCAAGCTCCTGCTGGACTCTGTCGCGTTCGTCCGTGCTGCTGTTGATCTCGGCTATGAGCTCATCGCGTCGTGCTGTAAGATCATCGATCTTCTGCTGGAATCCTGCCAGCTGGCTGTTCTGAGCCTTGAGGCTCCTCTCGGCCGTCTTCGTCTGCTCCTGCAGCTCTTCGAGGGTCATCCGTTCCAGCTCCTGCTGCCGCTGGAGGCTGGAGATCTCCTGCCTGTACTTATACTGCTGCGGGGTGAGGTGCTTCGTGTCAGACGGTCTTCCGCGGTTCATGCCCAGACACCGTGCTGCGATGTCCTGGAACTCGCGGCCTGTGGCATTATTCCACTTGAAGGTGCGTCCGTGCTCATCGCACCAGCGGAAGAGGATGTGGGCATGGAAGTTGTAGTGACGCTGGTCCTCGGGAGCATCCTCCTCGAAGTCCTCTTCCTCGTAGCCCTCATCGCGGTGGATGGCTATCTGGAGAGGGACGACGTTGAAGCGTCGCTCCATCTCGGAGGCGAAGGCCTGGACCTGCTCCATGGAGGTGTCCTCATTGATGACGAGGACCCCTTCATGGATGGGGTGCGCCCTGGCCTGCATCTTCTGTCCGTAATGCTTCTGGTATGCCTCGGCAAGACGGGCGCGTTCCCTGGCCACGGACTCGAAGCCGGGTGCCGTCCAGCACTCGTTGAGGTGGGTACGATCCCTGAAGATGTAGTCATAGCTCTTCTCCCGGCTGTTATGACGTGCGGCGCCAAGCTTTGCCGGCTTGACGTTGAAACTGGTTGCTACTGCCATGGTGTCTCTTACAGTTTACTGTTGTAGAAAAGCGCAGAGGAGTTTACTCCGTCGTCCCTCGGAGAGCCCGCAGAATCCCTTCAGGGTTCATAGTGGGCTAGGAACCTTATAAGTTCGGTCCCGGCACCGGGGAGAGCATCCTGGCTTATGAAGCCGTAGGATGGACGGAGCAGGCTCACTCTGCAAGGACATCACTTGCAGAAGCTGTTTCGGCTGGCACAGGCGTTGAGCAGCGACATCCAGTTCTTCACAGGGGTGTCACCGCTGGTCTTCCAGTGCTGTCCCTCATAGTAGTCGAAGAACGCCCTGCCATCGACGTTGAGCTCGCGGCTGGCTATGTAGCCGTTCACCTCATCGAGGGTGGGCGGCACCTTCAGGCCGTTGAAGCTGGCCAGGGGCTGAGGAGTCCCGGTGACGGCAGCGCTGACGGCATTATCAGAAGGGGAAGTCCCCTTCTCGGAAACGCCATCAGCATCCTCTGCATTCCCCCCGCTGACGGCAGGGGAAGATGGACTGGCTTCATCAGCCTTGTCCTCGGCCTTCTTGCCCTTCCTGCGTCTGGTACGGTGGGAGTCCCTGATCTCCTCCAGCATCTCGTCGTCGGACGGAGGCACGGGAGTCCTGCGGGTGGTAAGGAGCCACTGGTCGATCTCGTCGCGGTACACGACCCAGTGCTTGCCTGGCTTGTAGGCAGGGATGTCTCCCTTGCCGAGTTTCTCGTACACGGTCTTAAGAGGAGTGTTGATGTAAGCGGACAGCTCCTCGACCGTCATAGGCACATGCTGTGCCGTGCCCTGCTGCATTGCCGACACTGAGGCGGCAAATGCCTTCTGATTCTCCTCAAGGGCAGCCATGCGGACAAGCATCTCTGCCATCAGCTGAGGGACATCATTGAACGTGATTACGTCATTTAACATGTTGCAAATAGGCTGTGGGTTTATTCAGCCGGCGCAAAGATGCTGAATGATGCAATTGTTACTCCTGTTATTCCGCCTCACTGCCGATAATTCCGGAATCACTGCACTATAACACACGCGGACCGGAATTTCGGGCATTTTATCGGAAAAAGGCGAAAAAAAGAGCCATGCATGACCCGTGTGGAATCGTGCATGGCTGCGGTGTTTATCAGTCGTTACGGTCGGCTTTCCGCTGGAAGGCGAAGTCATATCGCCCGGGCAGCGGATCGTCGATCGGGATAGGCCCCTGATCGGGCTTCAGTCGGAAGTTCTTGATGCTCGCCAGATCCATCCTGCCCAGCTGCTCGTGGAACAGGAGCTGGCAGAACTCGGCACGGCAGTCGCCGCTGTAGCCGTTGTCCTTGCCCAGACGCTCGCCTATGTTCCAGACGAAGTGGCGCAGGTCGTTGGATGAGAGCATGGCCTTGATGCGGACGGGCACGGCAGGACGGTAGGCAGGGTCGGCTGCCCACTGGCGTATCTCCTCGCAGAGCACAGGCATGTCATCCTGGGCGATGAACGAGGGCATGACGTGCTGCACGTATTCGATCAGGGTGTTGACCAGGCGTGTCTTCTCGTTGGCCTTCTCCTGCTCGAAGCGGCGGACACGCTCGTCATAGACGGCATCGGGAATCTCGCTGGAGATGGCTTCGACGGCAGGGATAGGATCGGGAACAGTCCCGACAGCCTCGGGTGCCGGCTCACTGACGGCAGCAGGAGGAGTTTCCTCCACAGGCTCTGGCAAGGCTGGCTCTTCGGGCTGTTCCGTCGGCACGGGTACAGGTTCAGATGACAGCTGTCCTCTCTGTCTGCGGTGATTCACGGAGTCGATGACATCGGACAGCAGCTGCATTGCGACGACGAACAGCGTCTCCATGAGTAAGAAGCAGAAAAGGAAGACGAGTACGAACACTATAGACAGGCGGTCAAAACTGAGATAGGCCTGATAGGCGACTGGCAGCGCGATGGCTGCTGAGACGAAACAGGTGAGCACAGTGTAGAACAGTTGCTCCCTGATGAAGCTGATGTTAAGGATGGGTTTCATCTGGTCTGTTTTTATTATTTGCAGAAATACCGGGAAAAAGGCGGATTTCCTTAGGCAAATTTACGAATAATAGTGCGGAAAAACAAGAGTTTCCCCGCACTATTTCTGTGAATTAAGAATTTTTAATTAGTTCTTGGGAAGGAATGGAACATCTTTCAGCAGAAATGGAACATCCCTTCCCTCAATTGGTGCATCCGAGGCCGTATCATACCACCTTCATCTGAGGCTTCGGCTTAAGCGAGATACGGTCCACGGACTCGCGTTTCGACTCGTCTGCCATCTTCGAGTAGATCTCGGTGGTGCTGACGTTCTTGTGGCCGAGCATGTGCTGCACGGTATAGACGCTCGTTCCGGCATTGACCTGCAGGGAGCCGAAGGTGTGACGCGAGCAGTGGAAGGTGATGTGCTTGGTGATGCCTGCCGCCTTGATCCAGTTCTGGAGCGGCGTCTGCGTCATCTTGTCCTTGAAGCCTGGGAAGACGAGCCCCGTCTTCGGGTTGTCCTTGTCGTAGCCTGCCAGCTCCAGCGCCTCACGGCTGATGGGGTTGTTGACCAGCTCCTTGGTCTTCTGCATACGCAGGGTCACATACATGCCGCCGTCGCCGTAGGGCTGTATGTTCTCCCAGCGCAGCTGACGGATGTCGCTCTTGCGGAGTCCGGTCAGGCAGGCGAAGAGGAAGGCCTTCTTCAGCACCTCGTGGTCGCATGGCGTGCCTGCCAGCCTGATCAGCTCGGGCTGCGAGAGGTGCTCCTTCTCGGTCGGGATGCCCTCCACACGTTCGAGGTAGCCGTTGGGGTTCTCCATGATCTTGCGTTCACGGTAGGCTGTGTGGAGCACGGCACGGAAGGTTGACCAGTAGCGCGACACGGTAGTGACGTGCAGGGTATGCTCGTCATGAAGCAGCTGGCTGGCATGGAGCAGGTAGTCACGGAAGCGGTTGCAGAGATCAACGTCGATCTCATCGAAGCGGCACTTGCCCTGGCAGAAGGCCTCGAAATGCTTGTACACATCGTGCCAGTAGGTGCTGTGCTTGGCACATGAGGTACGGAAGTACTCAAGGAAGTCGCCCTTCATCTTCTCACGGTCGAAGAAGTCATAGCGCTCGTTGACGATGGACTCGTAACGGCGGCAGCGGATG
>JAZUEP010000082.1:0-3785 GCA_045640225.1 Bacteroidales bacterium | reverse complement strand
TACCACTCCGCTCGATGCTGCCACCTCTCCCACCTTTGTAGCACGCCGCCAGACGGAGAAGTCTTTTACTGCCACGACCCTACTTGACGCCTCTCAGCTTGCCGAAGGTTCACTGGCTGGTATCACGGCTTATGCAGCTCCGCTCAATCACTATGACGTTATTGTTGAGAATCGTGGTGGACAGCTTGTCGTTCGTCCGAATATCCGCCTTGGCGAACTCGCCCATTCAGAGAAGGAGACAACATTGAAAGACAAGAAGGCCTATCTGCGCATCAGTTCAGATGGTGCATATTACTACATGCAAGTTTCGGAGAATGGTAAAACCTTTGAGACACTCTGCAAGATGGATTTTCGCTACCTCTCAACCGAGGTCATCGGTGGCTTCACAGGCGTGATGCTCGGTGTCTTCGCACAAGGAACAGATAAGAAGGGGTATGCCGATTATGACTGGTTTGAGTATATAACGAAATAATCAAAAATAATGAAGCATTATTTATTTACAGCATTGTTCTCAGCTATTGCATCAACTGCGATGGGACAATATACTCTTGAGGACTTCAAGATAGAATCCATCGACCCTGTAACTCATGAGGTGAAACTAAACAGCAACGAGTACAAGGTGGATTTCAATCATCCATTACCTTATGCCGACATGCAGAAATGCTGGACGGTAGAGGCTGAGCTCTGCTGTGGTACCCTTGGCACCGAGCAGGTGTTTGTCTGCAAGGAAGGCAAGGCGCAGCGTCTGCTTGGACGTCAGTCGCTCAATGGGGACATCTCGCTGGGTTACGACAACATGATGGGACAATTCTTCGCCGAAGTTACCGACTGTAACGAACAAGCCCATCGTTTGGGTGTTGGCGATAAAGTTGAAGCCGGCAAATGGTATAAGGTGAAGGCTGAAGCTAAATATGATGCAGTATCAGATTGCAGTACACTTTCCCTCACCGTCGATGGCAAACAGCAGAAACTCACATACCCTGACAAGGCTTTGCGTCACAATGCTTCGCTCTGGGTCATCGGCCATGGCTATCCTGGAGGTTTCCCGAATTCATTGCAGGTAAGAGAGGGAAGCATACGCAACCTCCGTATCTCAGGAGAGCCTTTGCCGAGGGTTGAAGGTCAGAACCCGATGTTCCCTGGGCTTTTCACCGCCGATCCTGCCTTTACGGTTGTCGGTGATACCGTCTATGCCTATGTCGGAGAGGATAAAGCTGGTGTCGGAGGCTGGTTCAATATGCCTCATTGGCTCTGCTATTCCTCCACCGACATGATCCATTGGCAGGATCGTGGGGTGGTGTTGCGTGCAGGTGATTTCGGCTATTCCCAGCCAAATGGCGCATGGGCAGCACAGGTAGTACCAGCCAACGGTAAGTATTACTATTATGTTACCCTTGACCGTAAGGATAACAGAGAGCATACCATCGATGTGGCTGTGAGTGATTCTCCTACAGGGCCATTCGTGCCTGCCCGTAAGGACGGTACTCCACTTATCTCGGATGGTATGACACCCGATTCGCATCGACCAAATGCCGACATCGATCCTACGGTGCTGATTGACGATGATGGCACTCCATGGATGGCGTGGGGCAATGGTGACTGCTATATGGTCAAGCTGAAGAAGAACATGATTGAGCTCGACGGAGAGATCCGCAAGGTGCCTTTCCGCAACTACTCAGAAGGCCCTTGGCTTTTCAAGCGCAATGGCTTGTATTACATGGTCTATGCCTCGGATGCCCCTGGTGTACAGGAGGAGCAGATGGCATATAGTACTGCTACAAGTATCACTGGGCCTTGGACGTATCAGGGTTTCGTCAGCACATCTGCCAACCATGGTTTTACGATTCATCCTTCGGTCATTGAGTTCAAGGGTCAGTGGTACTATATCTATCATGATG
Source organism: Bacteroidales bacterium (assembly GCA_045640225.1). Taxonomy (GTDB): domain Bacteria; phylum Bacteroidota; class Bacteroidia; order Bacteroidales; family UBA3663; genus Liminaster. The sequence continues at coordinate 1,887 of JAZUEP010000082.1, read as the reverse complement.
GTTCATACAACATGAATGGTGAACCTGGAGGACAATGCCGCCGTCAGGTATGCGCTGAATATCTCCACTTCAATGCTGATGGAGCCATTCAGTTCGTTCCGTTGACACAGGAAGGATTGAGCAAGAAATGATAACTAATAGACAGAATAAGACACGATGAAGAAGATAATTCTCCCCCTCCTTGCTCTCTCTGCAATGATCAGTTGTAGCGAGAAGCATCCGTCCGAACCGTTGACCGTTGAGATTCAGGATTCGCTGAAGTTCGGCTGCGACTTCCACAACCCTTTGCTCGACCACCTCTATACCGCCGATCCTACGGCCGTGGAGTATGAGGGCCGACTGTACGTGTATGGCACCAACGACCAGCAGCAATGCGACGAGGTACACCCTGATAGTGCCAACACCTACGAGCACATCAATTCACTGGCCATGATGTCTACACGCGACATGGTCAACTGGACCTATCACGGCCTGATACACACCAAGCAGCTGGCTCCTTGGATCATTGCCTCGTGGGCACCAAGCATCTGCTCGCGTGAGGAAGAGGACGGCCGGACGCACTTCTACCTCTATTATTCCAACAGCGGCTACGGCACGGGCGTATTGACCTCGACCTCGCCCGTCGGCCCTTGGACAAGCCCATTGGACAGCAGCATCGTCGATGCGAAGACACCCGGACTGGGCGACTGCGCCGTGCCGTTCGACCCAGGTGTAGTGATCGATGACGAGGGCAACGGCTGGCTGGCATTCGGCGCTGGCAAGGCCCGACTGGCACGATTGGGCAAGGACATGCTGTCGTTCGACAGTCCTTTCGTTGTACTGCCCGCCTCGCATCATTTCGAGGCTAACGAACTGAACATTATTGGTGGCAGATTGGTTTACTCCTACAACCTCGACTGGACGGACAAGGAGGATTGGAGTGAGGAGGCCCCCGTCCCTACCCGATGCAGCATGGCTTACATGTTACCCGATGGTGATCCGCTCCTTACCAACTCTTGGCATTATCAGGATTACTATCTGAAGAACCCAGGCGAGGATGGCTTCGACTACAGTAATAACCACACGCATCTGCATAAGTATGAAGGTAAGTGGTACCTTTTCCACCACACTTTGATCCTGAAGAATGCCAAGCACCAGAAGGGTGGCTATCGCAACATCTCGGTCGATGAAATCTCCGTTGATGAAGCCACACAGCAAATCTCACTCACCCATGCTACTAACGAGGGTGTGGCTCAGATACGCACGGTCAATCCGTTCGAACAGCAGGAGATGGAAACGACCTTCGCCACCCACAATATCAACTTCGAGGAGGACAGCACCACCAGCGGCAATATGCTGGCGAAGGCAAATGGTGTAGGTGCAATCAAGGTCAAGGGCGTGGAGTTCGACCATAAAGGCAAGATGCTTAATTTCTCAGCCATCGGTCAAGGTCAGATTGACGTGCGTCTGGACAACTCTGAAGGAGAGCTGATTGCCAGCACATTCATCGATGGCAATACTTCTACGTCGCTCATCACCTGCCCAGAAGGCGTTCATGACCTCGTCTTCATCATGAAGGGTGAAACGCTCAAAGTGGACAAGTGGATGATGAAATAACAAACATGTCTCTGGATGTATAGAACTGAAGGCAAGACACCATTCGGTAGCAGTCAAGATTGTTCCGTATCACAAATATCATTTGCTGATTGAGACCCATGATATGGCTCATGAAGCGATGATGAAACATAAACTAACACTAAAACAAAATTAGCCAATGGTAAAACCAACAATCACCCCAGAAACCCTTATTCATGATGTCCTGAACTACTACGGAGTCAAAGCCGACATTTTTAAGGCTGTTGAATATCTTGAATCCGCACAGCACCCGACACCGGCAGAGTTCCTTCA
>JAZUEP010000081.1:0-28075 GCA_045640225.1 Bacteroidales bacterium | reverse complement strand
CGATGTTGCACTGCATCATCCAGTAGTCGCCACCTTCGCCACCGGCGCCTGCGCCATAGATGCCAGGGGCATACTCGGTACGACCGATGGCAGCGACGAGCTGTGTGGCATGCTTGGTAAGCAGCAGGTTGCCGCCGTCCTGTGCGAAGCTCTTGAGTGCAGCGACAGTCTCAGCCTTGGCAAGGCCGAAGGGGAGATTCTCCCAGCCGGCGGGAGTATTGTCCTCGAGGTCGCATTGTACCCAGAGGCATGAAATTTTCTCGGGAGAGATGAGGTCGAGTTCGTTCATAGTGATGAAAAGACCTTTGCCCTTGGCCGCATAGTTGGCGAGGAACCACTCGGCAGCAGCTTTGTCGTCGTCGTCAGCGATGTCGGCAATATTGTCGGCCAGCAACAGGAAGGCAGCCGGCAGCGGACCGCCGCCAGGCGTAGGATCGGGTGTAGGCGCCACATAGTCAATACGTACGAGCACACTCTGGCCCAGCGAGACGAGACCATCGGCCATCATCACCTTGATGGTGTAGACATTGTCCTGATTGGTCTGTGCACGCTCGATGAAGTAGCTGGTCTGTGCGCCTTCTAGTTCGGCAATCTTGGTATCGTCGCGATAGACGAGGACCTTGCTGACATTGCCTGCAGGCAGTGACCAATTGAGGGTAAGGGAACGGCCGTCGATCGTGTAAGCCAGATTGCTTATGGTCTCGAGGCCATCGTTGGCAGCGCCTGGAATCTCGACATCGTCGCACGAAGTGGCGAGGAGGGCGAGGGCAACGGCACCGATTGAATATATCTTTTTCATGAGTTCTTTAATTTTCGATTATTCGAGTTTTCGATTATTCGGGTTAGCAACCAACGGATCACTGGTAGAGACCGTTGGCGTTATTGACCTCTTCGTAAGGCACAGGCCAGAAGATCTCGTCCTGACTCATCGAGGCGTCGCCATAATAGCCCTCGAACTGCTGCTCGCTCTGGAAGTAGGCATTCATCGTCTCGACGACGTTGCCCCAGCGGACAAGGTCGAACCAGCGCTGGCCTTCCATGGCAAGTTCCAGACGGCGCTCCATGCGGACAGCCTTGCGTGCATAATCCTGATTTGGGAAGTTCTGGTAGAGGCCTACCTTATAGTCGGCATACATCTCGTTGATGTCGACAGGGCTGTAGGTCGAAGCCTGAGCCAGCGTGCGCTGGGCCTTCTGACGAACCTCGTTGATCTCGCGTATGGCGGTACCAAGGTTGGAGTTCTGCTCGATGAGTGCCTCGGCGTGGAGCAACAGGATGTCGGCATAACGGATGAAGATGAAGTTGAGCGACGAGTGATAAGGATAGGTGTGGAGGCAGCGGGCATCGTTAGGATCGATACACCACTTCTTGCCCGAATAACCGCTGTAGACATCGGCAGCACGAACCCACTTATCGTTGTAGGTAAGGCCGCGCCAAGGCATTCCGATACGTCCGACGGTGCAGTCGAGACGAGGATCGATATTGCCATAGTAATCGCCGATGACGTGAGCGGCTGGCGCGTTGTCGAGGTAAGGCAGACCATTGGCATCGGTGCGGAAAGCATCGACCAGATTCTGTGAGGCGTGGAAGAAGTCGTCGCCTGAGCCATACTGGTTGCCTTCGCTGTAAGTGACGTTGAGCAGGTTGCTCCAGCAGATGTGCATGTTGTCGTTGGCCGACGAGCACTGCAGGGCAAGGATCGACTCGTGAGTATTGTTGAAGTCGATTTTCGACATGTCGAGATAGTTGTCGTAGAGCGAATACTGTCCGCACTTGATGACGAGGTCGGACCACTTCTCGACATCAGACCAACGGCTCTCGAAGGCATTGACGCGAGCCAGGAAGGCGGCAGCTACATACTTGCTGACGCGGCCAGGCTGGGCCTGCTTCTCTGGCAATACGTTGTAGGCATGCTCAAGGTCGGCAACGATGGCTGAGAAAATCTCGGCACGAGTCATGTTGTCGTAGCGAATGGCGCTGGGATTTTCGGCCGTCTCATCGTAATAAGGGAAACGATCGAAGAGATGATAGAGATCGAAGTAGAACCAGGCACGCAGGAACTGCAGCTCGCCGAGAAGTGGAGCTTGTTCTGCCTCGGGGAGGAATGACTGGATGGCGTTGTAGGCCTGATGAACACGGGCGATGGCCCAGTAGTTGTTCTTCCACTTGTCGAGCAGCGAGACGTTGTCGGAGGTAATGTTCGAGATTTCGAGCTGATGGATGTTGCCCTCCATCGAGATGCCGCCACCGCCTTTTAGGGCATCGTCAGAGCGGACGTCGATAATCCAGTTGGTCATTGGGCCGGCAAAGGCCTCGTTGTTGCCGATGAAGTGGCTCTCAAGGCCGGCATAGGCCGATGCGATGAAAGCATCCACATCGTTCTCGCTGAGCTGACCGGCCGAGAACTGGCCGTAAGGCTCCTGGTCGAGCAGGTCAGAGCAGCTGGTCATGCAGGCTGCCAAGGCAAGTGCTCCAAATATATATTTTTTCATAGAATGAATTGCTGGAAATATTAATAATAGTAACTTCCTTTCATCCCCCTTAAGGGGGACAGAGGGGGTCTTTTAGAAGGCTACGTTGACGCCGAGGGTGAAGGTACGTGAACGTGGGTAGGCACCATTCTCGACACGAGCGCCATAGGCACCGAGGTTGAGCTCAGGATCGAGACCAGAATAACCGGTAAGGGTGAAGATGTTCTCGACCTGGCCGAAGAGGTTGACCGAAGCAGCGCCGAGGCTCTCACACCACTTCTTTGGACAGTCGTAGCCGAGCTTGATGTACTTCATCTTGACGTAAGAACCGTCCTCGACATAGTAGGTCGACATGCGCTTCTCGTTGTTGTTGTCGCTGAACGAGACGGCAGGAATCTTTGCGCCGGTGTTCTCGGGTGTCCAGGCATTCAGGATGTCCTTGCCACGGTTGGTGTAGGTGTTACCTGATGACATGAAGTCGAGCTGGCGCTTGTTTTCGTTGAAGATATCGAAGCCAAACTCACCGGTAAAGAACATTGAGAGGGTGAATCCCTTGTAGGCGAAGTCGAGGTTGAGACCTGCGCTCCAGTCTGGGTTAGGATCGCCGATGATGCACTGGTCGGCTTCGTCGATGATGCCGTTGCCGTCAATGTCGCGATACTTCAGGCGGCCGAGGCCCTTGCCCTGCTGTACGGCGTAGTTGTTGACCTCGTCCTGGGTCTGGAAGATGCCGTCGACCACATAACCATAGTAGATACCCATTGGCTGGCCTTCCATAAGGCGGATGTCGCTGCCCTGGCTGGTAATAGCATCGTTGAGCTTGACGACCTCGTTCTTATATTTAGAAATGTTGAACGAAGCGTTCCAGGTGAAGCCATTATAGTCGGGCGAGTGATAGTCGGCCGTGAGCTCGATACCGGTGTTCTTCATGTCGCCTGTGTTGCGCCAGCAGGCTGCATTTTCGCCAGCCGTCGAAAGAACCGGAGGAATGGTGAGCATGTCCTTGGTGGTCTTGATGTACCAGTCGCCGCTAAGGTTGAAGGCTCCGTTCCAGAGCTGCAGGTCAAGACCTGCGTTGGTCTGTGTAGTGGTCTCCCACTTGAGGCCGTTGCTGCCAGTGGTGCTGACCTTAATGCCGGATACGGTACCAGTGTTGGTGCCGTTGAGATCGTATGCACCGTTGCCTGAATCGTAGGTATAGGTACTATAGGTAGCGTATTCGCTCACGACGGCAGCATTACCGTTCTGTCCCCAGCCGAAACGGACCTTGAGGTCGGTAAGTACGTCGTTCTCGTGCCAGAAAGCTTCCTTCGAAGGACGCCATGCCAGCGTGAACGCGGGGAAGATGCCTGAATTGTCTTTCTTGCCGAGGCGTGAGGTAGCATCGCGACGGATGGTAAACGAGGCGAGGTAACGGTCGGCGTAATTGTAGTCGGCCTTGGCAAAATAGCTGAACAGACCCCAGGCAGACTTGCCGCCGCCGTTGGTCTGTACGCCAGAGCCGGCGCCGAGTACCATGTAATTCTTCTCGTCGAAAGCGTAGCCCTTACGCATGGCATCAAAACCATCGTAATTGTAGCCGATAGCCTCGACACCGAGCAGGCCAACGAGATTGTGCTTGTCCCAGTTGCCGACATAGGTGGCAGTGTTCGACCAGGTCCAGGTGTCGCCCTGACCATAGCCACGGCTTACGCTGAGCTCATCATTCTCCTCAAGCTTGCGGCTGAGGGCATTGTTGAGGAACTGGATATGCTCGATACCGATGTTCGACTTCAGGGTAAGGCCTTTGACAGGCTTCCACTCGGCATAGGCGTTACCGAAGATACGCCAGTTCTCGCTGGTGTTGTCGCGGTTGTTGTAGAGCGACTGCATAGGGTTGGCGTAGTCCGAGCCGGCGATCTGGAAAGGACTGCTGAATTTGCCGTTAGGCTGATAGGTAGGAATACCTGGGTGCTGAAGCATGGCGAGCGAGGCGATACCGCGGTCGCCACCATTGCCGCTGGCGTTGCTGATCCACTTAGCCACCATCAGGTTTTCGCCAACCGTGAGGTGCTTCGAGATATTGTAAGTGGTATTGACGCGGGCAGAGAAGCGCTGATAGTACGACTCCTTCTGAACACCGTCCTGGATGATGTAGTTCAGCGAGAGCATCATGGTGCCCTTCTCTGAACTGTTCGATACGTTGGCACTCATGTTGTGCGTCATAGCCTCGTGGTAGATGACGTCCTGCCAGTCATTATTGCCAAGGGTAAAGCCATTGACCTCGTTGCGGAGGGTAGCATTGCTATTGTAGAGCAGTTCGGATGGGATGCTGCCGTCGTTCTTGTTGGCCTGCCAGTAAATCTGTCCCCACTCGTTGGCATTGAGCAATTCGTAGCGGGTGGCGATGGTCTGGAGGCTGGCAGTGTAACCCACGTTGACGCTGAGCTTGTCGCCCTTGCCACGCTTGGTGGTAATGATGATGACACCGTTGGCAGCACGGCTACCGTAGATTGACGCAGAGGCAGCGTCCTTCAGTACCTGGATTGACTCGATATCCGAGGGATTGAGTGACGAGAGATTCTCGGTGGTAGGTACACCATCAATAATATAAAGAGGATCGCTGCCATTGATAGAGCTCATACCACGGACGCGGATTTGCGAACCGCCAGAGCCTGGCGTGGCGTCGGTGGTAATCTGTACACCGGCCAGACGGCCCTGCATAGAAGAAATCATCGAAGGATTGCCCTCAGAGGTTGGCTTCTTCATATCCATTACAGCGACAGCACCGGTAAGGTCGGCTTTACGCTGCACGGTATAACCTACGACAACCAGCTCCTCGAGCATCTGCGAATCCTCGTCCATAAGAATCTGCATCTGTGCCTGTGCAGGATGTGTCTGTGTGGTAAAGCCGATGAAGCTAAATTGAAGGGTTGCTCCCTTCTGGACAGTCAGCTCGAAGTTGCCATCAAGATCGGTAACGGTGCCATTGGTGGTGCCCACCTCCAGAACCGTAGCGCCCATGATTGGCTCGTCGAGGCCTCGATCAATCACGGTACCCTGCACCTTCATTGTCTGGGCAAGTGCCAGTACAGTCGAGGCGAGGACCATGGTTGCGATCAGAAGTAATCGTTTCATGTTGCGTTGTGTTAATTAGTGATTGTGTTATGTAATTTGTCTCAATTTGCGGCCAGTGGTTGTTGGGGGAATACCCTGATTGCCAAATTTGCGCCGCAAAGATACGCAACATATTCATGGGAAAGAAAAAGGAATGTTTCGGGAAAATAAAGAAATGTTGCATCCGGGAAAGATGCAACATTTCTTTTATTAAATGAACAAAAAGTATTATTTTCGGAGCAATCTGACGGTCTGTCGGGGCCTGCGAGCGTCATCTGATATGATGGTGACGGGAAGTTCGGTATCGGGTCCGGGAACGAAACGTACTTCGATGGTGGCTGTTTTTTGAGGTTCGATGCGTAGCGGAAGCTTTGTCAGAACCTCAATTTCGGTCTTTTCGCTGTAGACACGGAGCACTTGCAGCGGAGCATTCCCGGTATTCTGGATTGTCAGCTTTTGCGTAATGGCTTCCTTCGTAGAGGTTGCCATTATTGAGATACGACGTTCGGTCTGCAGGCTTGGAGCCTTGGCCGGATCATTGTTCGCCTGCGGCAGCAGCACGGCGGAGAGTTTGACGAGCGTTTGTTCCTTGGTCGATGGATTGATGAGCGTAAGCGTTTCGTGCGTGGATCCCCAGTGGCGGTCATTGCTGCCATTCCAGGAGAGGCACAGGTCGTAGGTGTCGCCTGGGCTGATTGTGATGGTCGTTTCGTTATCTGAAGTATTATTCCCGATTGCAGCAGAAGATAAGGCTAATTTCAGATGCTGAGTGACGGCCGAAAGGTTACAGATGGCTAAATGCCGTTCGACCACCTGACCGCGTCTCACCTCGCCAAAGTCTACGCGATCTGTATTGATTCTCAACTCTGCGCCTATTGCGATGGGGAATTGTCGTTGTATACTCTCCATCGAACGCTGAACCTCTCCCGTCAGCGTAATGTTCTCGTTTACAACATCCTCGCCATCGGTCAACTGTACCGTTACTACCTCGCGGAAAGGTCCGGCCTTGCCTTTGGGGTCGAATGTAATGATTACAAGTGTAGAATCTCCGGGACGAACCATTTGTTCCTGTTGCAGATTGACTTTTGTACATCCGCATGACGTATATCCGCGCACGACTTGCCACGAGTAGTCTCCCGTGTTGTAAGCTGTGAAATTCCGAGTTACTATGCCATCGGCTTCATTTACCACGTTAAGTTGATGCTGTGATTCGGGTGTCCAAGCGACCTTGATTTGTGCGGATAGCGGGAGACAGGATATTATACCTATTATATATATTAATAATGTGCGACGAAGAGAGCGTCGGGCCAAGGCCGTCTGCATTGAAACTGAAATAACAATCAGAAGAACGCCAATCCAGAATGATCGGCTCAATTCGTTGCCTTCGTTGAATAGTATCATCGCAAATAGGATGCTGTAAACAGGTTCGAGATTGTATGTAAGGGTCATGGTGAAAGCCGATACGCCATGCAAGGCCTTCATCTGCAGCAAGAAAGCTCCGACCGTGAAGAACGAACTGAGGAGCAACAGGTAGACAAGGTCAGACCACGTAGGCAGTAGAGGCATGGCAGGGTTGAGCATTGACGCGAAAGGGATGCAAGCCGTAAGCAGCACGAAGCCGCCAATTAGTTCGTAGAGTGTCATAGTGGTACTTGCATGATGTCCGGCCTCGATCACCCGTTTGCTCAAAGTAGAAAACAAGGCGCAGGCTGCTGACGAGAAGACGCCCAGTACGATACCGGTGCGATACCGAGTGTCGAGGTGGAAGATGAGAAGAATTCCGGCTACAGGCAATAGACTGATAAGAACTTCGTGAAGCGAAGGACGCCGATGACCGAAAAGAGGTTCGAGCATCGAGGTAAAGAAGCTGACGAGCGTGAGGCAGATGACACCTATCGAGACGTTTGACGCCTGAATGCTGCCGTAGAACAATACCCAGTGGATGGCCATCAGCATACCGCATCCTCCGATACGTAAAATGTCAATGGTGCCAATCCGTTTCAGTTGACCACGGTAGACGAGAAGGGACAAAAGAATAGCGAGAGCGAACATGATCCGGTACCATACCAGTGGCAGCTGGCTGAGCGAGATGAGTCGGCCAAAAAGGCCCGTGCCTCCAGCCAGGAGTACGGCACAATGCAAATATATAAATGACTTGCGCATGGTTCGTTTGGAATGTGTGTAATTATCGGGCGCAAAGATAGCATATTTTCGCGAAAGCAGCAAATTTATGACGGATTATTTGATAAATGGTTGTTTCTTGCTATCCTTTATTTGAATGTATGATGGTGTATTCGGCATAGTTTTGTTGCTGTAGGGAAACGGCTTTTGACTACTATAAATGACACATTTTACCTCAATAAATCGCTCAATGCAACGAAATTTGTATGCTATGAACGATTATTTGCATTATTGCTTATATAATTACACTATCTTTGCGCCATCAAAACAGCACATTGTGTTTTCGATGCGCTTTGGAGAATTCGTGGAAGCAACACAGCTAAGGAAACAACACAACAACAAAATAACACAACCAATGAAAAAGAACTTTTTCTATTCGCTCGCTTTTGCGGCATTGGCTCTGACCGCTTGCCAGGGTGGTGGTAACCAGCCTGCCTTTACCGTCGAGCATCAGGGCGACACATTGGCCATTGTCAATGTAACTTCGCCTATGCGTTACTTATTACTGCCAGTCCAGGAGGACAAGCCAGATGTGCCCGTACGTCTCAACGTGAACGGTGAAGGTACATGGATGGACATACGCCTGGCCATCGATTCGGCTGATTACTTCGTTCCATTCGCGCTTGGCAATGGCGAGACTGCAATTGTCGAAGTGAAGAATCTGCCACAGACGGCTGCTGCTTGGAACCTGATGAAGCTGAGCGATGAATTCGACACCACCAACACGGAGTATTATCGTCCTGCATACCACTTTACCCCTGCTTACGGCTGGATGAACGATCCTAACGGTATGACTTACATGGATGGCGAGTACCATCTGTTCTATCAGTACAATCCTTATGGTTCGAAGTGGGGCAACATGCACTGGGGCCACGCTGTCAGCCCAGACATGATTCACTGGACCGAACTCGATCCTGCCATTATACGTGATGACTACGGCCAGATCTTCTCAGGTTCGAGCTACATTGCTCGCCTGCCAGAGGGTGCTGAAGGTCAGGACCCATTCGAGGCAGAGACTCTTGTCCCAGGTAATGGAACAGAAGGAGATTTCATCGCTTCGTATTATACCAGCGACAACTGGCGTATGGAGCCAGCACTGCAGGAGCAGCAGTCATTCGCTATCTCGACCGATCGTGGCCGTACCTATCGTAAGTATGGTGCACCAGTGCTGAAGAGCGACGGCCGTCGTGACTTCCGCGATCCTAAGCTGTTCTGGAATGATCAGCGTGGCGAATGGGGTATGATCGTTTCGGCCGACAACGAGATGCAGTTCTATGGTTCAAAGAACCTCCGCGACTGGACTTATGTATCTGCTTTCGGTGACGGTTATGGCGTTCAGCCACGTCAGTTCGAGTGCCCAGACTTCTTCTGGCTGCCTATCGAGAGCGAGGCCCAGACCTCGAATCGTATGCAGAAGGCAAAGTGGGTGATGATCGTAAACGTAAACCCTGGCTGCTGGTTCGGTGGCTCGGCATCACAGTACTTCACTGGCGAGTTTGATGGCACCACCTTCAAGTGCGACAACAAGAAGGAGACCGTCAAGTGGCTTGATTGGGGTAAGGATCATTACGCAGCCGTTACTTTCTCTTGCGAACCACAGGGCCGTGTGATTTCTATCCCTTGGATGAGCAACTGGCAGTATGCTAACGATCTCCCAACCCGTCAGTATCGTTCGCAGATGGGTATGGCCCGTCAGCTCTTCGCTTTCGAGCAGGGTGGCGATACCTATGTAGGTCAGCGTCCAGTAGCCGAGATGCTTGCTCTCTTGCAGCCAGCTTCGGTCGAGGTAACTGCTGGTGAGGTTAAGTTCGGCAATGAGGAGGCACAGATCTGTGTAGAACTCGACGTCAAGGAGGGCACCACTTTCACTCTCGAAAACGAGGAAGGCGAGTTGGTATACTTCGCTTGCAAGGCTGGCCGCATCCTGATGGATCGTCAGAAGTCAGGTATCATTCCAACCAAGGATTTCGCCTCTGAGACCTGGAGCCCAGTTCCTGAGCTTGGTTCTAACAGCGGCACTTGGGCTCCTATCGAGCAGCTTTGCGGCAAGAAGGGCCAGTACCACATTCAGCTCTGGATTGACAAGTGCTCGATCGAGATGTTCGTAGATGGCGGTAAGGCATCGATGACCAACCTCGTATATCCTCACACTCCTTATAATATGATTAAGGGTGATGGCATCGAGAATGTAAAGGTCAGCCAGATCAAGCTCTAAGCTTCACGCCCAAGCAACGTAATAAACTATAACCCTAATACGTGCCTCAAAGATATTTTCCGGAACAATTCTCTCCCCTTAATCAAATAGGGGGGAGGATAACCGGAGAATGAGGCTTACAGATTATGAAAAAGACTTCTATTGCCGTCCTTATCCCTGTGATGCTTTGCTTCTTCTCAATGGGCTTTGTTGACCTTGTAGGCATCGCATCGAACTATGTACAGAAGGACCTTGGCCTCACCGATGGTCAGGCTGGTATCATGCCTTCCCTCGTATTCTTCTGGTTCCTGATCTTCTCGGTGCCTACTGGCATGCTGATGAACAAGATCGGCCGTAAGAAGACCGTTCTGCTCTCGATTGCAGTGACCGTTCTTTCTCTTCTCATCCCAATCTTCGGACAGTCTTATGGCGTGATTCTTTTCGCCTTCTCGCTGCTCGGTATTGGTAATGCACTGATGCAGACTTCGCTCAACCCACTCGTTGCAAGTATTGTGGGCGGTGACGGTCTCGCTTCGACTCTTACTTTTGGCCAGTTTGTCAAGGCTATCGCTTCGTTCCTGGCTCCTTATATTGCTATGTGGGGTGCCACCGCAGTGTTGCCTTCGTTCGGCCTTGACTGGCGCATCCTTTTCCCAATCTACGCTATCATCGGCATCCTTGCTATCGTTGCCCTCTCGATGACCTCTATCCACGAGGAAATTGATCCTAACAAGAAGGCTTCGACCGTAGGCCAGTGCTTTGCTCTGCTGGGTAAGCCATACATCTTGCTTTGCTTCCTGGGCATCATGTGCCACGTAGGAATCGACGTCGGTACCAACACCTATGCTCCAAAGATTCTGATGGAGCGTCTGGGCCTCTCGCTTGATGATGCAGCATTCGCTACTTCACTCTACTTCATCTTCCGTACTATCGGTTGCTTTACCGGTTCGGGTATTCTTGCCAAGATTTCGAGCAAGGCATTCCTGGGCATTTCGGCTGCAATGATTGTCCTGTCGATGATCTGCCTTGCCGTTGGTCAGGCACAGTGGCTGCTTTACGCAGGTATTGCCCTCGTAGGTTATGGCAACTCGAATGTCTTCTCGATCTGTTTCAGCCAGGCACTGCTGCACGATCCTGATCACCAGAACGAGATCTCTGGCCTGATGATCATGGGCCTCTTCGGTGGTACGTTGTTCCCACTGTGCATGGGCTTCATGACCGATGCCATGGGTACCCTTGGCGCCGTACTTGTAATGGCTGTCGGTGCTGCTTATCTCTGCTTCCTGACTGCAAAGGTCAAGAAATAAAAATGTTTTCCCAAAATTTCTAATACTTTTAATAATCCCACAAAATGAAAGATATCATTGTAGGCATGGGCGAGGCCCTTTGGGACTGCCTGCCAGAAGGTCGTAAGCTGGGTGGTGCACCCGCAAACTTTGCATATCATGTAGGCCAGTTCGGCTGGCACACCGTTGTTGTCAGTGCTATCGGCAACGATGCTCTTGGCGACGAGATCCTGGAGCGCATCGAGGGCGTGAACCTTGATCACCTCATCACCCGTGTAGCATATCCAACCGGAACCGTACAGGTTACCCTTTCGGGCGACGGTATTCCTGCATACGAGATTTGCGAGAACGTAGCTTGGGATAACATCCCATGGAGCGAGCAGCTCGAGCAGCTGGCACATCGTGCAAAGGCCGTCTGCTTCGGCTCTCTGGCTCAGCGTTCAGCCGAGTCGCGCAATACCATCCTCCGTTTCCTCGGCACAATGGATGCCGATACCGAGCGTATTTACGACATCAATCTTCGCCAGAACTTCTACAGCCTCGAGGTTATCGAGGAGAGTCTGCGTCGTGCTACGATTTTGAAGCTCAATGACGAGGAGATCGAGGTTGTCAAGGCTCTGCTGCAGATCAATGGCACTCCAGAGGAGGTTTGCCGTCAGATCATCGCTCGCTATGAGACCGTCAAGATGGTAATCTTTACCTGTGGCGCAATCGGTAGCTACGTCTTCACCGCTGACGAGACTTCGTACGTCGAGACTCCTAAGGTCAAGGTGGCTGATACCGTAGGCGCCGGCGACTCATTCACCGCTACTTTCGTGGCTCAATATCTCAAGGGTAAGGCAATTCCTGAGGCACATCGCATCGCCGTTCAGGCCAGCGCTTTTGTCTGCACTCAGAATGGTGCAATGCCAGTCTTCCCTAAGGAGATTCTCGAGGCATAAGGTTTATTTCGACATACAATATTTATTAACTACTTTTGTTGCATCGCTGCTCATTAATACGTTCAATCAGTAAATAGTATTGAATTTGATTATTCTTCTAGCAGTTTTATGGTGTTTATGTGTTGAACGATTTTAATGTGACGTATGTTCAAGAAAAAGGGTCGAAGATGTGAATCTTCGGCCCTTTGTTTCGTAATGTCGTAAATGATCAGCGGCAGGCAGCAGTGCTGAGACCGCGGTTGCGAAGGAGTGCATCGATCTGTGGCTCGTGACCACGGAAGTTGCGGTACATGGTCAGGCCATCGTCAATGCCGCCAGGAGCAAGGACAGACTGACGGAAGCGGGCTGCAAGATCCTGATTGTAGATGTCGCCAGTCTCCTTGAAGGCTTCGAAAGCATCGCAGTCGAGTACCTCTGCCCAGAGATAGCTGTAATAACCTGCGGTGTAACCACCGCCCATCGAATGGCTGAAGTTGGTGACACGATAACGTGGGAGAATCTGACGTGGGATGCCGCGCTTCTCGAGCATCTGCTGCTCGAACTGCATTACGTCGAGGTCGGCAGGAACCTCTGTAAGGGTGTGCAGATCCATGTCGACAAGCGATGCTGCCAGATATTCGACCGTAGCAAAGCCCTGACCATACTTGCCGCTCTCCTCGAGCTTCTGTACCAGTTCCATTGGGATAACTTCTCCGGTCTTATAATGCTTGGCATAGACTTTGAGCACTTCTGGCTCAGTTGCCCAATGCTCGTTGATCTGTGAAGGCAGCTCGACAAAGTCGGTCTCGACGCCGGAAGTAGTGCCGTAATGAACATCGTGGAGCATGAAGTGGAGCGCATGGCCGAATTCGTGGAACATGGTTTCGACGTTGTCGCTGCTCTGCAGGGCGGCACCTTCGGCATTCGGACGTGTCATGTTGCAGACGTTGATGGTGATAGGCATGATGCGGGTCTCGTTGCCTTCAGCATCGCGGGTATAATTCTGTTCGCGCAGGTCTGTCATCCATGCACCGGCGCCCTTGCCGTCGCGTGGGTAATAATCGTTGTAGAAGATGGCCAGAAGCTTGCCGTCGCGGTCGTATACCTCCCAGGTCTGGGTCTCGGCACTGTAGGTTGGTACCTGGCCGGTAATCTCTTTGAAGGTTAAGCCATAGAGCTTATTGGCAACGTGCTGAATGCCGGCAATCACATTGTTGATTTCGAAGTACTCGGAAATCTTCTCCTCGTCGATGGCGAATTTGGCAGCCTTGGCACGGCTGGAATAGAACATATAGTCCCAGCCTTCAGGCTCGCAGTCCAGACCATCTTTCTGCATCTCGACGCGGATGTCAGCCAGTTCCTCCTTGGCCTTGGCAACGGCTGGTCCCCAAACGGCGTTGAGCAGGTCGTAGACATTCTCCTGATTCTTAGCCATGCGATCCTTCAGGATAGGTTCGGCTGCCGTGCTGTAGCCCATCAGCTTAGCACGCTCAAGACGCAGCTGGACGAGCTGGGCACAAATCTGTTTGTTATCCCATTCGTTGCCTTGATTGCCACGGTTGTAGTAGGCATCGTACACACGACGACGCAGTTCGCGGTTCTGGCAATACTGCAGTACAGGGTTGCACGACGGGCGCTGCATGTTGAACATGTATTTGCCTTCCTGTCCCTGCTGGCTGGCCATCTGGGCGGCTGCCTCGATGTTGGCTTCAGGCAAGCCAACGAGTTCGTCGCGGCTGTCGACGGTGACGTAGGTGCAGTTGGTTTCGTGCATCAGGTTCTGGCTGAACTGAACCTGAAGGGCGCTGATCTGCTGATTGAGTTCACGCAGCTGGGCTTTCTGCTCGTCGTTGAGTTCTGCTCCGCGCTTGGCAAATGCCTCGTATGTCTTGCGCAGAACGGTCATCTGTTCGCGGTTCAGCGGCTCGGCAACTTCGGTAGGCTGGCCAGCCGAAAGTCCGAAGTGTGCATCGTAGACAGTCTTGACGCGGGCAAACAATGCCTGGTTCATGTAAATGTCATCGGTATGGGCCGAAAGGAGGGGCGACATCTCGGTCTGAAGTTGTTCGAGCTCAGGAGTAGAATTGCTGTCTGAAAGATCGAAGAAGATCAGAGAAGCCTGGTTCAGCAAGTGACCGCTGGCATCGAGGGCTGCTACCGTGTTCTGAAAGGTAGGAGCATCGGCATTGCTGACGATGGTTTCGATTTCGGCCTTCTGTTGCTCCATGCCCAATTGCATTGCCTCGCGAAAATGAGCGGGAGTGATAGCGGCATAATCAAGGATGCCATACTTAGCCGTCGGTTCCTGTAGCAGCGGGTTTCCGCTACTGCCGTTCTTCGCTCCGTCCGAGCAAGAGAGGGCTGTTGCACAGATAAGTGCCATGGGAAATAAACGTTTCATTATAAAATAAATGTGAAAAGATGTGAGTTGAAATCAAAAAAACTGCGGCAAAGATAGGGAAAGAAAGACATTTATCCAAATTTTTCGAAGAAAAAGTTGTCATTGTCGTAAAAAAACGTTACCTTTGCCCCCAGTTATCATTCACCTACTTGTCGATGAACACAAAACTTTTCACTTCCTATTTGCCATGTGCCATATTGTCGGCATGTGTGTTGTCGCTGACGTCATGTCAGGACGAGGAACCCTCAACACCTAATCATCTGATACTACATTACAGCCAGCCTGCATCTTTCTTCGAGGAGTCGTTGCCCATCGGTAACGGCCAGCTCGGCGCGTTGATATACGGTTGTGTGGCCGAAGAGCACATCTCGCTGAACGATATTGCGCTGTGGACTGGCGGTCCTGATCTGGAACCTTGGACCCCCGATGCGTATCGACATCTGCCTACCGTTCGTGCCTTGCTCGACAAAGAAGACTATCGCGGTGCTGATCTGGCCAATATGTTGATCGAGGGCCATAACAGCGAGCTGTATCAGCCTTTGGGAACTTTGTTGCTGACCGATCTGAATGCTGTCGGCCACGAACCTGCCAGTTATGAGCGTAGCCTTGATATTGCGCATGCGGTGGCCAAGGTGAATTACAGCATCGGCGATGGTATCCGCATGGAACGAGAGTGTTTTGCTTCGGGTGCCGATTCGGTAATTGTTCTACGACTGAAGGCTTATGGTACGTCGTTAAGCCAGCGCATCGGATTGGCCAGTCAGATTGCGTCAGCCAAGGTTTCGGCTCAAGGTTCAACTTTGGTAACAGAGGGATATACGGCTTACGATACCAAGCCGGAACGTGGACAAGAGAACCAGCAGTTCAGATACGATCCGGAACGCGGCATTCATTTCCGTACCGAGTTGCGTGTCATTGCTCCCGATGGTTGCGTCAAGGCTGATAGCGATTCGACCTTGCTGATCGAGGGCTGTGACGAGGCCATGTTGGTCCTGACGGATGTAACAAGCTATAATGGCCCTTATAACGATCCTGCCACCGCCGGTCGCGACTATCGTACCGCTGTTGCGCACAGGCTGGATGCTGCCTGCAAGATGTCGTTCGCCCAGCTGCAGTCGCGTCATGAGGAGGACTATCGTCGATACTTCGATCGTGTAAGTCTGGACCTCGGACAGACGCCTGATTCTGTATTTGCGCTCGATACCGACAAGCAGTTGCTGTTGGGAGATGATCTGGCACACTTCAACCCGGATCTTGAGGAATTGTACTTCCAGTTCGGTCGTTACTTGCTGATTTCGTCAAGCCGTACAGAGGGCATCCCTGCTAATCTGCAGGGCCTGTGGAACGAAAGCATGACTCCACCTTGGAGCTGTAATTATACGTGTAACATCAACGTCGAGGAGAACTATTGGCCGGCCGAAGTAGGTGGCATGCCCGAAATGCATCAGTCATTGCTGGCATGGATTGAACGTCTGCCTCGAAGCGGCGCAATCTCGGCTGCAAACTATTATGGCGTCGGACTTAATTCTGCGGACAACACGCTACAGCCTTGGTGCCTCTGCCACAATAGCGATGTGTGGTGCATGACCAATCCGGTAGGATACCAGCGCGAAGACACCGAGTGGTGCTGCTGGCCTATTGGTGGTGCATGGGTGTCGTCGCATCTGTGGGAGCATTATATGTTTACCAAGGATCGCCAGTTCCTGGAGCGTGTCTATCCGATCATGGCCGGTGCTGCCTTGTTCTGTATGGATTGGTTGATCGAGAAGGATGGTTATCTGATGACCTCGCCTTCTACTTCTCCTGAGAACGATTTCCGCACCCCTGATGGCTATGAGGGATCGACGTTGTATGGTGGTACGGCCGATGTGGCCATGATTCGCGAGTTGCTGCAGGATGTGCGTCAGGCTGCAGGAGTGCTTCAAGGCATGCCATTGGTCACCGACGACGCCTTCTTGACTCGCGTCGATTCGACGCTTGCCCGTCTGTTGCCTTACAAGATCGGCAGCAAGGGTCATCTGCAGGAATGGTATCACGATTGGGAGGACGAGGATCCGCAGCATCGTCATCAGTCTCATCTGTTCGGTCTTTATCCTGGCCACCAGATCAGCGTAGCACAGACGCCTGAGTTGGCTGCGGCCTGTGCCAAGACGCTGGAGATTAAGGGCGAGAAGACTACCGGATGGAGTGCTGGCTGGCGTGTAAACCTTCTGGCTCGACTGAAGGATGGCGAGGGCGCCTATCATATGCTTCGTACACTGATGCACTTTGTCCATCCACGTGGATACAAAGGCGAAGACATCCGCAAGGGCGGTGGAACGTATGCCAACTTGTTCGATGCACATCCACCTTTCCAGATCGATGGCAACTTCGGTGGTGCTGCAGGTATCATGGAGATGCTGGTCCAGACGCGTTGGATCAGCGACACGGAAGCCGAGGCAGAAGTCTTGCCTGCCTTGCCGCAACAGTGGAGCAAGCAGGGCACCGTCCGAGGCCTTCGCCTGCGTGGCGGTTATGAACTGAACATGTCGTGGAAGGAAGGTAAGGTTACGTCCCTCGACGCTAAATACATCGGTAAGGGAACTCCTGGAAAGCTGACGGTCCGTTCAACGGATGGACAAACCTGGACATTCTGAAATCATAAAGCAAAAAATCATTAGACACTGATGAAAAAGATAATTCTTTCGGCCATCATGGCCCTGGCTATGACTGCAACCATCGAGGCACAGCAGTCTGCCGAACCACTCAAGGTAACAATTTTTGGCGATAGCTATTCAACTTTTGAAGGCTGGTTGACTCCTGATACCAACGAGCCTTGGTATTTCAAGCCAGGTAGTCCCGGCAAGAACAAGGACAACGATGTAACGGCTGTCGAGCAGACATGGTGGTGGCAGGTGATTGACCAGATGGGCTATCAGCTCGAGATGAACAACTCGTACAGTGGTGCAACGGTAGGTTACTTCGGCTATCAACAGGAGAACTATCATGCCCGCTCGTTCAATACTCGTGTCGAGAACCTCGGCAATCCGGACATCATCCTTTCGTGCTGTATTACCAACGACTCGTGGACAGGCGAGAAGGTCGGCCAGTACAAGTGGGCCAATTGGACCGAGAACGATATGTGGTACTTCCGTCCGGCTATGGCTCGTCTGTGCAGTACGTTGCGCCAGAACTATCCTATGGCAAAGGTCTACTTCATCCTGAATACCGAACTGAAGCCCGAGCATGCCGAGTCAATGCGCGTAATCTGTCGCCACTATGGTCTGCCATTGATCGAGCTTCACGACATCGACAAGCAGGCCGGACATCCCAGCCAGGCTGGCATGAAGGCTATTGCCGCTCAGGTGATGGATTATCTGAAGCAGTCGAATCCATAATTCCACACTCTGTAATAAGTTAGGAATCTTACATGCGCAAAGTCCTCGTTCTTTTCCTTTGGGTCATTGCCCATTCTGTCATTGCAGACGAGCTCTTCTTCCGTAAGTTCGACCAGTCTCCGCTCCTCTATGGTATCAGCGTAAATCAGCTGCTGGAGGACGAGGAGGGCTATCTATGGTTGGGTACGTCGAAGGGTTTGTTCCGCTATGATGGATATGCTTTGCGCAATCAACACGAATATACGCCGGACGCTATCAGGGAGAACGAATTTGTGACCAACTTGCAGGAGGACGGCTTGCATCATCTTTGGGTTTCGCTGTCTTCTCCTTCAGAATATATCGTCTTTTCCGAGCATCGCGCCTTGATCGACACCCGCCAGTATCTCGATAGTCTGGGAATGGGTACCGACAAGCAGTTCTTGATGCACATTGGACAAGATGGAGATCTTTGGCGCATTACGCAGGATTCCCTTTTCCATTACGATTGTACGACTGGTGAGATTCGTCGCTTTGCCACGCCTACTCTTACCAGTTCGAATAATCAGCGCATTTCGGTCAAGACCTTCGAAGATATTCTTTACATCGTCGATGGCCGCTTTCTGAAGATATTTGACGAGGACAGCGGTGTCTGGTACGAAGAGGAACTTGATCTGGTTTTGCCGTCGTTGGGCGACAATGTCGAAGGCATCAAGTTGGCAACGATGTTCATCGATTCAAAAGGTTCGGTCTGGATCTATTCTCTTTTCACCGAGGATTTGCTCTATCGTACCCGAGATTCGCAGCAGTGGATTCATGTCGCTTTGCCGCACGATGATCAGGTAGTGCAGAATTCTATCCGTGGCATCGCCGAGGCCAAAGACGGTATCTGGATAGCAACGAATCACAGAGGCTTGTTCTTCTACAACCAGCATAGTGGCAAGATGCAACATTATCAGCATCAGCTGAACGATGCTCAGAGTCTGGCGTCGGACAATGTGAATTCCTTGCTCGTAGATAGCCACCAGACCCTTTGGGTCGGTTATTACAATTCCGGAATGTCGTATTATCATCCCCATCTGGACTTAGGCCGTCAACGGCAGGGAGAATTCGGCGACATTACGGCCATCGTTGTTACGGGTGGTGGTATGCGATGGATCGGTACCGACGGACAGGGCCTTTGGTGTGAGACGGTCGATGGCCAGGTTTCGCAGGTGACGCAAATTCCGAACATCGTGATCACGGACCTTCAATGCGGCAAGGATGGTTCAATCTGGATTGGTACTTACGACCAGGGAATCTATGTGCTGCAGTCTGGTCGTAAGGCACGGCATTATAGTGCCGAGCAAGGTCAGTTGCCGCACAATGGCGCTGCTCGTCTTGTTCTTGATGGCTACGAGCGATTGTGGGTCTTCTCGGCCTTCAGTCCGTTCTATTGTCTCGATACAAAGACTGGAGCATGGAAAATCTGCCAGGACAATGACGGGAGCGACCTGATGGGCGAAGCCATCTGCTACGACCCCAAGGACAACAACATCATCCTGGCAACCTATTGGGGGTTGTGGATCCAAAACCTCAAATCAGATACCGGATGGCGCATGTGTGGCGCGCGTCAGGACGAATTGCCATTGCACGAGTATCACGAACATGCATTGCTCGCCGATGCCTACGAACCCTTTGTCTGGATGACGCACGATCGTGGCATTACCGTCTGGGATACGCGCAACGATACTCTCTATCTTGTGTCACGCGATGAAGGCCTGACCGATATGTTGCTGGCCATGCGTCAGGATCCACAGCACAATGTCTGGGTCAGTTCGCCTTCGAGTGTCGCTATGATCGAACCCGTCCGCCAGGATGACAACACTTGGGACTTCAAGGTACACACCATCATTTCGAGCCGCACCAATCAGCCTGCTCCTTTTAATACGAATGCCGTCGCTGTCACGCCACAGGGAAAGATGCTGTTCGGGTCGCTCGATTCGTATACCGAGATAGATAGTCGTAGTGCCCTTACGTTGACCAACGAGTCGGTCAACCCTGTATTCTCGACCCTTTTGTTGGGCGATAGCATTGTCGTGGCCAGCGAGTCGGCATCTGGACAGAAACGTCTGGAACTGAATTCCGAAGGTCTTCCGCTCACCATCAGTTTCTATACCGGCAATCCGCTTCATGCCAAGGAGGTCCGTTACTCTTATCGCATTAAGGGATTACAGGACGAATGGATCGAGACGCGTTCAAATTACGTGACCTTGCTATCATTGCCTTCCGGCAATTACGAATTCGAAGTTAAGGCCATCGGTCTGGATGCGCAATGGAGTCCGGCATGTTCGATGATCATCGTTGTTTCTGAACCATGGTGGAGTTCTACCCGCATGCGTCTCATATTTGCTTCGCTGCTGGTATTGTTCGGAGTCTCGATCGTATGGTTCACGCGTAATCATTCCTCGCAGGAAATATAACACACATTTTAAATATATAATATGTCACAGCAACATTATCCTCTTGCTCTGCTTGCCATCGCCTCGCTAACGATGGCTTCGTGCGGCGACAATGGCGTCAAGCAGCAGGGCCAGCAAGTAACCGTCAAGGTTCAATCGGGCGATGCCAAGTTGGTACGTCTCGAAGTAGTGGGTGAAAAGATCATCCGCGTCAGCGCAACTGCCGAATCAAAGTTCGCTGATCGTCCTTCCCTGATTGTAGTTCCTCAGCAGCAAGCTACGGCTTATCAGATGCAGGTAAGCAACGATACCGTAAGCGTTTCGACGTCGGCCATTACCGCACACGTGCTGAAGAGCACAGGTCGTGTATGGTTCACCGATGCAGAGGGCAACCTCCTTCTTTCGGAACAGGCCGATGGCAGCAAGACGTTCTCGCCTTACCAGTGTGAGCAGACTGTATGGACCGCCAACGAGCAAGGTCCTGCCGAGAAGGCCAATCCTACCACTTATAAGGGATGGAGTACACGCGTTGTATTCGATAGCCCTGCCGATGAGGCATTCTATGGACTTGGCCAGCACCAGGCCGACGACTGGAATTATAAAGGCCGTAACGAGGAGCTCTTCCAGTACAACACCAAGGTGTCGATTCCATTCGTGGTATCGAGCCGCAATTACGGCGTATTGGTGGACAGCTATTCGCTGATGCGCTTCGGTAATCCTAACGATTATTCACAGCTCCCAGTCTTGTTCGACCTTATCGACAAGGATGGTAACGAAGGAGCCTTGACCGGTACGTATGTAGCTCCTGGTCAGGAGACGCTGGTACGTCGCGAGGATTCAATCTATTTCGAGAATCTCAAGTCAGCCAAGAATCTGCCAAACTTCAATCTGGCTCGTGCTACGGTGACCTATGAAGGTCAGATCGTGCCTCGCCAGAGCGGTGAGTATCGTTTCAGCCACTACTACAGCGGTTACCAGAAGATCTATATCGATGATCAGAATGTCTATACCGAAGATGTAGCCGGTACAGGCCGCGAGGGCGACCAGACCATCTGGCGTACGGCATGGAACCCTAATGCCCGCAAGTTCAGCGTCAACCTCGAAGCTGGTCGTCACTATAACTTCCGTCTTGAGTGGACACCTGATGGCGGTGAGGCCTATTGCGGTCTGCGCGCTCTGGCTCCGGTCGACGAGAAGGAGCAGCAGCAGCTTTCGTTCTGGAGCGAGATGACACAGCAGCTCGACTACTATTTCATCGCCGGACAGAATGCTGACGAGGTAGTGGGCGGATATCGTCAGCTCACCGGCAAGTCACAGATCATGCCTAAGTGGCTGTTCGGCTACTGGCAGAGTCGTGAGCGCTATAAGTCGCAGCGCGAGATCCTGGATGCACTTCAGGGCTTCCGCGATCGTCAGCTGCCTATCGACAATATCGTCATGGACTGGAACTACTGGACTCCAGATTCGTGGGGTGCCTTCGAGTTCGAGCCAGAGCGTTTCTCTGATCCTAAGGGTATGATCGATACCATCCACGCCCAGAATGCCAAGATCATGATTTCATGCTGGCCAAAGTACTATCTTACCGTTGAGCACTTCGACGAGCTTAACAACATGGGCAAGATCTACCAGCAGTCCATCAAGGATTCACTTTACGACTGGCTGGGCTACAAGTATGCCTTCTACGATGCTTACGACCTCGATGCCCGTCTGGTATTCTGGCGTCAGCTTTACGAGCATCTGGGAACCATCGGTATGGATGCCTGGTGGATGGATGCCTCAGAGCCAAACGTACGCGATTGCACCGACCTGCCTTACCGCAAGCTCCTGTGTGGCCCAACTGCTCTGGGTTCGAGCGACGAGTACTTCAATGCCTATTCGATTGTCAATGCCGAGGCCATCTATGACGGTCAGCGTGCCTACGAGACTGCTATCGAGCGTCAGGGCGTCGATCCTAACGACAGCGAGACCTTGCAGCGTGTAGCAAAGTGGAATCAGCAGGGTTATGGCAACGAAGGCCAGTTCTCGCCTGAGAACAAGCGCGTCTTCCTTCTTACCCGTAACGGCTTCGCTGCCGAGCAGCGCTTCTCGACCGCTACCTGGTCTGGCGACATCGGCACTCGTTGGGAGGATATGAAGACCCAGATTACCGCTGGTCAGAACTTCTCGATCTCAGGCGTTCCTTACTGGAGCCAGGATATCGGCGGTTTCTCTGTCGAAAAGCGTTACGAGGCTGCTCAGCACTTCTTCGATCAGACCGGCCGCGAGAACGAGGACCTCAAGGACTGGCGCGAGCTTAATGTCCGTTGGCATCAGTGGGGCGTATTTACGCCTATGTATCGTACCCATGGTCAGTTCCCTTATCGTGAGCCATGGAACATCGCTCCTGAATCGCATCCTGCCTATAAGTCCATCCGTTCGATCATCGAGTTCCGCTATCGCATGATGCCTTACATCTATTCGTTGGCTGCTCGTGTACATTTCGACGACTACACCATGCTTCGTCCAATGGTTATGGACTTCGGTCAGGATCCTGAGGTGCTCGACAAGGGCTATCAGTTCATGTTCGGTCCAGCCTACATGGTTTGCCCTGTTTATCAGTACAAGGCTCGCCAGCGCGAGGTTTACTTCCCTGCAGGTCGTACCTGGTACGATCTCTACAGCGGCCGTGTTGCCAGCTGTGGTCAGGAGACCAAGGTCTGCGGTGCTCCATATGATCGTATCCCAGTCTTCGTGCCAAGTGGTTCGATTGTTCCTTATGGTCCAGCTTTGCAGTATGTCGACGAGCGTCAGGCCGATGTTGTCCGTCTCTACGTTTATCAGGGACAGGATGGCCAGTTCAACCTCTACGAGGACGAAGGCAACAACTATGGCTATGAGGCTGGCCGTTATGCCAATATCCGCTTCAGCTACAGCGAGGCAGATCGCACCCTTACTATCGCTGACCGCGAAGGCGAGTTCCCTGGTATGCTGAAGGAGCGTACTTTCGTTGTCGTACCTGTCAGTGCCGAGCATCCTCAGGGTTATGACCCAGAGGCTAAGGGCATCGAGGTCAAGTACGACGGCAAGGCTGTCAGCGTAGCGCTGTAATTTGCCTCTCTTTTCCCCTTAATGGTGGGGACATCATATTCTAAATTCTTAAAGATTATGAAAGGATCCTTGTTTACCACTGCGGTGGTAACTCTACTAATGTCTGGCGCTGCAACGTTGCAGGCGCAGCGCCAGATACCTACCTATCTGAATCCAGATGCACCTGTCGAGGCTCGAATCAAGGATGCACTTGAGCAGATGACACTCGAGGAGAAGTGTCGTCTGGCTTATGCTCAGTCCAAGTTTACGAGTCCTGGCGTTCCACGTCTGGGTATTCCTGAATTGCGTTATAGCGACGGCCCTCATGGTGTCCGAGCCGAAATCAACTGGAATAACTGGGGATATGCCGAGTGGACCAGCGATTCGATCACGGCATTTCCGGCCTTGACCTGTCTGGCTGCTACCTGGAATCCTGAATTGGCCGGCCTGTATGGCCTGAATGTAGGTGAGGAGGCTCGTTACCGTCAGAAGAACGTCCTGCTGGGCCCTGGCTGTAATATCTATCGTACGCCACTCAACGGCCGAAATTTTGAATACCTGGGCGAGGATCCCTATCTGGCTTCGCGCATGGTGGTACCCTATATCCAGCAACTGCAGACCAATGGCGTAGGTGCCTGTATCAAGCATTACATCCTCAACGATCAGGAAGAGTTCCGCGGACACGTCGATGTCAAGGTCAGCGATCGTGCTTTCTACGAGATCTATTTCCCGCCGTTCAAGGCCGCCATTCAGGAAGGCAAGGCCTGGAGCCTGATGGGATCGTATAACCGTTACCATGATCAGCATGTTTCGCACAACGAGATACTGCTCAACCTTCGCCTGAAGCGCGAGTTGGGCTTCGATGGTGTGGTCGTGTCGGATTGGGGTGCCACGCACGATACCCGTGAGGCCGCATTCAATGGTCTCGACTCCGAGATGGGTACGCACACCAATGGTCTGACCTCTGAGGCTACTGGCTTCACGTACGACGATTATTATCTTGGCAGAGCCTACTACGAGATGTGTCTGCGTGGCGAGGTGCCCGAGACCGTCATTGACGATAAGGCCAGTCGAATTTTGCGACTGCTGTTCCGCACCGAGCGTAGCCAGAACTACGAGGCTCCCCATGGACGTGTCAATACCGACGAGCACCTGGCTGTAGCTCGTCAGATCGGTCAGGAAGGCATCGTATTGCTCAAGAATGCTCCGTTCACCACCATGCCTGGTTCGTCGGCCAAGGTGCCTCTGTTGCCTATCCGTCCGGAGTATTATCGTCACATCCTGGTGGTCGGCGAGAATGCTGTTCGCTCGCTTTGCATGGGCGGTGGCTCTTCCGAGCTGAAGGCTCGTACCGAGATTTCTCCATTGCAGGGCTTGCGCGATCGTTTCGGCGAAGAAATGATCGACTTTGCAATGGGTTATGTCTCTGGCGGTTCGCATTATGGCCGCATCGAGCAGATTCCGGATGCTGTCTATGATTCGCTTCGCGCTGAGGCCGTACAGAAGGCTCGTCAGGCCGATCTGGTGATCTATGTCGGCGGCCTGAACAAGAATCACTTCAGCGATTGTGAAGGTGGCGACCGTCTGACCTATGACCTCGATTTCCACCAGAACGAACTGATCGATGCTCTGCTCGATGCCAATCCACGTATGGTATGTGTCATCATTTCGGGTAATGCCTTTGCCATGCCATGGCTCAAGCGTGTGCCATCGCTTGTTCAGGATTGGTACGTCGGCTCAATGGCAGGCGTGGCTTTGGCCGATGTGCTGTCGGGCGACGTCAATCCTTCAGGTAAGACCGTCTTCTCGTATCCCGCTTCGCTGATGGATTGTCCAGCTCATATCCTGGGCCGCCTAACCTACCCTGGCGTTTCGCCATCCGAGCTTCCTGCCGAGTTCAGCTATGGAGCCGGTAATCCTTCGTCCGAGAAGCTGCTGGCCTTGGCTACCAATCCTCATGCTATGGAGTTGGCTGCATTGCGTGTTAACGGTTCGATCTTGCGACGCAATCTGAGCACTGATCCGGCTGCACATCGTGGCAATGGCGACGAGCAGGTACTCTATCTCGAAGATATTCTTGTGGGCTATCGTTGGTACGATTATCATAAGCAGAATGGCGTAGGCACACAGCACGTGCTCTTCCCATTCGGTCACGGTCTGTCGTATACCACCTTCAAGTATAGCAAGCCTACTATCTTCGGTAGTACGGTTACTGTTACGGTTACCAACACCGGTAGCGTATCGGGCAAGGAAGTTGTACAGTTCTATGTCAGGGACGACAAGGCTTCAGTTATCCGTCCACGCAAGGAACTCAAGTACTTCGAGAAGGTGAGTCTGCGTGCCGGCGAATCGAAGACCGTCAGTTACAATGTGCGTGACGAAGACCTGAAGTACTACAACGAGAAGTCACACCGTTGGGTTCTCGAACCTGGTTCGTTCACCATCTACGTCGGAGCTTCGTCGACCGATATCAAGGGTGAGGTTACCATCGTACGTTGATCTTATTCTGAAATCCAAGCCTTTCGGCAAGCTAACAACATAAAAATTCCCCGGCAGAGCATCGATCAGCTTTGCCGGGGATTTTCTGTGTTGCTTGCGAAGGCATCTGGATTATTCGGCCGTGAGATGGAGTACGCGGCTCGACCAGTCGTCCTGCTTGTGATAGTCTACTATGTGAGAGTAGGGGAATTCGAGTCCGGTCTGCATCAGGTAGGCTCCGCTGTAGCTCTGTCCCTCGCACGAAAGGGGCTCGTTGTCAATTCGATTCAGCTCATGCACGGTATACATCTTGTCCGGATCGAGGCCCGCCATCTTGACGCGTGGCAGGTGCTGGTTCTTGTAGGTCTCAAGCTTCCACCAGAAGAAGACGGCCTCCTGCTTGTTTTCGCTGACGTACATCTCTGAAGCCAGGAAGTCGCCGGCATAGGGCGAATGCAGGCGGTAGAGATCGCCAAACTGGATTACGGGACGTACCTTCTTGTAATCGGTGATGGCCTGGCGGCAGAGGGCTTTCTCTTCGTCGCTCATGTTCTTAGGCTGAATCTCCATACCCAGTCGGCCAGACATGGCTACGTCGCAACGGAGCTTGAGCGAAGTGGTACGGAATACCGCGTGGTTAGGAACGGCCGAGATGTGCGAAGCCATGGCGATTGAAGGGAAGAAATAAGACGTACCCCATTGCATACGGATGCGCTGCAAGGCATCGGTATTGTCGCTGACCCAGAACTCGTCGAAATACGGAAGCAGACCGTAATTGGCACGGCCGCCGCCTGAAGCACAATCCTGAATGACTACATCAGGGTACTTGGCGCGGATACGCTCGCATACCTTGATCAGGCCGCGGTGATATTCGATGTAGAGGTGCGACTGGTCGTCCATCGACAGGTACTGCGAGCCGTGATTCATGACTGGAGCATTGGCATCCCACTTAATGTAGGCAATCTCGGGATATTTGCTCAGCAGGTCGTCGACAATCTGGAAGACGAAGTCCTGAACCTTAGGATTGCAGAGGTCGAGAACTACCTGTGTGCCGCCACGTCCCAGTACCGGTTCGCGGCCAGGGGCCTTGATGATCCAGTCAGGATGAGCCTCGTAGAGTTCTGATACGGTGTTGGCCATCTCTGGCTCGATCCAGATACCGAACTTGACGCCATTCTTCTTGGCGTCGCTCAGAAGGCCAGGAATGCCATTGGGAAGCTTGCGGGTGTCGACAACCCAGTCGCCGAGCGACGAATTGTCGATATTACGTGGATACTTATCGCCGAACCAGCCATCGTCCATGACGAACAGCTCGCCACCCATCGAGGCGATGTCGTGCATCATCTGATCCATACCTTCCTGGTTGATGTTGAAGTAGACACCCTCCCACGAATTAAGCAGAATCATACGCTCCTGATCGCCATGCCGCAACTGATAGCGGCGAGCCCAGCGGTGGAAGGCCTGCGATACGCCATTGGTGCCACGCGTCGAATAGGTAAGGGCCGAACGTGGAGTGGTGAAGGTCTCGCCCTTGCGCAGGTGGTACTCCGAGTTGTCGGGGTTGATGCCGGCAAGGTACTGATGATAGTCGCTCTCATCCGTATCGATCTTGATGGAATAATTGCCGCTGTAGCAGAGTGCTGCACCGATTACATGGCCATCGTTCTCGCGGGCAGGTCCGTCGAGCGAGAGCATTACTTCGTTGCGATCCATGGTGGCGTTGCGCGCTCCATCCTTATTCTTGATGACGAGCATGCCATTGTCGAGCTTCGACTCGATCAGCTGAGCCTCTGCTGCCCACGAGCCATGGAAGTGCGTGGCGTGGACGTCGCCGCGACGGATGTAGACCAGTGGATTGTAAAACTGAGTGAGCGTGACGGTCTTCTTCTCGCCATTGGTGATGTCGGTCCACGATTCGATCATATCCACATCGTCGTACGACTGGTAATAGAGGTGTACGGTTGTAGGATAGTTCGGATCCTGCAGCGTGATGGTCAGCAGTTCGCCTGTACGCTTTGCCCCGTTGGGCGCAAGGTCCTTGATGCTCTCAAGCTTGTAGTCGGTGACCAGTAGCTGGGTCGAGAGGTTGCCATCGGCATGGCGCATGGCCAGGCAGACCTCGTTCTGTGTATGCGTAGCTCCATAGGCCGGATAAAGGTCCGAACGGCTCCAGTTGGCATCGTTGGCC
>JAZUEP010000080.1:0-2386 GCA_045640225.1 Bacteroidales bacterium | reverse complement strand
ATCGATTGTAAAAACTTTCATAGCGAAGATATAAAAAAGGTTCGTAACTACATTATGTAAAACTCGTATTATGGTAGGGTAGAATGTGTCGGGTACATTACTTCCCTATCATCTTTTTTTCTCTGATAAGCACCCGTACGGGGTCTGCTCCGACCTCGTCGATTAACTGGTCGACTTCGAACCGGGTAGCCCTGTAAACTTCGATATTTCTGAACTTAGCATCCAACCACTCCAGACGTGCAGTCTGCTCCAGATAGAGGTTCTTGTTATCGATGATCTTGTAGATGCCACATGCTATAGCAAGGGCAATTACGAATACTATCCAGAAGTGGTAGTTCATCCAGATCTTACCTACAAAAGCACTCTTGATGTATTCCCATACGCTGTCGCGCCATCGCTTACGTGGAGGCGGATCTGCCGCTTGATTCTCCTCCTTGGTTGAGGCTGAAGGGACAATAGAAAGGACATTGCCCTCCTTCATCAAATTAACCAGAAGGTCTGCATTTTTTGCCGCAGATGTGTTTGCAACAGATGCCGCTGAGACTTTCGCAGAGAGGGTCTTGAAGTCATTGCCAAGTCCGGAAATTGCCGTTCCCTGCGCGCTGATCTTTGACAACAGCTCTCTTAGGAGTCTCTTTACATCCTCACAACCCGTCTCGTTGTTGCTGAGCTTGCTGATGCATCGTTCGAAGATACTCATGTGATAGCTCTCATACTTCGATTTGATGACCATAGCTTCCTTGTCCTGAGGGTCAACCTGACCTGTGATGATCTCTCTTTGCAGGGTGAGCTCAGAGCTCATACCTCTAAGCAAAGAGTCATTTGATGATTTCGATTCAGATTTCATCGTCTAAACTTCGTTTTATGTTTATACTCATGTTGATTGTTCACACGCGAACGCTTTTTCTCATCCTCTTCATCCTTATCACGACCCCAAGGAAGATCAGACTGAGAACCGCCACCGCCACTACCGATCTCCACTGATGGAGCCAAAGGAACAGCAAGAACTTCCACCAAGGCATCCAATGTTGCATAGGCGATACCATTACCGGCTTCAGCCAAATCCGTTGTCCTATTGACAATGCTATCGAACGCGTTGGACGTAAGTTCGTAGGCAGGATTCTCTTGCCCCAGAATAGAGACCCCCGATCCAATACCCCTGTCATTGCTACGTGAAGAGCGGTCAGCTGCTGCCATATCTGGATGTAGCAATCCACCGTCGGCATCTCGGTCAAAGGATACATCATAGTAGTCACGCTCAGACGAGAGACCTCCAAGTTCCCTGTCCAGATTTCTGAAAGAGAACGAGCGGTCGAGACTTGAACCTGCGTACGATTTGCTGCCATCGCTGAAGACAATACCCTGCACCACGTGCCTTTGGGGAGACCAGCGGAACTGCATGGTGATACCCCTCTTGGCAAGTTCCTCTTTGAAGTCCGTCCAGGTGATTGCCTCATCCAGTGCGGCCTTCACCTTGGCATACATCTCATATCGGAACTTGTCCTTGCCCTTCAGCTGTTCAGGCTTCACCTTCCGTTTGCCATCCACGATGACCAGGCCGAACTCTTGGGCAAGAGTCTTGCATGCCTTCATGTTACGATAGCGTTCATTTCCATCACGGATCCAGTGACCATTGTTGTTGACCCTGTTCATGATGGCGTGCCAATGGATATACTCATGGTCATGGTGCTCCCAAGCTGCCATCTGGGTATTGTCATATCCCATCAACTCCGCCCAGCGAAACAGTATGGCAACCTTCTTCTCGTATGAAATGTTCTTGTCCTCCAAAGCCAGAGAAAAAGAGGTGTGGAGAAACGGTTCACTACGTCCAGGCAACATCTTCGCCCATCGTTCAAAGCTCCTTGCCATCGCATCCGTGTTGTCCTCACGGACACCTTTCGAGAGAAGAAACTCCGGTTTGTGGTCCTTGCGAGTGATGTAGTCGATCACCGCTTTGGCCGAACTTCTTGACATCATCTTTACTATCATGACAGTAACTTATCCAGTTTAGATAATGCGCCTATACAAACCTCAAGCAGTTGACCCAACTTCTCCCTGATCCCATCAAGGGACTTATATGTATTGGCAAGACGAGCCAGCTGATTAAGGTTGTTCGCCATGCCATCAAGGGTGCGAGCTGCTCTGATCAGTTCCGGAGGAATCGTTTGTCTGACTTCTCCATTACGAACCAGTTCTCGTATCATTTCAGGCTTGCTTTTGCCCGAATCCTTAGCCATTTCCTTCAGTAGTGAGTGGTCAGCATCGTTCATGCGGACAACGATGACATTACGCAGACGTTCCGAACGAGGTAAGATCGGACGACCGCCTTTCTTGTACTTACTCATATTATATATTGTATAATGGAGCCTAAGCTCCGGTTAGTAAA
>JAZUEP010000079.1:0-21671 GCA_045640225.1 Bacteroidales bacterium | reverse complement strand
GCTATAAACCGGTTTTAAGCTCAAATTCGACCAAAATCAGAGATTTCAGCCTTGATGAATACTTTTCAATAAAGATAGTGGCTTGACATAAGAAAAGGACGTGCAAAAGTCTAATCATGGACTTTTGACACGCCCTCTTTTATGGCGTCCATTTTTCTGGCAGAATGCTCTTCCTCGTTTTGCGGAAGCGCATTTTTCTGGCGGAATGCTCTTCCCCGTTTTGCGGAGATGCATTTTTCTGGCGGAATGCTCTTCCCCGTTTCGCGGAGGTGCATTTTTCTGGCGGAATGCTCTTCCTCGTTTTGTGGAAGCGCATTTTTCTGGCGGAATGCTCTTCCTCGTTTCGTGGAAGCGAATTTTTCAGGCGAACTGCCTCGAAGCTATTTTCAGCACTTCCGTACGGGCAGCAATCATTTGATCACTACTCGCTGC
The DNA here is from genome assembly GCA_045640225.1 of Bacteroidales bacterium. Taxonomy (GTDB): domain Bacteria; phylum Bacteroidota; class Bacteroidia; order Bacteroidales; family UBA3663; genus Liminaster. The sequence continues at coordinate 21,239 of JAZUEP010000079.1, read as the reverse complement.
TCGTATAGTTCGGGGGTAGGATCGACCAGGCCGTTCAGCTGCTGGTTGATGTACTGGAAGACGGCCTCGTTGTAGTTCATTCCCAGCGTTTGCTGGTTGTAGAGATGCGTGAAGATCTTCGAACTCCAGCCGATGGAGGTACAATAGTCGGTCGTTACGACGGTGTAGTTGCGGTTAGGGTCGATAGGCATGTAGCGCGACTTGCTGCGGTCGTAAATGCTTACCTCGTACAGCTGGCAACGGTTGCGACGACGTCCCTTTTGCAGCACGACGTGACAACCAGAGATAGGTGAAGCTACGCCACCCTCGATAGGCAGATTGCCGCACAGACGACGGATAGCCTCGTGGAGTTCGCGGCCAGGAATCGTGAGGAGAACCAGTTCATTGTCGTACGGTACCAGTTCGTAAATGTCGCCTCGTGTCAGCTCGCCCGCAGGCAGGCTCTGGCGTAAGCTGCCGGCATTGAGCCAGGCCATATCGGCATTGGCCGACCAACGCATGGCATCGGTCACCAGATTGCCCGCATTGATCTCGTATGGATTGTTCGGATTGTATTCCTTAGGCTTGGATAGTGCCATGAGCGTGCGGCCTGCATAGTCGTCGGCCGAACCCATGAAGAGGGTCTTGATGCTGTCGACAACCTGCGTGACGGCAGGATCGCGGAACTTCATCTGCTGGGTAGGGATGAGCTCGGAACAGATGCGACCATCGGGGTCGATGACGAGCTTGCCGATGTGCGAGAAGTTGAATCCAGCCTGCGAATAGTGTACAGGCTGCTTCCGGGCGTTGCAGAATACGGCATTGGGGATGGTCATGTGCGAGTGACCGTCGAGCACGGCGTCGATGCCCGTGGTAGCCGCAATGAGGCCTGGCGCACTGATGCCGAAACGGTCAGAATTGTAGCCCAGTTGCGAGAGGACGACAACATAGTCTGCTCCCTCTTGTCGAGCCTGGTCGACGGCATGCTGTACGCGCTGATAGGTGTGCTCAGGGTCGAAATCGTGGTGCAGGACGCCTGTGCTGTCGGCCAGCGAGAGGGCGTTGGTAATCTGAGTGGACGGTGTAGTGACACCGATGAAGGCCACACGACGACGGCCATATTGACGGATGGAGTAGGCCGGGAACGATAGCGTATCGGTCTGCACATGGCGGAGGTTGGCACAGAGGATAGGGAAATGGTCGCCACGGAACAGCTGACGGATGTGCTGGCGCGTGAAGTCGAAGTCGTGCGTGCCTAGCGTCATGGCCTCGTATGGAATGTGTCGCAGAATGTCGACAATAGCCTGTCCGTGAGTGATTGAACCGGCCAGACCTCCCTGCAGCGCATCGCCTAACGAGACGAGGGCGACGTGAGCCGAATCGGAAGCGATTGGTTCGCGCAGGCCCGCAAAGTAGGGATAGCCATCGATGCGGCAGTGGGCGTCGTTCTCGTACAGTACGACAATGCTTCGTTCGGGACGGACAATGCGGTCGAGGTAAGCCAGTACCTGAGGCGTGGCCAGCGAGTCGGCCAGCGAATCGACACAAACGGTTTCAGGGCGGTAGTGATTGCCTGCCTGTCGCAGAATCTTGTGACAAAGGTCGGGGAATGACGGCTCGTCGAACATATACGAACAGGGGAACGACGAGATGGTAAGGCATGACGGAGCCGGTGCAATATAGTGGGGAAGGGCCATTTGGTCCATCAGCGGACGCATCAGGGTATCGGATGGCAGGGGATCGTAGATCACGCCAGGGCGATCGTTGATGAGGGCGATGCCGTTCGCAGTGAGCTGTTCCTGTCCTTCGATCTGGTTACGCTTCAGCCAGTAACGGGCCGTACCGTCGTCGGCTACATCGAGCACCTGGAGGTGACGCGTCATCGAATCGGGGAGGAAGTAGTTCTCGTGCAGCGAGAACTCACCTTGATGGCCTCCGCCATAAATGGCACGGTGACGCCAGCCGCTGATGAGGTTACGGCCAAGCTGTACCCAGCGATTCTCGCCTTCCGCGTCGCCCAGCTTGACGGCCATGGCCGACGATGTGACGTGGTTGTAGGCATAGGTAGCACGTACACCACCGGCCACGAGTGCCGGATGGAACTGGCTATTGGTTGAAATGTGGCAATACTGTACGCTGACGTTGCAGGCTCGACGGATTGATAGGGCAGTGGCCGTATCGGAATGTGCCGTAATGTGGTCGAGCACCAGGTGATAGCGTCGGAAATCAGCATCGCGCAACTGTTCGACATTGAGGTAGCGGACAATGACCTGTGTGGCATTGACCACAAGGGGCGCACCGGCCAGCGTGATGCCAGGCGCTGGCGACGACTGTCCGGCAATCGTGATACTGTCGTTGAGAATGACGAGCGGCGATTCCAGCTGGATAGTGCCGGCTACATCGAAAACGATGGTGCGTGCTCCGGTCTGGTCAATGGCATCGCGCAAAGAGCCTGGACCATCGTCGAGGAGGTTCGTGACGTGCACGATTCGGCCGAAGCGACCGCCCACGGTATAGAGTCCCATGCCCTCGGCCTCGGGGAAGGCACGGCCGGGCAGGAGCTGCTGCGGGGGATCGTACGAATAGGTGCGCGACTGGCCATGGCCAATACGCTGCTCGTGGATGGTACGGGTGCGGGTGTTGATCGTAAAATGATCGAAGCAGAGCTCGCTATACCCGATCTCCGAACCCGTAGCGTAGCCGCGGTTGATGGAGATAAGGTTGTAGCCATCCCAGTTGTTGTAGATGTCCTCGTGGTAATGACCGTAGATGAATCCGATGAAACTGGCCAGTGGATAGCTGCTGTAACGGCAGCCGTAGGTAACACCGGCATCGGTGTCGAAGAAATCCTGGCCGCGTACATAGGCGTGGAGCAAACGGGTAATAGGGTTGTGCAGATGGTCGATGGTGACGGCATGGCCCAGGATGAGGAAGCTCCACGAACGCGGATCGGCCTTCGAACGGAAGTCGAGAGCCTGTTCGGCCAGCCAACGCATCTGCTGACCATGATAACCTGCCAGTTCGAGCGAATCGCGGTCGTAGTTGTTGAGCACAATGAGGCGGACGCGCTGCTGCTCGAAGTCGCGGTAATAGTAGTTGCCGTAAGGGTTTTCGGGATCGGCTACAATACCATCAGGCCGGTAGAAACTGCTGGACGTACTGAGGGGGTTGAACAGCTCGTGATACTCGCGGTCGGTGATGATCTGCGAATTGTCGTGGCTTCGATCAGGCAGTCGACACTTGCCGTTGCAGTCGTGGTTGCCGCGCGTAGTGTAGAAGGGGATGCGAAGGCCAGAGAAGCTCTGCGAGGCCTGCTGGAGGCACATGAGGCCTTCGTCGTGGCGCGTGTCGTAGGCATTGTAGAAGTCTCCGCCAAAGAGTGCGAACTGGAGCGAGGGCGTGCGGTTGCAATAATCGACAAAGGCACGTACGTTGTTGTCCGCCATGCGTACGTCGGCCGTAGACCCGAACTGGTGTGTATCCGTAATGATGGCGAACTCGAGCACATCAGGATCGGCGACCTGTCCCCAAAGTGAAGGGGAAAGGCCGGCAACCGACAGCAGGAGGAGCGCCAGCAATCGTCGGAACGATGAAAAAAGGAGGGGACGGCGTGTCGACGATGGCATCATTGTAGATATTCGGTAGGATCGAAGCCTTCCAGGGCTTCCTTACGTTCGACACAGGTGCCACAGGTGCCGCAATGCTGGTCGCCACCCTTGTAGCACGAATAGGTATGTGCAAAATCTACCCCCAGAGCCTGGCCGCGCAGGGCAATTTCGCGCTTGGTGAGGTCCGTGTATGGAGCCAGGAGGCGTACACCATTGGTGGTGCCGGCCTGAATGGCCTGGTCGAGGGCTGTGACAAACTCTGGACGGCAGTCAGGATATACGAAGTGATCGCCTGAATGATTGGCCATCAACAGATACTGCAAACCCTCGCTCTCGGCCAGCCCGGCCACGATGCTGAGCATGATGCCATTGCGGAACGGAACGACGGTGGACTTCATGTTCTCCTCGGCATAATGTCCGTCGGGAATGGCCTCGTCGGATGCAGCAAGAAGGCTGGAGCGGAAGTATTGCTCCATGAACGTGAGCTCGATGACATGGTGGCGGATGCCCAGCTGCTGACACTGCCAGCGAGCGCAGGCAATCTCGTGTGAGGCGTGGCGCGAATGGTAGTCGAAGGTGACGGCCAGGGCTATGCGGTCGCGGTATTCGTGGAGGAGCGTGACGCTGTCCATACCACCGCTTACAATGATTATACAATCTTTCATGGGGCAAAAATAGTTTTTTTGCGGAAGAAATACAAACTTTAGGCCAAAAAAAATAAAAAAATGTTGAAAAATTTGCTTTTTATGAAATAATTGCGTAATTTTGCCCCGAAAATATTGTATATACTCACGTATTAAACTCCATAAAAGATGAAAAAGACACTCCTTATGGCAGCCGTGGTACTCACCGCTCTGACGATGGGCAGCTGCCGCAGTTCGAAGACCCTCTCACAGGCTACAACCGTAGCAAATCCTGCCGCTCAGCAGGCCGAGGAGGTAGCTCCGATTGTATACACCAATCCACAGCGCACCAATAATACGACGACCCGTCCAGTGGCTCAGCCAGGCGATAAGACCGAGGCTGTGACCGTTGTAAACCAGGCTGATGCCGGCTTGCTGAAGAGCTACAACGTAGTGGTTGGTGCCTTTGGTAACAAGGCTAATGCTGACAACTTCCGCAACAAGATGGTTGGCCGTGGTTACAATTCATTCCTGGTACAGAACCCACAGGGCCTCTATCGTGTTGTTGCTGGCGGTTATGACTATCGCGAGCAGGCTGTACAGGTACGCGACCAGATCCGTACTACCTATGCCAACGACGATCCTGGTACATGCCCAATGGCTTGGATCCTGATCCCAGCTATGTAATTCAGGGATTGCCTAAATAAAAAACAGCAGCCACCGTGTGGCGGGACGCAAACTGATGAGCGTAACCCGTAGCACGGTGGCTGTTGTTTTTCTAGTTATTCCTCTTCGCTGTCGACCAAGCGGATGCCATCCGGCAGAATCTCGATGCGGCGCTGGCGGTAGAGAGCACCGATGGCTTTCTTGAAGGTCTTCTTCGACATCTGCAGCTCGAACGAGATGAGCTCGGGGGTAGAGTGGTCCGTGAAGGGCAGGAACCCGTCGTGGAGATGAAGGGCCTTGAGGATGGTAGCTTCGGCAGGATCGATCATCTGGCGGTAGCCGATAGGTTGCAGCGAGAGGTCGATCTTGTCGTCCTCGCGTATGCCACGTATCCATGCCCTGAGTCGTTCGCCGGGCCGAACCTCGCGGAAGATCTGGTTCTCGTAGAGCATGCCTACATGGCTGTGGTTGATGATGGCCTTGTAGCCCATGGGCGTGCGCTTCCAGATCATGGCTTCTACCTCTTCACCGTCCTCGTAGGCCGGTGGAACATTGCCGAGATGCTTGTCGAGCTTCGAAGTGCCGACGATTCGACCAGATAGCTGGTCTATATATATATAAATAATGTATCGGCGACCAGCTTCCATCTTGATGGCCTGTTCGCGATGAGGGATGAGCAGCTCCTTCGATGTGCCCCAGTCGGCAAAGGCGCCTGTCTGGTTGACGCTGTTCACCTTGAGGTAGGCGAACTGCCCGACCGTGGCGTAAGGGTGCTCGTTGGTGGCAATGAGGCGCGCCTCGGCGTCCTGGTATACGAAGACGCGCAGTTGCTGCCCGACTTCAGTTCCTTCGGGGATGTAGCGACGTGGCATCAGAATCTCGAGGCTGTCGCCACCGTCGAGGTAAAGGCCGAAGTCGACAAAGCGTGCTACGGTCAGCGTGTTGTATTGTCCTAACTGTACCAAAATAAACTATATACTTGATAAAAAAACTTGGAAACGTCCCGTGTCTATCCTTTCACGACAACCAGCTTGTCGCCTTGCAGCTCGGGAACTACACCAAAGATGCTGCGACGCAGACAGTAGTTGACGTCGTTGCGGAAGCCGTGACGAATCAGGCGGCGTGCATGTTCGCTCTGCGATAGGAAGGACGAGAAGTCGCGGTTGGCCTGATGCCAGAGGGCTACGGCCAGACGAGCACCATCGCTGGCGGCTTCGACGCCATCTTCGGCCAGGAGCGTGCTGGTAAGGGCACCGGCAAAAAGCGAGTCTTCGAGACAGATACGGCCGTTGGCACCCGAGCAGACGATGAGCACATCCTTGCCTAAAGAGAGGATGCGGTCGGCTAAGGCACGCAGGTTGACAAAGGCTCCGATCAGCAGCTGATGGCATTGCGCGGCACCCTTGATGGCCTTGGTTCCATTCGTTGTCATGATGACGAGCGACTTGCCGTCGACGCGGCTGACCGAATATTCGGCCGGCGAATTGCCGAAATCAGCAAACGTGCAACGTTCGGTGGACTGTTCGGCTCCGACCAGATAGCCAAGCGACTTGTAGGTCAGCGCCTCTTGCTCTGTAGCAACAGGAATGATGCTCTGGGCACCATTGGCAAACGCCGTACAGATGGTGGTGGTGGCGCGAAATACATCGGTCACCACCACCACGCAGTCTTGATGCTCATAGAGGTTGAGCAGACTTGGAGAAAAGCAGATTTCGATCTGCATTGGCAGAATTTGTTTTCTGGAATTCGGGGATGCGGTTGAAAATACGAGGCTTCGATCCTCGGAGAATAGGAGAGGATCAGAGATTTGCGTCGATCAGCTTCTGGAGGTCGGCCTTCGATGCAGCACCAACCTTCTTGGCTACAACTTCGCCGCCCTTGAGCATCAGTACTACAGGGATGTTGCGGATGCCATACTGCGAGGTGAGGTCTTCACCCTCGTCGACGTTGTACTTACCGATGATGGCACGGCCTTCGTATTCCTCGGCCAGCTGTTCGATGATAGGAGTGAGGCGCTGGCAAGGGCCACACCAGGTTGCCCAGAAATCAATTACTACGAGCTTGTCGCCGGCAATCAGCTCGGCTGCATTCTGATCTGTGATTTGCATAGCTGTTATTGTTTTAGGATGTTAATCTATAATAGGTGGATAATTCATGAATGTCTGTTGGTTTCTGGAGCAGAGCGAGACCTTAATACTCGAGGCTCACTCTGCTTCAGATTTTGTGGGTCAGAAGAAGATTTCTTCCTCTTCGCCGATGCCGTTCATCTCGATGTTGACCGAGCCTTCGACCTGACCGGATTCATAGCAACCACTGTAGACGTGGACGGCTGGATTTTCAACTGCCTCGTCCGAGAACTTGAGGTAGTTAGGATTGTAGCGGTTGCAGTCGGTAGGATCGAATGTAGCATTGATGAAGTCGCAATTGACATCGAAGCTGATGGTAGGACGCTGCCCCTTGCGGTTCCAGCGAACGCCGCCCGAGTACGAGAGACGATGACCCATTGGATCGACGAATGGAACTTCGGCACGGTCAGGACCGCCTACAATCTTGTCGTAGATCTTGAGCGAACGTGGGAACGAGATGTCGAGCGGACCATCGGCAATGAGCGAGCCGCGGCGACCACCGAGGTAGAACGATCCGATGTAGCCGTAGTTGTACTGGCTACGGAAGTGGAAGTCCTTAGGCAGACCATAGATAGCTACAGGAGCCATGATGGCATCGAGCAATGATACATTGTCGTGCGTGAAGTCGTTCTGGTCGTAATCGGTGATTCCATTGTAGCTAAGCAGATGGTTGATGTAGTCGCCTACATAATCTTCACCGTTCGAACCAAGGTAGACGTTGTTGATAATCACATAATCGCCCAGGTCCATCTTGATGTAACCCGAAGTATAGTTAGGACCTACGACGGTCGAGCAGTTGCCACCGCTGAAGACGCCCTTGGTGATAACGGCAATGTTATCAGGAGTACCATTCACCTCGACGAACGACTTGGTGACGTTCGGACGGTATTCGTTGATCGAAAGAACCTTCTGGATGTCGTTCACCTCCTTGCCACCGAAGGCCTCGACGGCAGGAACGCGATAGATGTAATCGTGGAGCTGGCTATCCCATTCCTCGGTGATACGAGTCACGGTAGGATCCCATTTGTAGGTATAGTAGCCATTGCCTGCGCCGTAGACTTCGTCGACCTGACCGCCACTGACGGTGATGTGCGTTCCGTTGAGCACGGTGCCCGATACGTCGTTGCCACCGAAGATGCGGCCATAGGTTCCGGCCATTACGAGGATGCGCGATCCATACTGATTCTCGCCAAAGGTTACAGGGATGGTGTCGCCTCGCTGTGTCTTCTCGTCGAAAGTAATGCGGCTAGGACGGATGTTGCCCATACGCGAACCACCGAATACGTTCTGGATATTCAGGTTGTCATTGCAGAGCACCAGCCAGAGCGCTGGATCGCCCTGTGTACCAGGATTGACCTGACGGTCGCCAGCCTCGTTGTAGTACAGCACATCACCCTTGTTACATCCGCCATAAATCGTACCAATATCGGCATGCTGCAAGTCCCAGTCGGGCTGGATGAGCAGCGGCGAACTGTTGTTGCCACCGTATACACGGCAGATGTTGTGGGTAAGGCCAATGCGGACCTGGTCATCGATGAAGGCATTCTTGATATAAGGCTCGGCCATGAACTCCTTGCCACGCTTGTAGCATTGCTCAGAGGCAGTACGGTCGAAGTGAGCCTTCGAGTCGCTGTCGGCATAATCGATTGCGATGTGCGAGAGGCGCTTTACGTTACTGCAGTTGGCACCACCATAGAGCTCCATGATCGAGCCACCGGTAACTTCAACCCAGGTGCTGTCGATATTAGGCAGTTCCATGCCAGACAGCTGAAGCATACCATCCAGGCCGAGGACTTCGCCGCCCGAATAGCGGTCGTTGCCGCCCTGGGTACCATACTCGCCATTGCCGCCGCCGAATACACTGCCGATGAGAGGGAAGCCAGAATAGGTGCCGTCCTCGTGCTGCTGCTCGGTGATCGAAACGTAGGTATTGGTGCGGATGGTATCCTGACGGATCTTCGAGATCTGTGGGCTTGAACCAATCTTGCCGGAAAGGTCCGAACCGCCAAATACGCGCTTGATCATAGTGTGGAAGTGGCCATGCGAGCGGTCGTTGATCTCAACCCAGGTGCCGTTCTCGACATTGGCCATACGGGCACCACCGAATACCTCACCAATATAGCCGCTGTAGACGCGGACGTGTGTCTCGGCAGTTCGTGGCGAACGATAGGCCGGAACGAGGCGGCTCTGCATGCAGACATCGCCCATTCGGCCGCCGCCGTAGACCTTGCCCCATACGGCATTGTCCTGTGCGTCCTTGGCCGATGCTCCCTTGCACTGAATATCGACGCTGACGTTGGTACGGCCGATTACACGGCCAGCCAGACCGCCACCGAATACGTTCAGACAGTTTGGTATGCACTTCTGTCCGTTCATCACGGCTCCGCGTATATTAATATATGTGGCGCCGAGAATCTCGGTATCCTCGCCCTTGCCGGCAGCATAGATGTAGCCCACTTCGCTGTTCCACTCCTTCGAGAGCGACTCCCAGGTCTCGCCTGGACGGAGCTGGTAGTTGCCCAGGATGTCCGAGTGGTAGTTGAGCGAAACGTAGCCCATGATGATACCGTGATCGAGACATCCGCCGAACACCTTAGCTCCGGTATGCGAAGGATTGCCGTTTGCATCGAGCTGATAGGTAGCGTCGACAAAGCGGTTGAAGAGGTTGAGCTGTACGCGGTCGGTGCGGATGAAGTCCTCGTGATAAGGAGCGATGCCGCCCAGATGGCTGCGAGTCTGTCCCTTCTGTGGACCGTCTATCTCGGTGTAGGCGAAGTAAGCATTGTGCGAACCACCAACGACCTGTCGCTTTACGGTGACGCCTAATGGTAGCGAGTAGATATAGCAGCTGTCGCTGGTCATCGAGCCACGATTACCACCACCGCAGAACTCGTCGAGCGTTACGTCGATAGCGTCCATCTCGCCAGGAGTGTTGAACTCGAGGATATCGCCCATGCGGTCATCGATTGGGTGATTGTTGTGGAACTTGCCGTCGGCATTGAATGTCAGTGTAGGTACGCACGAGAGGTCGACGTTGCGACAGAAGTGATCGAAGTCCGTATCGTTGGCAAAGCCCTGGTGCCAGGTCTTGCCATCACTGGTGGTATAAGGCAGGCCTTCGAGCAGTGTCTGACCGTTACAACCCATGAACAGGCTGCCGATATGGACGTGACTGCCGATGTTGATGGCTGCTGAACCGCTATTGGGGTGAAGCACCTCGCGGAACATGCCGAGGTCGCTGCGGTCGGTCTCGTCGCGGTCGAAGAGGCCGATCGTCGTATTGTTGCCACCGACAAAGACTTGTCCGATCGATGTGGCATCGTCCTCGGCCGAACCCTTCAGGCTGATCATGGCACTGGCTACATGTGGACGTTCGCGCAGATAAGGACGACCATCGGCCTGAGCGCCGGCAATCTGTTCGAAGCTACGCTGGCAGATATCGGTACCGTCGCCTGCGCCGAACAGGCTCTGCAGGATGCGACCGCCCATCACATTGACGTGTGTTCCGTAATGAGGATTGTTGCTGCCGGCGATGGTGCCGGTCAGGTCGTTGCCGCCATATACCTGATCGATGGTCAGCAGGCGGTTGGCCTGGCTGTCGTTCTCGTTGCCGATGTTGAGCTCGGCCTCGCCACAGATGTCGCCCATCAGCGATCCACCATAGACGCGCATGATGCGGCCTGAATGGATATTGGTAACGGTACGCGTGGTGTAAGCGCGCTCGGCCGAGCTGTGGTCGAACAGGTTAAGTCCGTTCAGCGACTGGTCACGGAGACCGCAATAGCCCTGAAGGCTTCCGCCGTAGATGTTACGGATCACGGGCTGTCCCTTGACGGTAATCTCGGTCGAGCCATGAACGTCGCCTCTCAGACCGCCGCCCAGGACGTCCGAGAACGTGATGCCTGCAATGTTTGTGATCTGTGGATTCATCGGCTCAACACTGAGGGCAGCATATTGCTGTTGCTGCTGCTCGGTCAGATTCTGGATATCGATCAGGATGTGAGTATCACCGATGACGTCGGTCATTTCGCCGAAACCACCGCCGGCAATGCAATAGCGTCGGTCGAATGGTTTGCCGTCAACCCAGTTGTGCATGCCGATGCTGTCGAGCATGGCCTGGCTCAGAAGACTATGATAGATGTTGACGTAAGTGTTACCTCGCACGCTGCTGGCGGTACGGCCTGAACCGTAGATGCCGTAGAAACGAATGTCGTCGTAGCGCGATTGTTCTGTTAAATAAGCGTATTCACCACCCGTAACATTTACGTATGAATTGCCTTCAATCTCGGCATCGACCGAGAGATGAGGATTCTGTGCGTCGTAGTGTCCGTGGCCGCCACCGAAGATCGAGTTGCCGATGCGGCCACCCAGGATGTCGACGTGGCTATTACCCGAAGGACGCGAGGTCGCGGTAGAGCAGAGGATGTCGCTGTAGTTTCCGGCGCCAAAGACGAAGGCACGGACATCAGCAAGACTGTCGATCGTGACGTACGAGTCGCCATAGACGGCTGCAATGTTGGCCGTGGCGTTGCGGGTGTCGGTTGCGCTGACTGGACGATAATAGGTTCCCTCGCCACCGCCGAAGATGTTGCCGTGAACCAAGCCTCCCTTGATTGTGACGTGGGTGTCGCCATAAACCTGGGCAATGGACTTGAAGTAGTCGGCGCCTTGCTGCTCGCCGCGTATTACGGGATAACCCGTCAGGTCATGATTGTCGTAGTAAGTCAATGAACCACGTCCGCCGCCGTGAACATATCCGTCGATGGTGCCGCCGGTAATATTGATATGGGTATTGCCGAATATGGTGCCGCTCTGGCTTGTGGCCATATGGGTCATCAAGGTGCTGCTGTAGCCGTTGCCTCCACCGTATACCGAGCCACGCAAACGAGCCGCGTCGCTGATGTTGATGCTCGACTGGCACTCGTTGATGTGCAGAACTGATCCGTCCGGAGCAATGATGTTAGGCAGTTTGCCGTGGGCGTCATCCCAGGGTCCATAGGCGATTTCGCCATTGCTCAGCACGTATGGAATCAGTGGGTCGAAGGTGTGCTGCTTTTCGCTGAGCATCATGCCCGTCACCGAACCTGCACCTGCGCCATAGATCGTGTTCGAGATGAGGCCGCCTGAGATGTTGATCTCCGAGATACCATAGAAGTATGTCGTGCACGAGTCGACGAACTGGGTATCTGTGATGTTGTCGGCATAATCGTTGCCGCCCATGCTGGTGCCGTATATCTCATTGACGTAACCCGAGTGGATGTTGATGACAGTCTTGCCGTAGAAGCTGTCCGACGGACGAGCTTCCATGCGTCCACGTTTGTCCTTGGCAAAGGCTGCACGTCCGTAGCCGATGTTACCACCTACAATACGGCCGATGTTGGACTTGCCGAGGATGTCGATTGTCGAATATGCGTAGCACGAACCATCGGTCTGGCCACCAAGAATCAGGCCAACGTCGAACGGATTGATGTACGGATTGTCTACATTGTGCGTATCGACGATGATGTGCGTGTTCTGAGGATGACGTGGCGAACCGGCAATGTTGCCCGATACGTAGCAGTTGTGCGTAAAGCGGCTACCCGCAATCAGACGGCCATAGTGGCCAGAGAGCACGCGGATGGTACAAGGCTGGTAGTTGAACTCCTTGACGTCGGGGTTAAGGAAGCCGCCGAAAACCGAGAACATCGGTGCCGGAGCACCATGGGTCATGCCGCGCGACTCGAGCATGTTGGCATAGTTGTGCATGTCAAGACCGAAGCCGAACGTGATGTTATTGTTCTGGGCATAGAATACACAGGCGTCGGCACCCTCAGGCTTTCCCTTGAAGGTGAGGTTTTCGAAGCGGATGTCGTTATCAATCTTGATAGACTCGCCTGAAGCCAGCAGCGAACCTCGACGGATGTTGCCATAGCTGCCACAGATCAGCAGAGGCTTGCCCTGGTAATCGAGCGCCTTTGGATTCGGCTGGGTAGCCTTCTGGTCGAGGTAACTGGTCAGGACATTGTCTGTATAGTCGCCCATGATGACGATGACATTGCTGGCCATCGTGCCGCCCTCCTTGGTGCTAGGCAGCAGGTCGATGGCGCGCTGCAGGGTGCGTACGGCAGTGGCCGGAGTCGTGCCGTCATTGCCATCGTCGCCCATCGCATAGGCGGTCTTGCCGTCGAAGGTGTATTGTGCGATGTCTTCGGCCGAAGTGATGCCGTTCGGACAGACGTAGATTGGTTTGCCGACCATGCACAGGGTGCTGATGGCAAAGATCGAACTCTGCGCTGTGCGAGCCACGCAGAGGTAAGTATGACCGCTCTGAGCGCCAATCAGGGTGCTGCTACGGCCTACAACATTCTCTTCGTCGTTCAGGTCGTACCATTCATAGGTCAGCTCTGGTACAATCAGTTCGGTATGCTCGCCGCGGATGTCGGTCTTGATGTTGTACGATTTGCCACCGCCTACCGAGGTAATCGAAGTGGTATGCAGCTCGATAGTTGGCACCGGTATCATCTCGCCATTGGCCGTGATGGTACGTCCCTTCTCGTCCATCACCTCGACGCTCAATGTGTGAGCCTCGGCCACGGTAGGCACTTCGCAATCGGCTCCGGTGAAAGGCAACGTCTTGCCATTGAATCTCCAGAGATAGGTATAGTTGCCCTTCTTCGAGAGCGAAGCGTGGTAGATGCGCTTGCCTTCAGGAGTGTAGCCTGTACAGGCGAGTGAAACCTTATCGGTCGAGAACGAGTACGACTTGTCGTCGAGCGTATACCACTGGTAGCCGTTGTGATAGGTTTCTTTCAGCGAATTCTGTTCCTGCTGAACCGTAAGGCAGGTTGCAGGCGAGGCATGCAGCTCGCCGAGGGTGGGAGTGTAACGTCCATACGAGTTCACGATGCGGGCACTGGCAACCTGGGCATTCGCGGCCTTGCCGCCGAATTTCTCCTGTACGTCGGCCACCAACGGAGCGATGCGGTACGATGCCGTGGTGGGAAGCTCGATGCTGTAAGGCAACTGCTCGTTGGTCATGTTGCTCACGATACAGTTTTCGACGCGCGAGTTGGCATACATCTGACCTACCAGCGCTGCTACACGGAACTGATGACAGGGCGTTACCTGAGGACTGGCCGTAAAGAAGTGCAGCTTCACGTTGTCCACCTCGAGGTTCTCGATCACCGATTCGAAGTCGGGGTCGCCACCCAGCTGTGGGAAGAGTGCTGCATGCACCTCCTGAGGATTATGGTACACGTAGATGTCCACGTTGTAGATCTTATGGCCTGCACCGTCGAAGTGTGCGCGGAAGGTATGGTTGTCGGCCGTAGCAACACCGTAGCGCCAGATGTCGTGGTTCATGTCCAGGTCGGCAGTAAGGCGATAGTATTTGTGCAGGCAGACGCCGCTGTTGTTATCGTAGTTCTGGAGCAGGTAGGCAAACTCCTCGCTCGTATTGATGAGATACGGATTCTCCTTGGTGCCCTGGCCTTCGATAGGGCGACGAAGCGAGCCATCCCAGACGTCGACGCTGGCGAGGGCTTCGGTGGCAAGTTCGGGCATGGGCAATGTCAGGCTGAGGGCCAGCGCTGCGATTCCGAATGCATGTTTCGTGCTTGCGATGTGCATAGTGATAAAACGTTACTTGTTTGTACGTACGGTATCTGTGTGGATTTTGCTATTGCAAATTCCGCAGCAAATATAATGTTTTTTTTCGAATATCCGCACTTTTCCTACGGAAAAAGTGATTATCCACCGGTTTTTTCTCTCTTTTTGTGATTTTCGGCATATCTTGATGGCAGTTTCAGGGGTAAGGAGAGGGGTGACAGGGCCTCGTAAAGACCAGCAGATCGGGGTAATCGGCGGAATATGGGATGCCAGCCAGATAAGGCCTGTCGGTCACTGGATCAGGCTAAAAGAAAACTGACGCCTGTCTCACGACAGCCGTCAGCCCTTTCTCTCATTTTATGAAGTTTTGTGGAATTACTCACGGTGCAAAGATAGGCGGTTTTTTCGAACCTGCCAAATAATTTATATCAAAAGAGGCCAAAAAGGATTTGTTTATTTCTAAATTGGACTCCTTTTTGGCCTCTTCTTTGTTTGTTAGGCTTTTTTATTGGTCTCTAACAAGGCGTTCTGGCCTCGTGTCGACTCAGAGCAAATCGGTGGAACCTGAAGTTACTTCGAGGTGAACTTCGACATGTCGAACATCATGTTCTGACCGCCTACGACGGTTGGTACTGTTCCGTTCCACTTTTCGATCCAGTCCTCCTGTACGATCAGTGGTGACAGTGAGGCCGAAATGGTACGGTTGTAGTATGCTTCGGCGTCGGCCTTGATCTGCATGGCCTCTGCAGCACCCTTAGCCTCTGCAATCTTGATTTTTGCTTCAGCCTCGGCCTCCTTTACCTTGTTCTCGGCCTTCAAGGCGCTCTGTACGGCAGCATTCTTCTCGTTGATCATCTGGGCCAGTGATTCGGGAGGAGTGATCTGCGAGGTAAACTCCTCGACGATGAATCCTTCGGCCATCAGGCTCTGTTCCAGACGCGAACGTACGTCGTTCTCGAAGTTGGCACGGTTCGACATCAGCGAATCCGATGTATAGCGGTTGGCACAGGTGCGGTATGCTTCGTAGATGCAGGTGCGGATGTAACCATTCTCCAGATCCTCGATACCCTTGCGGTACTTCGTAAAGATGTCGCAAGCCTTCTCAGGGTTGAGGCGGTAGGCGATGGTTGGGTCCATCTTGAAGACCGAAGCGTCCTTGGCGTTCACGGCAAACGGCTCGTAGTTCTTACGCTGCAGATAGGTAGGATAGGTGAAGACGCTCGAGGTGATAGGGTTGTAGAATACCCAGCCCTTGCAGGTGCCTTCGACGCCACCGTAATCCTGCTCGTTCGACGACCATTTGTGGAACTTGATTCCGATCTCGCCCGAATCGACAACCGTGCACGATGCATTCAGGATGATGGTTACGACGATAGCGCAGATAACGCTGATCCAGCATCCGGGTTTTGCCAGGAATGTCTGGTTGTTGGTTGGTTTTTGCTGTACCATAGCTCAATAATATTTTTAGTGTTATTAATTCAGTTCTCGGGCATTACGAATGCCAGTACAATGTACAGAAGGATGCCGGGAAAACCTCCGGAGAAGGCTGTCAATGCAGCATAGCCTACACGTACCAGAGTGGGGTCCAGATCGAAGTAGTTGGCAAGTCCGCCACATACACCACTCATCTTTCTCTCAATACTTTTTGTCAGTCTCTTTTCCATAGTTCATAAATCTTTTTTCGTTGTTTTTTACGCTGCAAAGATAGGGCTTCTGCGTGGATAGACGTCTTTTCCGACAACGTTGTCGGCCCATTACCATGCAAAATCGGTTATTCCGACTTCACCTTGTCGGTAATCCGGACGTACTTTTACCATTTCGGCACGGGCAGTGATGCGATAATATCCCTCGCGGTTCAGGTTGCGGGGTATGAAGTCCTCGATGTTGTCGAGGCCTACCAGTTGCTCGCGCATCTTCCTTTCTATTTTCGCGCGTATAGGCGCAAGCGGATCCGGATAGATCACCTCGCTGCTTTCGACCAGCTTCTTGCGGCAATATATCTTGCGGTACATGGTTTCGATCTGTCGCTGTTCGGCGGTATAGCACAACGGAAGTCCCTTGCCATCCGTGCCGATCGTGCCACCCTCGTACGACATCATCAGGATCAGTGTATACAGCGTGGCCTCCTGCTGATTCAGTCGCAGGGTCCGTCCGGCATCGGGGAAGTCGAATTCCGACTTGTTGGGCCATACCACGATGCAGCTCTCCTGTGGCTCGGATTCGACCAGCAGGCTGAAGAAGTCGTGATAATAGCCATAGAAGCGGAAGTGGCCTGTCATGGTCGAATTGTCGATGATGCGCAATGCCTCCATGCTGGGACTTGCCAGGCGGCTGTAGTCCTCGACCAGGTGACGCAAGTGGGTCAGTACGTGGTCCTTCAGTCCGATGCGAAGCATGTCGCCGTGACCGAGGCTCACCAGCAACGAAGGCTCGACGTCGCGTAAGGCCTCGTATTGCAGGTCGCGCACCAGAACGCGCTGTCCGAAGGTTGCGGTGTCCATCTGTGCCATGCGGTGATAGATGTCGTCGAGCTGGGCATCGTTCAGCTCGGGTGCCATGTATCCCATCAGCTTACGCACCAATGCCTCGTCCTGATGGCAGAGGTCGTCCACAATGTGTTCGACCACCATCAGCTGCAGGCCGTGCTGTTGCAGCAGCAGGTTCATCAGTTCCCACTGCTCGTCGATCTGCCGGTGGCGTTGTGCGTCGGTCGTCGTTTCGTAATAGATGATGTACGATGCCAGGTCGCTGCTGTGGCGGCTGTTGTTGCCTGTCACGACCTCGCAGTCGATCTTGCCTTCCAGACAATAATGCAGGGCCAGCAGCAACAGGGCTTCGTGGCGTTCCAGCAGACGATCGGTCCTGGCCAGGCGTCCCAATGCCTCCATCACGCCCTGTCGTGCCTCTTTGTCGAGTGCCGACAGCCTGTGGACGGCCTCGGCCAGGGTCATGCGGGCCGCCTCGGCCATCAAAGTGCGGTCGAAGCCGTACTGCTCTTCCAGTTCGGTCAGCAATACTATCTCTTCGGCATCTACGCGGCTGTCTGCCTTGATCATGCGCGTGATGACCAGCAGAAGGGCCGCCAGATTCTTATGTTCCAGTCTTCTCACTTGGGTTCGAGGTTTTTGGTGTTGTCGCGCGGAACGATGCGCTCAATTCCTTCAGGATTGACGTATGGCTTCCATGCCTCCAGTCTAAGTTGGTCCAGACGTTTGTATTCGTCGCTCTGTGGATCCAGCTGTCGCATCTTCTCGTACAGTTCGTGCGTGGATTCGCGGATGGACTGGCTGCTGTGGTCGTGTACCTGTATCTCGATCTGGCGCTTGCCGCTCCTGACGTCCAGATGGATGGCGCGATAGGGCAGGGTCAGGTCCTGCTTGCCATCCTTGCCCAGGAAGCGGTTGTCGACCTTTGCCACCGTGTAACCAGCTGCCTCGAGGCTGCTGATCAGGGCCAGCGTGGCCTCGACGTACTGATCCTTGGTGGTGATGGCACTGTAGCGCACCAGGTCGTTCAGTCCTTCGGCCACCTCGTCGGTCCCGGCATCCGAGCGGTCGTTGGCGCTACGGTATTGGCCCAGCTTGCGGTTGGCCTTGTCCACGATGTGACTGGCACCCTTCACCGCGTTCTCCAGTCCGTCCAGATAGAGGTGATTGGCTATCGCAATGTCGAACAGCTGTGCCGTGAACTTCAGTCCATCGGCATAGGCCTCGTCGAAGACCTGCTGCATTCGTGGCGTACTGATGCGGGCTGCATCGCGGTCGATCATTGCCGCAATCAGCGGAATGCTGGCTACCAGTTTCCCGTTCGGATCGGTCTGATACAGCACGTTATCGGCCGTCAGCCGTGAGGTTACCTCGCGATAGCTACCAGCAGGAATAGCGCCTGTCTGTTCGTCCTCGAGGGCAATGCGACGCACGTTTTCCAGGCGTGCCGAATAGATGGCTCCGGCCCGAAGGGGCGGCAGCTCGGGGTATTCGTTCTGCGTCACCAGCTCGGTACTGACCTTTGTGGTGGTGCACGATGTGAAAACGGCAGGTTGGGTCAGCGTCAGCAGCATGAGTGCCGACAGCCATAGATGTTTCAGGTAATGTCTCGCTTTCATCTTGTTCGATTGTATGGTTTCATCATTGCATAGAGCGCGGCAAAGATAGGCATAAAAAACCATTTCGGCAAATAAATGCCGTAAAAAATGCATTTTTTCGCCCCTAAAAGTTCCACCCTACGTTTTTTTAGCTTATCTTTGCCCCATGAACATCCGCATCCAATCCATCGATCATCCAGGAGTCGAGGTCTACAGCTCGCTCACCGAGGCCCAGCTTCGCAATCGGCTCGATCCGTCGCAGGCCCTTTTCATTGCCGAGAGTCCCAAGGTCATCCATGTGGCTCTCGATGCTGGCTACCAGCCTGTCTCGTTGCTTTGCGAGGAGCGCCATCTCACCGGCGATGCCGCTTCGATCCTGCAGCGCGTGGGCGACATTCCGGTCTATACCGGTAGCCGCGAGGTGCTGGCCAGCCTGACGGGCTACACCCTGACGCGAGGCGTTCTGTGCGCCATGCGTCGGCCTGAAGTTACGTCTGGCCTCTGCCAGCGTACGGGTTACGAGGCTCCGCTCGAGCAGCTGTTGCGCGAGGCCCGTCGCGTGGTCGTGATCGATGGCGTGGTCGATACCACCAACATCGGTGCCATCTTCCGTTCGGCAGCCGCATTGGGTATCGATGCCGTGCTGCTTACGCCTACGGCCTGCGATCCGCTGAACCGTCGTGCCGTACGAGTGTCGATGGGATCGGTCTTCCTGGTGCCTTGGGCACGCTTCGACCAGCCGTTGCCTGCCCTGCACGACTATGGCTTCCAGACAGCCGCCATGGCACTCACGGACAAGAGCATCCCGATCGACCATCCCTCTTTGCGCGATGTGTCACGTCTGGCTATCGTGATGGGGACAGAGGGCGATGGCCTTCCGGCCGAGACCATTGCCGAGGCCGATTATGTTGTCCGCATCCCGATGCACCATGGCGTAGATTCGCTCAACGTAGCCGCCGCAGCCGCCATTGCCTTCTGGCAGTTACGATCGCCTAATAATTCTCCACTCTAAACTATAAACTCTACCATCCGCTATGCGCACCATTCTCCTTCTCTCATCGCTGGCCTTGCTGGCCTCGTGCACCACTCAGACGCCCACGCCTCCGGCTCCCACCTTCTGGCAGGGTGCCGACATCAGCTGGTATACCCAGTACGAACAGACCGGCCGTGGCTTTGCCGACCGTCAGGGTAATCCGCGCGAAATCAACTCCCTGATGCGCGATCTTGGCCTCAATGCCGTCCGTCTCCGCGTATGGGTCGATCCGTCCGAGCACCAGAACTGGTGCAACAAGTACGACCTGCTCAACAAGTCGTTGCGAGCCCAGGCTGCCGGCCTGGCCGTGATGGTCGACTTCCACTATAGCGACTGGTGGGCCGATCCTGCCAAGCAGTATGTGCCTCATGCATGGGCCGATCACGACATCGATCAGCTTTGCGATGATGTGGCTCAGCACACCACAGAGGTGCTCGAACTGTTGCGCGACAATGGCGTCGAGCCCGAATGGGTACAGATCGGCAACGAGACGACCAATGGAATGATCTGGCCCCTTGGCTATGCACGTCCTGATTCGTGTCAGAACTATGCAGCCCTTTTCCGTGCTGGTTATCAGGCCACGAAGGCCGTATTCCCGCAGACAAAGACCATCGTACACCTCGACAACGGCTGGAACCCTGACCTGTACGACTGGAACCTTGGCGGCCTCAAGGCCAATGGTGCGCAATGGGATGTGATCGGTATGTCGCTCTACCCATATTGGGCCCAGCAGACCGACAGCACTCGGCAGGCCGGGCAGACCATCGCGGATTGTATGGCCAACATCCGTCGCCTCGGTGCCCTCTATCAGTGTCCTGTCCTTATTACCGAAGTAGGATTCGAGGTGGACGATTCACGTCCGGAGGTTATGGCCGAAGGTCGTCGTCAGCTGGAATGGGTACTCACGGCAGCGCGCGACAGTACCAACGGCATCTGTCAGGGTGTCTTCTATTGGGAGCCGGAATGCCGTCCGTCCCAGTATCGACTGGGTGCTTTCCACGAAGATGGTTCTCCGACCGAAATTATGGATGCTTTCGGCCAGAAGCGGTAACCGTCGGTAGAATTGCGACTCTTGATGCTAACAATTAGGTAGTTAGAAATTGTCGACGAGCTTTTTGCCGACTGAAAAGCCTTCCCCGTTTTGCAGAACACGAGTTTAATACAAAAATCATGTTTCGCAAAACGGGGAAGCGCCTTTTTCTGGCGAAATACTCTTCCTCGAAATATTAAGGAAGAATCTTCGCCAAGATTCTTCCTTATCAAAACGGGGAAGCGCATTTTTCTGACGGAATGCTCTTCCTCGAAATATTAAGGAAGAATCTTCGCCAAGATTCTTCCTTATCAAAACGGGGAAGCGCATTTTTCTGACGGAATGCTCTCCCGCGAAATTTTAGAGGGCGTGTCAAAAGTCCATGATTAGACTTTTGCACGTCCTTTTCTTATGTCAAGCCACTATCTTTATTGAAAAGTATTCATCAAGGCTGAAATCTCTGATTTTGGTCGAATTTGAGCTTAAAACCGGTTTATAGCCTT
>JAZUEP010000078.1:0-19566 GCA_045640225.1 Bacteroidales bacterium | reverse complement strand
TTCATAGGTGAACGCATACCGGGCTACTTGGAGCCTGTGGCAATACTCACCCGCCAGGCAGCCGACTCGCTGAAAGCCGTCAGCGACGACCTCATGAAGCAGGGCTACCGACTGAAGATATTCGATGCCTACCGTCCTCAGTGTGCCGTGGACTTCTTCATGAAGTGGGCGAAGGACCTTGACGATCAGCGCATGAAGGAGTACTTCTACCCCGAGCTGGACAAGGCCGTCATCGTACCACAGGAGTATGTAGCTGAGAAGAGCGGTCACACACGCGGTTCTACGGTCGACCTCACCCTCTTCGACATGAAGCTGGAGAAGGAGGTGGACATGGGGTGCACCTTCGACTATTTCGGCGTGGCCTCACACCCCGGCGTGCAGCCCGGTCAGGAGATTGGAGCCTACGAGCCCATCACCCAGCAGCAGTACGACAACCGCATGATTCTGCAGAAGGCCATGGTGAGCCACGGCTTCAAAATCTATGACTACGAGTGGTGGCACTTCACCCTGAAGGACGAGCCCTTCCCCAACACCTACTTCAACTTCCCCGTCGCCACGTGGAGTATTGACAATTGAGAATTGACAATTGAGAATTTGAATTGTCACAAATCCTGCTGCATGACTCTTATTCCTAAACCCAAACCCCATCTTTGAAAGGCTTTGCTGTGATGTAGCAAATTAACACAACCATATAAATATAAAACAACATGAAAAAGATCATATTCTCACTCATGCTGCTGGCATCCCAGATCTGCGCGGCACAGACGTGGAAGATGGGCGTGACGGTGGGTGGCGACATCAACGACTACAGCATCGACACGCAGTATCAATATGACTGGCGATACCATGATGCCAAGGGTTTAACCATGGGGGTGATGGGACAATACCAGCTGAACGAATGGTTTGCCCTTCGTGCCGACATCAACTACACGCAGAAGAACTACAGGCAGAACCGTACGGGAAAGGCTTTCTGCGAAAACTACAAACATCATAACTCCTACGTGCAGCTGCCCCTTATGGCCAGTTTCTCCTTCGGTGGCGAACGACTGCGTGGCTTCCTCAACCTGGGTGCGTATGGCGCTTACTGGGCAGGTGGCAGTATCACTGGCACCACTACTGAGGAGATAATGTATGATATACTCGATGAAGAAAAGTATGATATGTCAAATATACCTGCCCCCGTTGACCAGAGCTACCCCTTCAACTCTGTCCGCGACAACCGCATAGAGTTCGGTACAGTAGGCGGCGTCGGTATGGAATACAGCATCAACGACCATTGGGCTGTGCAGGGCGAAATACGCATGTACTACGCTCTGACCAGTACTACCAAGGATTATATGATAGTGCGAAACCCACGTTTTAACACCACCACAGCCATCCAGCTCGGTTGTGCATATTGTTTCTGATAGCGTATGAATAAGTTGAATGTTTTGTTTCTGGCAATGACCGCAATGGCATTGTCTTCATGCCGACAGGAGGCCGACGACCTCGAATCGCAGATGTTCATCGAAGGCTACGAAACATCGCTGTTGAACTGCCGTCCAACCACTTACACCGAGCAGTTTGATGTCCTGTGGAATGGCCTCAACCAGAACTATGTGGCATGGATGATCGAGGACTACGACTGGGATGAAGTGTATCGCACCAAACGCTCTGTACCCATGTCATGGGACGCACGTCTGGAGGCTAACCCCGATGACGCCGTCTCAGACGATGAGTTCAAGGAGTTCTATGAGGAAATCCTTAAGCCGCTCCACGACCACCACTTTATGACTTGCCTTTGGAACTTCCGCGCAAAGCAGAACACACTCCACTATATATCCCCCAGCGATATCCGTATCAAACAGCGTGACAATTACGACGACATGTTAAGGCTGGGCAGGATGCATGACCAGTGTCTGGGCAATTACGGTACCAGTATTTGGACTTTCGGCCTCGAGACGCTCAACAGACGCGGTCAGCTTGCCCCAATCACCGAGGATGCTCCATACCTTGTCTTTGAGGATCTCGACAACTGGTTCATGGCCGAGCTGGCTGTGATAAAGGTTGCAGGCGACAAGTATGTTCCATACCTGCACTGGAACCGTTGCAATTTCTCCGAGCATCTTCAAGAAGAGAAAAAGAACGACCGCCTCTATGCTGAGGGCACCGCATCCAAGTTCTTGCAGACCTATGGCGACCTGGTCAAGAAATACGGTGAGGCAGGACAGCTGGGGGGAGTCATTCTCGACGTCAGAATCAATGCTGGCGGTGACACTGGCGACTATGCCCATCTGCTCGGGCGTCTGCTTGAGCCCGGCACCCGCCTCATAGTGGGCAACACTGTGAAGAAGAACGGTGTGGGCAGACTGGATTACGGTCCGTCAACACCCTTCGGATTCTACATTTACGATTACAATCAGTATGTCGTCTCGAAGGAACCTATCGTCGTGCTTTGTGACGGGTATACCATGAGCATGGGCGAATTAACCACCTACTCCGCAAAACTGCTGCCCAATGGACACGTCATAGGCGACCGCACCTACGGAGCCTTCAATGGCCTCGATATGCAGTACGACCGCACTTATTCCGGCTCGTTCGGCGATTCTGAAAATGGACCCCTCTTCGTCTATACTCCAAGCTACCTGACCACACCCATCGACGGCACAATGATAGAGTCGGTAGGCGTTATGCCCGACGAGTACATCCCATACGATGAGAAAATCGTTGATGCCATGATCGGCGATATCGACAACATCACCGACGCCCACATCGAGGCGGCAATAAAGTACATTCAGGGAAAATAATGAATAAAGAAATGGAGTCGCGAAATGTGTATTTTCGGGTGGCAAAGCGAGGTGTTAGTGCCGAAAGATGGGGTGGAAACGTAAATATTGGGGGCAGAAATTTGCATTTCTGTTATTTATAATGTATATTTGCCGCGCTGATAATATATAATGATTCAACAATGCCACAGATAAGTGATTTCTACGGAATAATAATCTGGCTGAACTACAACGATCACATGCCACCTCATTTCCATGCTTGGTATGGAGAGTACAAGGTCATTGTCAACATCAAAGACGGATTGGTCAAAGGTGAAATGCCTGGACGTGCACTCCGTATGATACTTGAGTGGCTGGACCTCCACCGAGAAGAATTGATGGAAAATTGGGAGCTCGCTCAGACAGGTGCTGTACTTCGCAAGATTGAACCTCTCAAATAATAACTGTTATGCATACATTTCTTGAAATAACAAAGGCTGAGTACATTGACGGATATCGTCTGCGACTCTATTTTAATACAGGTGAGGTGCGCATAGCCGACCTTGAATCCTCACTTGTAGGTGAAGTGTTCATGCCACTACGGAATATCGAGATGTTCAAGCGCTTCACCATCAAGTTCGACACGGTGACGTGGGAGAACGAAGCCGATCTTGCACCTGAATACCTTTACGACATCAGCAAGGCAGCGTAATCCCGGGCATCTTTGAAAGGCTTTGCTGTGACTGTAACAAATTAACACAACAAACCATAAACCAACATAGAAAGATGAAAAAGATTCTATTAATGCTCCTATCGCTGCTCTGCTGCATGACGGCAGTATGGGCAGAAACTGGCGACGGGCTGAACCTCCCAGTGAATGAAGATGGCTACATCGAAGTCCGAACCGGTGAAGAACTCGTCAGAGCCATCAGGAATGACAACAGTGCAAGGATCAGATTGGCTGTCGACAGTATCAACGTCGGCGGCCTCGGCCAAATCTGCGAGACCTTCTCGGGTGAGATCGTCGGCGGTCACATGGATTTTGACCCGAAGACCGGTGAACGAATCATTGTTCCACACGCCATTTACGGCCGGCGAGGTCAGGGTAAGGGCGCTGACAGCCCACTCTTTGATAAACTTGAAGCTGCCCATTTCGAGAACGTTGCTTTCGTGAATTTCCGCGTAGAAGATGAAGACAACGAAGACCTCGGCGTCGTGGCACGCACAGCCACGCTCACTACCTTCAAGTGTGTCACAGCGGTTGGCGTTTCGGTCTTCTGCAACCATGACAATGCAGGCACCTTCGTGGGTGTTGCCTCAAACTGTACCTTCCAGAAGGTCAAAGCCCTAGCCTGCGAGGTTACGACCGATGGCATCTGTGCCGGAGGTATCGTCGGCTCTTCTTATTTTTGCAATTTCAATTGTTGTGCCAACAACCAATATACGCACGTCTTTGCCGATGGCAGACAAGGAGTATTCTTCACTACCAATGCCGCCTGCGCTGGTGGCATCTCAGGCTATTCTATGAGCGACCACTTCTATGCTTGTGGCAACTTAGGCTGGGTAGGCGGTGACGAAGACCAGGTAGGCGGCATCGTCGGAACAAGCATGGGTTCTGATTTCACACTTTGCACGAACTTTGGCATCGTACTCCAGGCTTCAGAAGAGAATTTTGTCAAGGCGATAGAGGGATCACTTAAGGAAACGGTCGATTACGATCATTGGATGTATCCACTGAAAAACATTTGGGTTGTGTTAGGAGAAACCGTGCTCGCAGGCGGCGGCTTGTACTATGGCGGATTGTTGATGATGGCTTCAGGTGATTTTTGGCCAATTGGTATGGTTGTATTTGCTGTCGCATTTGTTGGCATGGTGGGCTTAGTTGTAGCAAATATGATAATGAATGCACATGATGAACTGGGTGGCATTGCCGGACATGCAGAAGGCGGTTACTTCGAACAATGTGCCAACGAGGGCCTCTACAATGCCGTCGATGAAGAATGTGGAGGTATTGTAGGCAAGGGATCCTCTTTGGTCATCAACAACTGCTACAGCGTCAGAAAGCCAGGTGGCATCACGCATATTAAAAATGTAGAGAAACTCGAAACTAATGCTGCTATCATCGGCTCTGCCGAGGGATGCACCATCACCAACAACTATGCTATTTGTTCATACCGAGCCATTGGAAAAGTAAAAGATATGAACCCTGCCTCGGGTAATAACTATTACGTATCAGATTCTGAAGTTGACGAGACTTCTGACTACGAGATGCGTGCCACTACCGAGCAGATGAATTCAGGTCAGTTGGCTTACTGGCTCAACACCCTCCATACTAATGAGTTGTCGGCTAGCTATTTCAACGCACTCCATCCCGAATGGAATTTGGCCTCACGCCCATGGCGTCAGAACCTGACGGGCAAAGATATTGATTCCAGCCCTACGTTCGATCAGACACACGATGCGGTAAGAATAGCCGACATTACCACGCTGACCCACATCACCGATGCTGAGGGGCTTAAGGCCTATGCTCAGCGCGTCAACAACGGCGACCAGTTCGCCTGCGCCGTGCTCGATGACGACATCGCCCTGAGTGGCAAATGGACACCTATCGGCCATAACGACCACAGCAAGCACTTCCGCGGCATCTTCGACGGCCAGGGACACACCATCTCGGGCCTTAACGTCGAGATGAACAAAGCTGAAGATGGCGCAGGATTGTTCGGCGCCGTGCATAGCAATGCCGTCATCCTCAATGTCACCGTCGACGACACCTCCGTGGTCACCAACACCTCGGATGGCGGCGCTGCGGGCATCGTAGGTCTGGTTTATACCAAATGGATGTGGAGCGACATGATCATCGAGAACTGCGCAAGCTACGCCAGCGTCAATGCCAACAAGCATGCAGGTGGCATCCTGGGCCGCATCATGACGGGCGAAAACAATGGCCCAAGCGTCAACGTCCATATCAAGAACTGCTACAACATGGGCACCATCACCGCCAAGAGTGGTAACAGCGGCCTGCTGTGCGGCTACACCAAGAACCACGCCCACGTCAGCAACTGCTGGAGCGCCGGCCAGCTGCGTACAAGCACTGAGGATGTGAAGCCTTACGACGACAGTCATGGCCAAGGCCATGCCGAGTTCTTCGTCGGCTACTGGGATAAGCTCGACATCAGGAACTGCTTCGTGGTTGAGAAATGCGCGAATGTAGATGGCACTGGCAATTTAACCAGTCAGGATGGTGTAGAAGACCACACTGCAGCATTTTTGACCAACGGCGAGCTTTGCTATAAGCTCAACAATGGCGTCGTCGATGGCTCGCAGAGGTGGTATCAGACGGTTGGCGCCGATGATTGCCCAGTGCGCACCAAGCTGACGGATGGTACAAACATCGTCTTCCGCTACAAGGATGCCAAAGGCATCACCCGCTACGGCAACACCAGCCGCGAGGAGATCGCCGACACGATCCTCGGCATCACAGCATTCGACGACCACCGCATTACCGACATCAACCAGAGTGGCGACGTAGACGTTGCTGACGTGATGCTGCTTAATGCGGCAGCCATCCGGTGACGAAGTCACGAATTAGGAACAAAACTGAAGTTTCGCAGATGCGAAACAAGGGATACAAGGGATACAAAGGATACAAGGGACGATACCTTCGCCTGCAAAAAATTAGAATAAAGTTTTTTCGACAAGCATAACATTCGTCCCTTG
Source organism: Bacteroidales bacterium (assembly GCA_045640225.1). GTDB lineage: Bacteria > Bacteroidota > Bacteroidia > Bacteroidales > UBA3663 > Liminaster. The sequence continues at coordinate 13,105 of JAZUEP010000078.1, read as the reverse complement.
TATCCCCTGTATCCCTTGAATCTCCTGAATCCTTTAAAGTTTCGCATTGCGAAACTTCAGTTATAAAAACATCGCAAGGAACAGAAAGATGGGGAAAAAATAGCGTGGAATGGCAAAAAAGCTTGCAAAACGTCCAAAAAAAGGCCATAGATTTACAAATTGTACGTTTTGCAAACCTTCGTTACAAAAATTATTAGTATATTTGCGCAGGTATTTAGTAGCATGCAAATAATAACTTGGTACAATTTTTTTTACACGAATTGTCACGAATTCACCACGAATTAATTCATAAATTCCTGATGCTAATAAAAATTGCGACGGCTTTGACGGCGAGCGTGGCGTTACGTCGGGCGAAGCACAATAATGAGACGAACATTATATTCAAACAACTTATAGGCAAATAAACTATGAACAAGAACCGATTCCTCGCGATTGCTGCCATGGCAGCGATGCTGTGCACCGCCAGTGCACAATCAAAGCTTTCGACCGACACAAAGCTGCTTATTGGCAAGCAGAACGTCAGCGATACGTCGCTGCAGATGCGTAAGCAGGCTGCCCCACGTCCCGGTCAGCGCGTACTCACCACCATCCTGCTCGAGAAGGATGCAAACATCACCGACGAGATGCTCGCCGAACTCGACATCAAGGTCGAGAAGCGCCTGAAGACCATGATCTTTGCCCAAGTCCCCATCAACCAGCTGACCAAGCTCTCGGAGATGAAGGGCGTGCGTCTGGTAGATACCGGCAGCAAAGTCAAGTTGCATAACGATCGTGCCCGCGAGGCCACATCGGTGCCTATGGTACACAGCATGAACGTAGTGAACAGCACAGCCGACGTCCCCGATCAGTACCGCGGCAAGGGAGTGCTGGTGGCCGTCATCGACACCGAGATCGACCTTGACCACCCTGCCTTTCGCGATGCTGAAGGAAACACACGCATCAAAAAGGCCTTAGAGTTTGTCTACAATCCAGAGACAAAAGAATTAGGCGTGATGCCATTCAACGAAGGCGAAATCGACGAGGCTATCGCCATGACTCACGACCGTGAGTGCGTAGCTTCCGGCCATGGCACACACGTAGCCGGCATCGCAGCTGGCTCGACCGTTGCCCTGCCTGACGACGACCCGATGAAGAACTATTATGGTATGGCCCCAGAGGCCGACCTCTTGGTGTACGATATAGTAGGCGCTGACCTCAGCAACGAGATCATGTACTCGCTGGCAGATGCCTTCCAGGTGGCCGAAGAGCGTCAGCAGCCATTGGTCGTAAATATGAGCCTGGGTGCGAACAGTGCGCGTCTGGACGGAACGGATGCCTTCAACACAGCGATGCAGTCGCTGGTCGATGAATACGACATGACGGGCAAGATTCTCTGCATGAGCGCAGGCAACGAGGGCGGTTACCCGATGAGTATACAGATGCCTTGCGCCCATCCCATCGTGGATGGCGATTGGACCAAGCAGGAGTCCGTCGCTTGCTATTCGCTGGGCCAACAGCGAGAGTATGAGGGCAAGGAGTACTACTACACACGCGCACAATTACACTTCTATGGTGCTGACGAGAGGGCGTTTGCCGTGAAGATCGAGTTGCGTGACAACAAGACCAGCAAGGTAATCAGCGAGCTGCCATTATTTGCGGGCGACAGCCAGTACGAAGACCAACTGTTTACCGAGGCTGGCCAAGAGGTGCTGATACAAGCCGAGACTGCCACCGAGGTTTCGTCGTCAAACCGCTACTTCCACGCCACGCTGTTCGAAAGCCTGACCGACATGGAGGTTTATCCTTTCATCACCCTTTACACCAAGGATGAGGGCATGCAGGTGAATGCTTCGGTAGACGGCAACTTCTTCCGCCCAGTTCAAGGCCAGCCTGTACCAAACACCTGGGGTAGCATCAACCAGTGGGTTTGCAACGACAATGTAATCTCGGTTGGTTCGTACAACACCCGCAATACAGTGGTTACGGTCTTTGGCGACGAGCTTTCAAACGATCAGGAAGAGGGCGACATCTCGTACTTCTCGAGCTGGTGCCACCCAATGTATGGCTCGCAGAAGCCACTGGTTACGGCCCCTGGCTCGCTCGTGATCTCGGCCTACAACCACAACCTCAACATCCTTGAGGATCAATCTCTGATGCCTGCAGGCAGAACTATGTACAATGGCACGGAACACCTCTGGGGCGGCTTGGAGGGCACCTCGATGTCGTCGCCCGCAGCTGCCGGCATCGTTGCCCTGTGGCTCCAGGCCAATCCTACGCTGACTCGCCAGGATGTTCTGGACGTGATGAATGCAACCTGCGACTACGACGAGTACTGCGAGGCAATGCCCGAGCGCGTCGGCGCAGGCAAGATCAATGCCAAGCGAGGCATCGACTTCATCCTGCGCGAGGCTGTCGGCCTGACCGACATCGCTGCACCTACTGACCTCCAGCCAGCCAAGTACATCGGTGCTGACGGCCGCATAGCCATCCGCAAGGGCGAGCGCTGCTACAACGTAGTGGGCGTAGAAATGACTTATGACAAGTAAGCAAACCCTCCTTATACTACTGGCAACGCTGCTGGCCTGCCTGACCGGCGCCACCACCCTACGGGCCCAGACGCTCGAAGGACAGGTGGTACTGGGCGAGACAGGGCCGGCAGCGTATGCTACGATCTACGTACCCAGCACGGGTATGGGCACCGTCACCGATCAGGACGGACGCTATCTGCTCGACGTGCCACGCGGACAGGCCGAGGGATCCAACAATCCCATTCTATAGCCGTTTATCCCAGAAATTTGGGCATAAACGGCTTTTTATATTATTGTTGTCTATGGATTCCTTGAGCATCCGGAGAAGGACTGGGAAGAGACTATGGCTAAGATGGTAGAGGGGCCACCGGTGGAAGACGTTAGAGGTGATTGAGGAAGAGACCGTTGGAGGAAGGTGGCTTTTTATGAAGTTAATGTATCAAAAAACGGATTTTTGAGTTATATTTGTTCGAAAAAATAAAAATATGTTCCTATTTTGCCAAGAATTACTGGATTTTTGCTAAATTTGCGCCAAAATTCTCTGTTTATGATCAATAAGTTGCTCATTTCTCTCTATTCACTGCTATTACTGTTCGGCACATTCAGTTCGTCAGCGAATAATGTGCATGAACTGCCCAGACATAGAGCCTACACCTGGTCGAGTCTTTCGCTGGAAGACTTGCAGGGGGATATTCGCATTCCGGTGATCTTCATCAACTTCGCAGACAACAACAACGACAACGAGAAGGCTGTGAGTAGCAGCAACCAGGAGCTGTGGATGGGCCGCCTGAATGATCGCAGCACGGCGAATCACATGGGCGAAGACGGGTCGGTGAATGACTATTTCCTGGCGCAGTCGTACGGGAGGCTGAATGTGACCTTCGAGAACATCGGCAGCTATACGGCCTCGGGCCGTGCCTCGGGCTATACCGACTATGGTGTTTGCAGCAAGATGTTGCGGCAGGCCGTTCAGTCGCTACCCGAAATGGATTGGAGCCGATATGACAGTAACGACGACAAGGAGGTGGATTGCCTGCTGGCCATCTACGCGGGGCATAGCGACGACGACACCAGTTCGCGTAACGCCAACATCACCAGCATCTATCCGCACCGCAACTGGATGAGCAACATCGGCGACGGACGTGAGGCCCTCGGCGGGGGGTACTTCCTGGAGAGCTACGTCATGGCCAACAACCTGCGTCATCATTCCACCAGCCTTGCCGCTACCAATACGATCTGCCACGAGCTGAGTCACGGCATCCTCGATCTGACCGATTATTACAAGAACCTCACCTCCTACATGGGGCAATACGATGCCATGTGCTATGGGTATCGTCAGATGAACTATGGTGCGTCGACCGACCATTGCTGCGACTTCACCTCGTTCAACCGCATGTACCTGGGCTGGCTGACGCCCGATGAACTGACCGAGCCTTGCCACGTCAGGCTCGATCCGCTCAGCACCAGCGGCGAGGCCTGCGTCATTTTCGACCCTGCCGACGACAATCACTTCTTCCTGCTCGAGAATCGTGTCGCCCTGCCTGATAGCTGGGATGCCCACCTTCCGGCCTCGGGGCTTGTGGTGGTGGAGGTCAACTGGGAGCGTAATGCCTTCGAGTATCACAACGTGAACAGTGCCCCTCGGAAGAATATCCGCGTCATCTGTGCGGCTACCGGTCAGGGGCTTGCCATTCCCAATGACAGCTATCTGAACTTCGACCAGTCGCAGGTGCCCTATGGCATTGAGGGACGCGATGCCATCCCGGCCTCGGTCCATCCGCTGTTCGCCACACAGACGGTGACCCACATCACGGTCAATGAAGATCAGAGCGTGGACTTCGACTACAGGGGCGGCGGTGCAGGCATCGAGACCATAGCCAACGATGACGTTGCCCCTACGACCTGCTACGACCTGCAGGGACAGCGCATCGATAGTGCGACCCGTGGGTTCCGGATCCGGAATCACAGCCTCAGCTACATGATACGCTGAAGGCCTTAGTGCTAAAAACAACAAGTTACAACGATATGAAATCAAGATTATTATCAGCCCTCGCGTTGATGCTGACCCTGATGGGGCCACTGCCTCTGCTGGCTTCGGGCAGCGGCAATACGGCACCGGCAGTAGCGCCTCAGCAGCGTACGGTACAGGGCACGGTGGTAGACAAGAACGGCGAGCCGGTAATCGGTGCAGCCATCATCGAGACCGCCAATCGCACGAACGGAGCCATCACCGATGTGAATGGACTCTTCAGCCTGAATCTCCGGGGCAAGGGCAATAGCATCGAAGTATCGTGCCTGGGCTTCGAGACCCAGACGCTCAATGCCACCATCGGCCGAACCATGCGCATCCAGCTCATTGAGGACCTCTCGGACCTGGAGGAGGTGGTGGTCGTAGCCTTCGGCAAGCAGAAGCGCGAAGCCTTCACGGGTTCGGCCGGTGTGATCAAGTCGGAAGCCATCGGGGTGCGTCAGGTCGAGAATGCCATCACGGCCCTGAACGGTCAGGTGGCCGGTGTGCAGATGATCGAGGGCAATGGCCCCGGCTCTGACCCCACCATCCGCATCCGTGGCATCAGCTCGATCAATGCCAGCAATTCGCCCCTGATCATCCTCGACGGCGTGCCTTACAACGGATATTACAGCGACATCAACCCGGCCGACGTCGAGAGCGTGACGGTGCAGAAGGATGCCGCCTCGAATGCCCTGTACGGTGCCCGAGGTGCCAATGGCGTGATCTTCATCACCACCAAGAGTGCCAAGCGGGGCAAGGCTACCATCTCGTTCGATGCCCGCATGGGCTTCAACCACGATGCCAAGGTGGACTATGACAAGATCAGCGATCCCGGCCAGTATTACCAGACCCACTATACGGCCCTCTACAACTACTATCGCAATGCGCAGGGCATGGACGCCTACACGGCCTGGCAGACGGCCAACCAGACGCTCTACACCACCACCGACAATGGTGGCCTGGCCTACGTCACGATGTCGGTGCCCGAGGGTGAGAGCCTCATCGGTCAGAACGGCCTGCTCAACCCCAATGCCCGACTGGGCAGGGTAGTAACGGGGCGTGACGGCAACGAGTATCTGATCCGGCCCGATGACTGGAAGAAGGAGGGCCTCCGCACCGGCATGCGCGAGGAGTATAACGTGAACATCAATGGCGGCAACGACCAGTTCGACGTCATGACCTCGCTGGGCTACCTGCGCAATGAGGGTGTGGCCTACAACAACTACTACGACCGCTATTCGGCCCGACTGAAGATGAACTATCAGGCCCGTGAGTGGCTCCGTCTGGGCGTCAACTCCAGCTATACGCACAACGATTACAACGGCCTGAACTCGACCTTCAGCGTGGTGCACGACATGGCTCCGATCTATCCGGTGTATATCCGCGATGCGCAGGGCAACATCCTGTACGATGCCCACGGCAAGATGTATGACTATGGCGATGGCGTGGTCATCGACCTGGTACGTGCCCAGTACAGCACGGCCAACTGCATACAGGAGGACATCGAGACCCAGTACGACAACAACTCTAACGCCTTCGGCCTGTCGGGTTATGCCGATGTCACCCTGTTCCGCGACTTCAAGCTCACGCTCAATGCAGCGGTGAACGACACCGAGAACCGCATGATCTCGACCACCTATCCCTACTACGGTTTCTACGCCTCGACGGGCGGTTCGTCGGCCATCGGCCATTACCGCTCGTACGACCTGAATACACAGCAGCTGCTCAACTGGGGCCATACCTACGACAAGCACAACATCTCGGCCCTCGTCGGCCACGAGTACTACCGCAGTGCCAATACAGGGCTCGATGGCTCGAAGACCCAGTTCTACGATTACGAGACCAACGTCGAGCTGGGCGGCCTACTCACCACCAACAGCAACAGCTCGTACCGCAACGTCTATAACGTCGAGGGTTACTTCGTCCGTGCCATGTACGACTATGCCGAGCGCTATTATGCTTCGGCCAGCTATCGTCGCGATGGTTCATCGCAGTTCGACCGCGACTACCGATGGGGCAACTTCTGGAGCCTGGGCGGTGCCTGGATCATCAGCAAGGAGGCGTGGATGAAGGGCTCGCAAGGGTGGCTCAACATGCTCAAGCTCAAGGCCTCGTATGGATCGCAGGGCAATGATGGCATCGGCTCGTTTGCCTATACCGACCGCTACAACTACTCGTCGGCAGGTGGTCGCCCCGCCTACACCTTCTCGGCCCTGGGCAAGCAGGACATCACCTGGGAGACCAACGGCAACTTCAATGCCGGCATCGAGTTCGAGCTGCTGAAGAGCCGCATCACGGGTGGCATCGAATACTATAGCCGCACCACTACCGACATGCTGCTCTGGGTCTATCTGCCCCTCAGCTACGGCTCGTCGGGCTACTACGACAACGTGGGCGATATGCTCAACCGTGGCTGGGAGCTGAACCTCAACGCCGACCTGATCCGCACCAAGAAGGTAACCTGGAGCGTGAACCTCAACATCTCGGCCAATCACAACGAGGTGACCCGTCTGAACGAGGACAACAAGGGCCGTGAGATGGAGGGACATCGTGGCTTCAACAGCGGCACCAAGTTCATAGGCGAAGGCCTGCCCCTCTACACCTGGCGCATCAAGAAGTATGCGGGCGTGAACGAGCAGGGACAGTCCACCTGGTATTACGACAAGGATGGCGAGCGCCTCACTACCACCTCGTGGGACCAGGGCTCGTACTACCTGTGCGGCGATGCCAATGCCAAGGTATTCGGCGGCTTCGGCACCAACCTGCGCCTCTATGGCTTCGACCTGGTGTGCAACTTCGTCTATTCCGTCGGTGGCCGTGTCAACGACTCGGGCTACAAGGACATGATGACCACTCCCTACGCCGCCTGGACCGGCTACTCGCTCCACAAGGATGTGCTTGATGCCTGGACCCCTGAGCATCCCGACAGCAACATACCCCGCTGGCAGTTCGGCGACCAGACAACGGCCAGCATGTCCGACCGTTGGCTCACCGATGGCTCGTATCTGACACTGAAGAACATCTCGGTGGGCTACACGCTGCCTGCCCAGTGGACCAGCCGTCTGCAGCTCGGCAAGCTGCGCATCTATTGCTCGGCCGACAACGTGGCCTACTGGACCCGTCGCCGTGGCTTCGACCCGCGCAACTCCCTGTCGGGCAGCTCGTCAGGAGGTGGCTATTCGCCTATCCGAGCCATCTCGGGTGGTATCTCTGTCAATTTTTAAACACAGCATTCAATGAAATCCGAACTCTTATATATTATAATAGGTGCAGGCCTGCTGACCTCCTGCCTGGAGGATACCGTCCCGACCACCTATATCACCCAGGGACAGATGTCGCAGTCCGAGTCGTCGCTCCAGGGCCAGAACGTGGCCATGGCAGCCTCGGTCATGAACTATGGCTCGTCCTATTCGCATGCAGCCTATCCGGCGCTGATGATATGGCGCGATGTGCTCTGTGCCGAACTGCCGGTCTATGCCACGACCTACGACTACTTCGGCAACACGACCAGCTACATGGGCGAGGGCCAGCTCTATTACGACTGGTGGTATCAGTACTTCAATACCATCCATAATGCCAACGTGCTCATCTCGCTGATCGATGCTGACCAGGCACAGGCCGAAACCAAGGTCTATCTGGGCAATGCCCTGGGCTACCGTGCGTGGTGCTATCTGGAGGCTTCGCAGATGTGGGAATACCGTCGTACGGGTGTCTCGGTGCTCGACAATGTGGCCGACGAGGACCAGATCTGGGGCCTGACCCTGCCTATCGTCGACGAGACGACCACCATGGAGCAGTCGCGCAACAATCCACGCGCTCCGTTCTGGCAGATGATGTGCTTCGTCCACAACGACCTGGAGCGAGCGGCAGGTTACCTGCAGGATTACCAGCGACAACAGGTCAACGAGATGGATGCGGCCGCGATTGCTGCCCTTCAGGCGCGATTCTGGATGCTAGCCGGATCGCGCTTCGACATGCTCGACCGTGCCGTACAGAACCTCGGTGTGGCTTCGGCCACAGACTGCTTTGCACAGGCTGCACAGGCTGCACAACAGGCCATCGACCTCAGTGGCACGCCTACCACCCGCGAACAGTGGATGGACCCCACCAAGGGCTTCAACTCGGCCATCCAGTCATGGATCTTCGGCATCGAGATGGTGCCCGATGACAATACAGGCGAATCGTGGAAGAACTACGTCTCGTTCATGTCGCCCGAGGCCTCATTCGGTGTCTGCAACAGCACCTACGAGGCCTGGCGCATGTGCGATCAGTCGCTCTACAATCACATCAGCGACAGCGACTGGCGCAAGCTGACCTGGGTGGCCCCTGCCGATGCCGGTAGTGCCAAGAGCAGGGCCAAGTACAGCACCAACCTCTCGGACGACGACTTCGCTTCGCTGCCCGAGCTCTGCGGCCTGAAGTTCCATTGCGCTGACGGCAGCAACTCGGACTACAAATCGGCGGCTGCCATCGACCTCCCTATCATCCGTGTCGAGGAGATGTACTACATCCTGGCCGAGGCCCTCTCGCATACGCAAGGCCTGGCTGCCGGTATCACCGCCCTCGAGTCGTTCACCAATGCCTATCGCTACACCGATGGCTCCTACCAGTGCGATGTGGCCGATCAGGAGGACTTCGAGCGTGAGCTGATCCAGCAGAAGCGCATCGAATTCTGGGGTGAGGGTATCGTCTATTGGGACTACAAGCGCCTCTGTCGCGGTGTGACCCGCAAGTACGATGCCTCGAACCATCCCTCGACCTATCAGTACAACTCGCCCGATGGCGTGGTGGCCCGCTGGTGGAACTTCTACATCCCCAGCAACGAGTACCAGTACAACAAGGCCATCGTCAAGAACCCCGATCCCTCGCACACCAGCGACATGGAATATTAATCTTCATGAAAGGATATTAGGATATTAAGATATTAGGATATTTGGATATTCGCATCCCCCAGTACTATCGTCCTAAAATCCTAGAATGCCAAAATAAAAACAATGAAATACCCTCTCCCCCTCCTCCTTCTCCTCCTCCTTGCCAGCTGTCAGCCCGAGGAGCAGGTGTTCGAACCCGGACCGACCGTAGGCAACAACTGCCAGCAGGTGCACTTCGATGATACCAACGAGTCGGTGCAGATACTCTTTGCCAACGAGAGCGAACGCAGCGTCAGCTATACGCTCACCCGGTCCACCGGCAAGGGTGCGCTCACCGTACCCGTGCGCGTCATGAATGCTACACAAGGTCTTGAGCTGCCCAGTGAGATCCACTTCGCCGACGGTGATACTACTGCCACCTACGTCGTCTCAACGCCTCAGGCCGTAGAGGAGGGCACCACCTTCGACTTCGAGGTACAGCTCGAGGGCGACAATGCCAATCCCTACACCGAGGGAGCCATACGCTTCTCAAGCTCCATCTCGTTCCCCAAGCCCAAGTGGGGACGCATGTGGTTCACGGGCATGGTCGAGACGCTCGGCTACTTCCTGCAGAACTTCTACGACCTGGGCAATGGCTCGTTGCTGGCCCCCGACTTCATGCAGTCGGGCACCGACCTCTGGGTGCGCTACGACGCCTCGGCCACCACAACGGTGGAGTGTGACCTGCAGACGTCGCCCAGCTACTTCGAGAACGACGAGGCCAATGCCGGCTGCTACTACCTCTATTGCTACGACGAGACGAAGGAAGGCGACGAGAGCGCTAACTATGGCTACACCCTCTTCTATCCTCATGGCCGCGATGCGAAGGTCTACATCAAGGAGCTGATACTCTACGTCAGCCACGATGGCTATAACGCCACGGTCTATAATCCGGTAACGGGTAGCGGCTGGCTGCAGCTCTCGACGGTATGGTTCTCGGACAAGACGAACGAATCGAGCTGGAAGTTCCTCAACTGGGTCTTCACCGACGATCCCGAAAACGATGGCTACGACTACGAGGAACCCGACCCGACCTCATTGCCTACCGGCACCATCCTCGACTGCACAGGCAAGTTCAACTACGATGACTTCGGCCTGGGCAAGTTCAGTCAGCAGGCCAAGGTGCTGGGCAAGAACTACGTCCAGTTTGACGACTTCCTGGGCTCGGGCGTCGAGTTGCGCATGCGCTATAATGCCGATACCAAGCTGCTCGAGGTGATGTGCGACAAGGGCTATGAGGAGGATGGCATCTTCTATCTGCGCGACAAGGAGTCGGGCGCGTGGATCGACTGCTATCCTACGGGCACCAAGGCCGTGAACCTCAGCATCAAGCTCAATCATAAGGACAACCTCATTGAGTATCTGACCAAGAATATCAGGTTCTATTGCCCGACCTTCCTTGTGGATGGCAAGAAGAAATACGATGGCGACGACCTGATCAAGCTCACATGGTAAGACATTTACAATCAATAATAACTCCTAACAACCAACAAAAAAATGAAAACTGCTATGCTTTTCACCTTTGCTGCCTTCGCTTCGGTAGCAATGGCACAGGTGTCGGTCGACGACATCGCAGGCAAGTATCGCCTGGTTCCTGATTGCGAACCATCCTATTACATCGAGGATCATGGTTTCGATCCTGAGTGCATCGTCATCGTCGATAAGGTGGACGACAAGAGCTTCGCCATCGACAACTTCTATTACGACACCCAGAACTACGATGGCGATCACGTACAGATCACCGGTAACTTCACCGATGCTGGCGAATGGTCGAGCTATCCTACGGTGCAGAGCATCCGCTTCGAGTGGGACAACACCGACATGTACCTCTACAACCCAGGCGGTGAGACCGACGATACCCAGTGGTTCTTCTTCGCCTCAAACTCTATGCGCTTCGTACCTACCAAGGATGCCGACGGCAAGAACTACCTCAGCCTCTGGCCCAACAACAAGATCCTCCTCTCCTACTACTCCGAGTCGAACGGCAGCTATGACAACCCGGCACTTGAGTTCGTCAACATGGGTGCATGGCAGGAGGGCAAGGAAGGCTCGATGAAGCTGGAGCGTCTGCCTCTCTATACCACCGTCTCGAAGCGTGCTTTGTCCGATACCTACACCATCAAGGGCATCGACCAGAACGGAAACGCTGTCAAGTTCGCCGTCGAGATCGCTTCAGAGGGTGGCGAGAGCTACACCATGACCGGCTTTGCTGGCAGCCAGCAGCCTATCACCTTCACCTGGGACGACACCGACGCTGGCATGCGTGCTCAGTACGTCGAACTCTACGACGAGGAGGGCAACCTTACCTTTGCCTTCGAGGGCTACAATCCTAACCTGAATATTTACATTTCCTTCACCGAGGATGGCGCTCTTGCCTTCGACCAGGCCATCTACTTCTACGAGGGCGAAACCGAGCTCCAGCTGTTCGACCTCGTGGCTACCAAGGGTGTTGACCTCGAGGGTGACGTAGCTACAGGTTACTTCGCCGATGGCGATACCTACGAGGACCTTGGCCTTGATCCCGTTCCGGTGCCTTACACCATGACCGAAGGCGAGATCGTGCTCCGCAACTTTGCTGAGACCGGATATGACATCCACCTCGACCTCAATGTTGAACCTTACGTGTATGGTGGTTACAGCTATTACTATCCAAACTTCAGTGGTGAGGGTTGCACCAACGATGGCATATACTTCATGCTCGGCGATGCCGATTCGTACCAGTACGGTCCGGAGACCATTGCCAACGGCCTCTATATGGCCTATTCATGGTATGAGCCTACCTACAACTGGCTCGAGCTCTGCTACTACTCGGACAACTACCACAAGTGGAACTACCTCGACATCTACTTCGATGAGCCTTGGGGCATCGATGGTCTGAACCACGTCGTCGCTGAGCCGAAGCAGACCCAGACCTTCGACCTTATGGGTCGTCGCTCTACCCGCACCGCCGGCCTCATGATCAGCAACGGCAAGATCATCTTCCGCAAGTAACATCCTCCTTCGGGACTCATAACAAAAAGAAGCTGTGTCTTTTGACACAGCTCTTTTTTGTACAAGATAATAACAAAGGACCTTCCGATCACCTTGCTATTAGCCAAGAAGATAGGAAAGTCCTTCTGTTGCCCCACCGAGACTCGAACCTCTTTCTCTAAGCTACTGCAAATCAAACCGTGTTAAACATTATCATTACATTGTTTTTGAAAATCTGTCACAAATCTGTCACAAACCACAGTTTTTTGACCAGATTACTCGATGATTACTTCCCAATGGCCACCCTTATCTGGGCCGACACGGCGGATGAATTTGTCGCGCATATCGTCAAGATTCTTACTGATACCAGAAGAACTCATATTCAGTTGTTCTGCCATCTCGCCACGCGTAATGGTTGAATCTGCCAGCATCATTCTAAGTATCTCATATTTTGTCTTGCTCAATCGCTCACCGATAACCTTAGATCTTTCTATACACTTTTTTAACATTTGATCCAAGTTTTCTATATCATTTTCTGTACACTTTCGGTTTTCTACCCCGTTTTCTGTACACTTTTCTGTACACTTTCGGCTTTCTACCCCGTTTTCTGTACACTTTTCTGTACACTTTGGGTTTTCTACCCCGTTTTCTATATCATTTACAGTATCATTTCGGTTTTCTACCCAGTTTTCTATATCATTTACAGT
>JAZUEP010000077.1:0-26388 GCA_045640225.1 Bacteroidales bacterium | reverse complement strand
TACGACTTGGCTGTCATATTGATTTCACGACGGACCAGGTCGCCGAAATAATTAGGCGAGAGGTTGAATTGGCTTGCACACCACGCCACATTGGGCTGACCCAAGCGTTGTGGCAGATTGCTCTCTCCTGCCAGATAACCGTCAAGCAACGAATCGAGTCGATGAATCATGTCCGAACGATGCATCTTCTTGGTATCGAACTGTCGTTCATAAAACCTGCGACAAGACGTCAGCAACTGTCCGATTCCTAATCTGAGCATGTGACTGGTGAAATCGTCGTCAGGGGCTTTCAATTCTGCATTCAGATTGTTGAAGCTATTCAGTATCACGTGCAATTCGCTATCGTACAGCTCCAGTGCTTCAGAAACATCGTATTCGAAGAAGTTGAACATATAGAAGTCTCTTCCCAAACCCGAACCGTTCAATAGTTCTGGTCGGAATACCAACATCTTTCCGCGAGGATGTTTGCGCGAATCAAGATTCATCGACACTACATCGCCTGGCTTCATCGTGAAGATAGTTCCACCCCGATAACGCATACTACCGCTACGCAATACCAATTCACCAAAATCAACCTCCATCAATACGACACAATACATTCCAAAATCGGTAGGTAGAAACAGCGAAAGGTCGGCTTTCGACAAGTCTGCCACACTTACCAACGGATGGAAAGTGGGCTGATGAAAGTAGCGGTTAAACTGGTCGATGTTTTCTATGCGAACATAATCGTTTTCGGCCATATTCTTGTTCAGTTACTTCTGAAATGAGATAAAGTGATATGTAATTTTGGTACAAAAGTAACGAAAAATTCGGTAGCATCAGTAATTTTGGTTGTTAAAAAAGGTATTTTTGCTATTAAAAGGTAAAAAAGGTAGAAAAATAAGTAAAAAATATCGCAGTTTTGATGCTCTTTTCCGTAATTTTGCGCCGAAATTTTTAAGATTCGCAACACTGAAATTCACATTACAATCTAAAACAACATCATTACCATGGCTGTAAAATTCTATCAGAGCGAGAATCAGGTACCTCTCGAAATGCATAAGGTGCGCATGATTCAGAAACTTTCGCTCCTTCCTGTCGAAGAACGTCTCAAGAAGATCCAGGAAGCTGGCAACAACACCTTCCTTCTTCAGAATAAGGACGTCTACCTTGACATGCTCACCGATTCTGGTGTCAACTGTATGTCTGACAACCAGTTTGCTGCTTCGTTTCAGGCCGACGATTCGTATGCAGGTTCAGCAACCTTCCTTCGTGTCAAGAAGGCAATCAAGGACGTATTTGGCACCGATTATGTGCTCCCCGTACACCAAGGTCGTGCAGCCGAGAATATTCTGGCCGAGGCCTTCTGTGCACCAGGCAAGGTAGCGCTGATGAACTTCCACTTCACCACCACAAAGGCTCATGCTACGCGTTGCGGTGCTACAGTCGAGGAACTGCTCGATCCTAAGGGTCTCATACCGCAGAGCGACGACTCATTCAAGGGTAACTACAACCTCGAGAACCTTCGCTCGCGTATCGACGAGATCGGTAAGGTCAATGTAGCTTATGTCCGTGTCGAGGCTGGTACGAACCTCATCGGTGGTCAGCCAGTTTCGCTCGAGAACATGCTTGCCGTTACCGACATCTGTCACGAGAAGCAGGTTCTCTCAGTACTCGATGCTTCATTGCTTCAGGACAACATCTACTTCATGAAGACACGCGAAGCACGTTGCAAGTACATGGATGTAGCCGACATCTATCGTCTGTTGGCTGATCACTTCGATATCATCTATTTCTCAGCACGTAAGCTGAGTTTTGCTAAGGGTGGTATCATCACGTCGAAGGACGAGAAGTACTACAAGCAGCTCATGTCGTTCATCCCTCTGTACGAAGGCTTCCTCACCTATGGCGGTATCGATGTTCGTACCATGGAGTCGATGGCTGTAGGTCTGTACGAATCGCTCGATATGGAATACATCTCACAAGGCCCACTCTTCATCGATTATCTGGCACGCGAGCTTGATGCTTATGGCGTTCCTGTAATCCTGCCTCCAGGAGGTCTGGGATGTCACCTCAATGCAGGAGCTTTTGTTCCTAATTTGCCACACAATCAGTATCCTGCGGCTGCAGTAGGCGCTGCAATGTATATTGCTGGTGGTATCCGTGGCATGGAGCGTGGTACCGTTTCTGAGCAGCGCGAACCTGATGGAACCGAGCGTTATGCCGAACTCGAGTTGCAGCGACTGGCTGTTCCTCGTCGCGTATTTACGCTTTCGCAGATCAAGTATGTAGCCGACCGTGTCAAGTGGCTGTGGGATAACCGCAACCTTATCGGTGGCCTTGAATGGACCGAGGAACCAGAAGTACTTCGCTTCTTCTTCGGCCGTATGAAGGAGATTGGCTACTGGCAGGAAGAACTGGCCGAGAAGTTCCGCAAGGACTTTGGCGATAGCTTATAAGCATAACCTTCAAAATCTGATTTGCCGATTGATAATCATCTTTCTATACAATTTCTCTCATTGATTGTTCATCTTGGCTGGATCTCGACAGAGGTCCAGCTTTTTTTGATTCTTCAAATTTAGTTTTCTTGCTCCATTTCTTCAATGATCGCCCATCAATGTTTGCAAGCATATTTTTGTAAAAAACTACTCCTCCTCGATTTGTGGAAGCTCATTCTGTCAGAAAAAAAGTCTCCATAGAATCGAGGAAGAGTAATCTTACAGCAAAATACCCTTCCTCGTTTTTATAAAGGCCATTTTGGAAGAAAAATTCGCTTCCTCGATTTTATCGAGACCATTTTGTGAGAAAAATGCTCTTCCTCATTTTTTTTCTAGTCAATTTGACAGAAAATTTCTGCATAACAAAATGAGGAGAAATAATTAAGATAATAGATATGATTCATCATTGTCAGGAAGGGGATTATTACATCTTTGAATTAAATTTTTTATTATTATTGATTATTTTTTTTCATTTTTACCCTAATAAATCAGTATTTAGTTGAAAATGAGTGTCGAAATTGGTTAAAATATATTAATTCAATTGCATTTAATATAAAAAATTATTAGTTTGGCACCCGTAAATAAAAGAGGTACACGTGCATTAATCTTCAATGGTTTCACAAACTTGTCCATGAGGATTCTTGGAGTTTCTTAACAGAAGACAAAACAAATATCAACTATTAATATCTAAAATTGTTTTACTATGAAAAGGTTTTTACTATCTGTAGTTCTGGCAGTCCTGACGGCAGTAGGATTGTTGGCACAAGAAGCGTGGACACCACCTGAACCCGGAAAGTACGAGACGCAAGGTGCCTACATCGTACAGGTGAATGTTGATGGTGCTAAAGCTTCGGCTGGTGTTACTATC
Source organism: Bacteroidales bacterium (assembly GCA_045640225.1). Lineage (GTDB taxonomy): Bacteria > Bacteroidota > Bacteroidia > Bacteroidales > UBA3663 > Liminaster. The sequence continues at coordinate 23,043 of JAZUEP010000077.1, read as the reverse complement.
GGAGCCTTCATTGATGGTCTATGCCGTGGTGTTGCTACGACAAACAGTAATGGCTTAGCGATGGTCGAAGTGAAGGGTAACAGTACTCAGACTCCATCGGATAACGGGAAAGAGGTTATTTTTTATGTCCGTTACAACAGCAAGGAATTCGAGTTGAAGGAGACGCAGACCTGGAGCGAAGAGACGCATGGTACAATGGCTTCACCCATCGTGCTTGATATCTATGACATCAAGTCGGTCACTATTCCTGAGAAAATGGTGCTAGAAAATGGCAAGACCATGGAACTTCTGTCACAAATTAGCTTCAATTACGGAAGCGGTAAATCGATGAAGTATTCAGAATTGCCATTCAATGTATCAATTGAAATCGAAGATGCTCCTGATGACTATGTAGAGATTGATTATGTAACTGAAGAAACCAGCGATATACTGACAGCTATCAAGTTCACTGCAAAAGCCGTGACAACAGCCAGCGGTGTGAACTTCAGTGTATGGAATTCGGCTACTATGTCGTCAAATACGGTGAATCTGGTAATCTATGATGCCATTACCGCTATTGCTTTCGTTGATGAAAATATCTTTATCGACAAGAGCGACAAGACTACCGTTGAACTGGACCTGATGCAGCAGCTGCAGTTCACGATGGGCACAATTACGAATGTTTCGGCCAGTGAACTTCCAGTCGATGGCATAGAGATTACCTGGTCACTCCCTACCGAGAGTAGCGATTATCTGACCATCAGCAGTAATAAACTTATAGCCAAGAAAGGAACAAACCAGTAAAAGTTCACCCTTACGGCAACCTTGAAGAGCAACAGCACTGTAAAGGCAACTGCAAATATAGAGGTTTACGTTGCGCTGAAGAGTATCACGGTTAGTCCTTCAACAGTTCAGGTTCCATTGGGCGAAAACGTAGAACTTGCCGTGACAATCGCTCCTACTGACGCTACTTACGTTCCAGATCAGGTTTATTGCACCGTAACTCCTCTGGTAGAGCAAGACCTTATGGTAGCCAACGCTTCACTGTCTGCTGACGGAAAGAAGATCGTGGTAGAAGGTCTTAACCTGGGTAAGTTCACGACTGTAGTCGAAAAGATGAGCTTGGATGCTCCTGCCAAGATGAGCGAATTTACTGGCGAAGTTGGCGCTGTGTATGACTATGCGGCTGGCTGGAACTGGATCTCTCTTCCATCGGTCACTACCGCCATGAAGACGCCTGAAGGCCTGAACACAACGGCATTCAACAGCAAGATTGTTGACCTTCGTTCACAGGAACAATCAACCTTCAACGATCCATCGTATGGCTTCTTCGGTTCGTTGACCGAGGTAACCAACCAGGCTTATCGCGTGAAGACATCAGCAGCAACGCGTACCGTGGTTTATGGCGGTGATCGTGGTGCATTTGGCAAGGCTCTGACCTCGTTGGCACCAATCGCTTCACAGAATTTGTATGCAGGTTGGACATGGCTGTACTATCCTTATGCAGTTAAGGTAGATGTTGATGGTCTGAACGATTTGATGGCCGAGAATACTACTTGGGCAGATGGAGATAAGATCATCAGCAAGAACGGCAGTGTAGAATGGAAGACCGATAAGTTCGTAGGCTCAGGGTTCCTGCTGGAACCAGGTGCATCATACCTTGTTTACCGTAAGGCTGCCGGTGAATTGAAGTGGGTTCCTGAATGCCAGGTGAACCCTTACTACGAACCAGCAACACCAATGGGTAGCCGCAGCCGTAGCGAGAAAATCTTCGAATACGATATTCATGCCTATGCCAGCAACATGGTGATTGTTGCCCGACTGGAGAACAATACACCTGTCGAACTTGGTGCTTACGTCGGTAATGAATGCCGTGGTGAAGGCCGTATGGTTAAGGTAGACGGCGTTACCTACTACTTCATCACCGTACAGGGCCAGGCTGGCGAAGAAGTAAGCTTCAAGGCCTACGATGGTTACGAATTGTCGAACCTCGAAACCCGAGTACAGTTTACAGGCATGATGGGTAACCTGAGTGAACCTGTAATGCTGAGTGGCCTTGATGCTACCGGTATCGAAGTCCTCACGACCGAGCGCACCGACGTACAGGCCTACGACCTGAATGGCCGAGCCATCCATGCACAGCATACAAAGGGTATCTACATTCTTGGTGGAGAAAAGAAAATCATTTTTTAAAGTTTGCGCGTGATGAAGATCTCGCCACGCAACATATTACATTTAATAATGTGTCTGGTCATGGTGCCTGTCGGAATGACAGGTGCCATGGCTCAGGACATTGCATCAATAGCCAAAAGTGATCCATTGATCATTACGGGTGCTGTAGGTACACAGAACACCTTCAACTGGACCAGCGGTGGTCTCGGTTATGCGTCGCCTTACAGCAACTCGGTTTACGCCAACCTTAACTTCAATATCTACGGCATCTCCATGCCGTTCTCCTTCTATTACACGAACGATAATGCATCGTTCACCCTCCCCCAGATTTCGTTCAACGTCAGCCCTTCGTACAAAGGCTGGACACTCTATCTGGGACAACATGCCATGCCTTTCTCGCAATATGTCTTCGCGATGCCCTTCAATGGCGTAGGCATCGAATACCGACCTCAGACAGGCAAAGGCGTACGCTTCGGCACCTTCTATGGTACGCTGAAGAAAGCCATCAACGTTGAACCAGACTTCCTGTCGGTCAAGTCGCCACAGTACAAGCGAACAGGCTACGGCCTGAAGCTGGGCTTTGGCTCCGGCCGTAACTATATTGATCTTTACTTGTTCCGTGCAAAGGACGACCTTTCGTCGATCGACGAATATTGGTACGACCGTCTGAATGCCCAGGACAACATCGTGGTTGGCGCCAAGAGCCGCCTTGCCCTTGGAAAGCACCTATCATTGACCACTAATTTTGCCACCTCGCTCTTCTCGACCGATATCCGTTCGCGTGTAGTCGAAGTGGAAGCAGTAAAACGATTCGACAACATCTTTGATGTACGTTACAGCACCCAGATGCGATGGGCAGGCGATGCAACCCTGAATGCCGTATTTGGCAAGCTGAATGCCTCGCTCAACTATAAGATAGTGCAACCCGAATATACAACGCTTGGCGTCAACTATCTGACAAGCAATTATCACAGCCTGGGAGTATCGGCATCAACCGTATTGAAAGGACTATCGCTCACAGGTACCTTCAATGCACAGGCCGATAACTTGAACGGGGATCAGTTGTATACCAATTATGGATACGTATACAATGCCTCGGCTTCGACGATTCTGGGTCGTAACCTGATAGTTTCGGCCAACTACTTCGGTTACCAGCAGACACAGGGTAACGGTATGGCACAGGTTACAGATTCGTCGCGAGTTCACCGCAAGATGGATAGTTTCAGCATCACTCCTACCTACAACATTCCTGGAAATCTGATCAGCCAAAGCATTTCGTTGTCGGGTAACTGGACAAGCAACAAAGACCTTAGCCCCATGGCAACAGGATTGAGCGACGTTGAGACCATGGCCTTAGGTGGAAACTACTCGTTGACCGTAATGCCTATCGAGACGACCTTTGCTGCCAGTATCAGCCATCAGGAGACCGATGGCTACAATCTGAAGTATATGACTACAATCTACAGCCTTTCCGCCTCACGATCGTTCCTGAAAGATAAGTCACTGAACCTTTCGGCATCTGCCTCGTTGACCGATAATAATTTGGACAAGAGCGTCAACAACCTGTCAGCAGGCGGTTACCTGACAGCCTCGTATACATTGAAAGATGTGCATCAATTTGCCCTTTCTGGCAGCATGAACCGCTTTGTGACACAGGATATAACCCTGGGCGAAGACAATATGAACGGTGTGATGTCGTACACTTGCTCATTGAGCTACAGCTACACTTTTACGGTCTTCCACCTGAAACGTCAAGCTGAAAAGGGAAAGAAACGCTACACGTCGGACTTCATGCGACGTCCTAAACAGAAAATTCCTGTTGATCCGAACAAACGCTACTGATTGAAGAAGATGAAAAGACTCGCTACCCATCCTATATTTCGTCATATGACTGCCGGAATCATTCGGCTGATTACTCTTGTCATCCTATTGGCAAATGTTTTGACCGTAAAAGCCGATGACCTGGTAGTTACCGTGCAGAACACGATGAATCCAATGCCTGGACAGTCATTATTGTATGTCGATCGTCCGGGACGATTCTTCAATGCTATCGTTCAGAACCTGTCAGACCAACCGGTATCGTGTCGTTTGGAACTTGATCTGTTCTATAATGGTTCTCAACCAGCTACAAATACATCGTGGTTAGGAGCAATTAGTGTGCATGCCAGCAATGCTACGAATGGCGTTTACCCTACTTTGAGTATTCCAGCTCATGGCAATCGCGTTCTGAGTGGCGAAAGTTTCAATCAGTATTTTCGTTATACAGCGAGCGAGGTTGTAGCTTCCGGAGACTTGCTTGAGAGTTTTAATAAGTCTACCAACAAAACAAGCTTTTTTCTGCCAGAAGGACATTACGGCATCCGTCTCTCGTTGATGGAAGCCAATTCTACGACAACATTGGGCGAAGGTTTCTGTAACTTTGAGATTTATTACACGGCTAAAGGTCCAAAAATTATCAATCCGACCAAAGATTTGGAACTTTTCAACAAACTGCAAGAGAGCAAGATTTTGAATAATGAAGTTTCGGTCTTTAATTTCCCTGTACAAGGTCTCTTCATGTGGGACCAACCGCATTACAATTCGTCGTCTTACAGCATTCGACAGCAGTTCACATATGATTTCGAACTGATCAAGCTTCATTCCATTGACTCGATAAACCAAAGTATCTCTAATTACCAGAATATTGGAACTATTGCTTATAGTCGCAAGAATCTGGTATTGAATCAATGTGTGATACCTCCGTTCGAAGCGACTCTATTGTCTGAACCGGCCAATGAACCACAATATTATATTGCACGCGTTAAGGCGACACCTATCAGCAAAGGTGATGGAATCGAATATGCTCAGTTGGAAAATAATGGGTATGGTGAATATTCTGTAGTCGTAGTACCTGCTAAAGGCGATAACAGGTTCCAAGACATTGAGATGAAACTTGAGAAAGTGAAGGACCCGATTCCGAACCAGATAGCAGAATTCTATAACACCCCCGGTTATTTCCTGAAGTTGACGATTGAGAACAAGACAAATACGGAGATGACCGTCGTGCCGTTGATGTGTGTGCAAAGTGGTGATGACTTTGTGATGCCAAAACCTGAGGCACAGACAGCAAAGCATGGATCGAAAAAAATTACTTTACCTGCCAAGAGCGACCCAGAAACAAAAGGCAAGTTAGTGTTGACAGGTACGCGACTTACTAATCTGCTTGGTGGCTACCGCATAGAGCAATTGACTAAATACGATGCCAAGTCTGATGAATGCGAAGGTTCACCGAATGCCACGTTGTCAGACGATGACAACAAATTAGTCGTACAGCTTTATTCGCACTCGAAAGACGAGATTGCGATTTACAAAGAACAGTTGCTAAAGGAAGCAGAGCTTGAACTGGCTAAAGAAGAGGAAGAAGACGAAGGCAAGATTACGCTTGAAATCAAAGCAAAGAAAAATACTCTCCCCTTCGACCTTTCGTATTACTATGCTAATCCCGGACAATACTTCGAGCTGACGTTCAAGAGTACAAAACTAAAGGACGTAGATGTATCGTTGCTGCAAGTACTGAAAAATGGCGACGACTGGACAGTTATGCCTCTGCCTCAATACCAACATAGCGATCGTACCTTCACGGTGAAAGGACGTGGTCTTGGTTATTACAATGATGATGATGTAGAGGTCAAAACAGAACTGAAGGGAGCTGAACTCACCTATGTAATGGGTGGATATCAGAGGGCAGACATTTGGACTTTCGACGAAAAGAGTGGACTATTCGTCTATAAAGCTCCTACAACATTCCCTAAAGAAGAGGACAATCAAGTCGTGATACAGTTCTTTGCCAACTCAGGTAAGAACGAACCTATCAGCGACATGAAACAACTGGGAGAAAAGACATTCGACATCGAAAATGTAGCAGGAGGAACATCTAAACAGGATTATTCCGTCGAAATTGAATTGAAGCAAGGTGTCAACTTGCCTCTTGAAATTAAAGATTACCTTGTCAATCCGGGTAAATACTTCAACGTGACTGTATACAACAAGACTGACGATGACGCAAATCTTTCGCTGAAACTTGCCTTGAATAACTGTCGTGATAATAAAAATATTGAAGAATACCCCAAATTAAATATCAAAGCTAATAGCAATGCAAAGCTGTCAGGTGATGCTCTGACTAATCTATGCGGAATTACAGAAGGAGAGTTTAACTCCAGAGTAAAAAAATTTGATGGTAGCACGCCATCTGATCTTCAAGATGAAGACCTTAAATTATCGATCGATAAAGTCAATACTATGCTGGTTCAGCTATATGGGCAGAATACGGCAACCAATACGTCTCCATCTAATTCACAAACTTCGTCTAATTCACAGAATCAGTCTAATTCGCAAAATCAATCAAATTCACAGAATCAGACAAATACTCAGAATCAATCGAATTCGCAAGCACCTGCTTCGAATTATATACTTTACGATCAAGACGATTGTAAAGTACAGCCTTCCTATGCAGAAAATATTAATAAAATTGAATTAAAAGCTATTTTGAAGACTCCTAATCAGTTTGGACAAGACATACTTGCGTATATCTCTAAACCATCTGATTATTTCCGTATTGATGTTAAAAATGAAACAATAGATCTAAAAGAATGCGCCATTCAGATGAGAATGACGCACCCCACAGATCCGACAAAATATATCACAACTATTATCCGTAACAATAAAGTTGATAGTTTTCCAAAAACGAATGAATTTAAAACTTTAAATTACAAATTACTGGATAAAATCTGTGGAGGACATGATGAAAGTGAACTACGAGAGTGTTCTTTATCAACAAACGATTATGAACGAACAAAAGTAACCAAGCTAAAAACTGGCGAAAATACGATAACGTTCATACTCTGTAAAGTGTCCGATAGTGGAACTATTGTAAAATATGGTGAGTGTGATATTAATGTGCAGATCGAGGAGCCTAAACCTGCATCGGTATTGGCATCCTTGAAGATAAAAGATCATAATGTTACTAACAATCGTGAAATGAAGACCTTTTTTAACAGTGAAACACATAAGGCCTTCGATATTTCGCTGAAAAACCAGACTGCTAACGATATTTTCGTGCAAATGGCGATGGTTGTCGATGATAAATGGATATCGGTGGACCCGTTGACACGAACACAAAAATTGAAAATAGAACATAATACAGATATAAAACTAGATAGTACTGATATAAATAATTATCTGGGAAAATGTCCGTTAGATAAACACTTCTACCGTTTCAACGATTCAAGTATGAAGAGTTGGAAGGAACAGAGGATGGACCTTGAAGAATTGCCATTAGGTGTACATAAAGTAAAGCTGATGGTATATCCGGTAGTTGAAGGTCAGAATTGGGATCTGACCAAACGCGACGTGTGCGATTCGCTTCGTACACGATGTATTGCTATGGACTCATGCCAATTCGTTATAAAAGGCGAAAATAAAGTTAAGCTCGAATTATCGGTCAAGGAAGGAATTAATCAAGGTACAAGTCTGTCTGCCTTGATGAAGAAACCCTCCGATGCCATCGAATTGATAATTACGAATCAGGACAAACAGGAACAGACTTTCCGCTTGATAATGACTGTTGATGACAAATACACCTCAATCAGCCCATTGCTAAGCACAAATGTACTGAAATTGGAAGGAAAGACTGACGCAAAAACCTTGACTCGCAACGATAGTATCAAACTTACTGACGAACAATTGGACCGTTTGCTCGGAAGTCAAGAAAAAACCGAGAACTACCGCGAACTGATTGATCATAATGGCAATAATAGATGGACCAAATGGGAGATTAAAGACTTATCTGGCATAAAACTGTCGGATACAGAATCTCACAAGATAAGAATCTATGCCTATGCTGACACACAAGGTGCCAGCAACCCTAATTATGGGAATGGTGACGTGCCGGCCGAGATGAAAAATTTCATTGGTGAGAGCAATGAGAAGGAATTAACCACTAAAAACGAGCTACTAAGTAAAGATTGTAATACGGACTATACCAAGTTCATGAATGATAAACAAAAACGTCCAAAAGAATTTAGTAATGGAAATTTAAAAAATCAGACTATTAAGGTAGGCGGATTCGATATGGTTGTCACTGAGTATGAACAAGATTCAAGTGACAAATCAATCAAGGGTAAGGGTTTCATCAAATGGAATTTTGATGGACATGAAATCAGAATTGCCTGTGAGTTCGGCAAACTCTATGTCAATGAAGATAAAGTATGTTATAAGGGTGAAGTATCATCTTCAAAGGTAAGTAATACTTACTATAAAGATGTGATACCCTACGAGTGGTTCGAGGAATCGGCTCTTGCCGGATCGCGTGCAGAATATATCGAACGGATGAAGGCAGCACAAGGAGCAGATAACAAGTTTGCCGATTACTACGAGTACACCAAGTCTGCTATGATTCCTTCGCTCCACGAAGCTCGCAACAGCAATAGATCTGGACTTGATCCAAACGATGTAATTACTCTGCCAGCAAATGTACCAATTGATATTCTGTCACACAACATTGACTCGAAAGCTGCCAAAGCTGCATTATCACTGGTTGATGTACAGGTAGTCAGCATGTCCTTTGCTCCGGATCATGCCTGGATGAACATGATAGGTATCTTTACGATGCCTGAGATAAATACGACCGATTCGAAGAACATCATCATGTTCGGAGGACCACACCTTTGTATTCAATCCGGCGATGATGCCCACTTCTTGCCCGAAGATGGAGCATTGGCAATGATGACTGATTATGAAATAAAAATTCCGACTGCCGATGTCACCCTATCGTTGATTGCTCCTGCAGACTGGAGTGATGTGATGGGAGGTTGCTATTATGCCTGGAAGAATCGAAAGTTCGACGGAATAACTATAAAGACCGGAGTCACCATCCCTCACCTGATGGCTGTCGACGACAAATATGAACAGACAGGCGAAAATGCACGTGCAGAAGTTTCGTTTACCATACGTGACAAACATAACTTAGGCTTCGGTCTTTCGCTCGATGCGTTCCAGATCGAAGAACTTGAAGGTTATACCTTCACTCCAGGTGGTGGCGAAGTAGGTGTCTACGTCGATTTGTCGACCATCGATACCCCAAAAGGTGTATCTTTCCCTGATAAATATGATTTCAACAAAACCGGATTTGGTCCTCATGCATCGAGCACCGATCCGAATGTCGTAAAAGCCAATCAGGCTTCAAAGGATAACACCGGACCTTGGCAAGGTGTGTACATACAGCAACTTGAGTGTCGTTTCCCGGATTGGTTATCATCCGACGACAGTGATCAACATCTCGCTGTAGGTGTCAAGGACTTGATGTTTGATAAGAGTGGCGTTACCTTCAATTTCTATGGTGCTAGTTCGTATCAGTTAGACATGGATGGCTGGAAGGCCTCTGTCGATTCGATTTCTCTGCGTGTCACACAGACTAATTTTGATGATTTCTACTTCAAAGGTATTTTTAAGGCACCTATACTGAGTACCCCTCTGACCTATCGAGCAGGAATTACAACTGTTACCGACGTCACCAGCAAGAAGAGTGGCGTTGAGCTGGAATTAAAGGTAATGCTTGAAGAGGGGATGAAAGTAAATGTCGCCGTTGCTGATATCGAATTGAAGAAGAATCAGACTTACATCGGTATTACTCGTAACACCCTATTGAAGAAGACTCAATTCGAAATTCTGCTTTCAGGAAAGATTAATTTCAAAAATCCTGATACAGGTATGCAATTCGACTTAGCCGGAATTGATATAACCGGTTTCCGTGTTGCAAATTTCGACAAAGATCTATCAAAACGATACGCAGTACTGACGCCAGAAGCCGTAGAAGCCCAAAACAATGACAATAGTGCTACGATTTCGAGCAAAAAGAAGAATAATATCTACTTGAGCCTAGGACGATTGTCACTGGCTTCGCCACAGCACCGTTGTGGTCCATTCCCTGTCGCCCTTCACCGTTGCAATCTACGAGTAGAAGATAACGACAAAGGTGTTCGCTTAGGTTTCCAATTCGCAGTGAGCCTATCAGTGGTCGATGTCCTTTCTGCTGAAGGTGGCGTAACTGTCTGGGGACAGGTCGACGACGACCAGAACTTCAGCTTTGATACCGTAGAATTCGACGAAGCATCGTTTGCAACCGGCAGCCGAGTGGGAGCCTTTAAACTCGAAGGTCAGCTCAAAGCATCTGACAATGAGGATTACGGTGCGGGATATACAGGACGATTGAAACTCGAAATTCCGATCTTCAAACTCGAGATTGAAGGTGGTTATTACGAGAAAGAGAAATCAGAGGCCGAACTTGAACTCGATTACGAACTTCTCGACCTTGATCCTGATCCGAAGTATGCCTGGGGATTCTTTACTTTTGATGTCGATGTACCCGCTCCATCCGTACCTTCAGTTGTTGGTTTCCGTGGAGTAAAGGGAGGACTTTTCTTCAATAGTAATGTAGATAAGGTTCCTTCCTATAGGACAATAGGTATGCAGTGTGGTTTAAAGGCCTACTTTGGCAGTTCGGATGCTCTCGAAGCGGACCTCACGTGTACGATGGCTTACGACTTGGCCAAGAAACGTTGCTCCAACCTTATCTTTGATGGTAATGGAAAAATTGCCAAGGGTATAGCTGACGTTGACATGACCTTGGTTTATGCCAATCCAGCCGAAGATGTGGAATACATTGATCTGCTGATTACCACCGACGTCGAGACCGAGAGTGCTATTACCGACAAGCTGTTCGGTAAAGACGTAAGCAAGATGACCGAAAACATCAACAAGGCAAACGAGGTCCTCGCTAAGCAGAACGACAGCAGCGATAAGAATAAGAAGAGAGAGAGCATGAAGAATAACTATCAGGCCCAAACTGATGTATTCAGATCACTAAGTAGTAATCAAGATACAGTTCGCAATGCTGAGGCACGACTTGATAAAGGCCTAAATCCTAAACCCGATCAGTATGGAGAAGGTGCAAGTCCATCGAATTCAACTGAGACTTCTTCATCTGCAATTCCTGGTGTGAAGGCTACAATTCCACTCAACTTCCACATGGATCTGATTACACGCAAATGGCACTTCTACATTGGTGAACCAGACTTCTCAAAGCGTGTATCTGTCACTTTTATCGATTATGCAGCGGGTGGCGAGGTAATAGGCATGTCGGCCAAGGTATTCATGAATGCCTATCTTTGTGGCGGTAATGAACTACCTAACAATGGTGTCCTTCCTCCTATTCCTGAAGACATCAATAAATTCCTCTTCACCGAAAATACGTCGGAGGGACAGTCGCAGTCGTACGGAAATAATCTTGAAGTTGATCCAAGCATTGTTACTGAACATGAGAAACAACTGGAACGCAGCGATGTAGCTCGACGTTTCCAGACCGAAGGCGGATTGATGCTGGGAGCTGAAGCCGGTGGCAAGTTTACGGTGAATGGTGGCGTATTCTATGTCGATGCTAATTTACATGGAGGTTTCGACTTGACCATGCAGAAACTAGGCGAAGGTGCACGTTGTGCAAACCTTGATGGTATGGCTGGCGGTGCCGGAGGATTCTATGCGTCTGGACAATTCTACTCAATCATAACAGGTGATGTCGGTGCTATTGTCAACCTTTTCTTCTTCAAAGGTCGCATTCCAATCCTTAAGCCTGCAATGGGTGGTCTCATTCAGGGCGGCGCACCTAATCCTTCATGGTTCTATGGTTCTTTCCGTGCTGAACTCACTTTGTTGGGTGGTATCATTAATCTGAATTACACTACAACCCTCAAGGGTGGTGATATATGCATCCCTGATCATGGCAATCCATTGGACGAGATGAACATCTTTAGCCAAGTTACCCCAGGTTCGACTGACCATGAAAAGGGTTGGGACACTAAAAATGCTATCTCGCCCTATACTGTTCCTACCTTCACCACAAATATGGTCATGGGCAAGTCGATAATGTTGATCGACGAAAATCTGCAAGCCCTTGCTGCTGGTGAAGATACCGAAAACGAAACAACATATGCGGCCAACAGTGCTCGCGAGTATCGTTTTGTTTTAGGTGAAAACAAGTATGAGGACTACAACCTCTACATCACGCAACATTCAGGCGATAGCGTCATCTATCGCGCAATTAAGGCTAAGAGTGACGATAGCCATAACTTCACCGTTGACTATGGCGAGCCATTCGAGGCCAATCAGCGCTATTGCTTGCACCTGAAGGGTTATGCCCAGGAATTCCGTGAACGTAGCGGTGTACGTTCTTGGGGTAATCCGATGTTCAAGGACGAGAAGTCGAACAATCATGAGGAAGAACGCGAATGTAGCCAAGAGGTAGCCTTCTTCTTCCTCACAGGCGAACGTCCTACCACTCTTGATCCTCGCGACATTGCAGTGGCACGTCCTGGCAATGATAATACGATGTATAATAGCAACGTAATCTATCGCGAAGAAGCACAACGTCCTTACATCTCGCTTACCAACGATGAACGTTGGGACGACCTGAATAAGGAAGGAACAACCTTGATGTCTGTCCTGTCGCAGCAACAAGAGGGAAAATTCGTAGAGATTGAGCGTAAGCAGCTCACACTGCATCGCAATGACGACGTCTTCCTGATGCGTCCTGTCTCTGCTTTTGACTACAAATCTTGGGGTTCTTCCGTGCAGTATTGTTATGACATTATCCGAGTAAACAACCAGGATGTTACGAAGGTCGATAGTGTCTATCATTGTCCGTTCACCGTTTGCGAGTACGAAAACTTTGCCGAAGAGATGCAACAGATGCTGTCCAAGAACTCCGACATCAAGTCGTTCCCTCAACTTGGCGTCAAGGGTTCAGGAACATTGATGGGCATCAGCCAGAAGTGGAATCGTGACTCGAAGATCGTCGACACAATGAATCGCGATATTTCTGACGAACAGATCTATCACGATAACGGCTATAAGACAAATTCACAGGGTTATCCAGATCATTACATGCTGGCCAACCCCTACTACTTCATGGCCTATTGGTCGAACTTCGGTCTGATCGGTTCTCAGCGTGTCGATGCATCACACCCCTACTTCCCTGAGGCAATCAACAACACCGAAGTCGAGATTGAAATGGCATCGCCACAATACCGCAATGCTCAGAATCTGACGGGACACCTACAGTCGCTGACCAATCTGGGTGGTACTTTCACGGCAACCGAGGCACGCGATATGCTGAAGCCATCGATGTATTACCGTCAGCGCGATGGCCGCCAGTGGGGTTACGATAGTGGCCGCTCTTGGCCGGAACTACACGACAGCATCCAGCAGATGGTCTACGACGATGCTATCTTCGCCGAGCAGGTACTTGGTTCGATACGCGACCGTATTGCCAACTATGCTTCCAGCAAGAGCCTCGTAGCCGATAGCCTGGTCAAGGACTTTAAACATGAGGGCAAAGCCATGGTTCAGGATACCTACTTCGGAAAGATAGGTGGTGGTACGATGAGCTACAGGTTGTACCAATCTATACTGCCATTGGCTGTAAACGCAGGTCATGGCCTGACCTATGAGGATACACGCAAACTCAACTATGGCATAGGCCGTAGTGACGATAACTCTGGCCAGACCTCTGCGTCGAACTGGAGCGTCTTCCCGCTCAATGCCGCTTCGTTCCGCGATACTATTGCCTCGAAGTGCTTTACCTTTGTAGCCAGCAACTATCTCGGTAGCCTCGATACCTACCAGTATCGTCTCTACCGTGTCAATGGTTACCATACACGTCGCGGACATACCGGTTATACCGTTACTGATGCAGGTATCAAGACCAACGCCTACGACATCACTGTCAGCGCTTCATCCGGAGCTGTCAGTGGTAATGAGGCTAAGAATCCAGCAACCGAGCAGAAGAATATTTATATCAGCGACCTGATCGTTTCTACAGATTACGATGCACAGAAGGCACAGAAGGCACTGACCGAACAGGGTTATAATCTCTTGCCCTACAACCTGAATCAGGGAGTCAAAGGAATTAGCAAGTACGTCTACATCGGCTACAAGGAGTCTACCAATCAGGATCGTGCTATCAGCAATGCCCTTATCTATAGCGTAAAGGAACAACAGGTAGCAAATACCTCGCTTGAGTATGATGGTCGCAAGTATACACGTGTCAGCTATCTGGGCGATGACTACGGAGATCTCAATGCAGGTGTCATCGTCAACAATGTAAAGCACCTTTATCTATATATTACGCGCGACGCTCACAAGGAGGACCCTAACAAATTCATCTCAAGCGTCAATATTCTCAACAACGGTAAGGTGGCCATTCAGGCCGAGAATCGCGATCTTGTCTACTCGTACGAACGCGATATTCAGAAAAACAATCTGCAGGCCAAGTATAATGCTGACCTGAATCAAGGAGCTGCAGGTGACTATATCTACCTTCAGATCAGTTATGAGCAACGACCTGTCATCGAAGCTGCAACGATTGCCTATTCATTCATCAGCGACTTGATGGTTGTTTCGTCATCGAGTGCCGAGACCGCCAAGAATCTGCTTAAGGCCACCGGTTACACCGACAAGGGTGTCAAGAAGGCCTATACCGTCATCGACTACGACCTCAACAAGGGTACCGGTAAGGGCAATCACGTCTATCTGGGTTACACGACGTCACCTCACAACTACGAGGCTATTACCGACATGTTTGTCTATAGTAGCCCCTCTCCTATCACTTCGTTCCAGAAGCAGATCGGTGGTCGCACCTACCAGCTGGTTCCTTATCTGGGCAATGCCTGTGGTAACCTCAATGACGGTGCAGGTGGTCGATACCTTTATCTATGTTATACGCGCGATGGCAACCTCGATTCGGGTGTGGCATTGACCGAGCTTTCTGTCACCAAGGATAAGAACTGTCAAGGCTTTAATGCCAACCTGAAACTTTGGGACGGCAGCAACATGAGCAACGATGCTAACCTCAACGAAGGCGTCAAGAAGGCCGAGACCATCTACCTGCATACCAAGACCATTGATTACTATGGCAACGGTTCAAGTCCTGACGAATATACCACACAGAATCGTTATCCATTGACGTTAGGCGTAGCAGGAGGCGACGATGCAGCTACAGCACAGCTCAAGCTACTCAACCAGGGCTACACGCTGGTCACCACCGACCTCAATGCCGCTGGTGAGGGCAAACGTATCTTCATGGGTTACACTACGACGAATAATCCGGCTGATGCGGTCAAGGACGTCATGATACGAAGCGGATCGAAGTCAAGTGCAACCGAGTTCTATCGTGAAGGTCGAAAGTATGTCAAGGCCAAGATCGAAATGGATGCAGGTTACTATTGTGACCTCAACCGTGGTTGTGGCGGTCCTTACCTCTATATGTATTATACTGTTGACAAGTTCGAGGATGGTCGTTACCTGCAGTACATCACCTGCGAAGATTATACAACGGCTCGAACCAACAGCGACTATGCATGGCGTCTGGATGATGACAACATTGGTACAGCCAATGCCAACCTCGACGAGGATGCTGACTCGAAGCACTTCATTTACCTCAATCAGCATACTTCGACCGATAAGTCCGCCAGTATTCCCGAACGATATATCTCGGAGATCAAGGTATTCTCCGGCAGGAATGCCCACGATCTACGCAAGCAGATCTACGACGAAAAATACACTATCTGGGACGTAGATCTCAGTGGTGGCAAGTCGAAGAATATTGTCTTCGTAGCCTATAAAACTGAAGATACGAGCGATAAGGGCCTGACCGGTCTGATCTTGTACCGTTCGATCAAGGACCTCGAAGAACTCTCGTTCGTGCATGAAGGTAAAGTCTACGAACGCGTCAAAGCCGCAGATGGAATGGCCGAGCATGGCAATATCAAGTATGGCGTAGTCAGTGATAACTACTATTATCTCTGTGCCTCGACCGACGATGATCCTGACGGACAGCGTCACGTCCTCACCAACCGTTCAGCCGTCAAGCGTACCAAGGATGCCGGTAAGGATATTGCTGGCTACGACTCTGAATCCGGATTGGCTGCTCCTGACTTCAACCTCAATTGTGGCAAAGGTAAAAACTCGTATATCTTCCTGAAGTTCCTTGACGAACCAAAGGCTGGTAAGCGCCATAGCGTAGATGGTAGCTTCATTACCGACGTGATGATTGCATCAGACGTTAGTGCTAAGGGTGCCCAATCCAAGCTTACCACAGAGGGTTATATTGTTTACAATGCTGACCTTAACATGTTCGCCGGTGGTCGTCCTGTATACATGGGCTATAAGACACAGGCCTCAGTCCCTGACCAGGTAATCTCTGAACTGGCCGTCTATGAACGTAGCACCGAGTGGAATGCCGATCGTACCCTGATCAATGGACAGATGTGGTACAAGGCTCATCACAAAGGTGTAGATTCAAATTATCAGGGCAACATGAATGCCTCGGCTGGCGGTAAGTATACCTATCTCATCTATCGTAAGGAAGCCGCAAGCGAAGCCTCTCAAGGTATTATCGCTCCTAAAGACTATTATTGTTCAGAGAATAAGTCGAACTGGAAGTTCCTGCGTCGTATGACCGAAAGCGAGCACAACGCTCCTAACGGCGACTTTAATGCAGGACTGAGGAATACGCTCTATGTCGAGATGCCGACCAAGACGTATAACCCATCTTCTGCACCTAAGAACAGCACATCAGCAACAGCTCAGGAAAATTATATCGTCGATGTCTTTGTCGCTACAGCCAATAGCGTAGAATCAGCTTGTAAGTATCTCAAGGATCGAGGATATACTCCTTGGAATTGTAACTTAGGCAACGACGGTACTTATATCTATGCTGGTTACAAGACCAGCAATTCGCCAGATGGAGCTATCACTGGCCTAGTCATTGCACGTTCCCGCCATGCACGTCAATGGGAAATGTCGTTCGAGCATGATGGCAAGCTATATTCTCGTTGTGTCAATAATGGTGACAACGAGGGTAACCTTCGTCCAGGCAGTGATTATTATTACTACCTCTGCCAGACGACCACGAGCGACGGAAATACCAATCCGCTGACCGATCAGACATTCTTCCTAGATAAGGGCAATGCCACTATGACTGACGCAAAACTAGCCCATGGTCATAACATTGATAGTAACGGTGCCGACATGCCTAATATGTCATTACCTTCCAACCGTGCTGGTGGTAACGTCTATCTTTACCTTCAGCGAGGCAACAAGGTGGCACGCGTCAACGATGGTGGCTATGCCAACAACAGTAACGAGTACATCACCAAGCTCTACACGTCGAGCAGCAACAAGTGGAAAAAGGCCTGGAGCGAAAGCGCGATTCAGACGCACAATCCAATAGGCGTAGATCTGAACGAAAACGGCTCGATCTACTATACATACGCGGGGTATGACCATGCTACCAATCCAACGACTTATATCGACGAAATTGTAATCTACAATGGTTACCGTAGCGATCTCAGTAAGTCCAAGATTACCGTCAATGGAGTCGAATACACCAAGGCAACGGCACTGGTAGGTAATTCTGACCTCAACGAGGGTGCCGGTGCTGCCAGTCCATACCTCTTCCTGCTGTATCACACGACATCGGATAAGAGCCATGCTCTGACCAAGGGATCGCTTGAGATTGTCAACCTCGGTCTAAATGGATCGGGTGGCAACAACAAGGTCTACAGCCGACATTACGTAAAGTTACTCAAGAGCGATGGTTCGACCGAGCCGATGGGTTGCACCACGAAGGGTACATCCGGTGATCATATCTATCTCTACGCCAAGTTCAAGGGTAAGTAAATCATTAAGTAAACATGAATCGATTATTCAGATATCTCCTCTTCTCGGCCATGTGGTTCTGTTGCATGGCTTCATGGGCACAGACGTCGACAGATACCGATGTCCGTCGTGATAGCCTTGGTCGTCGTATCTACCAGATACATACCATCACGCGAGGTTATCCTGACAACATCATCGTCCGTTGGGCACTGCCTGATTATGCTTCGTGGAAGACGCTCAATGCCTATGGCTATCGCGTAGAACGACTGAGTTATCACAATGGAAAGACTGATCGTAAGGTCATAGCCAAGTGCCTTAAGCCCTACACCGAGCAGGAATTTGCCGATCATTTCCCCACGACCGACAGTCTTGCTCTGGCTGCTGCTGGTCTGCTCTATGGTCAGGGTCTTACTTTCGAGGATACACAAGCCCCAACGAATTCAGGAGCTGCCCTGCTTGAGATCTACGAGCAGCAACAGCAACGCTTTGCCTACACCATGCTTCTGGCCGAAGTACGTCCGGATCTGGCTACAGCAATGGGTCTGGCAATCATCGACCGTACAGCACGACCAGGCCAGCGTTATCAGTACACCATCACTCCGTTGTTACCAGCAGAAGCGAACTTCGTTGTCGAACCCCATATCACGACAATGGTCGGAATGGGAGAATGGCAGCCTGAGACCTATAATCCCGTGATGACCGATTCATTGGCTGCCCCTCAGACCGTCATCCTCACGTGGCCGGTCGACGATCATCAGCAATTCTACTTCGAACGTCGTTCGGTATCACCTGACGGCCAGAGCACATCGCCTTGGCAGCGTCTGAATCAATTGCCATATGTACCGCTACGTAATGCCGAAATGCCAAGTCCTGTCCGCAATTATCTGGATACTGACGTACCACTCGGCACTTACGATTACCGCATCCTTACGCTCGATGCCTTTGGTGTAGAACTTTTACCCGGAGATCCGCATCGAGTAGAGGTAACGGACATTGTTCCACCCTTGCCCCCTTCTATACTTCGCTTCGACTTGTTGCGAGGCGATACCATCATGCAGGCAGTAATCCACTTCGAGAAGGACGATATCGAACCAGACCTCGTAGGCTATCTGCCGTATTACAGCAATAATAAGATTTTCGGCGAAGGACTCGTCCCCCTTTCGCACGATACTATTACCGACCTCGATAGTCATGCTATCCTCGTCGAGGTTACCGGCTTCCCTTCAGGTGAAATTTCTCTGGCAGCATTCGATCGTGCCGGTAATATCTCCATGTCGATGCCGATGCCTTTCTTCGTTGCCGATCTGGAAGGTCCATCAAAGCCTACCAATCTACACGCGGAAGTTACCATCGAGGGACAGCTGACTCTCAACTGGTCGCCTTGTCCCGAACCTGACCTCAAATTCTATCAGGTATTCATGGCTAACGACCTTAAGCATACCTTCGTTGCCGATCCTCACTTCGCCTCAAAGGATACCTGCTACGTCGACACGTTATCGCTCAATGCCATGCAACTCTATAGCTATTATTATGTAATGGCTACTGACTACACGGGTAATTCCTCGCCTACCAGCGATACGATCCGCGTGGAGCGTCCTAATCCATATCCACCAAGCATCTGTCACCTCGAACGACTCTGGGATGACGACAGTACCGACCACATCTCGATGATCTGGTATGGTTCGGTAGAGCCTGATATCCGCATGTACCGCATTTACCGCCGTATGGAACGTCCTGGCGACGAAGATGTATCCGAGAACGATTGGACTCTCGTCACTACGATTCCGGCCGAAGACGTCGTCGATGATCGTATTATATACACCGATTCTGTTCCTACCGACCCTAAGCGTCGTTACATCTATGCTGTCGAGAGTATCAACCGCACCGGTGTGTCTTCCGGACTGAGCCACGAACATGCCATCCGGCATCGTGGACCTAACCTCATTCCTATAACATTCGAGCTATCCGGACGTTATCGTCAGGACGATCGTGCTGCCGTTCTGGCATGGGATAGTCCTGCCCTCGAGCTTGAATATCTCGAGGCAGGTCCATACATCTGTATCTACCGTCGTTATGAGGACGATATATTCCGTTTCCTCACTTCGATAAGAATTTCACAGAACAGCTTCTCGGACTACAGCCTGCCTCGAGGCGAAGAGGCCGATTACCAGATCCGTCTGCGACTAGACGATGGTCGCTTCGGTCCTCTGTCCAATGCTGTACACATTGTCAACACCCTTCCACCTTCACCCCAAGATAACCAATGATACGCACCATACGACATGGTCTACTGTTGCTCCTGGCCGCCATTATCCTCAATGCTTGTGGCGAGTTGATCGAGCTGGGTACATCATCGCTGCCTACAGGTGGTGGTGAGGTTACCATGCCACGCCACGAAGCCGACATTATGGTAGGCGACAGTCTGACCTTCATTCCACGGGCTGTTCCAGATTCAATACGTGTGTCCTACTACTGGTATCTGGCAGACCAGGCCGATTCCGAACATCTGTATATCCATGGACCAAAGATCAAGGCCCTCTCTGTTGGGGATGTCAAGGTCTATGTTCGTGCACAACTTTTAGGCAGTCATGGCTATATGGCGGAATATCTTGACTCATGTATCGTCCATGTCTTCGACTGGCGTCCAGAGATTCTGCCTTACGAATATCCTTATTCGATGATCGTCAATTGCCAGGTCGATGTAGAAGGACAGACTGTCTCGAACAATCTCGAAATGGCAGCAGTAGCTGCAGACGGACAGGTTCGCGGGCGTCCACAGTGGCAGGAACAACGTGGAATCCGTTACCTGTCCCTACGGGTATACAGTCCTACCAGTTATGGCGACAGTATTTACTTCCAGTGCTACGATCACACCCAGGTCAGTCGAATCACACTACGTCCTTCGCCTATTATATTCGATGGAGAGACACATGGTTCGCTCAGCAACCTCCTCCAGTTCACAGGTACAAACGTCACTAGTACAGACTTATATTATTGACACAATTGATGTATCTATTCATGATAAAGATTAGCCAGTAAGCAAGTTTAAGTCATACAATCTTTAAAATAGTAAGTTGCCAGAAAAATTCTCTTCCGAGTTTTTATGAAGAGTTTTTTTCTGGCAAACTGTCTTTCCTCGATTTGTTATGAAGTATTTTTCTGGCAAAAAAGTCTTCCTCGTTTTTATAAAGAGTTTTTAGATTGCAAAATACGTTACCGAGTTTTTATATCGTTCATTTTTCTGCAAAACTGCTCTTCCTCGATTTTATAAAGAGAATTTCGCTATCAAACTACTTTTCCTCGATTTGAAATACATCATTTTTATATCAAAATGCATTATCAAGTTTTGAGGGAGACCATTTTAATTCCAGGTAGAAATTTCGAAAAACCTGAGAGCATCATTAAGATAGTATTAAAGGGATAATCTAATCGATATAGAAAGCATCTTATTAGATTATCCCTTTTTTAAGCGTAGTGTAACCGAATTACTTGATCATTACCTTCTGACCATTTACAATAGCAATGCCCTTAGCATCATTTACTTTCTGGCCGAAATAATTGAAAATTACAATGCTTGACTCATTGTTGATGTTCTGAAGAGAAACAGGAACATCGTTGATATAGTAGAACTTGGTAATGGTCAAACCATTGTTGCTTACAAACAGGAGATCTTTAGCTTCTCCACCTCTTTTGCACTGATTAGCCATATGCTCAGTGAATTCAAATGAGAAAGTGTCACCACTATTAACAACAGTGTCTTCAACATAAAGTTCAGACCACCATCCATTGGTTACACGAATAGTACACCCGTCACCAACAGTCTCTTTGATATCAAGAAGCATAGTCTGGCCTACCATAGAATCATAAGCCTCGTCGCTGAGAAAAGGGAGATTGCCTTCGTAGTCACTGAAACGAAGACTTACTCCATCCCAACTACCACAAGACTGCTCGCCTTCCCAGATAATGGTTTCAGATTGAGCCATTGCTGCAAAAGCCATTACGGACATAGATAAAAAAGTAAAGAATTTCTTCATAATATAAATTAAAATAAGTATTAAGGGATAAATTATTATATCGAAAACAATGGGAGACTCCATTTCACTGGAGCCCCCCACATATTTAAGATTAAGCTCGTTGTGATAAATACTAACAATTAGTATCAATCACACTATAGTAGATTTAATACTCGAGCTTGGTCTGACGAACATAGGTCTGATAGCGCTTCTTAGCCATTTCCTCTGCCTGAGCGAAGAGCTCTGCAGCCTCCTGTGGGAACTGCTTGGCAACAGAAGCGTAACGAACCTCACCCTTCAGGAAGTCCTGGAACTTATCCCACTGTGGCTCCTTAGAGTCGAGAGTGAATGGGTTCTTGCCCTCAGCCTCGAGTTCTGGGTTGAAACGCCACAGGTGCCAGTAACCACACTCAACAGCCTTAGCCTCCTCAGCCTGCGACTTGCCCATGCCGGCCTTCAGACCGTGGTTGATACATGGAGCGTAAGCGATGATGAGGGATGGTCCGTGGTATGCCTCGGCCTCCTTGAATGCCTTCAGGGTCTGCTCTGGGTTAGCACCCATTGCGATCTGAGCAACATATACGTAGCCGTAGGTAGTAGCGATCATGCCAAGGTCCTTCTTGCGAACGCGCTTGCCGGCAGCGGCAAACTTAGCGATAGCGCCGAGAGGAGTAGCCTTAGATGACTGACCACCAGTGTTAGAGTAAACCTCGGTATCGATAACGAATACGTTAACATCCTCGCCAGAAGCGATAACGTGGTCGAGACCGCCGTAACCGATGTCGTACGAAGCACCGTCACCACCGATAATCCACTGGCTGCGCTTTACGAGGTGATCCTTATAGGTAAGAATATCCTTGCACTTGTCACAACCGCAAGCCTCGCAAGCAGCAACGATCTGTGGAGCCAGAGCCTTGGTGCAGGCTGCATCCTCCATGTTCTCGATCCACTGGTTGAACATTGCCTTGAGGTCCTCGCTGCAGCACTCGCAGGTCTGAGCCTCGGTCATGAGCTTAGCCAGACGCTGCTTGATCTTCTTGTTGGCGATAGCCATACCGAGACCGAACTCGCAGAAGTCCTCGAAGAGTGAGTTAGCCCAAGCTGGACCCTGACCCTTAGCGTTCTTGGT
>JAZUEP010000076.1:0-48343 GCA_045640225.1 Bacteroidales bacterium | reverse complement strand
CGGTGCAGTACACGATTATCTTGGCGCGATGATATCGCTCAGAATGAAGGGCGCTTCGTTGCCCGAGATTATTGGATTCTTTCTCGGACGTAAGGCACGTGCCGTGATGGGATTGTTCATCTCGGTACTGATGATTCTGGTGGGTGCCGTATTCATCAGTGGTCCGGCCGAGCTTTTGGGCGGCATGACGGCTGACTGGGGTATGGATTCGTTCGTGTGGATTGGAATCATCTTTGTATATTACATCATCGCCACACTCTGCCCGGTTGACAAGATCATTGGCCGAATCTATCCGTTCTTCGCCTTCTGCCTGATATTTATGGCCATCGGCATTCTGGGCTACCTTCTGATCGTAAGACCCTCACTGCCGGAAATGTGGCAGAGTGAATACTTCGTGAACAAGTCGTGGGAGACAAACGTGGTATTCCCGATGATGTTCATCTCGATAGCCTGTGGCGCCATTTCGGGTTTCCATGCTACACAGTCGCCCCTGATGGCGCGTTGTATCAAGAACGAGAAGATGGGCCGCCGTTGCTTCTATGGCGCGATGGTGACCGAAGGCGTCGTGGCCCTGATATGGGCCGCTGCAGCCACTTGCTTCTTCGAGGAGAATGGCGTTGTGAACGAGGCCACGGGCAAGGCTTATACCGGAGCCTATGTAGCCTCGACCGTATGTAACAACTGGTTAGGCGTAGTTGGCGGTATCCTGGCAACGCTGGGTATTGCTGTGGCTCCAATTTCGACCGGCGATACTGCCTTGCGAAGCGGACGTCTGATCATTGCTGACTTCTTCAAAGTTGAGCAGCAGTCGATGAAGAAGCGTCTTCTTATCGCCCTGCCAATGTTTGTGCTGACCACTGCCGTACTGGTATGGAGTATCGAGGACAAGAACGGCTTCAACATCCTGTGGCGCTACTTTGCTTGGTGCAACCAGGCGCTGTCGGTATTCACGCTTTGGGCTATAACCGTCTACCTGTTGCGCGAGAAGAAGCGTTGGTGGATCACCTTCCTGCCTGCCGTATTCATGACCTGTGTCTGCAGCAGCTACATCCTGGTTGCTCCTGAGGGCTTCGGCATGGATGCTAACTGGGGCCTGACCATCAGCATTGTGCTGTCGGTAAGCATCTCGGTAGCTACCTTGGTAGGCCACTTCAAGCACGTCAAGGCTAACAGACAATATCCGTCGATTGACTTTTAACACAAAGATATATTTTTCAATTTTATGATAACTTTCTCAGTAGCTCTGGTCTGCCTGGTATTAGGCTACCTGCTTTATGGTAGCGTGGCAGAACGAATATTCGCACCGAACCGTGAATCGCAGATGCCCTGCTATGAAAAGCAGGATGGCGTAGATTACATGCCTATGAAACCTTGGCGTGTGTATCTGGTACAGTTCCTGAACATTGCGGGTACAGGCCCCATTTTCGGTGCCATCATGGGCATCATGTTCGGACCAGCTGCCTATCTGTGGATTGTTTTGGGCTGCATCTTTGCCGGATCTGTTCACGACTACATGAGCGGCATGATCTGTGTCAGAAAGGGAGGAGTCTCGCTGCCAGAGATCGTAGGTGACGAACTGGGCAAGTCGATGCGCGTCTTCATGCGTGTTTTTAGTCCCGTGCTGTTGGTATTGGCCGGTACGGTTTTCGTCACCACACCTGCTGCCTTGCTGCAGTCGATGGCTCCGTTAGGCGAGACGCAGTGGATATGGGTTGCCATTATCTTTGCCTATTATATCATCGCAACCCTTTTACCTATTGACAAGTTGATCGGTAAGGTCTATCCTTTGTTTGGTTGCGCATTGCTGATCATGGCCGTCGGTCTGCTGATCAACATCTTCGTTGCCGATGGCAGTGTGCCTGAGATTACAGATCAGCCCTTCGTATCGCACAACCCTAAGGGGCTACCGCTTTTCCCGATGCTTTGTATTACGATTGCCTGTGGCGCAATCTCTGGCTTCCACGGCACACAGTCGCCCTTGATGGCACGCTGTATGACCAACGAGCGCTATGGCCGACCAATCTTCTATGGCGCTATGATAACCGAGGGCATTGTAGCCTTGGTTTGGGCTGCTGCAGCCATTAAGTTTGCCGATTCGCTGCCAGGTGAGGGGACTGCTTACGAGAAGTTGGCTGCCATGGGTAATCCGTCGGTTGTAGTGAGCACGGTTTGTTCTACATGGATGGGAACTGTTGGTGCCATCCTTGCTGTATTGGGTGTAGTAGCTGCACCAATTACCAGTGGCGATACCTGTTTCCGCAGTGCCCGCCTGATTACAGCCGACGTCATGAATGTATCGCAGAAGACCTTTGCAAAGCGCCTGCTGCTGTGTCTGCCTTTGTTTGTAATCAGCTGTTGCCTATTATTCCTCGACTTTGACGTTCTGTGGCGTTACTTTGCATGGACCAATCAGACGCTTGCCTGTATTACCCTTTGGGCTTCGACCGTATGGTTGTATAAACATCGTAAGAACGTGTGGATTACGATGATTCCAGCCGTCTTCATGACCTGTGTATGTACGTCGTATATCCTCGTAGCAAAGGAAGGATTCCAACTTGACCTGACCATCGGTTTGATTGTGGGCATTCTGGCCGCTATTGCTGCCCTTTCTGCCGCATTGGCCTATATGACCAGTGGAAAGGTAAAACGCATCGAGAAGTAAGCTGGATGGAGAATGAGCTTGTCTACATCAAAGGCGTAGGGCCCAAACGAGCCGAACTGCTGGAAAGTGAATGCAATGTGCATTCGCTCGAGGAGCTGTTGGGCTATTACCCGTACCGTTATGTCGACAAGTCGAAGGTTTATCGTGTCTGCGACATCCCGTCGATGGACCCGTCGCCCGGTAGCGGCAGTCTGCTGCCCTTCATCCTACTAAGAGGACAGTTTACGCTTTTCACCGAGGAAGGTATAGGTCAGAAAGGTCCACAGCACCACCTGAAGGCCTTGTTTACCGATGGAACCGGTGTGATTGAATGCATCTGGTTCAATGGTATGCGCTACATCCAAGAGGGTGTTCAAAAAGGCCGCGAATACCTGTTGTTTGGCCAACCCAAGGAATTCAACCATACCTATAGCATCGCGCACCCAGAACTCGACGTCGTAAAACCCGATGACGATCCCGATGCTAAATCGGGTCTGTACGGAATGTACAACACGACCGAGAAGATGAAGCGTATGGGTATGAATTCGAAGTCGATTCAGCGCATCGTACTCGGCTATCTGCAGCTGAATCTTGCGCCTTTCCCAGAGACGTTGCCTGCCTATATTGTCGACCAGTTACACCTGATGCCCTACAATCAGGCCATCCGACAGATTCATTTCCCTGCCAATGCCGACAACTTGCGACGCGCCCAGTATCGCCTCAAATTCGAGGAACTCTTCTACCTTCAGCTCTACTTGATCCGGTCGTTCAAGATGCGACATACGGCCAATGGAGGCTTTAGCTTCCTGCGCATAGCGGACTATTTCAATAACTTCTATCGGCAGTTACCCTTCGAGCTGACCAACGCCCAGAAGCGTGTGTTGCGCGAGATACGACAAGATGTAGGCAGCGGCAAGCAGATGAACCGTCTGCTGCAAGGCGATGTGGGCAGCGGTAAGACCATGGTTGCTACACTGACGATGCTGATGGCCTTGGACAATGGCTTCCAGGCCTGTATGATGGCGCCTACCGAAATTCTTGCTACCCAACACTATGAAGGCTTGAAGTCGCAGCTCGACAGGGTAGGAGTCCGTGTGGAACTGCTGACCGGCAGTACGCCGAAGAAGAAGCGTGAGATGATTCATGAGGCGCTTCGGAACGGAGAATTGCAGATTCTGATCGGCACGCATGCCTTGCTCGAACCCGAGGTGATGTTCCGTAACTTAGGAATGGTCATCATCGACGAGCAGCATCGTTTCGGCGTAGAGCAACGCTCCCGGCTATGGACCAAGAACCAGCGACCGCCCCATGTGCTGGTAATGACAGCAACACCAATACCTCGTACCTTGGCTATGACGGTTTATGGCGATCTGGACGTTAGCGTGATTGATGAGCTTCCACCCGGACGTAAGCCAATCGCTACGTTGCATCGCTGGACCTCACAACGGCTGGGACTGATTCGCGCCATCCGCGGAGAGCTCGACAAGGGACGTCAGGCCTACATCGTATATCCATTGGTGGCCGAGAACGAGAAGCTGGATCTGAAGGCAGTTGAACAGGGTTTCCTGGATATGCAGCATGCTTTTGGCCCAGATTATCATGTAGCCATGGTGCATGGCAAGATGAAGCCACGCGAGAAGGATGCGGCCATGCAACGATTCCAGAACAATGAGGCTCAGATCCTTGTGGCTACTACGGTCATCGAGGTCGGTGTAAATGTACCGAATGCCTCGGTGATGATCATCGAGAATGCGGAACGTTTTGGCCTCAGCCAGCTACATCAGCTACGTGGCCGTGTGGGTCGAGGAGCCGAACAGTCGTATTGCGTTCTGGTGACGAACGACAAGATCGGAAACGAAACAAGACAGCGCATCGAAGTAATGTGCCGTACAACCGATGGTTTTGAGATTGCGGAAGCCGATTTGCGTCTTCGTGGCCCTGGCGATCTGGAAGGCACCATGCAGTCGGGTCTTGCCTTCGACCTGAAGATTGCCTCACTGGCCAAGGATGGGCAGATATTGGAGACAGCACGCGACTGGGCCAAGCAGATCATCGAGAAAGATCCTCTGCTTGAGGCTCAGCCCAATGCCCTGATACGAAGAAGAATGCAGAAATTGTTTGCCGGCAAGGTAGATTGGTCGATGATTTCGTAAAGGCGTCTTCGGTATTGCGTTAAAACTAAAAAGCTTCTCTTGTCGATTACAAGAGAAGCTTGGTGCAGACTACGTCGGCCAGAAGAATCATGATGGAACTGATGACGACTGCCTGAGTAGAATTTCGACCTACCTGCAGCGCTCCTCCCTTTACCGTGTAGCCAAAATAGCCGGAAACGGTGGTGATGATGAATCCGAAGACCATCGACTTCTTGATGGCATAGTCGATATTGCCTTGGTTGACACCCGTCTGAATGCCATAGACGTAATCGTCGATCGTAGGAGAGCCGGTCAACACGCAGAGAATGCCGCCACCAAAAAGTCCCAGGGCAATGCTGAGGATGACGAGGATAGGCATCAGGCTGACGACAGCACAGACTTTTGGAAAGATCAGGAAGTTGGCCGAGTTGATGCCCATGATTTCCATGGCATCGATCTGCTCGGTAACGCGCATGGTACCAATCTCGGAAGCGATATTCGAGCCAATCTTTCCGGCCAGAATCAGACACATCATAGCAGACGAGAACTCGAGCATCAGAATCTCGCGAGTAGTGAAGCCGATGGTATAGCGAGGCAGGAGAGGGCTGAAGAGGTTCATCTGCATCTGGATACAACAGACAGCACCGATGAAGAGCGATATGATAGAGATGATACCGATGGAATCGATCACGAGGCTATTGCATTCTGTCACGTACTGGCGCCAGAACATGGACCACTTGTCTGGCTTGGTGAAGACTCGCTTCATCAGCAGCACGTAAGAGCCGAAATCCTTAATCCATTGTATTATTTTCATGACAAATTCATTGTTTTAGAGTGCAAAGATAAGTAAAAAAATGATAAAGTGTATCAGTTTTTGCATTTATTACGAAAAAATCACTATCTTTGTGCCCTAATTAAACGAATCGACACTAAAATGGAAGAACAGCTGAGCGTATTGCGCACGGATAATCTGGTGAAACGTTACGGACCTCGTACGGTGGCTAATCATGTGAGCATTGATGTGCGTCAAGGTGAGATTGTAGGCCTGCTAGGCCCTAATGGAGCCGGTAAGACGACTACTTTCTACATGACCACCGGTTTGGTTACGCCCAACGAAGGTCGCATCTATCTGGATGATCAGGAAATCACAAAGCTCCCTGTTTATCAGCGTGCAAAATTAGGCATCGGATATCTGGCTCAGGAAGCTTCGGTATATCGCAAGATGACCGTGGAAGATAATCTGCGTGCAACCCTCGAGATGACCAAGATGACGCCCGAGGAACAACGTGACAAGCTGGAGTCGCTGATAGCCGAGTTCCGTCTGCAGAAGGTGCGAAAGAATCTGGGTGACCGACTGTCCGGTGGAGAGCGACGTCGTTGCGAGATAGCACGTTGTCTGGCTATCAGTCCGAAGTTCATCATGCTGGATGAACCGTTTGCGGGCGTTGACCCGATTGCAGTGGAGGATATTCAGTACATTGTCTATAAACTGAAGGACAAGAACATCGGCATCCTCATTACGGACCATAATGCGCCAGAGACCCTTTCGATAGTTGATCGTGCCTATCTGTTGTTCGAAGGAAAGATCCTTTTCCAGGGTTCAAGCGAAGAACTGGCCGAAAATCCTACGGTTCGCGAGAAGTACTTAGGACGTAACTTCGTGTTTATCCGTAAGAAATTCGACCAGCCATCGACCACCGAGGAGGTGGCCATGCGTGAAGCCGGAATCAGCAAGGACGAGACTTCGGCAGGTTGAAGACGTCCTGAACTTCCTTCATAGCCTCGGCAGTCATGCCATCAGGCTCAGAGCCCATGCTGCGGGCACACATATAGATATTGGCAGCCTTGCACAGCACATCCGTCTGATCGAAGGCATCCATGATATCCTGACCTACGGCCACGGTGCCGTGCTTCTCCCAGAGCACGACGTCGTGGCTCTTGATTTGTTCGAGGGTAGCTTCGGCAAGGTTGACTGAACCCGGAAGGTCGTAAGGAACGATGCCGATGCCGAGTGGAGCAAAGGCAAGCGTCTCGGGGATCATCGACCAGAGCACACGAGTCATCTCGTCGCCCTTGAGGAATCGCTGGATGTGCGACATGGCAACGAGTTCGATAGGATGGGTATGCAGCGTTGCCTTGTAGCACGAACCGGTCTCGAGCAGATAATTCTGCAGAGCCAGGTGCGATGGCAGCTCGGAGGTAGGCATGACAGGTTCGTCGGCAATGATTTCATAGCTGGCACAATCGTCGCAGATACGGACTATCGAACCATTCTGCATAGGCTGCTTGGCCAGGTCGCGCATGCGCTTGCCCGTACCTTTGCAATAGAAATACTTTCCCTTGAGCTGTGGCAGAACCATACCGATCTGCTTGACAGGAGCGATAGCAGGCAAAGCCTTGCACTCGTCGTCCATGAACTCGGTGACGTTAACCGTGATGTTGCCGCCATTGCGCTCGGCCCATCCTTTCTGCCACAGGTAGCCGGTGACTTCGGCAATCTGGTCAATGACGGCAGCAAGACCGGGACGACCATCTAAAATACTTTTCATACTGAGAAATTAAAGATTATTACCATATCTTTCCTTCGTGATCTGCTCGAGCGACTTACCGCGGGTATTCGGACAACCGATGACACCGACGATGAGCGAAATCAACAGCAAGCCAATCATGCAGTAGGCTGCAATCGTGAAGCCTTCGCCATTCTCGCCATAGATGTAGGTGAAGACCAGGCCCCATACGGCCGAGAGACCACGGACAATGAAGAACATCATGCCCTGCGCACCGGCACGGAACTTGGCAGGGAAGAGCTCTGAACCCCAGAGTGCGTAGAATATCTGTACCGACAGACCGCTGTTCAGTCCCCACAGAATGACGAATGCCCAGAGGCCAGCCAGACTATTGACACCGCCAGCTACAACCAGGATCCAGGTAGCCAAAGCAAACAGCAGACCCATAATGTAGAGCAGCTTATGGCTGGTGCGGTCAATGATGTATGACACGCCGAAGGTGACCACTACGACTGTTGCCCACTGAATGCAGTTCATCCAGTTGGAGTATTCGTTCGAGACGTGACCGGCGGTCTCGCAGATATGAGGCGAGAAGAAGCCCATGACACTGGCCACGAGATTCCAGGTAAGATAGATGGTGGCAAGGAAGATGGCACTGTTGCGTGCTATCTTGTTTGACAACAGAATCTTGATGGAATGAATCAAGCCGGTGGATTCGCCGCTCTGCTGTGCGGCCTTCTTGGTAGCCTCGAATTCGGCACTTTCCTCGAGTTGGCGCTGAAGTGTCCAAGCCACAAAGGCTACAACCAGCAAGGTAAAGAATACGACGCGCGAGCTGAAGACTTCGACAGCAGCCTGAGCTGCCCCAGTACCGAGGCATGTGTTGGCGATAGACTCTACCATCCCCCAGAGATATCCGCCAGGAGCCAGCAACATGCCTAAAAGAAGAATGATCATTGGACCAAAGCCCCATGACATCTGTGAGATGCAGATATTGCGTCCACGGTTGTTGATCTCCGAGCTTTCAGAGATATACGTCCATGAAGCAGGAACACCGATACCGACCGAGATGCCCGTAATGAGGAAGCCAGCCAGTAACATCGGGAAGTTGACCGACAACATGACGATCAGCACACCCAGCATGTAGACCAGAAGGTTGTATGTGAAGATGAACTTACGTCCAAACTTGTCGGCCAGGAAACCTCCGATGATTGCACCGATGGCTGCACCCATGGCATTGGCGCTGAGTGCATTGATCCATCCGAGGTGCATCTCGTTCAGGTCGAGATAGTTCTTCCACAACGTAATGCCGCTACCGCCTGCTACAATGGCTCCGGCATCGAGATAGTTGTTGAGCGAGACGGCCAAGGTGCTCTTCAGCGAGGAAGACTTCTTGACAGGGCGCTGACCATCTGATGCAGGAGTGTTAGGTTTTGTGGTATTCATCGTTTACAAGATTGTTATGATGCTGGAGATTATCGCTTCAAGGTAACTTCGCGCTCGTAATTCTGGCACTCCTTGATATAGTCAAGACCAACAGGAACGTCATTGCGCAGACAGAACTCGTCGTAGACGGCATTCCAAGGCATTGCCTTGTGCTCCTCGATGGTTGCCAGCTTCTCGAACATCTTGCCCTCGTTCTCCATCGAGCTGATCTGAGCAACAGGCTCGAGCAGAGCACGCGTCATACACTTCTGAGCAGCACGCGAACCAATTACGTATGCACCTACGCGATTGAGCGTTCCGTCGAAGTAGTCGAGACCATAGTGAACACGATCGATGGCACCGGCACGAACGATTTCGTAGAAGAGTTCGGTCGTAAGATCGTCCATGATGGTAACATGGTCGCTGTCCCAACGGACTGGACGGCTGACGTGCAGCATCAGTTCTGGAACGAAAAGCAGAAGGCTCGATACCTTGTCGCCAATCGATTCGGTTGGATGGAAGTGGCCCGTGTCGAGCGTAACCATTACGTTGTTCTTTGAGCAGTATGCATTGTAGAAGTCGTTCGAACCTACGGTCATTGACTCAAGGCCGATGCCGAATACCTTCGATTCGAGGCATGGCTTCTCCCATGCATACTTGGTAGCCAGGATCTCGTCAAGGCTCTCCTTGAGCTGTGAACGGTACTGCATTCGGTTGACAGTAACATCCTTCGAACCATCGTGAATCCAGAGGTTGATGATACAAGGATCCTGCTGGTATTCGCCCATGTCGTTGGCAATCTTACGGCAACGCTTCATGTGCTCGACCCAGAATTCACGGATTTCCTTGTTGGGATTCGAAATGGTAAGGTTGCCTGACAGCGGGTGTGAGAAGTTGGTAGAGTTGAAGTCGAGCTTCGTATTGTTCTCCTTGCCCCATTCCATCCATCCGCGGAACATATCGGTGGTACATTCGTTACGGTCGATGGTCTTGCCGTTGAATTCACCATAAATCTCGTGGAGATTGAGACGATGGGTACCAGGAATCAGGCTCTTGGCCTTCAGGATGTCAGCACGAAGTTCGTCGATGTTGCGTGCTGCACCAGGATAATCGCCCGTAGACTGAATGCCGCCAGACATGGCACCAGCCTTTGGCTCGAAGCCGTGAACATCGTCGGCCTGCCAGCAATGCATTGAGAGATGGAAGTCCTGTAACTGGGAAAGTACGACTTCGGTGTCGATACCTAATTCTGCATAACGGGCCTTTGCAACCTGATATGCTTGTTCGATCAATTCGCTTTTCATAAAATATAAGTATATGGGTTAGTTGTTAGTTTCGCAATAGTTCTTGTAGCGCTCGTAAGCTTCGTCCCACGCGTCAGTGTCGGCGGGCTCGTAGCGCTCGAGTGGTGTTGCCTGGGCAATGAGCTGGCGCATCTCGTGGATGTCTGACACTCTGCCGATAGCCTTGAACTGCATCATAATATTGCCTATGGCGGTGGCTTCGGTTGGTCCCGTAAGTACGGTAGCATTGATGCTATTCGCCGTCCATTGTGCCAACAAAGCATTCTTGGCTCCACCGCCAATCATATGCAGTACCTCGAGTGGGAATGGTGCAAATTCGCGTAACCAGTTGAAGACGGTGCGGTATCGCAAGGCCAGAGACTCGATGATGAGACGTGCTACCTGGGCATCAGTCTCGGGAATGGGCTGATGGGTATTCGCACAATACTGTGCAATAGCCTCGAGCATGGAAGGAGGATTGGCAAACATCGGATCATCTGGATTGATGAACGAGCGGAAAGACGTTCCGGATTGTTCCATGGCCGATAGCTGAGCAAAGTCATAGTTCTTGCCTTGCTGCTTCCATTCCTTGCGACATTGTTCAAGGATCCACATGCCTGTAATATTCTTCAGGAAGCGTGTCGTTCCCTCAATACCACCTTCGTTGGTAAAGTTCAGTTCTGAAGAGCGTTCGTTGATAATAGCCTCAGGTGTCTCGATGCCCATCAACGACCAGGTTCCGCACGAAAGGTAGGCAAATCGTTCGTCGCGAGCTGGAACGGCTGCAACGGCCGATCCGGTATCATGTCCGGCAATGGCAATAACCGGTACGTAATAACCAAAGTCGACTACTTCAGGCAGAAGATTGCCGATGACGTGACCAGGGTAGACGATCGGGGGGAATTTGGAGATGTCGGCTCCAGCCGCCTCGATAAGTTCGCGGTCGATTTGTCGGGTACGGGGATCGAGGAATTGCGAAGTAGAAAGGATGGTATATTCGCATACGGCACGACCGGTCAGTACCAGGCTGACATAATCTGGGATGAACAGATACTGGGTAGCCTTCTCGAAAGGTTCGAAATGCTCGCGGTGGCAGGCATAAAGCTGGAACAACGTATTGAAGTTGAGGAACTGAATACCTGTCTTCTGGTAGATCTTCTCACGACCGACACGCTCGATATATTCGTCCATGGCGGCAATGGAGTAAGGATCGCGATAGGCACGTGGCTGAGAAAGCATCTTGCCTTGTTCGTCAACCATTACCATATCAACTCCCCAGGTGTCCACACCGATGGCTTCGATGTGTACATCGTTTCTGAGGGACAGGTCGCGTAAGCCTTGGCGAACTTCTTCAATCAAAGCCGTCATGTCCCAGTAGAAACGACCATCATGGTCCTTCTCGATGATGGTATTGGGAAAACGACGGACTTCTTCGGTCACAAGCATACCTTGTTCGTCGATACGAGCAATGATGATACGTCCGCTTGTGGCGCCAAAGTCAATGGCACAGACATAGTTGTTCATGGTGGTGTTTATTGTGTTTTTATGTTCAATTTTGAGTTATGAACGATTATTATCTTGTTGGTTGTATGTTGTTTCGAGTTGCAAATATAAGGAATTATCAGTATACTACCAAATTTTGGATAAGAAAAAGATTATTTTGCGGATTTTTAGATGACTTCAAGGCAAAAAAGCCTGATTTCAGAGTCGTTTTTCAGTCTTTCAGATGCAGATAGAACGCGTCGGTCAGTGACAAATATGTTTCCGTATAATTACCTTCGGCATCACGTATGGCAAGTTTTTCTCGGCATAAGGAGGATACTTGTATACTAAATTCTGCCATCAGTCGCTTCGCTTGTTTGCCTTCTCGTGTAACGACCTCGCAGATACGGCAAGGTGACAAACCTTCGAGGATGGCGGCAGTCATTACTTCGCTATCGTAATTCGCAGGATAAATCAGCGATAACCGTCCATCGGAGGTGAGGTGCTGACGTGCGAAACGCGCAATATCGCGCACTGGCAGAGAATCCTTATGACGAGCTATGGCACGTGCTTCATCGTCGGGTTTGAGTGTAGCATTATAGAAAGGCGGATTGCTTACAATCAGGTCATATTTTTTGTCGGACAACGATTCTTCTGCTTCACACAACGCATTAGGAATTATGTGGATTCGATCCTTCCAGGGAGATGCTAAAACGTTCTCAGAAGCTTGTTGTGCCGCTTCTTTGTCAATCTCGATAGCATCGATACATAGATCACCTGTCACGAACCGTTGAGCCAGCATCAGGGAAATAATGCCCGTACCGGCACCAATATCTAAGGCATTGCGGGGTGACATGCCTTGTCCGGCCCATGCTCCGAGTAGAACTCCGTCGGTACCCACTTTCATGGCGCAGCGGTCCTGAACAATGCTGAACTGCTTGAAGTCGAAACGGTCGTTGGACATGTTCAGTTCTTCTTTTTATCGCGCGAGGCGAACCATGAAGCCAGAATCGTTCCTGAAATACTGTGATAGGCACACGAAATGGCACAGGGTACAACCGTAAGTGCAGCCAGCGGATTGGCTGCTATGGCTGCAGGAGTAGCAAAGAAGTTACTGGCCAATACTGTCGCCATACCGGCATTCTGCATACCTACCTCGATGCTGATGGTTCGGCGCTTGGCTACAGTGAATCGTGCAAGTCCTCCGATCAGGTATCCTAACAGATAGCCAAGTCCGTTATGACAGGTAACAACGGCAAGGGTCAGGAATATCAGGGATAGGCCATTCTCTTCGAGGCGAGGATGAACAGTAAAGATCACTCCACCAACTATCAAAGCCAGACAAAGCACGGAAAGACCGGGCATGACAGATTGAATCTGGCGGAAGTCGCTTCGATGTCCGCAGAAGTAGTTGAAAGCGCAGCCACAGGCTACAGGAAGGAGTGTAACGAGACAGATATTCTGGAACATTCCCCAGGCATCCACTTCGATCTGTTGGCCTGCCAGCCATAGTACCATCAAAGGTGTCAAGATCGGGGCCAGTAAAGTACTGACCGTCGTCATTCCGACCGAGAAGGCTACATCACCATGACAGAGGTAAGACATAATATTGCTCGATACTCCACCAGGACAACAGCCTACGAGGATGATTCCTGCACTGAGATAAGGATCGAGACCGAAAACCTTTGTGAGGCCATAGGCAACGAAAGGCATGACGGTAAATTGTGCCAGGGTACCGAAAAGAATATCGAGGGGGCGGCTCAATACGACCTTGAAATCGTCTGTGGTAAGCGTACATCCCATGGTGAGCATGATGATGCCCAGAATAATCGATGGACGATCGCCTTGTTGTACCCAGGCAAACGTCTGTGGTAGGAATCCACTCAGGATAGCAGCCGCAATGACAACCCACGAGCAGTAACGGCTCATGTAGGAACTGATGGTCTGTAGTTTCTTCAGCATAACAGTATTAAATATCAGAATACATAGCCTCACGTGATATCTTTCGAACATTACTCTTTGCAATTCGAACCGAAATGGCAAGGACGCCATCAACCTTCAGCAAGAGGCTTAATTGTTTGGGTTCTACCTCCGTCAGGATTCCGCGGATACCTGTCAATGGACCACGGGTTACGATTACCGGATCGCCTACAGCATAGATGTCGGCATTGAAGTCGATTTTGTCAGCCATCTCGGCAATCAGTTTGCGGAAGTCATTCATTTGGCTGTCGCGTACCCACATCAATTGCTTCTGTCCGTCGCGTACATATTGGTAGTCGAAACCGTAATCAGACTTAATTTTTAAGGCAGACAGGTAATTGGTACGGACAAAAAAGTAACAGCCAAGCAAAGACGTTGCGTGTTCAACGATTTCCTGAGAGCGATGCACGGCAGTATTCCCGATAGCCATATAATACTCAACCCCGACATGGTCGAGTGCAGCCCGCAAGCTTTTGAGCATTCGTTGCGGATTGGCTTTGCATACGAACCAGCGTAACGCCGTCAACTGTTGCTGACGGTTGGTATCGGGTTTGACAAGGCTTTCGTCGCTCATATTCTCGTATTAATTGTTGCAAAGATAGTTCAATTCTGCGACATAGCCAAATCTTGTCTGTCAAAAGTGAAAGATCGGGGTAACTAATTGTCTATACCTTGTAAAAATGAAAAGTATAGAATACGAAGCACGAGTTGAAATGTTCAAGGTCACCCTTTGTTCTCGGTTTTTTATCGGATAATTTGTTTGCTTCGATAATATTGGCTATCTTTGCATCGGAAAAACAAATGAAGTATATGAACGAATTGACTTTCATTCTGCCTGACCTCAGTACCGAATTACCTCTCGACTATATAGACGGTGGCATTCCGGCAGGATTTCCATCTCCCGCTCAGGATTATGTCGGTGACAAGCTCGACCTGAACCGAGAACTTGTACAACACCCGTCAGCGACGTTCTATGCCCGGGCAGATGGTAATTCAATGGAACCCAATATCCATTGCGGAGACCTTTTGGTCATCGATCGAAGCATGGATCCTACGGAGAACTGTGTGGCTGTGTGTTTTGTGAATGGAGAGTTTACCATCAAGCGCTTAGACCTAAGTCAGAAAGCAAGTGGTATCATTCGCCTTGTGCCAGATAATCCGGAGTTCCCCATCCTTGAGGTTACGGACCAGGAGAATTTCGAGATTTGGGGAGTAGTACGCTTTGTGATCCATAATGTGTAATTCCTAGCCTGGAAACTGAGTGACAGAATCATAATACCTATTAGTCCTTATGTTTGCGGTCGTTGATTGCGACAATTGCTTTGTATCGTGCGAACGTGTCTTTCAGCCGGAACTGAAGGGCCGCCCTGTCGTCGTTCTGTCGAATAACGATGGCTGTGTCGTTGCGCGTTCGAATGAGGCAAAGGCTTTGGGTATCAAGATGGGTGTTCCGCTTTATCAAGTCCAATCGTTATGCCTGCAGCACGATGTGCAGATCCGTTCGAGCAATTACATTCTCTATGCGGATATGAGCAATCGTGTGATGAGTATACTTCGCGATGAAGTAGGGAAGGGAATGATGGAAATATATTCGATAGACGAAGCTTTCCTTACCTTGAATATGGAGATGGATTATCGGTCGTGGGGAGAGGCTCTGGTCAAGAAGATTGGCAAGTGGACGGGAATGCCCGTCAGTATCGGTATCGGACCTTCGCGTACGTTGGCCAAGGCTGCAACCTGGTTCGCAAAGCATTACAAAGGCTATAATAAGGTGTGCATCATCGATACCGAAGAGCGTCGGACCAAGGCATTGCAGGCTTTGGCGGTTGAAGAAGTCTGGGGAATAGGTTGGAGAGGGCAGGACAAATGTCGATACAACGGCATACAGACAGCCTGGGACTTTGTACAGCGATCAGAATCGTGGATACGGCAACAATTTAAGGTCAATGGTGTCCGAACGTGGCGAGAACTCAAGGGAGAATCGTGCATCGACACATTACAAACCGGAGCCAAGCAGACCATCTGTACAAGCCGCAGTTTTGAAAATATGGTGAGCGATGAAGCTCAGCTCGAGATGTTTATCAGTAATTATGCCGCACATTGTGCACAGAAACTGAGGGCCCAGGAAAGCGTCTGCAACTTGCTGACCTGTTTTCTGCAGACCAATCATTTTCGCGAGGATCTCGCACAATACGACATTTCGCTGACCGTGGCCTTGACGATTCCGGCCAATTCTACAATCGAGTTGGTCAAAGCAGCTATCAGGGCGTTGCGGGGCTGCTATAAGAAGGGTTATCAATACAAGCGAGCAGGCGTGATTGTAAGCGGTATCTCGAGTCAGCACGCAATCCAACTGGATCTGTTCGATACACTTACCCCCGAGCAACGCAAGAAGCTTAACCGCGTATCGGAAGTGATGGATGTGGTAAACCGGCGTATGGGCAACGATACCTTAATGCTCGGAATTCAGCAATTCCCTAAAGATCCAAAGACAGGCGAAAGGCTATCCTTCAAGAATCTGATAAAACACGATTATCGTTCGCGTTGCTATACTACAGACATCAACGACATTATTGTGGTTCACTGATTTCGCCCATCGAACGTGCCAATTCGATTTCACTCTCAGGATACCAGCTGTTACCCATGCTGTAGCCATGGCCGACAACCTTGGCAGGATTGCCTACCAGCAGCAGATGCTCTCCTTCGGACGAAAAATCTCCGCTAACCTTGCTGCAGCACGATACCACACTACCTTGTGGCAGTACGGTTCCTTTGCCGATTGTACAACGATTGCCGATAAAGACGTTGTCACCGATCACGATGGGACGCTGACGATGCGATACGTGACCGTTATTCAGATTGGTGAGGAAATGGAAATCAGTGTCGAACATCTGACCTTCCCACGAGAAGCGGATGTCATGTCCCATGGTGATACTACGCGTGCAGATGATTCGGTTCTTGCAACCTAATAATACACGTTCGCCCATGGTGAGCGTTGCATTGGGGAAGACTGTCAGACGAACGCCAGGATGGATCTTGGTACGTCCACCGAAGTTGATCTGTCCTTGATTGCAGAAGATGATCTGGTCTTGGTTCGTTTCCCACGGATCGATCTTGATTACACCGATCGAGATCATTCCTGGGGTCACAGGATTTTCGATATGGATATGACCCACCGATCGTACCTTGACGTTCCAGGATACAAGGATAGGAACACGGATGGCCAGACGGAAGGGGAGGGCACGGAAGTTGAACCAGAGGGTCTTCGCCCAGTTGATGTCGAAGAAATGACCTTTGATGGTACCCAATCCAAGCTGGCGCTCTTCGTCTATACCATGTCGTTTAAGGAATTGGCGGAGCATATTCAGATCGTTAGTTTTTAAAGATTATTTGGTTATTCACCATTCTGTGCCTTGGTAACCTCTATGGCTTCGTCGCGATGCTGGTGCAGACGTTTCTTATACTGTGTAAAACCAGTCATTACATTCTCATAGCGTGTATTGGGGTAGCCGACGGTACCAACGACCTTCATCGAACAATATACGCACAGGAAGGCAGCAAAGCCAATCTTCAGCAATCGTGCCTTGAAGCAATGGAACAAATCAGGCCAGAGAATCCAGTAACCGTAGATGAACAGTTCTGACAAACGTCGTCCAACCTCGCGTACCTCGCTGAAGAAGAAGTAGAAGAAAAAGAACAGGATCATGGCGTTGATGAACAGCACATTCTCGCGTCGTAACGACATGAGGCGATCCCAATAGATGAAGATGATGATTCCGGTAGCCAGGCGTTCGAGGTATCCGATCGAAAGCGAGAAACTCAGCGCCATCATGTGACTATCTTCGAGATACATGGTCACCATACGCGATACCTTACCGCCAATGATATCCGCGATGGTACCTACACCGATCGAGAGGACCGGAATCTTGAGCAATACAACCGCATTGCACAGAATAAAGATTACCAGGAACACCCAACGAGACACACGTTTGTGAAACACAAAATAGAGCGGTATGAAGATAGCCGATGACAAATGGAACGACAATGCGGCCAGACAATACAAGAAATAGGGTATAGGCTTACGCTCCTGGATATAATGCATGCCATTGAGGAATAGCAAGATAGCAATCGTATTGCGCATCGTATTGATGAGCATAACGATTCCACCCATTGCCAGGAATACGATGATCGAGAGGGGAAGGTTGTCGCTATATCGGCGGAAGAATCGCAGAAGCAGCCAGACTTGGATCAACGTGATGACGGCCTGGAAGAACAGATATCCTTCGCTTCCGGCAATCTTGCGACAGACGTAAGCCAGGATTGCAAAACCCGGTTCGAAACGAAAACTGTGCGACGCGAAGATATTGAGGTGAAAGTCGCGAGGCTGAACGAACTGGTAAACCACATGATAGCCAGTCCAGTCGTCGCCAACATAGGCCCGCAATCCATAGAAGACCATGAGCAGTACAGCACAAGGCATCCACATACGCTTCCGCAACGACTCGGACAGACGGTTATTGCTCACTGCAAGAACAGCGAGCAACAGCATCATCAGCAGATAGGGAAGTGCA
This sequence comes from Bacteroidales bacterium, assembly GCA_045640225.1. Taxonomy (GTDB): domain Bacteria; phylum Bacteroidota; class Bacteroidia; order Bacteroidales; family UBA3663; genus Liminaster. Next base: position 30,322 of record JAZUEP010000076.1, on the reverse strand, counting down.
TAAGCCACAGTTACGACGCGAAGTTGGGTGGGAGAGGATTAAGCTTTCGACTGGTCAATCGCACGATATTGAGCCATCAGTTCGGCCAGATAATCACGACCGAACAGGATCCATACCATGCTTAGGACGCTGCCTAAGATGGCATAGAGAATCATTGTCAGCATACGAGGCGTTCCGGATGCTTGGTTCGGAATAGTCGACTTACGGATGGTGGTATAAACAGGAGTAGCAGCCTGAATCAGGGCCTTAGCGTTCTGCAACTGACCAGATAGTGCATTATAGGTGTTGTATTTCAGCTGGAACTCATTCTGAAGAATATCGCGTTCGATGATGACCTTCTGCTTGAATACCGAGATGTTGGCATCGGCAAAACGGGCTGCAGCAAGCTGGGCATTCAGGTATTCTTCGCGAGCTTCGTTTACCAGTCTTTCGGCATATTCGTAGTCGTTACGGGCTTTCTGTGTACGGTAACGGGTGATGTATTGCTGCAGCTTTTGCTGAACGATATCGGCAATCTGACAGGCCACCATCGGATCATAATCCGATACGGTAATCGTGATCAGTCCGTTGTCCTTCGAAACATCGCACATGATATTCTGTGCCATCAGACCATAGATGCCCTCATGATGAGTATCGAAGTAGCGTGGATCGGGTAGGGAATCGCCTGGGGCATAAGCCTCATGTTCCTCGGGTTCGGCAAAGAGATCTGTGATCCATTTGACGGGATAATCCCACCATGTCATGAATCCGTCCTCGTTGATGTGCTCGAAGTAGGATTTAGTGGTTCCATCCTTCAATGTTACCGGAATATTCCAGAGTTCGACGATGAAATCTGGCGATGTCACGACCTTGGGATAGATCTCAGGGAAGATGGCGTCGACATTGTTGTTGCTCATGCTATTGAGGTCGATACCGAACATGGCAGTCAGTGAGCCGATACTCTCGGACATACGGTTGGCGTTCGCAAGCTCTGGCGCCAGCGTTACGTACGAATTATAGGTCTTGGGAGTATTAAGTGCAACGATGGCACCCAGCACGCCTGCTACACAGGTAGTTACAACAATGAGTTTGCGTTCTTCGACGAGCTTATGGATGGACTTGACGAAGTCGAATTTATTTTCAGCCATAGACGATAGGTTGATTAGCGCTTGACAATATTCATGATCAGTGCTGCCAGTGTAGCTACCGATGTTGCAATCGAGACGTACGTGCTGGCCTTGCCCGTGATATCTTCGCGAATCTTGGCAGGAATAATGATTTCGCAACCAGGTTCTACCTTGGCACCCTTGCGTATTCGCGAAACCTGACCATTTTTATATATAATGTATCCTTTACGCTTGCTTGCATCCTCGGAATAACCACCGGCCTGGTCGATGTAATACTTGGCCGACTTGCCCTGGGTGAAGGTGATGGTATTTGGATGGAAAACTTCGCCTGAAACCTTGACAGTATTGTCGAATTGTGGAATCAGGAGCAAATCTCCCTGACGCAATACGAGGTCGTCGAGCGAACCAGGATTCTCGATAGCCTTCTCGAGGTCGATACCTACTGCATAGGTATTTTCCAGACGTTGCTTCAGATGTTCGGCCAAAAGGGTGTCAAGAGCCAATTCTGCCTCGGTAATCTGCAGTTTGATCTGGTACTGCTCGTCTGGTGTGAGACGACGCTGCAGGCTTGCGCCCTTGGCATAAGCAAATTTCTTCAGACCACCAGCCTTATTGATGAGGTCAGACAATCGCTCGTTCTGGCGAGTCAAAGCATAGAGACCGGCAAACATTACCTGGCCCTGAACCTCGACATTCTGCTGGTCGCTGTATGAAGGGCTTCGACGAACATAGACCTGATCGTATGGCTCTAAGTGGAAAGTTGCATCCGGATTGATGACAAGTCCGTCTTCAAGTTCGAAGGTAAAGAACTGGGCACGATCCACGCCAAGGTCTGAGGTCGCTTTCGTGTCCTTGATCTGACGAGCAATGTCCACACGGGCAATCGAGGCAGATTCGAGCAAACCACCGGCCTGCAGGATCAGGTCCTCAAGCGTCTCGTTGTCAGCATATTCGTAGATGCCAGGATTGAATACCTCGCCCTGCACCTCGATGGTACGCTTCTTCAGAGCCTCTTCGGTGCTTGGGATGTAAAGCACATCCTCGCTCTCGAGCGGGAAGTCAGCAACCTTGCCTTCGAGGATACCCGTTACATCGATCGAAATAAGGCTGTGAGTACGATCCGGGTTCATTCGATACATCAAGGCATGATGCCCGACAGCTGTCTCGGTCATACCATCGGCTGCTTCGATCAACTGGCGTACGGTATTGACGTTCGAACCGATATGGAAGATGCCAGGACGGAAGGCAGCACCACGGACCTCGACAATATTCTCGAAGCGATCCTGATGCTTATCTACGGTAATCACATCACCATTTTCGAGCTGGAAGGCACCACTCTCGGCCGATGTTACGTTGTAGGCAGTACTTCGTTTACCATTCGAACGCATGACACGAACTGCATCGGTGTAGGCATTGGCCGCAAAACCGCCTACATATTTCAGCAGCTGTTCAACGGTCTCGCCACGCTTCATCTCGTACTTCATAGGACGCTTTACGCAACCTTCAGCCGTTACGATGTTTTCGTAAGGACCGACGATGATCACGTCGTTGTCCTGCAGTCGGATATCGCCCGTCAGCTTGCCGTTCAGGATGTAATCATATACGTCGACAGTCGAAATCTCGCGACCTCCACGATATACCTTGATGTTACGCAAGGTACCGATCTCGCCAATACCGCTGGCGGCATAAAGTGCATGGAATACCGTCGAGAAGGCCGACAGATGATAGGTGCCAGGAACCTGGACTTCGCCCATTACATTGATGAGCATCACACGCGTCTGACCAACCGAAACACGTACCGTCGAACTCTCGTACATGGCTCCAACTTCAGCGCGGATCAGACGATCTGCCTCAGCCAGGCGATAGCCACCCACTGCCAGAGGGCCATATTGGTCGATGACGATCACACCTTCGGCATTGACGAACTGGTGAATCGAGACCTGTGTGGCACCGAAGATGTCGATGATGATCTCGTCGCCAGGGCCGATGACGTAATCCTGAGGCGCTGAAATGTTCATATTGGGCTCGAACGACAGCTTCGCGTTGTTGAAGATGTTATGGCCGAAGATACTATCCTGCTTCTCCTTGTTGGCCAATTCCTCATCACGATCAATGTTGAGTACACCTTCGATGGTTTCGGTAGCCTCGTCAGTCATCTGGGTAAGCTCGCCATTCGATTCACGCAAGGCTGCATTGCTTGCCTGACTGCTGGTGGCAACCACCTTCTGTGATCCTAACTGCTGGTCACCGCTCTGGTATTTGGCACGGACACGACGCAACTGCTCGGCCGTTACACCCCATTGCATGAGCTGTTTGGCAATCTCCTGTTGCGACTTGCCTTCTTCAGAGGCTTGTGTGATGTACTCGAGAATCTTCTGATCGGTAATATTCAGTCCCAAGGTGTTCTGTGCCTGAAGCTGAACGCCAACTGCGACAAAGAGCGTAAGCGCCATCAGAAATACGTGAATAAAGTGTCTCATATTTTATTTTTATATTGATTCGAGATTGAAGATCTGTCAGTTGTTGTCAATAGAAGAAGATATAGTTTACGACAATGGCAGCCGTGATGCCGATAAGGTCGGCCATCAGACCATAGCTGGCTGCATAGCGGAAACGCTTGATGCCGACCGAACCGAAGTAGACGGCCAGGATGTACATTGTCGTATCGGTGGAGCCTTGGATCGTGGATGCTACATGACCGACGAACGAATCAACACCATAGGTCTGGAAGACGTCGAGCATCATGGCACGCGCTCCGGCTCCATTCAATGGCTTGAGGATGGCACAGGGTAAAGCGGCCACAAAATCTGTGTTCACACCAATATGCGAAAATATCCAGCCGAAAGCCTCGGTAATGTATCCCAGTGCACCGCATTCACGGAAGAGGCTGATACCTACGAACATGGCTATCTGGTATGGAATGATGGTCACCACGGTCTGGAACCCTTCCTTGGCACCGTCGACAAAGGTTTCGAACAGCGGAACCTTGCGCCATACGCCTGCAAAGAGGAACAACAGGATGGCCGAGAACAGCAAGACGTTCGAGAAGACACCGCTGTAGAGTGTCAACTGATCGGGTGTGAGGCTCGAAAAGTACCAGCCAATGCCACCGATACAGGCTGCGGCACCGAGGAAGGTCGAAAGAATGACCGGATCAAGCAGTTTCACACGCTGGCGAAGGCAACAGAGCAACAATCCACCGAACGAACTACAAGCCGTGGCCAGCAGGAGAGGAAGGAAGATGTCCGAAGGATTGGCAGCACCGAATTGCGCACGGTACATCATGATCGAGATAGGGATGATGGTCACGCCGGACGTGTTCAGCACCAGGAACATGATCATGGCATCCGAGGCCGTATCCTTCTTCTGATTGAGTTCCTGCAGCTCCTTCATGGCCTTCAATCCCATCGGAGTAGCGGCATTGTCAAGGCCTAACATGTTGGCCGATACATTCATCAGGATGCTGCCTTGAGCAGGATGTCCTGCAGGAATACCAGGAAAGATGCGGCTGAACAACGGATTAATCAGTCGCGAGAAAGCCGCAATTACACCGCCACGCTCGCCAATCTTCATCAGGCCAAGCCAGAAGCTAAGTACACCAGTCAGGCCAAGGCAGATCTCGAAAGCTTTGGCCGAGGATGTGAATGTTACGTTCATCAGTCGTGACCATACCTCAGGATCTCCGCCGACGGTGGAGGTGACGATGGCCATGACAAAAGCGATGACGAAAAACGAAAGCCAGATGCGATTAAGCAAAGCGGATGGAGAGTTTTGGAGTTATAGAACTGATGATTACTTGCCGGCAGCTGCCTTCAGACCTGCAATGACTGCATGGTCAAAACCATTGGCTGCCATGGCATTCAGACCCTTGATCGTGATGCCGCCAGGGGTACAGACCTTGTAGATTTCCTGATCAGGGAACGAACCGTTCTCTTCCAGAAGTGCAACGGCTCCCTGTACGGTCTGATCGATCATCTGCTTGGCAACATGAGGATAGAATCCCAGTTCGATGGAACCCTGAATGGCGGCCTTGATATACTGGAGGGCATAAGCGATTCCGCAGGATGTGATGGCAGTGCCTGCAGCCATGTGAGCCTCGTCGATGATGATGGATTGACCCAGGGCATCGAAGATATCTTTCACGATCTGCTGCTGTGCCTCACTGACCAGTTTGTTGAAGCAAATCAGTGTAGGGCTCTGCTTCAGGCTGATGGCAGTATTCGGAATGGCACGGACCAGAGATGCTTGTGGTGCATCGGCTTCGCCCAGCATCTGGTGCAGCTGTTCGAAGGTGATACCTGCAGCAACACTGATTACCAGTGGCGAACGTCCTTCCTGACACATGGCGTTATAGGCAGGAAAGATCTCCTCGAGCACAGGCTGGACCAACCATGGCTTGACACAAATCATGATGATCGAAGCCCCTGTAGCTGCTTCGAGGTTCGACAGTGAACAGTTGATCGAGGGTACATCGTCCTTTAGACGATCGAGTGTTGATTGTGTACGTGCGGTTACACAAATATTATCGGGTGTGACGATGGGGCTGGTAGCGAGGCCGCGTGCTATGGCGCCTCCCATATTGCCTGCACCGAGAATTGCAATCTTCATAGTTTTTTCAGAATACCTTAATGTGAATGTATCTCTTTGGGTTCTTCTTGATGTCGCTGACGAGCGAATCTACATCGTTGACCGTACGCGAAAGCTGGTCGTGGAGTTCGGTGGTATTGAGCAGCTTACCGACAGTCGAATTCTGATCCTGCAGCTTCTGGATCATTCCATTGGCCTCAGCCAGAGTCGTGTTGGCATTGTCGAGCAGCTGTCGGATGTTGGCTTCACGAAGGTCGATCGTCAGCGTGTCTACATTGCTGGTGATGTCCTTCAGGTTTTCCATCACGACGGGAACATCCTTGCGGAGCAGGCGGTTCAGCTCGTTGACCGTAAGGTTCAGGTGCGAAGTGAGCGTATTGATCTCGAGCATGCTTTCGTGAAGCTTGCTTTCGTTCACCAGTACATTGATTCCGCCAATTAGCGTGTCGAGCTTCGGCAATAGCTGGTCAATCTGCGAAACGATAGGATCGGCCTTATCGAGCAGAGAAGCCGACGTAGGTGGCGCCATGATGACAGCACCCGGCGAAAAATACTCCTTGCTTTGTCCCATTTCGATGATGATGTCCGATGTGCCAAGCAATTCGCTGACAACGCTGAGTCGGCTATCGACAGGCAGGCGCATGTCCTTGTCGTAAAGCGAGAAGAGCACATTTACCTGATCCTGCTGGGCATCATATTCCATCGAAAGGACGGTTCCAACCTTCATGCCATGCAGCTTGACGTGGCTCGATACGGCCAGTCCATCTACCTTGTCGCAGACGAGTTGATAGTTCTGGCCTTTCTTGAACATGGGCAGACCTTTGAGCCAATTGACGCCAAGGAATAGAGTTGCGAGTGCAACGATTGCCCAAAAACCTATCTTGAATTCGTTACTGATCTTCATTTTGCTTGCAATTTAGTGATTACTTGATTCGATTGCCATTTCCGTCGAACTTGACGTAGAAAGCTCCATCGAACTTGGCTCTGACTTCCTTCATCTTGGCTGCCAGTTCTTTGGTGTCCGAGGCCGAACCATACGTGTACTTATATACGGCACCGTCCTTGTAGTAGCTTACTCCCTTCAGACCCTTCAGTTCCGGAGCACCTTCCTTCAGAATCTTGGCACTGGTCATGAATTGTATCTTCCAGACTACCTGATCTGTATTCGAAGGTTTTACAGCCTCTGTCATAGTCTTGGCCGCATCGTTCTTGGCTGCAGGTTTGGTTTCTGCCTTGCTATCTTTGGCAGCAGTTACGCTTTCTGCCTTTGCAGCTTTGGCAGGTTCTGTTTTTGCGGCAGGCTTGGATTCTACCTTCTGCTCGACGGGAGCAGTTTGTTTGTTTGCCGCTGGCGTCTCGGCCTTTTTCTTATCCTTAGCTTCAGACTTCTCGGCTGGTGCTGGTTTTGAAGTTTCGACTACTGGTGCCTGTGTTACCGAACCGCCCTGATTTGACAGCTGGCGCTTGTCCCACTTGGCTTTGTATTCCTTGAAGCCGTTGTAGATGGCGTTGGCAAAACACTCCTGACCTTCGTCCGAGGCGATGAACTTCTCTTCCGTGACGTTGCTCATATAACCCAACTCGACAAGGATGGCCGGCATAGGAGCGAAGCAAAGTACAAAAAGGTTCTTGGCCTTCACGCCTCGGTTCTTCACGTTCGAGGCATAGCTCGACTTCTTCAGGGCAGAGATCAACGACGACTGCACGGCCTTTGCCACCTCGAGGCTTTGCTTGTTGTGCTTCTCGCGCTGAGCCTGGCAGAGTATCTTGGTTTCGATGTCGATATCAGTATCGAAGTTTACACGACGGCCGCTGATATCAAGGTTCTCGCGTTCCTCGACCAATCGCTCCTCTACACGCTTTTTACCGGAATCGCTACCGTCTGTACCGAACACATACGTCTCGAAGCCTTTGGCAGCTGCATCCGGACAGGCGTTGACGTGAATCGAGATGAACAGATCACCCTTGGCATCCTTGGCCTTTTCGACACGATTGGGCAATGATGGATAGACATCGGTCTTACGGGTATAGACAACCTTTACATCGTCGTAATTCCATTCGATCAGGCGGCCGAGCCGAAGTGCCACGTTCAGGGCAACGGTCTTTTCGTCCTGCTTGTAGCGGCGGTGAGGAGTTCCGATGTCACCACCGCCATGGCCTGGATCAATTACTACAACCATCTTCGGCTTGGCCTCAACCGCGTGGAACGACAGCGTAAAAAGGCATACCAGGATGGTAACTATATGTTGTAAGTTGAAGCGCATAATCTAAAAAATATATATTTCGGGCGCAAATTTAATAAAAAAAATTGTAAGTTCGGCAAAAAATCGCTATTTTTGCGCCATCTTTTAAGTTTTTTGACAAAAAGATGTCATTATTTTACTATATTGCAAATAAACATGACAAAAAAATACGGATTGTTAGGCCATCCACTTGGCCATTCTTTCTCGCGTAAGTTCCATAACGATCGCTTTGCAACGCTTGGAATTGATGCCGAATACGTCAATTTCGACCTGACAGAAATTTCAGAACTTTCGGCTGTTTTAGCGACTGAAAATACCCTTTGCGGCCTCAACGTAACCATCCCTTACAAGCAGCAGGTGATGCAATTCCTCGACGAACTTGACCCTGTTGCGGCTCGTATCGGGGCTGTCAATACCGTAGTCTTCAGCCGCGAAATTCCCGAGGGAAAGACCCCTAAGAATCCTGGTTTGTGGCTCAAGGGTTTCAATACGGATATCATCGGATTCAGAGACAGCATCGTACCTTTGTTGCAAAAAGCAGGAATCATTGACGCGACAGGTAAGGCAATCGCACGAGGTGTTGAGATGCCAAAGGCTTTGATATTGGGCACTGGAGGTGCTTCGAAAGCCGTTCGAGTAGCCCTTGAAGATATGGGGATTGAGCCGGTATTTGTTTCAAGAACTCCAGCTGAAGGTCGCTTGTCGTATGAGCAGCTCGATGCCGAGGTGATGCGTTCTCACCAGGTAGTGGTCAATTGCTCGCCTGTAGGAATGTATCCACATGTTGACGAATGTCCGGCCATTCCTTACGAATTGTTGACCGATCATCACGTTTGTTACGACCTGATCTACAATCCCGAAGTTACTCAATTCCTGGCTAAGGCGAAAGAGAAAGGCGCCCTCACCATGAGTGGAGGCGCCATGTTGGAAGGTCAGGCCATCGCATCGTACGATTATTGGACAAGATCCTAATTTATAGGTGTTGAGCCTTTTATTTCCAGGTTTGCCAATCGCCCATCATGATATCAGGATCTTCGTCGTCCTGAAGGGAAAGATTCAAGGCACGCTGACGATCTAATTCAACGAGCACTTCTTCGAGCGAGGAAGTGCCCTTTTTGTTTTGAGTATCGACCAGATCGAGCACTTTAAGGGCACAGGGCAGGGGTGGACGATCGATAGGAAATCGAACATCGACATGCATCAGGCAGGCTCCATAAAGACCAAGACTGAAGTTCATCTGTCGTTCAAGGTTTTCGTTTCCGTTCGGGATGTAAAAGCCATCTTGTTGTAGCGTCTTTAATTCCTCCTGAATCCTGAGTGCCTTGACTTTACCTTCGATTCCGCTGAAGGATAGTGTCCACATATCTTCGCCTAATTGTCCTACATACGCTTCACGCTCCAGGTAGATCTGGCAGTCGATTCCGCAAAAAACGTAATCCCACATCAGAGAGGCACGGTAAGCCGAAATCGTTTGGTCGAGTCTCACGGTTCGGCCCATTCGTTGCATCTCCTCGAAATACCACCACCGATGGGCACGGGTTTGTGCCTTCAAAGCCGTGAAGAGGGCCATTGCTTCCATCTTCATCAGGTTGCTTTGTTTTGATAGTTCCTTGTCCATTGGAATGATTGATTTGCGGTGAATTTCTTAGTCTTGATGAATCACATGAGTCGAAAATCTGCTTCTTATTGCAGATATTTTCAATTTTAGCTTTCTCGGAACGGGGAAGAGCATTTCGGTTGCAAAATGGTCTTCCGCAAAACGGGGAAGCGTAATTTTGTCGCAAAATGGTCCTCCACAAAACGGGGAAGAGCAATTTTGCAGCAAAATGGTCTTCCACAAAACGGGGAAGCGTAATTTTGTCGCAAAATGGTCCTCCACAAAACGGGGAAGAACAATTTTGTAGAAAAATGGTCTTCCACAAAACGAGGAGCACTAATTTGTTGACAAAATTGTGTTCCGCAAAGCGAGGAAGTTAATTTTGGTAGTCAGATTATACGTCCGCGTTTTGTGCTGCTATTTTTCTTTTCACAAGCCTGAAATAGCCTAAAGATGACAGCAACGACCGGTATTGACCATCCATTCGCGATGCATTGTATACGATTCGCAGTTGTTGCAAACCCATAATACCGGTATCCGAGGACTTCCGGTTGGGGGAGGAGCCTGACCATCCGTCAGGATCAGCAATCCGTCGTAATCGTGTTGCTCATTGCAGATGTAATCGAAGATAGGCTGGAAGCTCGTTCCTCCTCGTCCTTTGACGGTTACTTCGGTTGACGTGCGATGTAACGTCTCGATGGGTCCCATCTCTGCATCGAATTGACAGACATCAATCTGTGTGATTCCATAACGAGAGAGGCGGTTAACGCTGCTGTAGAAGTCGGCCAACACCTCGGACGTAATACTGCCACTCACATCGATGGCCACCAGCAGATGTGTATCGAACTGACGTGTGCTACCCATTTGTAGGAAGCCTGTCCGGCGGTTTGGCCGCATACGTGTCAGCTGGCGTTGGCTGCTCAGGATGGCACTGCTAAATCCCTGCCATATAAGGCGCTGATCGATACGGGCTTTCGTGCTGGCCTTGATGCGTTCAACTACTTCGGCTGGCAAGGTGCCCCAATCGGTAGTGCGTTCAATCAGGTCGTTGATTCGTTGCCGTTGTAGCGAGTCTTCCTGCCACAGGCCGCTCTTGTCGCCCTCGGCTTTCTGTGGATTATTGTCCGACTCCGGATAATCTCTCTGCGAATTATCCTGGTTCTGCGATGTATCCGGCTTCTGTCGCTTGTCGTCATCCTGCTGATTCTGAATGGCCTTGGCGTACCATTCGTAATACTGGCCGAGGGGCAGATGGTAAAAGCCAGGATCGTGTAGCGGCAGCTTTTCCTTGTGCAACATGCAATAGCCGTCAGCAATGGTGATGTCCGACCCAATGGCCATAGCTTCGCGACAACAGCCATCAGGCTGACGTTCGTAAGGATGTTTCAGGAACAGGCGTATCAGTTCGATACGCATCAACTGTTCAACCTCGCTATAGTTTTTGTGTGCCAATACCAACGGATTGTACTCGATTCTGCCCTGGCCGCAACGTACGGCACATTCTATGCGGACATTCTCGTGGAGCTGTTGCTGACAATACAAAGCAAAGAAAGCTGGCTCCTGTAAGAACCAGTTTTCGCTCAATTGTTTCAGCATGTCCGTTACCTGACTCATGGTCTTATGGGTGTATCGAGTTTCGTAAGGCTATAAGGTGGCGATAAAGTCCACCAGCTTGAGGTAAAGTTCTGGACAATAGGTCGTGATGAACAGGATAGCGCCTTCGTAACTGCCACTCTGGAAGAGGTTGGCCAGATGAGCAATGGCTTCGCGTTGCTCAATAGATTCGAGAAACGAGTAGTAAGCCATGAGGTTCGAAGCATAACGCTCGATCTGTGAACGTCGTAACTCGTCAGTTTCTTCTGCCGTACAAGTGAAACCTTCTACTTCGAAAAGACGGAAGATGCTCTCGTTGACAATTGCCAGCTGATGCAGGCGGTACTGACGTAATTGTGCCTCGCAAGCTGCAAAATCGTTCAGAACTTGTCCTCCGGTCAGCATCTGCCGACCTTTGACGAAGGCATAGAAGCGACTGGCGGCAACGGGTCCTACCACACCTGCAATCATATCGAGGTCATCCTCGTCGATGTTGGCTCGAGGTTGCATGGTGCCATTGGGCAACAAATCCTGAAGCAAATCGCTGACGCGTTGCCATGCACGACGGTCAGGATACCGCTCAAGACCTGTGTCATCGCCTGCACGGTGTTCGGGTGTGCCGTCAAGCAACGAAGGTTCGGCCTGAATGAAATCTATGACGCGACGATCCAATGCATTGCGTTCGGCCCAAAGGAGCCATTCCTGAGGCGTTGGACAGAACTGATAGATATTGAAACGGCTGACCAGAGCCGGATCGAGGTGCGTCAGCTGATACTCTTCGCCTTCGTTGATGGCCGAGATGATACGCGAACCTGAAGGCAGCTGATGTCCGGCCAGTCGACGGTTCAGCGCCAGGTCCATGACCGTCTGCAGGATTTCCGGACGTGCTCGATTCAGCTCGTCGAGGAACAGCACGATGGGTTTACCATCTTTGGGATACCAGAAGGGAGGCGCATAATTGGTCGACGATTCACCATCGGCTTCATTACGCAGGACAGGAAGGCCAATCAAGTCGCCAGGGTCGGCCATTTGACCGAGGAAGAGAGGAACCACCTTCAGGCCTCGTTGCTGATAATAATCGGTCAGGATCTGACTCTTGCCGATGCCATGACGCCCCACCAGCATGATGTTGTGGCTGGCGGGGGTATGGTCCAATATCTTATAGAGCTTTCGCGTGTCGATGGTAATCATCTGCGTGGATTACAATGCAGTTTTACTTCTTGAGGTATTTGTCGAGCCAGTTGAAGTAGACGCGCTGCCACAGGACGGCATTCTGTGGATGGGTAACCCAGTGGCACTCGTCGGGGAAGTAGAGGAACTGAGCGTCGATGCCACGCATACGGGCCAGGTTGAAGGCCTGCATACCCTGGGTTACAGGGATGCGGTAGTCATGCTCGTTGTGGATTACCAGGATTGGGGTATTCCACTTGGTAATTGACTTGTGTGGCGAATCGGTATAGCAGCTGTTGATGCTGCCATTTCCGCGTACTGGCGTGTGGCAGAGGTCCTTATCGAGCTGACCCTGGCCGAAATAGGATCCGCCGTAATCCCAGTCGGCAAACCACATCTCCTCGGTCTCGCCATACATCGACTCGCAGTTGAAGATGCCGCAATGGGCAATGAAGCACTTGAAGCGATCCTGATGATGACCGGCCAGCCAGTAAACCGAGTATCCACCGAACGAAGCACCTACAGCACCGAGGCGTGAGGCATCGCACCACGATTCCTTGGCTACATTGTCGATGGCCGTGAAGTAATCGCGCATACACTGGCCGGCAAAGTCACCGGCAATCTGTTCGTTGAACTTCTGGCCGAATCCAGGCACACCATGACGGTTAGGCAGCACGATGGCATAACCGTTCGCCTGCATGATGGCAATGTTCCAACGAGTGCTCCAGAACTGACTTACAGCGCTTTCGGGGCCACCCTGACAATAGAGCAAGGTAGGGAATTTGTGGTCAGGATCCTGCTTCAGGGTCTCGTCGAAGCCGACAGGATAGGCAATCCAGACGAGCATGGAATCGCCATTGGTGCACTTCATCCAGCGACGCTCGAAACGGCCCATGTCGCCTAGCTGTGCAAGCAGGTCATCGTTCTCGTGCGAAAGCTGTGTGGCCGTGCCTGTAGTGGTATCGAGCGCAAAGATCTCGTTGGGCGAATGCCAGTCATGGCGCAGGGTAAGCAGCTGATTGCCACAATAGCAAAGTCCACCGAAATCATGATCCGAGCCATCGCTCAACTGACGGACATTGCCTTCGAGGTCGATGCCGAATACCTGTGCAGTACCATAGCTGTAGCTCAGGAAGGTGAGAGCCTGACCATCGGGTGTCCAGACATAATCGTCGCAATTATTGTCGTAGTTGGCGGTAAGGTCCTTGATGTTGCCGGCATAATCATTTACCTTGTTCCAGTCGCCCTCGTTGCCAAGAGGGAAACCATCCAGGTCGATGATGCAGAGGGCATTCTTGTCGCTCTCGTATCCGTTACGGGCCATGGCCTGGAAGGCAAGATAGCGGCCATCGGGCGAGAACTTAGGATTCGTGTCATAGCCATGATCGCCAGGATGGAGGTCGACGGTCTGACCGCTGACAAGGTCGTAAAGATATACGGACGAACGGGTAGAGAAGGCATAACGAGTGCCTACTTCCTTACGCGTGCAATATACAATATGTGAGCCAGATGGACTCCAGGCAAATGCCTCGATGCCACCGAATGGACGCATAGGGCACTCGTAAGGTTCGCCTTGCATGATATCCGTGACTGCCGAGCTGACCTTGCCATCCTGCAGGCGTGCCAGATAGGGGTGAGGGTAATTATTCACGAAGTCATCCCAGTGGCGATAGTTCATATCGTCCCAAAGGCGGCCTGTGGTCTTGTCGAGGCCTTCGAACAGCGTAGAGTCAATGCGTGGAACGTCGATAGCCATGATCAGGAGAACCTGCTGCTGGTCAGGGCTCAGCAGGAAGCCTTCGATGTCACGATCCAGGTCTGAAATCTGCTGACGGGCACTGCCATCGGCATTCATCTGCCACATCTGCATCGAGCCACTTTCGGGCGACAGGAAGTAGATCTTCTTTCCGTCGAGACTCCATACCGCATTCTGCTCTGAACGAGGAGTCTTGGTAATCTGGCGGACCTGATTATCGGCCAGATCCATGACGAAAAGCTCACGATTTGACTTGTCGAGCTTGACGCTGGTGTAGCCGACGCCATAAAGCAGTTGGGTACCGTCGGGCGAAGCCTGAAGATCACTGATTTTGCCAAGTTCCTGCAGGAGCTCGGGTGTAAGATGTTCTGCAGCAATCTCGGTACGTCCGATGATAGGAGCGTTGTCGGTAGCGGTAGAATCGCTATCCTTGCTGCAGGATACGGCTGCCAATGAAAGGGTTGCAGCTGTTGCCATGATGAGTAATTTATTCATTATACTATTTATTTGATATTATCCGCGTGAGTGTTTGATTACCAAGCCGAGCAGCTCTGCTCCATAGGCCTGGACGATGCGTTTGCTGATGCCGTGAATGTCGAGCAGTTCCTTCTCGGACATCGGGGCAAAGTTGGTGATTGCCAGCAGTACGGCATTCGGCAAAACGCAATAGGCAGGCAGCTTGAGGTCGGCAGCCTTCTGATTGCGCCATTCGCGCAAATCCTCGAAAAGCTCCTGGTTCTGAACATCATCGTTCTCGGCCACTTTCTTCTTCTCGGGTTTCGCTTTCTTGGCAGGCTTCTTTGCCGCCTGTTTCTTGGCTTTTTCAGGATCGTCAGCATTCATATTGGCAATGGCCTTGGCATCCCAATAGGCATCGAGGCTGAATCCGCTCATGCAGTTGGTAAAGATCTGTATCTTGAGGTCATAATCGTTGCGAAGCAAGGCAAATTCCTTGTCGAGCTGTTCGCGATGTGCCTTGTTGTCAATCTCCGGAAGTCCGTCGTCCATCAAGTCCTGCAACAATTCTGCCGTACGGTTCAGAAACCAGGCAAAACCCTTGGACAGCCGTTGTTTCAGTGCCGTGTTGTCCTCGAACTCGGGAGCCAAAGGAATCATCTCATGAATAACGTGCTGGAAGGTGTTGCCTACCACGACAGGACTCTGCCGCTTCTGCGCCTCAGACAGTCCTTCAATCTCGTCGCGCAAAAGCTTCATGCGGTTGACGAAGTTGGGATAGAGGCGACTCAGGTATTCCTCGCAAAGGCGCGTCACGTAGTTGAAACGCATCTGCAACTGGCTGTAGTCAAAGATTCTGCAGAGGATTTCCTCCACACAACTACGGCAGTCCTGTGCCAACTGATCGTGCGTTGGCTGATTTTTCTCGACAAAGTCGTTGTACTGCAACACGAGATTGTCTACCGTGATGGCCGAGGGTGGGATAGGAGTGCTCAGAACCAGGCCTTCGAGTGAGCGACAACGCGATAAGGCAACATAGACCTGACCAGGACTGAAGGCACGATCGGCCTGAATGATGGCACGGTCGAAGGTCAGGCCCTGGCTCTTATGGATGGTGATGGCCCAAGCCGTCTTCAGGGGAATCTGTGAAAAGGTTCCGATCACTTCCTCGGTGATTTCGCCGGTCTTCTGATTGGTTACATAGCGTGTATTCTGCCATTCCTGAGCCGTAACTTCGAGGGTCTTGATCTGGCTCTCGTCTGAAGGGTCGAGCGAATCAGGGCCACATTCTACCCACACACGTTCGTTGTCGCACTTTACCACACGACCAATCTTGCCATTGTAGTACTGCTTCAGCGGATCGTTCTTGCAGAACATCACCTGAGCACCGATCTTTAGGGTCAGTTCCTCGTCGGTAGGATAGGAGGTTTCCGGAAAATCGCCCGTAAGCTTGGCCCTGTACTTCACAGGTTGTGTAGGCAACAGGGTCAGGCGCATGGCATTGATGTCAGCGGCCTGATAATTGTGTGTGGTCAACGTGATGTAGCCCTCGTCGTCCGAAGGATGGAAATTGGCACGATAGCGTGCGTTGAGAGCTTGGTATCCTTCTGAGGTCAGACGATTGTCGCGTACCTGGTTCAGAAGATTGACAAATGTCTGATCGGCCTGGCGATAGACCTTCTTCAGTTCGATGGTGGTGTAGGGCGTCTGCCACAAGGCCTTGCTGCCAAAGAAGTATTGCGTGGTGTAGCCATGGTCCTTCAGAATCTGCCATTCTTCATCCTTGGCTACCGGAGCAAGCTGCTGCAGATCGCCAATCAGCAAAAGCTGGACGCCACCAAAGGGCTGATAACGATTCTGGTAACGTCGGAGTACTTCGTCGATGGCATCGAGCAAGTCACAACGCACCATCGATACTTCGTCAATCACCAGCAGGTCGAGCGAACGCAGGATGTTGATCTTGTGCTTCGAGAACTGGAACTTGGATTGTTTCTCACGACCACCGATATTCTGTCCGGGCAGATGCATGCCTGGAGCCAGCTGGAAGAACGAATGGATGGTAACACCACCGGCATTGATGGCAGCAACGCCCGTGGGAGCCACGATGATCATTCGCTTCTGGGTGAGATTCTGTAGCCTACGCAGGAATGTAGTCTTGCCTGTGCCTGCCTTGCCGGTCAGGAAGATGTTGCGATGCGTATATTGTGCATAGGCAAATGCTAATTCAAGCTCAGGGTTCTCCATTCTTCCTAATATATCTTTTTTACCTATTAACCTCTTTACCTTCTCAAATGCCCATCAAGTCGCGGAAGATGTCGAGTGTGACCTCGATCTGTTCCTTGTTGGCTGTCTGGTTGAGGGCAATGTCGCCGATATTGCGCATCAGGGTGAAGTTGATCACGCCACCTTCGTTCTTCTTGTCGTGGGTCATCAGCTCGCACAGCGCGGGATAATCATCGCAGGTGATGTGGATAGGGCCGTAGTTCTGCTTGACGAAATCGGCTATCTGATAGAGTACAGCCGAAGGGAAGCCGACATGTTGCTGGCTCATGATCAGTTCGCAGACCGTACCCCAGGCAACTGCATAGCCATGGAGGACAGGATTACCCTGACGCATGCACCATGTCTCGAAAGCGTGGCCGAAGGTATGGCCCAGATTCAAAGCCTTGCGCAATCCTTTCTCGTAGGGATCCTGCTTGACCACCTGTCGCTTCACGTTGACACTCGTCTCGAGCAAGGGGAGGAGCGTCTCGTTCTGCCAGTGCTTGATGTCGTAGGCCAAGAGGTCGGCCAGATGCTGCTTGTTGCTCAGCAATCCGTGCTTGATCATCTCGGCATAACCAGAGACGAGGTTAGCCTCGTCGAGTGTCTCGAAGAACTTGGTGGAAATCAGGACGGCCGAGGCTGGGGCAAAGGCTCCCACTTCGTTCTTCAGCGACCCCAGATTCACACCGGTCTTGCCACCCACGGCTGCATCGACGGCACCCAGCAGGGAAGTAGCCACATTGATGAACTTGATGCCGCGCTTGAATGTTGCAGCCGCAAAGCCGCCCAGATCGGTTACCATGCCACCACCCACGTTGATGAGCAGGGAATGACGTGTTGCATGACGATCTGACAAGGCCTGCCAAACCTCGGTAAGCGATGCTACGGTCTTGGCCTGATCCGAGTGTTCAATGTAGATGGTCTCGACTTTACGGCCGGGATGCGACACCTCATAATCGTTCATGAAAGGAGCAATGACCGGCATGCAGTGCAGCAGGGTCTCAGTATCGAACAACACGAACAGACGATCGTGGCTGATCTTCTGGGTAAACTCGGTGAGTGCTTGACAGATGTCGTTGGTGAACAGAACGTCCTGCGGTTCCATAGGGTGAAATGATATTTGGATTACTGATGGAAAATCTGGTGGTTTTCGTTAGTCTTCAGGGATAAGAACTCCCAGTTCGGCTGCTTTTGCATCGAGGAAGGCCAGGGCAGCTTCGCGTGTATTCTCGCAAAGTCCGTCAAGGATGGCATCCTTCTGTGCTTCACGCAACTGACCTACAATGCGCGAAGGCTCGAGATGATAGCGTTGCATGATCTCGTTGCCATCGACGGGAGGTGTCCAGTTGCGGTAATCATCCTTTGCCTGGATCTCCTGCATCTTCTGGCGGACGATCTTGAAGTTCTCGAGGAAACGACGGACCTTTTCAGGGATTTTCGACGTAATGTCAGCTTCGCAGAGCATCATCAGGTCGTCGGTATCCTCACCAGCTTCGAACATTACACGGCGGATGGCAGAATCGGTGATTCCTTCGTCAGCCAGATGGATAGGACGCATGTGCAGGGCCACCATCTTCTCGACGTATTTCTGCTCGGCACCCAGAGGCAACTTCAGGCGTCGCATGATAGGCAGAACCATGCGTGAACCTATATAATCGTGGTTGTGGAAGGTCCAGCCGATCTTCTCGTCGAAAGTCTTGGCCTTAGCCTTGCCAAGGTCGTGGAAGATGGCTGCCCAACGCAGGTAGAGGTTTGGTTCGCGACCCAGTTCACGCTCAGCACGGCAGAGGTTGTCGAGCACGGTGACCGTGTGAAGGAAGTTGTCCTTATGACCACGGCCCTCGCGATTCTCTATGCCAGCCAAGGCCTGAAGTTCGGGGAAGATGATCTGCAGCAAGCCGCAACGCTGCAGCAGAATCCATCCCTTCGAAGGCTGTTCGCACAGCTGTATCTTGTTCAGTTCGTCAATGATTCGTTCGCCTGAGATAATCTTGATACGGTCACGGTTACGGGCTATGGCTTCGAAGGTCTCAGGGACGATGCGGAAATCAAAACGGCAGGCAAAACGTATGGCGCGAAGCATACGCAGGGGGTCGTCGCTGAAGGTAATGTCTGGGTCGAGAGGAGTGCGGCATAGGCCTTTCTCGAGGTCACTCAGACCACCGAATGGGTCGATGAGTTCGCCATAACGTTCTGCATTCAGGCAGATGGCAAGGTCGTTGATGGTCAGGTCGCGACGATTCTGGTCATCCTCAAGCGTACCATCCTCGACGACAGGCTTACGGCTGTCATGGCTATACGATTCCTTGCGGGCTCCTACAAACTCCACTTCCATCTCGCTGATCACTCCTGTCTGATGGTTGCGTTCGGTATGCTTCACCTGTGCCGTGCCGAAGTTGCGGTAAACGGCCAGATGAGTATAGCGATGGCCTAAACGTTCGGTCAGAGATTCAGCCAGCTCAATACCGCTACCCACGGTTACGCAATCAATATCCTTTGACGAGCGTCCGAGGTAGATGTCACGCACAAAGCCACCAATCACATAGCATTCGCGTCCCAGACGGTCAGCTTCCTGACCTATCAGACGAAATATGCTGATGCGATTGCGGTCACTGTCGTGAACAACGAACTCCTTGCTGTCGAGGTGGGCAATCAGTGATTCCCTTGTCTGTGGTATGATCATCAATCTGTATTCTTTCCCATGATTTCAGCCCAGTCTTCCTCGTCGAAGTCTTCGAGGTCCTCAAGGCTGAAGTCAAATTCATCGATATACTCGGGTGTCTGGAAGTCGTCAATGTCACGACGATCCTTCTTGGTAGGACGGCCAAGGCCTTTGGCACGGTCAATGAAGCCCGTTATCTTGTTCATTTCGAGCAAGTCGAGCTGTTCCTTGCGTGTCACGTTCTCCATGAAGCCAGGCACCAGCTTGGCTCCCATGCGGTTCTCGGCCAAGGCCAGTACCTTGAACGAGTAGGTGATAGGTGGCTTCTTCACGTCGATTACCTCGCCCACCTTTACCATTTTCGAAGGTTTGACACGCTGGCCACCGATGGTGACGCGTCCCATCTTGATGGCATCGGTGGCAATCGAGCGGGTCTTGAAGATACGTACCGCCCAAAGCCATTTGTCTATTCTTACTTCACTATTTGCCATTGTATCTGTTCATTGCTATCTGTACACCGGCCAGACAGAATTCCTCAATAAACTTCACTGCCGTTTCCAGACGTTCCGGCATCTTGTCCTCCTCTTCCTGAGGGAAGTGACCCAATACCCAGTTGACCTGAGCACCCTTGGGGAAATCGCCACCTACGCCGAATCGCAGACGGGCAAAGTTCTGGCCACCGCATTTGGCAATGATGTCCTTCAGGCCGTTATGTCCGCCATCCGAGCCTTTGGCACGCATGCGCAGCTGTCCGAAGTCGAGGTTGATCTCGTCGCAGATGATCAGGACATGGTCGATGGTGATTCCTTCCTGTTGCATCCAGTAGCGCACGGCATTGCCCGAGAGGTTCATGTACGTGCTGGGCTTGAGCAGCAGGAGCTGCTGATTCTTCAGTCGGAATTCGCAGGTGGCTCCATAGCGGTTTTCTTCGAATCGTGCTTCATGTGCCTCTGCAAGAGCGTTGACCACACGGAAGCCGATATTGTGGCGTGTGCCCCAATATTCCTCGCCGATGTTTCCAAGTCCGACAATCAGGAATTTCATATTGTGATAGGAATTTTATTCAACTTTCGCAAGCTTCTAGAACAACAATGCGTCTGACAGTGCGTCTTTGCAACGCTACTATCAGACGCAAGGTTTGAAGCTGTAGGCTTATGTGTGCGTATGACGGACAATTACTTGCCGCGTGAAGCACGGGTAGCCTTGACGCCAGCAACGATTACGCTCTTGGCATTGAGGATCTCGAGATTCTCGTAGCTCAGAGCTGCAACGTTCAGGGTCTTGCCGATCTGGATAGGAGTTACGTCGACAATCAGACGCTCAGGGATGTTGGTGTACAGACCCTTAACGGTGAGAGCACGTACCTGCTTAACCAGCTTACCACCAGCCTTGACACCCTCAGCAAAGCCCTCGAGCTTGACAGGGATAGCAACGGTGATAGGCTCCTCAGGGTTGAACTTCAGGAAGTCGAGGTGATAGATCTCCTCGTTGATTGGACCGAACTGAGCCTCCTTCAGGATAGCCTTGCACTCAGCACCATCGATGTTGAGGTTGATAGCGTAAACCTGTGAGGTGTAGATCAGGTTGCGGAGATCGTCTGCCTTAACGGTGAAAGACTGTGCGCCCTCCTTCGAGAGGAGGTTGCAAGGAATGAGACCCTGGGCACGGAGCTGCTTAGCAGCCTTCTTGCCAGCTTCGGCACGCTTGGTGCCAGCGAGTGAAAACTCTTTCATTTTGTTTGTTTAAATTTAAATTGTGTTACTCTTTTTGCCTTTTCGCAAAATACCATCACACTACTCGCAATGGACGCTTTTAGATTGGAGTCTTAGCTCCCGGACATTCCATCGGATGCTGATGTTAAACTCAAAAGCGGCGCAAAGTTAGTGATTTTTGTCCAATATACAAAATTTTTCTATCTCTTTTTAGCAAAAACACGCGGTTTGGATTGATTTTTGCAAAAAAATAGCATCTAAAATGAACAACTTATCATTTTTATGATTATCTTTGCAGCGCTTTATTTGTCAAAATATCCACAAAGAAACAACATAAATCTATGGCAGAACAGATTGATTGGAGCAAACTTGGCTTTGGTTATAGCAAGGCTCCATACAACGTGCGTTGCACCTATAAGAATGGTGCTTGGGGTGAACTTCGTGTTAGCGAGAGCGAAGAAGTAACGATGCATATGGCTGCAACCGTTCTTCACTACGGACAGGCAGGCTTCGAAGGCCTGAAGGCTTTCCGTGGCAAGGATGGCAAGGTCCGTGTCTTCCGCATGGACGAGAATGCCAAGCGTCTGCAGAATACATGTAATACGATCCTGATGCAGCCACTTCCTGACGGATTGTTCGAGGAGGCTATCAAGAAGGTAGTGAAACTCAATGATCATCTCGTACCTCCTTACGAGACGGGTTGCTCGATGTACATTCGTCCAGTGCTATTCGGTACCGGCCCTCAGGTAGGTGTTTCGCCTGCCGATCAGTACGAGTTTATCGTTTTCGTCATGCCTGTAGGTCCTTACTTCAAGGACGGTTTCAAGGCTACTCCTTGCTGCATCATGCGCGGTTACGATCGTGCTGCTCCGCTGGGTACCGGCCGTGTGAAGGTGGGTGGCAACTATGCTGCTTCCTTGGCTTCAGGTGTATTGGCTCACGAGAAGGGCTACAGTGCCGTTATCTACCTCGATGCCCGTTCAAAGCAGTTCATCGACGAGTGTGGCCCTGCCAACTTCTTCGGCATCAAGGGCAACAGCTACGTTACGCCTCAGTCTGAGTCTATCCTTCCTTCGATCACCAACATGTCCATCCAGCAGGTAGCCCGCGACCTTGGCTATAAGGTTGAGGTTCGTCCAATGCCTGTCGAGGAGCTTGCTTACCTCGACGAAGCAGCCATGTGCGGTACGGCTGCTGTGATTTCGCCAATCCATCGCATTGACGACCTCGACATCAACAAGACCTACGAGATTCTTCCTTCCAACCAGCCTGGCCCTGTCTGCACCAAGTTCTACGAGACTCTGCGCGGCATCCAGTATGGCGACCTCGAGGATACTCACGGATGGGTTACCATTATTGAATAATCTGTAAATCGATTTCACAGTTGATAGATTACGATCTGACCAAGATTAAAGGGCTGATCTTCGACGTCGATGGTGTGTTGTCACTGAATACCATACCGATGGATGCCGAAGGTCAGCCCCTTCGCACTTTGAATATCAAGGATGGCTATGCCATACAACTGGCCGTCAAGCGTGGCCTCGAGGTAGGAATCATCACGGGAGGCATTACCGAAGTAATCCGCAAGCGTTACGAATACCTGCATGTACAGCACATCTACATCGGTGCAAGCTATAAGATGCGCGAACTCGACGACCTGATGCAGAAGACTGGCCTTAAGCCCGACGAACTGCTCTACATGGGGGACGACATCCCTGATTATGAGGTGATGAAGTACGTCGGCCTTCCTGTCTGTCCTGCCGATGCTGCACCCGAAATCAAGGCCATCAGCCGCTACGTCAGCCCTTGCAAGGGTGGGGAAGGAGCCGCTCGCGACGTCATCCAGCAGGTGCTTCAGGCCCAAGGTCTTTGGATAACCGACAAAACGGCGTTTGGGTGGTAGTCATTTTCAAAGTGATATTAGTGATATTAGGGATTATAGGGATATTAGGGACGTTACCTATGCAAGTCGAATCCTGAATCCTTCAACCGAAACTATCGTCCCTAAAATCCCTAAAATCACAAAAATCCCTAAAATCTTTCAACACAAATTATGCGTCTTCTATTAGCATCGAATAGCCCTCGTCGCCGCGAATTACTGGCTGGGCTCGACATCCCGATGGAGGTGGTCCGCCTGAAGGATATCGACGAGACTCACCCTGCCCACCTGGCCGGTGGTGACATTCCGCTGCACATTGCCAGGCTCAAGATGAATGCCTACGACATGGAACTCTGTCCAGGCGAAGTGCTGATCACGGCCGATACTATTGTATGGGTCGAAGGGGAGGAGCTGGGCAAACCCCAGGATGCTGCCGATGCCCGCAGGATGCTGCGTCTGCTGAGTGGCCGTACGCACCAGGTCTACACGGCCGTATGCTTGCGTAGTGCCCTCGATCACAGCGAATTCGTTTGTTGCACCGACGTCACCTTTGCTGCCTTGTCCGATCAGCAGATCGAATACTACATTCAGGAGTATAAGCCCTTCGACAAGGCCGGAGCCTATGGCATTCAGGAGTGGATAGGCTACGTAGGCTGCACTCGCCTCGAAGGTTCGTACTTCAACGTCATGGGGCTGCCGGTCCAGAAACTCTACTCACAGTTACAATTATTAAAAGTTTAAGTATCAATATGCGTCAATTCCTTTTGTCGGCCATCCTTGTCATGGCTGCTGTCTTCTGTTCGTGCAATCGCCAGAAACCATACCAGATCAACGGTGTACTGAACATCCCGTCCGAGATTCCTTATGGCGACACCATCATCCAGATTCCTTCGCCCGAAGGCGAGTGGGTATATCTCGTGGAGGGTGATGAGCCTATCGATTCATGTCAGATCATCGACAACCGTTTCACCTTCTCGGGCGAGATCAGTGACAAGGATGCACACTTCGTGCAGGTCATCTCGTTGTTCTGCAGTGCTCTGGTAGCCCTCGAACCTGGCGACATCAGCATCTATTCCGATGGTATGCAGACGGTTACTACCGGCACCACCAGCAATGATGCCGTGAATAGCCTCCAGCTCGGATTGAGCCAGCTCGAGACCCGTATGCAGGATCGTTTCGAAGCCATCAGCGACAGCCTCTCGCAGTTGGACGAGGAGTTTGGCTTTGAGCATTATTCGACCCTTGCAGCCGAGTATTCTGCGCTCCAGATCCAGCTGCTTGACTCCATCTACGAGGCCAATCCTGACAATCTTGCCTCGATCTATGCTGCCGTGCTTCGTCATGGCGAGGACTCTTCGGCTGAGGAGTTCGAGCAGTCGATGAACGAGTATCCAGAGCGTGTCCGCAACAATGAGTTCGTGCAGTCTTGCATTCGTGCCATGCGTGCTCAGGAGCAGTCGATGAATGGTTCGTACCTCGATGAGTCCATGTTCGCTGACCCTGAAGAGGCCGAAGAATCAGCCGAATAACTCTGATGCCTAACGCCGAGAAGATCATACTGGGCATCGACCCTGGCACCAACGTGATGGGTTACGCCCTGCTCAAGGTAGAAGATCGTAAGCCCGAACTGATGGTGATGGGCGTATTGGCCCTGAACAAGATTGAGAGCCACTACCTGCGCCTTCGTCGTATCCACGAACGTGCCTTGCAGCTCATCAACGAGTATCACCCTGACGAGCTGGCTATCGAGTCGCCCTTCGTGGGCATCAATCCTAATTCGATGATCAAGCTTTGCCGTGCCCAGGGTGTTGTGATGGCAGCTGCAGTCGAGCGCGACATTCCCATCTTCGAATACCCTCCGGCCAAGGTCAAGATCTCGATCGTAGGCAATGGCAATGCTGCCAAGGAGCAGGTGGCCGAGATGGTGAAGCGTCAGCTGCATCTGACCGACGAGATGTTCCAGGGGCAGAAGCTCGATGCCTCGGATGCCCTGGCTATTGCTTTGACCCACCATTACATCACCTCACGTCCTGGGGCTGCAGCCGGTAGGAGTGGGGCCAAGTCGTGGAAGGACTTCGTGGCTCATAATGCCGATAGAGTGAATAATCCTTATAAAAAATAACTACACATTACCATGCGCAAAATTCTCACATTCGCTGCCATGGCCATAGCATTGGTCTCTTGCCAGCAGGAAAAGCAACAACGTCCTAAGTACATTTTTTATTTTATATCGGACGGCACGGGCGTCAATACCGTTCTGGGCACTGAGCAGATGCTGGCCGAAATGCAGGGTCGTTGGGGTCGCGATACGCTGTGTATGACCAACTTCCCAGTCATTGGCGTTTCCAGCACCTATAGTGCCAACAGTGGCATTACCGACAGTGCTGCCTCGGGTACAGCGCTGGCCACAAGTACCAAGACGTACAATGGTGCCATCGGCATGGATGTCGATACGGTTCCTGTCTATGGTATTGCCGAGTGGGCCCATCAGGCCGGCGTTCCAGTAGGCATTGGAACGAGTGTGAGCGTCAACCATGCCACGCCTGCTGCACAATATGCCCATAGCATTTCGCGTAACCTGTATCACGAGATCGGCTGTCAGCTGCCTACCACGGGCTACGACTTCTTTGGTGGCTCTGACTTCCAGTTCGATCGTCCATTCCGTGCTCCTGAGTATCGCGACAGCCTGTACCGTGCTTGTCAGGATTCTGGTTATGTCATTGTCCGTTCGTACGACGAATATGCCCAGCAGGCCGCAGCAGGAGCCGAGAAGATCATCCTTTTCCAGCAGCTGGAACGTACCCTCGAAGGCAAGGATCACGAGTTGCCTTATGCCATCGATGCCAAGCCCGGTCAGCTGTCGGTCTACGACATTACGAAGGCCGAGATTGACTTCCTTTATCACAAGTCTGAGGCCAAGGGCGGCTGTGGTTTCTATCTGATGAACGAGATTGGCGGTATGGTCGATCATGCCTGTCATGCGCAGGATGGTGCCACTGCCTTCCGCGAAGTGATGCTGGTCGACAGCTGTGTCAAGCTGGCCTACGACTTCTATCTGCAGCACCCCGACGAGACTCTTATCGTCCTTACCGCCGATCATGAGACGGGTGGACTTACCCTGGGCCGTCAGGAAGGTGGCTACGTTGCCAACTTCGGTCTGCTGGCCAATCAGAAGGCATCTATCGACGCCATCACCGAACATCTGCAACAGCTTCGTACCCAGACCCATAACCACGTGACCTGGCCACAGGCTCAGCAGGTGCTGAAGGAGGATCTCGGCTTCTGGGAAGGTGTGGAACTCACTCAGGCTGAGGAGGATGAGATTCAGTCCATCTTCAAGCGTAGCTTCGTTGGCAAGATGCCGAACGAGACCAATCTCTACAGCGAGAATGAGCCACTGGCCGGTTACTCAGTTCGTCTTCTGAACCAGAAGGCTCATCTGGGTTGGACTACGTACGGTCATACAGCCGGTCTTGTTCCAGTCTATGCCTGTGGCGTCGGTGCTGAGCAATTCGCCAAGCATAACGACAACAGCACAATCGCATTGACCATCGCGCGTCTTGCTGGCTGGAAGTAAATCCTTAGCAACGAAACCTATAAGTAACCTCGGGTTTACGACACGAATTACTTGGCTGCTCAATATATTATATATAATGTGATTGTTGGGCAGCCATTTCGTATTAATATGGTGTAAAAAATGAATTGTTGAAAATTATTCTAATCTACGTTATGTTAAGTTGCGAGTTATAATATTTGTTGTACTCCCATAATGTTGAATGTCGAGAAAAATTCAAAAACTATATAAATGAATAAGGAAAACAAAATTAAATGTGCTCCTCTTTCTGATTCACTGATTAACGTCAGTAATGATGACTTACGAAATGTGCCAGTATTGAAATACGTATGTCAAATATGCGACAAGATCGGTCCCTACTTAGAAAGAGAAATCTTAGGTCAATATCTCGAAGACATCAAAACTGCTGGCTACGATGAGACCGGTATGCAGGTTTTTGAATCTCGGGAGAATGTAAACATGTATGGTAATCCGGTAGCCAAACTTTCTGTATGGCCAAAATATTTCGTCAAACGATATCTAGACAATGAAGTCAGCACCAGAAACCCCTCTTTATATCTCGAATGCAAGGAGATTCAAGAAATGCTTTGCGAAAGCTTTTCTGATCCTATTGACGTCAGTGCATATTGGTATCTCTGCTTGTGGATAAGGGATTTTGTTGATAATGCCATCACAATTTCAAAATTTAAGAGCCTTAATATGCGTAATCAATTGCTTAGTTTTGCAGACGATTCTATCAAAGCTTCATCTACAAACGATGCATATATTGAAATTCATACTGGAAAAGGAAGAAAACCAAATATCAAAATCGACAATAAAATACTGCTTGAAGCGATTGGTTTAATGGTTAAGAAAGGAACAGAAGAGAATATTTTATCGATTCCACAGCTTGGATTGAACTCTCGTTCAAATAATGAAAATGAAGAACCATTAAGTCAGCATCAAAAAATAGGGTTATTTATTCTCCTAATAGAAGAATTTCTCGAAGTATATACCGCAAAACGAAGAAAACTTGGTGCTAAAAGTAATGCAAAATTACGCCTTATCTCTATGTCGATTTACAGTGTAGGCCTGTCAGACGACAAGATGATCTGCAATTGTGACAAGCTAAAAAATAATTATACTCGTTTCGCAAATGATATCTACGCTTACGAAAATCGTGTTTACCAAATGGATTGGAATTTGTAACGCTGGTTCGTATGGCTATTACTGGTCCAGCTCGCTCGATGCAAATCGTAGTTACTTGTCATGCCTCCTTGAATTCTATTCTGGTTACTTTGATTGGACCGTCGATCACCGCTGCTTTGGACTGTCTATTCGCCCTGTCTGCCAGTAAGGCTTAGTTTTTTCTAGATTCCATTATTTTTCGTGTAATACAGGTCAGATTATTTCTGGCCTGTATGTTTTTTTGAAAATACTAATATATTGACATTCAGTATTGTATAGTGTGTGATTTTAAAGGCTGTAATTTCGTTGTGCCAAAAAACATGCAATTTCCGGTCTTTATTTGCATAATATTTTTTCTGTTCAGGAATAGTGCGTATCTTCGCACCGCAAACCGAAAGCAGAAGGCAGACGATGGTTCTGTTACGCTTAACCCGGGGTGCAAATTATTATATGTAAAAAGAAATTCCCAATCGACTCCTGCCCTGCAGGAATGAGCGTGAACTTAGATGTTCGAGCGCTCGATGTGATCTATCTTTCGGGAGATCAAAGTCCTCGTGAAGCTGAAATGAAGCTCGACCGAGGCTCAGAGTATTAACGTAGACGAAGTGTCTACAATTAAAAACTGAGGATTCTATCCTCATCTTAAAGGTCGCATAAAGGGGCGATCTTCCTATACGGAGTCCTCAAGGACTCCATCTAATAATTAGAAGTTGATGGCGAAGGGATTCTCGCGAGACAGGTGGCCACCGATTCCAACGTCCTTCTTCATCAAAATTTTCAATTATGAATTTAATCAATAACGAAGAAAATCGCTTGAAACTACTCCAACTGATCTACTCAGTCGAGAGAGAACGGAAAGATTTGACAAGTTTTGAACCACATTGGTTTCAACTTGGTTGCGTTTGTTATTCGGTCCTCGGGGCTGTCGAAGGACGTGTGGCATTTCACCGTTTATCGCAGTTTTATCCCTATTATTCTCATACGTTAACAGACCGTAAATTCGACCATATAGTAAAGCACGACTATAACTACTACGGCATCGAAAGGTTTATAGAAATTTGGTGTGCGAACATGGAACCAATAAAAAAATAACACTATTAACAATAATGGGGGCTTCCTGGGGTAGGTTTTTCGCAAACATTGAACCCCTGCCCTTGCGAAGCTCCTTTCTTTATAAAAAATGGAAAAAATTAAAATTAAATCGAAACCTTCGTTATGCTTTTTTCTGAAGAGCAACGTAAACCAGACAATTCAATGGCTGAAAGAAAGGTATGTAATCTGTTATAATAAGCCCTTGCATAGAGTACAGTTCTATGAGAAGGACAGTGAAGTGAAGGAGTTCCGAGATATGCTGGATTACGACTTCAACAGCATCAAGATTGCCTTGGCATTGGATAATATCTCCGTATCTGCCGAGACTCTTCGAATGATACTTATGAGTAACCAATTTGAGTTAGTGAATCCATTTACCGAGTGGCTTGAGAACTTGCCTCAGTGGGATGGCGTAGATCACATCCATCAGCTTTCTACTTATGTAGAAACACGTGATAACGAGCATTTCGAGTTCTGTTTGCGCAAGTGGTTAGTTGCAACCGCAGGCTCAATTGCCGATCCCAATGTAACGAATGATAAAGTTTTGGTTCTTGGCGGTCCGCAGGGTTGTGGCAAGTCAACCTTCTTCAATTATCTCATTCCCAAATCTCTAAGTAGATATTGTGGCACTACTACTCTTCCTAAGGGAAAGACTGACGCTTACGTTCGTTAATCGATGTGCCCAATTATACTGCTAGAAGAGATAGAGCAGTACATGACTTCTAGCAATACCGAGTGGATAAAGTCACTGGTTACTAATAAATCATCATTCGATCGTGCTGCTTATGAGAAGCTCCAATCAGATTTTCCGCGTCTCACTAGTTTCGCCGGTACTTTTAACAGCGAAGCTTTCCTTCGAGATTCAGCCAATCGTCGTTTCCTTGTACATTGGTGTTTGAAATTTGATTTTGCGTACCAACAGGAAATTGACTTTGACCAGCTCTGGGCACAGGCTTATCATCTGTATCGCTCAGGTTTCAGGTATTGGTTCGATAGCGATGATGAAAGAGTACTAGAAGCTCACAATGATCAGTACCGTATCGTGCCTCTCGAGGAAGAGTTGGTCAATACCTACTTCGAGAAGTGCCGTGATGGCGAAGAAGGTTCTAAGCGTTACCAGACTCACGAGTTGTTGCTCTACCTCTCAACGAAGGTACGAGGCCTACATATCAGTAAGGAACGACTTGGTCGATGCTTTTCTGCTCTAGGATTTAGTAAAATCAAGAGCCACGGCATCTCAAAGTGGATTGTTCGCGAAAAGCCTTCACAGGCTAATGAGGATTAATTCTAACTAAAAAAGTACCCCCAGGAGACCCCATATCCGTATAACCATCCGCGTTAGCAGGTAGATGTAAAAAAGATAGCCGTCCAGGGTTTCTGGGCGGCTATTACTTTGCATGCATCCATCTGTCGGGAAGCAGGTCTCGATAGTTTTCTATTGGAGTATTAGGTGGCCATGCTGC
>JAZUEP010000075.1:0-9152 GCA_045640225.1 Bacteroidales bacterium | reverse complement strand
GGCTTTTGTCATACAGTTCGTCTATGAGATACGGCGAATAGCCCCTGGCATAGGCGGCCCCAAATTGTATGAGATCTATAAGCGACGCTTCGGCGATAATGACGAGCTGAAAATTGGCAGGGACAAGATGGAGACAATACTACGGGGAAATGGCCTAAATATAAGAAAACCAAGGCGAATGCCCCGTACGACAGACTCCAGACATGGCCTTCCGTTATATCCAGACCTAAGGAAAAACCTGCTTCCGATACGGCCCAATGAACTGTGGGTGGCCGACATCACATACATCCCGCTTTGGGATGAAGATATGATTGAATATCATTTCTGCTACCTGTCGCTCATCACTGACGATTACACCAAAGAAATCATAGGCTGGTGCGTCGGAGAGACACTTGAGACCTGCCATTGCATAGAGGCGCTGACAATGGCCATGGCGCGTCTGATCGGAGTCGACCCCATCGACCTGATACACCATACTGACAGAGGTGTACAATACGCCAGCGAGGCCTATGTCATGCTGCTGAAGGAGGCTGGAATCAAGATCAGCATGACAGAATCAGGAGACCCGAAAGACAATCCTGTGGCCGAGCGGCAGAACGAGACAGTGAAGTTCGAATTCATGAAGGATCTCGTCTTCCATTCGGTAAGTCAGGTCAGGAATGCGATGCCTCAGATTGTGAGCTTCTACAACAATAAGCGACCTCACATGAGCATCGACAACATGACTCCTGCCGAGGCTGCGAAGTGTACTGGACGTATCCAGAAGAGGTGGACCAGCTTCAGAGAGCAGCATCTGACGAATCTGCAGGTGAAGGAAGGAGCCACTTCTCTCGTGCCACAAACCCTGGATTTGATTGACCGACTCAATGCAGAACAAGTCAACGATAATCAGGGTTAAGAGACAGCAGTCAACCCAAGTTAGGGTTAAGCCGTTATTCGGTCAACTTTTTCTCGGGTTAAGTATAAATCCGGTCAACTTTTTTTAGGAACAGACAAAGTATTAAAAATGTTAAATCTTCACCTTACTGATATATCCATGAACCCTGTGATATTATTTTTCTACCTTTATATACTCAATGTAATGATATACAATATATTAAAAATACATTTAAATTTATTATTCTGCCCAGAAAGTCGCCCCGAAAAATCTTAATGACAATCATGACAAGATGACAATGACAACGTCTTTGTGATGACTGTCCTTTCCAAGGTATGAACATTATTCACACCCCGGGTTGTCGTACGTTGCGCGTTGCAGATTGAAAAATCGGTGTGAATGCGGAATCCCCAAATGGGATTGTGGAGAAAATTTTGAAAAAAAATCGATGGTAGTGTGAAAAGCGCAGTTTTCGTTTCGTATCTTTGCGGCATGATCTTTGAAATATTTTAGAAAACCGATGACTGCAATGAGGAAGATCGTGACCGATAGGCCTTCCATTTTTTTGATTTCGCAATCAAAAGTCCCCCCCGTCCCGCATTTTTCACCCCCCAAACGATTGTAGATTCAGAAAAAGTCCTATATTTGCACCCGTATTCAAATCTTCATTGCATTATGTCCGAACAAATGAAACGAACTATTATCCTTAGCGTAATGCTGCTAGTAGGGCTGATTGCCCGAGCACAGGACCTGACACAACAGGCAGCACAGGCATTTGCAAACAGAGATTACTACACCCTGCGCGAACTTTGCCTCAATCATGCCGAGCAGATCAATCCCGTCGCCCTCGCCATGGTGCAACCCGTTGTGGCCTTCACCTTCAACAGGTACGAAGAGGCCGAAACCGCCTTCAACATGCTATTCCAGGAGCATACCAACGACATCGGGCTCGAAAACGTAATGCAGATGGCCTACCTCACCAGCCGCAATTACGAAGTGCAGCAGAAGTACGAATTTGCGGCCAACACCTGCAGGCAGATCGTGGAGATAGTGGAAAGCATAGACGAGGTGCCCAACGAGGTGGCCGATGCCTTTCGCGAGAATCAGGAGCGCTACACCGAGTTGGCCAAATATCCCGTCACGACCCTCGATGCGAAGGCGGATGGATGGACCATCCCATTCACACTGGTGCAAAGGGAACAGCCGAAGCCTACGGCACGGATAAGCATCGCAGCCACCATCAACGGACACGAGGCAGACGTCATGTTCGACACCGGTATGGGCATCAACGCCATCAGCCCCGAATATGCCGCAAAGCTCGGCCTCACGCCCATCGGCGCCCAGTCGCTCATCAAGGGAGGTGGTATGCTCAACACTGGCATGGCGATAGCCGAGACGATGATGCTGGGCGACATGCAGCTGCACAACATCCTGTTCGCAGTAGTGGAACTAAAGAGCGGCGACGAAGAGATGGACAAGAACATCGACGTCAACATCATCATTGGCGGCCCAATCATGCGACTGATGAAGGAACTGACGATGGACTTCGAGCAAAAGCGGATTACGGTGCCTGCCGTACCCAATGAATACGACGAGCCGAACATCACGTTCTCCCCCTCAGACCTATTGCTCCTGGCACGCTGCCGGCACCAAGGCGAACCGATAGACATGAATATCGACACCGGCGCCACGGGCGAATGGGCTCATCTGGATGCCTCCTATTATGCCGCACACCAAGCGGAGCTGGATGCCATCGCCGACGAGGAGGAAGACCGTCTGGCTGGCGTAGGTGGCTTCACGATCGAGAGGAAGAAAGTACTGCGTGACTTTGCGCTCAACGTAGGCGGCAAAGATTGTATCATCCCTAAGATCCTCGCCTCGAAGCAAGCCAACGATCAGGCAGCCATTGCCCGAAGTGCCCTCGGCATGTTGTTCTTCAGCAATCAGCGCAAGGTAACCATCAGCATTCCCTACTCGAAGATTGTGGTGGAGAGTCGTTGAAGCGACGTGCTGCGGCAGGAATAAGCCTTTTGCAATGACGAAGGGCGAAAAAACAGAAAAAATCTACTGCGCAAACCATTGCATTTGCCATAATGAGATAGCAAAACATGTTATAAAACATATTTTTCGGGCTCAGAAGTGCATTTTTCTGGACAAAAAGTTGCAACATCGCCCAGAATGCGCTATCTTTGCATCGTGTTTTTCATGGTATTAGATTTTAAGGTTAATGCAAAAGGGTCGTCGTGATGACGCCCCTTTTCTTTTTGTAAGGGATACAGGGGATACAAAGGATACAGGGGATACAAGGGACAATGCTTTCGCCTGCTAAATACTTTGTTAGCTTGGGCTGACGACGAACCGAAACATTCGTCCCTTGTATCCCTTGTATCTCCTGTATCCCTTGTATCCTTTTAAGCCTCGCCTCTGCGAGGCTCTTCCTTACTCGTATTCGAAAGTTCCGTTCTCGGTGACGAGTGTGACATGTGCCTTAGGCGCTGCCTCGACGCGACCGATGATCTGAGCATCGATGTTGAACGAACGTGCGATGTCGATAACCTCCTGAGCCTTCTCGGCTGGCAGATAGACCTCGAGACGATGGCCCATGTTGAAGACCTTGTACATCTCGCTCCAATCGGTGCCCGACTGCTCGTGGATGGTGCGGAAGAGCGGAGGGATAGGGAACAGATTGTCCTTGATGACGTGGAGATCCTTGATGAAGTGGAGCACCTTGGTCTGAGCGCCACCCGAGCAGTGAACCATGCCGTGAATCTGGTGACGCATGGCATCGAGCATCTTCTTGACCACAGGGGCATAGGTGCGCGTAGGGCTGAGCACGAGCTTGCCGGCATCGAGTGGCGAACCCTCGACCGGATCGGTGAGCTTCAGGCCACCGCTATAGACCAGCTCCTCGGGGACGGCATGGTCGAACGACTCGGGATACTTCTCGGCCAGATACTTGCTGAACACATCGTGACGGGCCGAGGTCAGACCGTTCGAGCCCATGCCACCGTTGTACTCCTTCTCGTAAGTAGCCTGTCCGTACGAGGCAAGGCCTACGATGACGTCGCCGGCGGCAATGTTGGCATTGTTGATGACGTCCGAGCGCTTCATGCGGCAGGTGACGGTCGAGTCGACAATGATGGTGCGTGCCAGGTCGCCCACGTCGGCCGTCTCGCCGCCAGTACCATAGACGCCGATACCCATCTCGCGCAGCTCCTGCATAAGCTCGTCGTTGCCGTTGATGACGGCCGAGATGACCTCGCCAGGGATGAGCATCTTGTTACGACCGATGGTTGACGAGACAAGGATATTGTCGACCGCACCGACACAGATCAGGTCGTCGATGTTCATGATGAGTGAGTCCTGCGCAATGCCCTTCCAGACCGAGAGGTCGCCGGTCTCCTTCCAGTACATATAGGCGAGCGAAGTTTTGGTGCCTGCACCGTCGGCATGCATGATGTTGCAATACTCGGGATCACCGCCCAGGATGTCGGGAATGATCTTGCAGAAGGCCTGTGGATAGAGGCCCTTGTCAATGTTCTTGATGGCGTTGTGCACATCTTCCTTGCTGGCGCTTACGCCACGCATCATATAACGCTGGTTTCCCATAAGAAAACAAATTACGAATTACAAATTACGAATTACGTGTAATTGGGCGCAAAGATAACGAAAAAACTTCTTTTCGCCAAATTTTCGGTCAATATTTGTTCAAAAACACTGTGCAGCCAAGGCTTCGGCACAACGAATGCCATCCATAGCGGCCGAAACGATGCCACCAGCAAAGCCGGCGCCCTCGCCACAGGGATAAAGGCCGGCGGTGACGGGATGGCACAGCGTCTCTCGGTCGCGAGGGATGCGAACGGGCGACGAGGTACGCGTCTCGGTGCCCACAAGCAGGGCTTCGTCGGTCAGGAAACCATGGGCCCGCTGCCCGAAGTACTGCAATGCCTGCTGCATGCGCGACGAGATGAACCGTGGCAACCAGAAGTGCAACGGGCTGGCAATGACGCCCGGTGTGTAGCTGGATTCGGGCAGGTCGGCCGACAGACGGCCACGTACGAAGTCGGTCATACGCTGAGCCGGAGCCACCTGCGTACGGCCACCGTTCAGCCAGCACTGGCGCTCGATCTCCTCCTGCACGGCCATCATGGCCAGCGGGCTCTGCAGGTCGACGTCGAGCTGCAACTGCTGAGCCAGCTCGGGCAGATC
The DNA here is from genome assembly GCA_045640225.1 of Bacteroidales bacterium. Classification (GTDB taxonomy): domain Bacteria; phylum Bacteroidota; class Bacteroidia; order Bacteroidales; family UBA3663; genus Liminaster. The sequence goes on along the minus strand of JAZUEP010000075.1, from coordinate 4,066 downwards.
GTCAACGCGAACCTCGGTGACCATGGCGGCATTGGCCCAACGGCTTCCACGCGCCGAAGCACTCATGCCGTTGACGACGACCTGCTCGGCATCGGTGGCCGACGGCACGATCACTCCGCCCGGACACATGCAGAACGAGTAGACACCACGCTCGACGCCCTCGGACGCAAGGGGTCGGTGATTTGCAGACCCCTTGGGCGAACGGCCTCGGCCAGGCACCTCGCCTGTAGCCTGCGTCACGAACGAGTATTCGGCAGCCGGCAGCCACTTGCCCCTACCCTCGCGCGAATGGTATTGTATCTGATCGATGAGCTGCTGGGGGTGCTCGAGGCGACAACCGATGGCCAGACCCTTGGCCTCGATCAGGATACCCTGACGATCGAGCATCCGATAGACATCGCGTGCGCTGTGACCTGTAGCAAGGATCACCGGACCGAGGAACTCACGGCCATCGCGGGTACGGACACCCTCGACAACCGAACTATCATTTTTTAATTTTTCATTTTTAATTATTAATTCTTCGACACACGTCTCGAAGTGAATCTGTCCGCCACACTGCAGGATCTGCTCGCGGATGTTGGCGATGATGCCCGGCAGACGGTCGGTACCGATGTGTGGATGAGCCGCATCGAGGATTCCCGTCTCGGCACCGAACTGGCACAGGCCTTCGAGCACGGACTGCACGTTGCCGCGCTTCTTCGAACGGGTGAAGAGCTTGCCATCGGAGAAGGCACCGGCACCGCCCTCGCCAAAGCAGAAGTTCGACTCGGGGTCGACCCGCTGTTCGCGTGTGATGTTGGCTACATCGCGACGACGGTCCGTGACGTTGCGGCCACGCTCGATGACGACGGGACGTACGCCCAGTTCGATCAGCCGAAGGGCTGCGAACAGGCCGCCAGGGCCAGCGCCTACAACCACGGCCTGAGGGGCCGAAGCCGGAAGCTCGCGATACAGACGCGACTGGTACTGCAGCACGGGCGGTTCCTCATTTATATATATATCGACGTCGAGCTGCACCATCACCTGACGCTGGCGGGCATCGATGCTGCTGTGCCGGATGCGGATGCCACGCAAGGCCTTAGGGCTAATGGCATTCTCCTTGCAGAGCTGGGCCTCGAGCTGGGCCTGATCGCGCCAGACCTGAGGCAGGACACGGGTACGGACGGGTTTAATCATATATAAATATATAATAATTACGAGTTACGAATTACGAATTACGGAGCGACGCTAATTACAAATTACAAATTACGAATTACGAATTACGAATTACGAATTATGAATTACGAATTATGAATTACGGAGCGACGCTAATTACGAATTATGAATTATGAATTATGAATTACATTGGTGCAAAGATACGGCTTTTTTTCGAAAAAAAGAGGGCCGAACAAAAAAAAATTAAAATTTTCCGCATTTTGCTGTAATAAACTTGCCGCTCATTCGTTTTATTGGTGAAAAAGCAACAAAAACCAATATGGACAGTCAAGAGTTCGCCCAACAATATATGCCCTACAGCCGCAAGCTGTACGCCATCGCCTTCCGCCTTGTGCTGAGAGCCGATGAGGCCGAAGACGTGGTGCAGGAAGTCTACCTCAGGGCCTGGCAGATGCGCGAACAGCTGATCCTACAGCCCAATGCCGAAGCCTGGCTGGTGACGATGACCAAGAACCTCTGCATCGACCAGCTGCGAACCCGACACACCGTCGACAGCGAGATGCTGGAGCCGCCGCCACCGCCCGACGAGCCAGACACCACGGTGCAGGACCGAATAGAACAACGCGACATGCTCAGGCAGACGCTCAGCCTCGTAGAACAGCTACCACCCCTGCAGCAAACCATCCTGCGGATGAGGCTGATAAAGGACATCGAATTTGCCGACATAGCACAAGCCACCGGCCTCAGCGAGGGCAATGTCAGGGTACAGCTGACACGAGCCCGACAACAACTCAAACGATTAGCAATACAAAAACACATCCTATGAACCGAGACAACATGAACTGGGAAGAGGTACAGCACCTGATCGACCGCTTCTACGAAGGGACAACCACCCACGAGGAAGAAGAGCTCCTGATGGCGTTGCCACAGTGCAAGGATGTACCCGAGCATCTACGCACCGACGTCGAAGTGTTCCGCGCCCTGGCACAGGAACGACAGACGATCGAAGCCGAACCGGAACTGCCCGAAGGCTTCGAGCAACGGCTGATGGCAAGCATCGCTGAAAACGAACGACGCGAAAGCCTCAGCATCGCACCCAAGAACAAGGCAGCGAAGCCTAAGACCCCAATGCTACGCTGGTGGATGTCGGCAGCAGCCTGCCTGCTCGTCGTGCTGGGCACTAGCCTTTGGCTACCCTACTTCCACACCGACGAGGAGACGATGTTTGCCGCATCGGACATCACGCAAGAGGAGGCCGAAGCCTACACCCTTTACGCCCTGACCATGGTGAGCAACTGCATGCAGCAGAGCGTTGAGGAGATGGAATGCATCGGCAGAGTGCAGGAACAGGTACGGCAGACGCTACACGAGACTATTACACCATAAACCATTAATACAATTTTGACTATGAAACGAATAATGACACTTCTGATCTGCATCATCGCGATCTGCAGTGCAGCAATGGCACAGAATGCGATGTTTGCGAAATACATGGAAATGGACGACGTGAAGTACGTCAGCATAAGCCGAAGCATGATCAAGCAGATGATCAAGAACGGCAAGACACAGGTCGGCAACATCAACTTCAACGGACTGAGCAACAACGTCGACCTGAACAACATCCTGATCATCACGACCTCGCAAGCCGAAGCCAGCCAGCAGATGAAGAAGGACCACCAGGAGATCATCGCCACGGACTACCAGAACATGGTAACCACCCGCGAAGGCAAGCAACATCTATCGGCCATCTACTTCCGCGAAGGCAAGAAGTACAACGAGCTGGTAATGTACGTCGTCGACGAGGACGAGCACATCTTCATCGTCCTGAACGGAGACTTCAAGCAAGCCGACATCGAGCGCATGTTCCTCTGACAGGCAACGCCCGGAAACATCAAATATTAATTCCTCATCGTTAATTCATTAAGCTCCTATCATATTATGAAAAAGCTATTTACCATCATCACGCTTGCCCTTGCTACCGCATCGGCCTTTGCACAGCAGGACACTACCATCGTCGAAACACGTTCGTATAACAACCTCCTATCGAAGACTATCGTAACCAATCCAGAAGGCCAGCAGTCGTCAACCCTCAACGTCAACATCCCCGGTGTTCCCAACTATGGAAACTGGGGAAACGAGGAACACTATTCGGCCCTCTACTTCGGCTTTGCCTTTGCCGGCGACAAGAACCTGCCCATCAACTCGACCAAGAGCTGGGAATGGGGTATGTATCCGCTGAGCGGCACCTTGCTGCACTCGCGCAACTATCGCACCCTGCTCACCTGGGGTCTGGGCTTCAGCCGCACCAGCTTCAAGCTGAAGGATCAGGCACCGAAGGACGATCTGCAAGGCTTTGTCAGCCAGCGCTTCCGTTACTGGAGCTGGCGTCTGCCTATCAGCCTCGAGTTCCGCTCGGACGACTATCGTAGCTTCGTGACCCTGGGCATCGAGGCCGAGATGCGCCATCATGTCCGTGCCCGCAAGTACGACAAGCAGATCGCACACGCAACGCCCGAACAGATCGTAGGGCTCGACAAGAACATCGTCAATCCATGGGGCTGCAACCTGTTGTTCCAGGCCGGTCATCACGGCTGGGGCATCGTAGGCCGCCTGTCGCTCACCGACCTCTTCGATCCGGAAGAGACGCACCTAAAGGCTTCGCCCTTCTCGATCGGTCTTTCGATCGGCTTCTGACCGTCCTATCGGCTAAAGACGAAGAGGGCGTGTCAAAAGACACGAAATATTAAATAATAAAGCATAAATAATATGACTACCCCCGTTACAAAGGTATAACCATCCGCGTTAGCAGGTAGATGTAAAAAAGATAGCCGTCCAGGGTTTCTGGGCGGCTATTACTTTGCATGCATCCATCTGTCGGGAAGCAGGTCTCGATAGTTTTCTATTGGAGTAT
>JAZUEP010000074.1:0-11848 GCA_045640225.1 Bacteroidales bacterium | reverse complement strand
GAAGTTGATGAAGTCGAGACAGAACTGCTTGTCAACATCAGCCAATGGAAGGTCGTCATGGAAAAGTTCGAGTAGCTTTCTAAGGCGGTTGATGAATCCAAGATTGCGGACATCTCTATTCTTTTGAATCTCGTGATACTGGTCAATCCATTTCAATAAGGTAAGCTGCGGCTTTTCGGGTTCTTGGGGCTGGACATACTTGTTGTCTGGCATCTCCTTCTTTAGTTCCCGATTCCTCCTTCGGCATATCACTTCTGCCTTTTTGAGAGTCGCATCATTCTTCCTTATTGATTTCTCATCGGTCTCAGGAATCAATACGAGGTCGGGCAAACGTTCATAAGTACGCTTGCCTTCAATATAGATTTCCAGATAAATCACCTGACGACCATCCTTACGGTTTCTCAGACACAGTTTAACTGGCTCTTTGCTGTATTTCTTTTCTTTGCTCATACTCGTTCCTAATGAAGATGATTAGAAATCGAGTGCAAAGGTAACAAAATTATTTTAAATGTCGCAAATATAAGTAACAAAATATGGCAATTATAAGGATTTTTAAGGAATCGAAAGGAATTTGTCACATTTGCTTAACACTCTTAATATCAAGCCTTTTATTTCATTTGCTTTCTTTTCGATTCTCTTGATTTTCCTATTTAAGGTATTAGGCTACCCTCTGACGTCTTACATGGGCGACGAAGTGAAACTGACCAATGGCATCATCAGTTCAAGAAGCGGATATCAAGGTGATGTAACCACTTACCAGATATCTGCTCCAGTACAACCAGGCAATAGCGGTGGTCCTATGTTCGACAGTCGCGGAAATATCATCGGCATCGTCAACGCAGGTATTCCTGGTGCTGAAAATGTAGGATATGCCATCAAAACTTCTTATCTTTACAACTTGGTAGGCAGCGTTACTTCAACTACCAACATTCCACAAACCAATAGCGTTGGCAATGGATCTTTAGCAGACAAGGTCAGATCAGTCAAGAACTATGTATTCTACATAAAATGCAAAGGTAATCAATAATATAGCATAATCATAAAACTATATATCATACACTTTAATTAATTCAATTTCTATGAAAAAACTTTCTTCATTTCTGAAAACCATCCTATGGATGGCGATCTGCGTCACGTCCCTGACATCGTGTTTCACTACAGCTACAGGAACGAGAACTGACACGCTGACCATCGACGATTTCCCTGCATTCCGTGATCAGTGTATCGGGCAAACCCACAATCAAATTGTCACAAAGTTGGGTGCGCCGCAGCGTCAAGTCACAGATGGTGCTGGTGGAACTATTCTTATCTACGAGAACACTACGACATCTACCGTCTCTAGTTCTCTAGCATCTGCATACAATATCAATTTTTTCACCAGAACATATACTCCAGGTATGCAGACTACATCACAGCAAGTCACAACCACCGATTATGTTCATTATTTCGTAAACGCTGACAATATCTGCTATGAGGTAAAAACAAATATTCCTATGACGCATACAGAACAGTCTGCACCTTACGAATATGAGTATAAGAAAATAAAATGGGGAAAATCTATAGCTTTGGTTCTTGGCGTTCCCATTCTTGTTGGTGTTACTATAGGAGTTATACTCGGGATATTAGGCGTTTAATAGCTTAATAACATACAAATATACTTTTGGCTGCAAGGTAATCTATATTCCTTTTGAGACAAATTACTTGCAGCCAATTAATCAAAAAACTCAATCCGAAATATATGTAACATTTCAAGTAGATAAACGATTATTTCTCGTTTTTCTGACCAAATCAATACATATTGCCGTCGTTTTCGACCAATCGAGTAGGAGATAAACGCCTACGATTAGCGTTTACCTCCTACTCGTTTTTGTTTCCGTGCTGCAAAGATGATGATTATTTCATAATAATAGCCCCAAAAATGCCGAAATCGACTTTTTGAGGCTAAAAGTGTCCAATTTTTTGACACTCATCAGAGGAAACGGATCCTGTCGGCCAGCTGGAGGAAGTAGTCGTTGCTCCAGATATCGAGTGCCGATTTGTCATCGATATAATTAACAACATCTGCCTTGACGGCATCTATATCTGTTGATGCTAGTTTCTCTTTGAGCAATGTCATGAAGGTCTGCTGATCCACTTCATTCCCGCTGAATTCTCGTATTCTGGCTTGCAGATGCTTAAAATCAAGAGGAACATTATAACGGACATACCATTCGAAGTCGAACCAGTCTCTGCCCTTGATGCGCCGTTGCCAGGCCCGATAAACCAAGGCATGCATCTTGCCTGCATAGAGGTCAGGAAGCGTAAAGCAGCGCGTCATGAAAGAATAAGGGTGCATTAGCATCTTCTGTTCGGTACTGAACTCAAGCGGAGGATCGGTATCGAGCTCAATCTTTACCTTCACAATTTTCTTAGTTGTGAATTTGATATCGTATGCCTCAGTGTTCTCTTTGAGGAAAGCAGACTCTACACGTCCAAAGATCTTCTTGTCTTTCTTTACGATACTCACTTCGTGTCCTGCCAACAGAAATTCCTCAATGATGGCAGGAAAATAATCTTCGATGTGTATATCATCACGCTTTTCGATAAGCGAAAAATCCATATCTTCGGAAAACCGAGGTAAGTTATGGAACAAACGCAAGCAGGTGCCGCCATAGAAGGCTGCATGTTCGAAGAATCCGCCTCGATGAAGTCCTGCAAGTGCTATCTGCTGCATCACCTCCTGTTCGGCATTAGGTGTGGCTGTAGATGGTCCCTGTGGGTATCTGGCCAGCATCTCATCGTATGTACTCATCGTCTGATTATTTTTATAAGGTTGTTCAGAATTGCGGTCTTACGACCAGTTTTTGCACATGCTTCGATGATTGAGACATCAAAGTCTTTCAAAGCATCAGTATCAAAGCGTATGTCCTCTTCTAAGTATTGCTCTAGCCTTACGATTGATTGTTCCGGCACATAATTATCTGAGAGGATTGTGTCACATAGGGCTTTCTCTGGCGTCGCAATTAGACTATTGCAACCGTTCTCCTCTTCCATCCTTACTCCGATAGGGAAATAAGCCTTCGGAACTTGCATAAAAGAGAACGATCCGATTGACGTATCAAAGCAGCGAGACCTTTTGGTGGTTACCGAGGTCATCAGGAATACACGCTCAGGAATAAGTCCATACCAACGCAATGCCCATTGCAGTGAGACATAAGATGGTCCATAGAGATGGTTGGCACATAATTTACTATCGATAGGCTTTCCTGTGACAACTTCATTGACCACATAAAGACCTCTTTTCAGTCGTATCAATTCTCCGCTTTTTTCCAACGCTTGTATTCTTTTTTCTGGAGCGGACAGATTAGGGAAACATGACATCAGCGTCCCTTTTTGAATAGGGATTTGGCCAAACTGCTGTAGTGGGTTCTTTATCATATCACTTATAATTTTGCTGCAAATATATGAATAATTGCACAGAAAAAGAATATATTCTTCCTTTTCTGTGCAATTTTCTATATATTTCTATTGTATTGATAATTCTGTAGAGCAAAATAACCAACCCTCCCCATTTATTTCAATATCACCACCTCCGTATCCCCTAACTTCTCATATCCCGTCGTAATCACGCGGTCACCAGCACTGAGACCTTCGATGATCTCGTACTGCGATGGGTTCTGACGGCCGATAGAGATAGGGGTCTTGATGGCTTTCTTGCCAGAGGCATCGAGCTTATAGATCCACTGGCCGCCGGTATTCTGATAGAAGTCGCCGCGAGGGATGACGAGTGTCTCTTCGGCCTTGCCAAGCTCAATCTGCACGCGGTACGACTTGCCGACGCGGATGTTCGAAGGGCGCTCCTGCTCGAAGACAAGGTCGATGTCGAACGAACGGTTGCGAACCTCGGGAACTACCTTGGTGATATGCAATGGGAACTGCTCGCCCTGATACTTGATGTTGGCCGGAAGGCCCGAGGCGATGCGGTCGATGTAATACTCGTTGAGCGAAGCATGCACCTTATAATCGGTGAGGACCTTGATCTCGGCAATCTGTTCGCCCGCTCCTACCCGCTGGCCAAAGGTGGCCGAGATGTAGCTAAGCTGGCCGTCGCAGGGAGCCAGCACGACGAGATCCTCCAGTCGGTCACACGAGCGACGGTACTTCTTCTGTTCGCGCTCCATGTCACGAGCCATAATCTGTCCACGGAGCACGGCCGAAGCAGAGTCATTGCGAAGCGACAGCATGTCTAGCTCGGTGCGCTGCTGCTGATAACGATACTCATCCTCAGCCACTTCCAGCTGCGCCTTGCTCTTGATGCCCATGCTATGTTCCTCGCGGTCGAGCACGATGTTCTTGTCCAGGCGTTGCCGCTCGTATCGTGCCTGAAGGGCCTGCTTCTGCAGTTGCAGCCGGAGCTTCTCCTGCTCAATCTTCTGTTCCTCGTAGGCCGTATGCTGACGAGCCAGATCGTCGCGCTGATCCTCGATAGCACGCTCCAGTTCAGGGTTGCTCAACACAAGGATGGTATCGCCCTGATGAATCGTCTGACCTTCTTCGGCAAGAATTCGCAGCACTCTACCAGACTCGTGCGTGTTGACGCGAAGGGTGCGGATAGGCTGAACGAGGCCTTCCACATCGACATACTCGAGGAACGGTGCCGTCCGGGCCTCGCCGATCTTCACATCCTCCTGATCGACACGCTGGCGACTGGGACCAAGAGCGAGGGTGAGGGCGTAGATGATAAGGCCGAGAATGGCAACGCCACACATTATATAATATTTATAGCGGAAGTACCAGGGTTTCTGTTCTAAAATTCTATCCATAAGAGAGACCCCTCCCTACCCTCCCGAGGGAGGGAATAATTTAGTTACCTTGAGGGGGAAAGGCTTTTGAGTTAAAAAAATGAATATCAAAAATACAGATTAGCAAAAGCATCTAATAATCTCCCTCCCTCGGGAGGGCTGGGAAGGGGTCGCAGGGCAATGTCTTGGTCATCGACCTAAGTCCATAATAAAGGCTCCAGTAGTTCGAAAGGCTCTGAATGTAGCTGCGTCGGGCCGAATCCTTTTCGCTGATGGCGCTATTGAGGTCGAGTATCGTACTCTTCCCCATAACGTACAGCCTACGTGCCACCTCGTATCGACGCTCGGCAGTCTTGTCGGCCTGACTGGCTACCAGCACCCTGCGCGACTGCAGGTTGAACTGCTGCACCATCCGGGTGACGTTCTGCTCGAAGCTCTTCATCCCCTGCTCGGCATGGACGTCGGCCAGCTGGACATTCGACTGTGCCACGCGTCGTCGGCCCTTGCCTCGCCCCCAATCCAAGATAGGAATCGACACCGACACCGAGGCGTATTGCATATCCGTAGGGTTACGATAAGTGTCGTGCAGGTCCTGCCCGGTTTGCGAGAGGCCGAACTGCAGGTAGAGGTCAGCCTTCAAGCCTGTGCTTGCCTTGGTGTAGGCCAGGTTCTGCCGGCTCTCGAGTTGTGCCCTGCGATAGTAATCCGGATCAGGGCTGTACTGCAAAGCCAGCTCGAGGGCCTCGGCCAGAGGAACTTCGATCTGCGGGATGTTATCGTCCGTCAGCACGCTGATCTGCACCGCGGTAGGCAAGTCGAGGTAGTTACGCAGGTTCTCCATGGCTTCCTGTCGCGACACGTCGGCATCGAGCAGGTTGGTCTCCTCGCGCAACTTATTGAGCTGCAGCTGCAACATCTCGTTCTCAGTAATGGTGCCGATGTTGTAGCGTCCTTCGGCCATGTGGCAGAGCGTATCGGCCGATGCCAGGTTGCTACGGGCAATGTCCACGTTTGTCTGGGCAGTAGCCAGGGCGAAAAAGTAGTTGCTGGCTTGCGATGCTACCAGTTCCATCGTCTCGGTGTACTGCTTCTGGGCTTCCTGCCAGCGTAGTGGCTCGATGCGACGGTCCCACTTCAACGCATTATATCCGAGCAGGCTCTGCTGATATCCTATAGTGATGGGCTGCGAGCGGTAAGAAGTGGCGCCATCGCCTTCGATCTGATCGTCACGCAACAGAGAGCTGTTGACAAAGATGCTGCCACCCGTGAGCGGAAGGTTCTGTGTAATCTGCAGCGACACATTGCTGCTCACCTGGCTGACGTGCACAAAATTATTGGTACCATCGGGCTGAATGACGCGTTCGATGCCGCGGTTGAATTGTGGCGAAGCTGACAGCTCGACCGAGGGTTTGTAGCTGGCCTGATAGTAGCGATAGGACCAATACGCGCTCTCGAGCGTATGCTGTGCAGCCACGGCACTGGGCGAGTGCTGTTGTGCCAGGGCGATGGCCTGACCGAGCGTCAGCTGCAGGGCTTCCTGGGCAAGGCTCTGGGCTACCATCGTGGCACTGAGTAGGGCGAGAAGAATCGTTTTCATATCGTTCGTTTTGGTGGTGCAAAAATGAGGTATTCCGACGAGAAAACCGACGACCGACGTCAGAAAACGCTTTTTCGAGGCTGAAAGTGTCCAAAATTTTGACACAATCCGGACCAAACAGCTCCATTCGTGACGCTCGACCACAGGCATCATTTGTCCCATTTCCGATCCATTCGTCCCATTTTCCGGCCAATAATCACAGATTCAGGCCGTCTATCCCACATTTTTGGAGGTTGTCGGCCTTTTGCGTATCTTTGCACCGGAAATTCGGAAACATAATTTCAAACCATCAACAAAAAAAACTACTATTATTACTGATTTATTGCGATGAAACAACTAAAGACTACTTTTACGAGCACAGTCTTCGCCTCGTTAGGCCTAACCGCTATGGCAACCAACAGCCCTGATGTTACGGGCTCGATCGTAGACAAGAATGGCGAACCCATGGAATTTGTAAACCTGGTATTGCTGAACCCTGCAGATTCGGCCTTCGTGCAAGGCGCGACGAGCGACCACGACGGCCACTTCAACATCGTAACCCCTGCTACGGGCGGCATCCTGAAGATCTCGAGCATCGGATACGAGACCTTATACATCGATACGCGCGACTATCGCGACAGCATCCTGATCCGGATGAAGGAAGACAACCGCATGCTCGACGAGGTGATCGTCAAGAGCCAGCTGCCCAAGACCAAGCTGACGGGCAATTCGCTGGTCACGGCCATCCAGGGTTCGGTACTCGAGAAGTCGGGCACCGCCAAGGAGATGCTGGCCAAGGTCCCCGGCATGACGCTGAGGGGCGACGACCTGGAGGTACTGGGCAAGGGTACGCCTGTCTACTACATCAACGGCCGTAAGGTAAGCGACAAGGACGAGCTGAAGCGACTTCGCTCGGAGGAGATCAGGGAGGTGGAGGTAATCACCAATCCCGGTGCACAATACGACGCCACCGTCACGGCCGTGGTTCGCATCAAGACCATCCGTCGCCAGGGCAATGGCTTCGGCTACGACCTCAACGTCAGCGACAACAGCGACCTCGTCTATGGCTACAACGATCCGAGTGCCAACCTCAACCTGCGCTATCGCCACAAGAACGTCGACTTCTTCAGCATGGTGAACTACTGGAAGTGGGATGGCGTACAGGACTCGTACCCCGAGCAGAAAAGCTATCTGAATTCCTCACGTCCAACGGATGACGGGATGCCCAGCACCGTACTGACCACCATCGAGCAGAACATGCACCTGCGCCACGACCAGCAGTCGCAGGGCATCAACTCGAACCTCGGCTTCAACTGGCAGCTGTCGGACAATCACTCCATCGGTATGCGCGTAGAGCGTCACGACCTGATCCGACGCGAGATTCCGGCCACCATCGATACCGACATGCGTCAATGGACCAGCGGCGAAGAGGGCTCCGGCCTGTACGAGGAGAGCCACAGCACGCAACACGGCACGCAACGTCAGCCCTACAACTGGGACGGCAACGCCTATTACAATGGCCGTGTGGGCAAGCTTGGCATCGACTTCAACTTCGACTTCGTGACCAACAAGATCCGCGAAGCCAACGACATCGACGAGACGATCAATGGCCAGCTGAACCAGATGCACAGCAACAACTACAACCAGGGCCGACTGCTGGCCGGCAAGCTGGTGCTGAGCTATCCCGTATGGCGTGGCCAGCTGCAGGCAGGTACCGAGATGACCTTCGTGAACCGCAAGTCGCGCTATCAGATCAGCCAGGTGCCCTTGCCCGCTACCCATTCGGAGGTGAAGGAGGCCAACGTGGCTACCTTTGTCGAATACGTCTGCGCCATCCCCCGGGCCGGCAACTTCTCGGCCGGACTTCGCTACGAGCATGTAGGCTTCGACTACAACAACCTGCTGCAGGCCGACAAGTCGATGATCCGCTACACCGACGACTTCTTCCCTTCGCTGTCGTGGTCGAACCAATGGGGCAGCTGGCAGGCATCGCTCAGCTACAGCTACAAGACGCAGCGACCGGACTTCCAGATGCTCGACGAGTCGATTATCTACCTCAACTCGTACTCGCTGCAGCAAGGCAACCCTACGCTGAAGAACGAGAAGTCGCAGCAGCTGGGCCTGAACCTGCATTGGAAGTTCCTGAACCTCTACGCCTCGTACAACCGCGTGGACGATGGCATCAACAACTGGTCGTACCTCTACAACGACCTGCAGGCCGACGACAGCAAGCAGGCCAACGAGGGCCTGATCCTCATCAAGGTCATCAACCTCCCCACCCCTATCCGCGTCGCCTCGGCTTACCTTTCGGCCAACCCTACCTTTGGCTGCTATTCGCCCAACTGGACGGTAGGCTTCCAGCGCTACAATGTACGCAACACCCTGGCCGATCCGCGCGAGGCAACGGGCCAGCGCCAGATCCATTATCATCGTCCGATGTTCATCATGGACCTCAGCAATGCCTTCCGCTTCAAGCACTCGTGGCAGGTCGAGGCCAACCTCAGTGCCTACACGCGTGGCGACTTCATGAACATGCGCCTGCTGAACGACTGCTGCAACCTGGGCTTCGTCGTACAGAAGTGCTGGCTCGCGGGCGATGCTCTCTGCCTTCGTGCCTCGTTGAGCGACGCCTTGCAGCGCACCTCGCAGAAGGTCGAGATGGATTGTGGCTACTACCGGCTCGAACAGCACAGCATCAACAACCGCCAGCGTCTCGACGTCTCGCTTCGCTACACCTTCAACGCCCAGCAGAGCAAGTACAAGGGCACGGGTGCCGGTCGTGAGGCAGCGGGCCGAATGAGCAATTAAGTGATCTGAGTTTCGCAATGCGAAAGTTGAATTAAGTGAGATTATCGGGTTGCAAATCGTAGGATTTGGCGACGAAAACGACTCCTGCATACGAATTGCCTGCTGAATGCTTGGAGAAGTCGCAGAAATTGCCTACCTTTGCGACCCGATAAAATTTCTCAACCAATGTTTAAGGAACGACTGATCAGCGGCCTTATCGGCAGCATGTTTATCATCATATTTCAACCCTTCGGATTGTTGCCTTTCGGCCACTTTCGCTGGGTACTCACTCTGGGAATTTGTTCTTGTATCTTTGGGTCGATATTCCTTGTGGAATGCCTGCTGACGTGGGTATTCCGCATGCCGCATGATCCTAGCCGAGGCATGATCTACCTGGTGCGGCGCAACCTGGTGTTTCAGGTGCTGAACATCATCGGCATGACCGCCAGCACCGTATTTTTCCTCGATCGCTTCTGCTGCATGGAGGGTGTCGACAATCATCTGTCGTGGTCCTCGCTGTTCTATACCCTACTGATGTATATGGGCTGTTCGTTGATGATTGGCCTTTACTGGCGCAACGTCTTCATGAAGCGCGATTACCACCGCCAACTCGAGGAGGCACAGTACCTGAACGGCATCCTGCAGGAACGCGAGCGTAACGATGTCCGTCGGCAACCCCTGGCGTCAGCCCCCGTAGCCGAGGCGCCAGTACCCGTGGCTGAGGAAGCCGAGAAAGATGCCCCGTTGACCCTGTCAGGCAGCACCAAGGAGAGCCTCACGCTCCTGCCCTGCGACTTTGTCTATGCCGAGGCGAAAGGCAATTATGTGAGCATTCATTACCTGAAGGAGGGCCAGGCGAAGGACATCCTGTTGCGTTGCAGCATCTCGCAGATCGAGGAGGCCTTGAGCATCGACCAGAACATCCTTCGTTGTCATCGTGCATTTGTCGTCAACCTGAAGCACGTCAGCAAGATCGAGAATCGTGGCAGCTCGCTGCAGCTCTACTTCAAGGAGGTTCAGGCCTTTGTTCCGGTATCGAAGACCCACATGCCAGTTGTCAAGGAGCTGATTGTCGACCCTGCCCGATAAGGCGCGATTTCGTCCCAGCACGTGTCCGTTCGTCCCATCTTTCGGCCAGTAGTCACAAATCCAAGCCATCTGTCCCAATTATTTGGCAGTTGTCGGATTTTCCCGTACCTTTGCACCCGGATTTCAGACATTGAAACAACAAACCTCTATGACTATCGTATTGAACACATTAGAAGCCGACCCACGTTCCGCACAGGTCGAAGCCATGCTGGCCGATACCGATCAGCAGGTCCGGATCATCTGCACGAAGGACCTGAAGATAGCGCACTGCATAGGCTGTAACCACTGCTGGCTGAAGACGCCAGGCCGATGCGCCATCCCCGACGATTACACACAGATCATCCGCCAGCTGACCGAGGCCCAGAACCTCTGGCTGGTCACCGACACGCGTTTCGGCTTCCTCGACTATCGTGGCAAGCGCGTGATGGATCGCATCATGCCCATGCTCAACATGTACATCGAATTCCGCGGCGGATGGATGCGCCACGAACTTCGCTATCATGCGCTGAACGTAGGCGTTATCTATCAGGGCAAGGGCGATCAGGCGCTGCTCGAGGACTGGAGCGAACGATGCGCCATGAACCTCGGTGGCCGGTCACTGGGCGTAATGTCGCTCGACAAAGCAGGAAAGGAGATGGCGCCATGCATGTAATCATCATCAACGGCAGCCCTCGCACCTGCCACCTGAGCAATACGACCAAGATCCTGCAGGCCTTCATCAAGGGCTACGAAGCCGAGGGCAACACCTGCGAGCTCTATTCCCTGTCGAAGTTGAGCGAATGGCAAGACGCACGCAATGCCTACCAGCAGAACCAGAAGATCATCTTCGCCCTCCCGATGTACGTCGAGAGCATCCCGAGCCTGATGCTCGAATTCCTCGCCACTCTGCCCACCGAGCGCCAGCTGCCGGCCGAGCTGTCGTTCATCGTGCATGGCGGCTTCGACGAGGGCTATCAGTTCCGTCTCTGCGAGCGACTGCTGATGTCCATCACTACGCAATTGGGCTGCGACTATGGCGGTTGTCTGATCAAGGGCGGCAGCTTCATGCTCCGGCTATCGGGCGACGACGAGGTCGAGAAGCTTACCAGCCCCTACTTCGAGATGGGCCGTTCCTATGCCACGAATGGCGATTTCCTGACCCCTGCTGCCCGCAAGTTCACCGGCACCGAACGCTATCCCCTGCCGGTACGTCTGCTCTGCAGCCTCATCTTCCGGCTGATTGTCAACCGCAAGTTCGAACAGGTAGCCCAGGACTGGGGATGCGAGACGCGGCTGGACGTAAAGCCTTTTGAAATTAAAAATTAATAATTAAAAATTAAAAACGAGCTTCGCGCTGCCGAGATGCGCTTCCGCGAAATGCGAAGGAAGAATCTTGGCGAAAATTCTGCCTTATCAAAACGAGGAAGCATATTTTTCCGGCTAAATACGCTTGCTCGATTTTATGAAGCGCATTTTGCTGGCCGAACACCCTTCCGCGAAATGTTAAGGCCGAATCCTCGCCAAGATTCTTCCTTCTCGCAGCGAGGAAGGGCATTCCGCCAGAAAAATGCACTTCCCCGCGCCGAGATAAACAATTTCGGTTCATTGCAGGCCAGTAAGAAATCAGTTCATGATG